>CAXHRO010000001.1:0-173927 GCA_964018905.1 uncultured Muribaculaceae bacterium
GAATGCTTCAGAAGTTTTCATGACACAAATTTAACACTTTCCTGAAATTCCATGCACCGGATTTTCGGCTTGAGCCGTCTTTTGTGTCTTTTTGATAAATCCATGAGTTGTGATAATAAATCTCTGACAGTCTTTGAATCCCTTGGAATGTCATGCACAATAGAAGTATCAAGGCCGATATGTGTTTGGTTCTTGATTTCCCTCATTTCCCGATTTCCCACTTCCCGGGGGGAGGGGGGTGGGAAATGGGAAATCGGGAAATCGGTGTATGAGTGGGGGGGGACACGGCTTTGCCGTGGTGTAGGTTCTATCGGCAGACCGACATCTCGCAACGTGTGCAGTCGAAGCTGAGACCCAACTCGAAGTTACTGCCTCTTAACTTAAGGGGGCCACGGAGTTTCTTGCCGTCGGGGGTGAGCAGACATCGGCCCAGTTCACGGCGCAGACAATATCGTGTAAGCATCACGCGCATCCCCGGCTTGGCCTGACCCAGCTCTATGGCCGGTTCTATATGCCCGGCCCCTGCCTCCCGATAGAATTTTTCGGACAGACGGTTGGCCACATTATCATTATAGGCGAGCACAGTCGTTTCCAGCCGAGGCTTTGTATCCACACGCCTACGCCGCTCGGGCTGACCGGCCATCACCAGTGCTCGGTCAAATAGTGATACCGCCTCCCGGCGCAATGATGTGACAACCGACAGCGGCACAAACAGACCGGCGTCCAGACGATCTTCGACCGATTGTGCCTCATAAACCGTATTGCCGAGTTTTGACAACGTTTCCTGACGGGCCTTATGCTGTGGAGTCCTCGCTGTCGACAAAGGCCGGTCGACAGGCACTGTCGCGGTCACCTCAAACGACCGGTTGCCGACCATAGCCATATCAAGGGCCAGCAGTTGGCCTCCCGACGCAAGCCTCAGTGTCATATCCACATCAATGACACGACGGGCGGTAGTACGTGCCAGCATAGCCTCGCGGCGTACGTCATGATTGCGGAACAGCCGCATACCCGGCCTCAGGCCTTCAACCTTCGACTGGAGATACAGTGTCGATCCCTCTACACGGTTCACTCTGAAGCCTTGCAACTGCCCGGTGTGACTGAAGAACGTGAGGCCGTCACCGTTGGCAAGCTCGACATGACTCCTGACCGTTATCTCCCGGCCGGCGACATGGGTCACGACCCCTACCGGTGTGCCCACGGCCTTAGGAGTGTCTATTGACGCCATTGACACAGACGGTCGTCTATGATGCAGAAAATAGTCGGTATATCCACGATTGAACGATCCGTCAAGATCAGCCTCAAACGTGCGGGTGACACGGCCACGTGAACGACGGCACAGACCGGGACGTTCCGACACTATGCGGTCAAGTTCACGGCTATAGGCACTCACAACAGTCTTCACATAATCGGCATCCTTAAGACGCCCCTCGATCTTGAACGAGTCAACACCCGCATCAACCATCTCTCCGAGCCACTCAAGACGGTTCATGTCGCGCAGAGAGAGCAGATGCTTGCCTGACAGCACACGGTTGCCCTCACCGTCTATGAGATCATAGGGGAGACGGCATATCTGGGCACACTCGCCACGATTGGCGCTACGCCCCGTTATGACCTGGCTGGCCTGGCAGTTGCCACTGTAGCTCACACACAGGGCTCCATGCACAAACGCCTCGAGCGGCACCGTTGTAGCCTTTCTTACAGCCTTGATCTCATCAAGAGTAAGCTCACGGGCCAGCACAAGCTGAGAAAATCCGGCTTGTTCAAGAAAGCGTGCACGACCAGGATCGGATATGTCACACTGGGTACTGGCATGAAGAGCAATCGGAGGCAACTCCATCCCGAGAAGCGCCATATCCTGGACTATAATCGCATCTACCCCGGCATCATAAATTTCATACACCAGCCTCCTGACATCCTGCAGTTCATCGTCATAAACGAGAGTGTTAAGAGTTACATAGACACGCACATTGAACCGGCGGGCATAGTCGACTACACGACGTATGTCGTCGAGTGAATTCCCGGCAGCACAACGAGCCCCGTGATGCGGGGCTCCTATATATACGGCATCGGCACCATGGTCGATCGCCACGATGGCAATATCGGCATTACGGGCCGGTGCAAGCAGTTCAAGTTCTCTTTGCGACACTTACTTAAGATTATTATTTCAACATAATGAACGACAGTGTACGGCCCGAGTTGACGCCAACATGGCGGGCCGACCACCACTCGCCCGGATTACAACGGGAGCATGGAGATGAAACGGTGTCAATATTACCGGCATGCAATCCGGCCTGTTCGAGATCATGACGTATTGCCTGGCGCAGTCCAACATGGGGACGCGTCGCCGCATCGGCACCATATACCACTACCCCGTTGACTCCTGGAAAAGCCTTCTCAAACTCATCAGCGACTTCGTGGCCCACCTCGAAGCATCCCGTGCATATCGACGGCCCCATAACTGCCCTTACACGCCCCGGGACAGCACCAAGCTTCACCATGACATCAAGAGCATTGAGCACGATATGTCCTACCGTCCCACGCCAGCCGGAGTGTACGGCCGCCACAACACCGGCATCGGGATCGGCGAGCAACACCGGCACACAGTCGGCAGTATTGACAGCAATGGCGACACCATGCGAGGCAGTGACAACGGCATCGACATCAACAAGAGGTCCGGCCGGCTCACGGTCGACAACCGCAACATTGAGCGAGTGGGTCTGCCGCGGGATCACAAGGCTCTCAATACCATCCACCGTCCGCATAAGCTCACATCGGCAAGAGTCGACATGAACCGGATCATCACCGGTATAATAGCAGGCATTGAACCCATTGTAACAGCCCGAAACGGCTGTATCGGCATCACGACCGATAGAGAAAGCCGTGATACCGCATCCCATGTCATAGACAAGCGTCTTCATCTGTCTTCTCCCGGAAGATCGTCGACGTCCATAGGCTCTATGTCCTCGTCCCAGTCATAATCCTCGTCAAGCATCTCGCCGCCGAAGTCCTCACCGGGATCTTCATCATCCCCACTGTCTTGAACCGGTACATTCTCGAATATGAATTCATCCTCCTCACGTACACGATGATGGCCGTCGAGCGGACGATGGGTAATGGACACAGCGTCGCCAATAAGGTTATTCTCGTCATTAATAGCCTCCCACAGCATATCCTTCAGTTCAACAAGACCCTGTCCGGTAACCGACGAGATGAATACATGAGGGAGATCATCAGGGAGAGTGCGGGCAATCTCCTCCATCAGCTCGTCGTCAAGCATGTCACTCTTTGAGACGGCCAGTATACGCGGCTTGTCCATGAGCTGTGGATTAAACTGCTCGAGCTCATTCAGAAGCACCTTGTACTCGGCCGTGATATCGTCGGCATCGGCCGGTACCATAAACAACAGCACAGCATTACGCTCGATATGCCGCAGGAACCGCAGTCCCAGTCCCTTGCCCTCGCTTGCCCCCTCTATAATTCCGGGGATGTCGGCCATCACAAACGAACGGTTGTCACGATAGGAGACAATACCCAGCTGAGGCTCCATAGTGGTAAAGGGGTAATCGGCTATCTTGGGACGGGCTGCCGACACCGATGACAACAAGGTTGATTTGCCGGCATTCGGGAAACCGACAAGACCTACATCGGCAAGCAATTTGAGTTCAAGAATGATACTGCGTTCAATAGCAGGCTCACCGGGCTGGGCATAACGCGGTGTACGGTTGGTCGACGACTTGAAATGCCAGTTGCCCAATCCGCCACGGCCTCCGCGCAGGAGCTTGACCTCCTGGCCGTCATCGGTGACCTCACACAGGTATTCTCCCGTCTCGGCATCAAATACCACGGTGCCACAGGGGACATCGACGATGATATCGTCACCATCCTTACCGAAACTGCGTCCCCCCGATCCGCTCTGACCATTACCGGCAAAGAGATGCCGGCGGTATCTCAACGGCAACAGGGTCCACATGTCGCGGTCGCCCCGCAGAATGATATGGCCTCCACGGCCGCCATCGCCACCGTCGGGTCCACCTTTGGGAACATACTTGGCCCGATAGAAGTGGCGCGAGCCGGCGCCTCCCTTGCCCGAGCGACAAAGGATCTTAACATAATCTATAAAATTTGAATCTGCCATACAATAGTTAGGTTGAGAGCGGATAATGGATAGAGATCACTTATCCACTATTCATTATTAAACGTTGCCGGTGCGGGAAAAGTTATGAAAGTGACGCATTAGCTCCTCGGCCTGTTTGAAATCGGTAGGGGTGCCGACATCGATCCACGTACCCGTGATTGGATAATACGTCACAGTATAGCCCTCCTTTATCGCATTCTCGACAAAGTCGGTGGCATCAATATGCCCGCCAGGCTCGAGACAGTCAAGCAATCTGTTGCCTATCATATATATACCGGCATTGGCATAATATGAATATGTTGGCTTTTCCTCTATACCGCTGACGCGGTGTGTATCGGGATCGGTGCATAATATGGCATACGGTACCGAGACCGCATAGGGTAGAACAGCTATGGTAATATCGGCATGGCGCCCGATGTGGGTCAGATACATTTCCTCAAACGATATTGTGGTAAGTAAATCACTGTTCATCACCAGCGTGATACCATCGGGATCATGCCGGGACATCAGCGACAGGGCTCCAATGGTGCCGAGAGGGTTCTCTTCCCTGACACACTTCACACTGACCCCGGATACCGGTGCCGAAAAATGTTCTTCAATCTTCTCGGCCAGATAACGTGTGGCCACCGTAATGTCATCTATACCTGCCGAGGCCAGCGCCTCGATGTTATAATCGATGATAGCCTTGCCGTCGATCGGCAACAAAGGCTTGGGGATAGTGTCGGTCATGGGACGCAGACGCTCGCCACGGCCTCCGGCCATGAGCACCGCGCTCACCGGCAACACAGTGTTGTTGAGAGACAGATCAAGCATACGCACTATCTTCCCGTCGTCATCAAGCAACGGCAACAGTCTTATACCTGCCTGCCTGAATCGCCTTATGGCGGCAACATCGATATTCCCCGATGTCATAGATTTGAAGTCCCGGTGCATCACGTCACCGACAAGGCTGTCAAGACCGGCACCGGCAAGGAGCGCCCGTCGCACGTCACCATCGGTGAGCGTACCGGTCATTACCCCTCGGGAATCGACAGCCATCAGCGTCATTATGCCTCCCGACAGCATGTTGAGTCGTCCGAGAGCATCGACGAGGGTGGCGTTCTGCGATATTATATGTTGGTTATCCATGCAGGTGTTCGAGAGTATTATTCTTTATCAGTCATTAACAATTCACATATTTTCCAGTCAAGGGGGGTGTCGAGATCGACACTACGCTCGCGGGGCATGACATAAGGGATACGCACCTGGAACTCACCCAGCGGCATACGTCTTATCGACCGCGGGTTGATCACATACACCGCACCGTTGTACACCCATGCCGGGGGGGCATCTTGACGCCTTATTATCAGCCCGTCCCCCTTGGAGACATGAAGTGTGCCGTCGGCCGCTGCCTCAAAGCAGTCATAATAGGGGTTGCACGGGGCCTCGGTGACACTTACCACCATATCCACCCCATCACGATACAGCGACAGTGCTTCAACAATATCGCCGGCGGTTCGCAACGGAGAGGTGGGTTGCAGAAGAACAATAACGTCATACGTGAGTCCCATACGGTCGGCCTCGTCCATAGCATGCAGTATCACCTCGCGCGACCCTGCGGTATCCGTGGCAAGCGAGGCTGGACGCATGAAAGGTACCGCAAGACCAGCCACAGAGGCTACGACCCCGACAATCGCGGGATCATCGGTAGTTACCAGTATATGGCTGTCAGGAGCCCCAGCCATCCGCGCAGCCTCGATACTGTATGCGATAAGCGGTTTTCCCGCAAGAGGCTTTATGTTCTTGTGGGGTATGCCACGGCTTCCGCCACGGGCCGGTATTATATAGAGAGGCGTGTGATTCATGGCTGGTCGTAAAACTGTTTGTCACGCAATGGCCCGAGCGGAGTAGAGGCAATGGCCTCGACTATGAGCCTCATCGTGTCATGACGGTAATATGGATTGACGGCCGCCCGTGACCTTTCCTGCCAGTGCTCGCTGAGAGCCAGAGATACAGCTCGCACTATCCCGGCCTTGTCGGCCTCGCAGTGAATCACCGAGTCGGCGGCCAGCCGTCCGGCCTGACGAGAACCGATATCTACCGTAGGGATCTTCATGGAAGGCACCTCGACAATTCCGCTCGACGAGTTGCCCACGACAGCCTTTACAAACTGCAGTGCCGAGAGATAGCGACGTTTGCCCAAAGACGGTACCACATTGACACGATCGGGATGCCCGGCAGCATAACTGTTGATCATCTCGATGATGATACTGCCATGGGCATCATTGTTGGGATAAGTGAACAGCAGACGGTTCTCCTTGAATGTGTCAAGAGCCAGCAACAACTGCCCGACATGCACAGCGGTGTCGGTAGGGTCCATCGTGGCCGGATGCATGGTGACAAGTATTGTATTGTCACCTATCTCAAAGCCAAGCGACTGCTCAAGATCTTGCAGCGACATCAACGGCTCGTTCATAGCATTATACACGCCTATCGCACCGGTGGCTATCACCCTCGAGGGCTCCTCACCCATGGCGATGACACGCCGGCGATACTCATCGGTAGCGGTAAGATGGAGCGAGGCCATCTTTGTGATCGCGTGACGTATGGCATCATCAATGGCTCCGCGAGTTATCTCACCGCCGGCTATATGAATAATGGGAATACGCATCACGGTCGCGGTCGCGGCTACGGCGAGCATCTCGTAGCGGTCGCCCAATACAACCAGAACGTCAGGTGAAAGCCGTTCAAAGGCATCCGACATGCCGAGCCCGCAATAGGCCATAGCCCTGGCTCGATCGGCCTCGCTGTCGCCGAGACTTGGCAAGGGAACACGCTCGTCGACACTAAACCCATCAGCCTCGATCTCATTGACGGTCATTCCGTAACGCGGATCAAGATGCATATTTGTGGCTACTATCTGCAGTATCACATCGGGACGCAGAGACAGCTCGCGAGCTATGCCGCTGAGAAGCCCCCAGTCGGCCCGCGTCCCTGTAGCGATACACACTTTACGTTTCTGTTCCATATCCATGAAATAGTTTTCCAACTTGCAAAGATAGGGATTTTCTAGAAAACTTTTCACGACTTTTCCTTACATAATATCAAGTAGGTACAGCGGCGAATAGAGTTGTCGCTAATATTGTAATAAAAAGAATAAGACAGATCCTTTTCATTTAAGCATTTTTCTATCGTTGTCGCCGCTTTCAAGTACGCTCATCTGATGGATGGCGATTTGATTGAGTTTTATCAGACGCTCCTGCTGTGGCATCCCCTGTTCAATAAACACCGCATTGAGATTCTCCATATTGGAGAGGCATATAAGTTCATTGATTTAGACTGGGGCTAATACGGAATACCTTGCCATTGAGGTGCGGGATTGGCGTCACGGCCACGTTTCGCTGTCATGCCGACAATAGCTACATTCAGCACATCGGCTTCATTGGCATATATGATACTTGCCTGAGCCTTTGTAATCTCGGCAGGTATGAGATTTTGCTTGATGGCATCGGTGTGGATTCGATAATTTATTTTGGACAACTCACGTTTCGCAGACCAGCCGATTAGTTTCTGCTCCTCTGATTTAAGCCGCTGGTATTCCTTGACGAGAAGCAACTGGAACTTAGGTGCAATCCACATACCAAAATGGTATGCAATATCACGATGTGCATAAGTACCACCATATCGTCCTGCTTTTGAGCGGATACCAATGGCATTAGTCCTTTCTATCCAAGTTTTCACTGAAAGGACAAAATTGTTGCTGCCGGCAGCATTTTTAATTGTACCGAATTCGGTACAATTAAAATCCGGATTATACAGCATCTCCCATTCTCCAAGATACTCTAACGTACTTTTGAGGCTTAGCCAACGAAAGATGATATGCTCCTGCATCTGACTCCGAGCCATGTCGGTCAGACTGATGTAATCCTCTTCATTGTACTGAACAATGGTTATGTCTGTATTGAGAACGGTTATTTTTGCCATAAAGATGTATCGATATTTGTCAGTTTCAACTCAAAGCACTACTTTTGCAGTGTTGATTCCCGGTAGCCCCTGACTTGTCAAGCTATCGGGTTTAGTTTTTTTATATAACGCAAAGATAATCATTTTCATCGGATTGGGCAACAGCGAGAAAAAGGACACCGGGCTTCCCTCACGATGTCCAACCACTAATCCACGTCAAAAATGAAACAAAAAATTAGCTTTGCCCATTCTCGGCTGCGTTCGGCATAGCTGGAGCAAGCTCCGCTTTGCGCTCACTTGCACGAGAAATTCTGACGTTGAATCTTATCGCAAAGGCAGTCATTTTGACCGCCTATACAACAATATAACAAGCGAAAGTGCCAAAGCGCCAAAGTGTCGGAAATGTCACGGGTGGATATCAGCTTCAATCAACATCGAAAGCCACCTTGCCGAGTTTGTTGATGGCTTTCTGTTTGCGCTGGTCAAAGACGTGCAATCCGTTTTACCTATTAAAAAACATATGCCTTGCGAAGTATTCAAACTTCACATCATTGACTACTTCAAAAAAACTGTTATAAGCCGGTCGAGGGTCTCGTACTCTATCAGGAAACCGTCGTGCCCGAAGTCACTCTCGATCTCGTGATACTCACATCGCGGTATATACTCCACCAGCTCGCGGTGGTCGGACGGCGGGAACAGGATATCACCTTTGATGGCTATCACCATCGTGGGAGCAGTGATTGATGACAGGGCCGCCTGGAGTCCACCACGTCCCCACCCTATGTCGTGGGCATCGACTGCGCGTGTGAGCCGGTGGTAGGAGTAGGCGTTGAAGCGACGGCACAGCTTGTCCCCCTGATGACGCTGGTAGCTGTGCACGCGCCGAGCCACGGGATATCCATCGGGACGCACGGCATCGGTATCGGCCTGGGTAAGATCATAGGCCCGGGCACCACGGTAACTAAGCAGGGCTATGCTGCGGGCGGCGGCAAGTCCGGCCGCTCCGGCATCGGGACTCGGCTGGCCGTAGGTGGCATCGGCCTCCAGGCACATGCGCTGCGACTCGTTGAAAGCCGCGGCCCAGGGACGGGTTACCGGCGTAGTGGCGATAAGCACAAGGTGACGTGGAAAACCGGGTTGCATCACAGCCCATTCCATACACTGGAAGCCACCGAGCGAACTGCCCACAAGCATCTCGACGCTATCGATACCGAGGTGACGTGCCAGGAGCATATGCACACGCACCATATCACGCACTGTCATCTGAGGGAAACTGTCGTAGTAAGGCTCGCCTGTCGACGGGTTGACCGACAGAGGGCCGGTAGTGCCGTAATGTGACCCCAGAATATTGGCGCACACTATAAAATAACGCTCGGGATCAAGAAAACGCCCGCGCTCGACCGTGTGGGGCCACCAGTCGGCGACCTCGCTGTTGGCTGTGAGGGCATGGCACACCCATATGGCATTTGAACGGCAGGCGTTCAATGTCCCGTAGGTATGATAGGCAATGGTGACCGAGGGAAGAACCTGGCCACACTCAAGCATGAAAGGCTCTCCGACAGTAAACGTATGGGCAGTACAACACATCGGTATAATCGGTAATTCAAAATCAGGTTACAAAGTTAACATTTTCCTGTCAGTTGGCAAAATAAGACCCCGACCTAACGTCGTTAGAAAAACTGTATTTCATTGTGTCGAAAAAAATTCTTATATTTGTGCCCCCGTATGGCTGGGCCCGGCGACCGGGAACCATACGGTCGAAAACGATTATAAACAAGACTTTAGATATGAAGAAGCAATTTCCACGCCATCAGGGCCTTGACCTGTCGGCAGTCAACAAGGATATTCTCGACGAGTGGACCCGAGAGTCGCTCTTCGAGAAAAGCATAAAGGAGCGCGAGGGTGCTCCGTCATTCGTTTTCTTCGAGGGCCCGCCCTCGGCCAACGGCATGCCAGGCATCCACCATGTCATGGCCCGCACGATCAAGGATATCGTATGCCCTACAAGACGATGAAGGCTTCCATGTTAAACGCAAGGCCGGATGGGACACCCACGGACTACCCGTGGAACTTGGCGTGGAAAAAAGCCTGGGCATAACCAAGGAGGATATCGGCCACAAGATCTCGGTCGATGACTACAATGCCGCATGCCGCCGCGAGGTGATGAAATACACCCGCGAGTGGGAGACCCTGACACGCCAGATGGGCTACTGGGTAGACATGCAGGATCCATATATCACCTATGACAACCGCTACATCGAGAGCATATGGTGGCTGCTTAACCAGATTTACAAGAAGGGGTACCTGTACAAGGGTTACACCATCCAGCCCTATTCTCCGGCCGCCGGTACCGGACTGAGCACACACGAGCTCAACCAGCCCGGATGCTACCGTGATGTCAAGGACACCACCGTCACAGCCATATTCAAGGCCATTGACACCAAGCCCGAAATGGAGGGATGGGGCACCCCCTGCTTCATAGCCTGGACCACCACCCCATGGACACTGCCCAGCAACACGGCACTCTGCGTAGGCCCGAAGATCGATTATGACGTAATACGCACCTACAATCCTTACAACGGAGAGAAAATCACCCTGGTGATGGCCCACGAGCGTGTGGCCGCATACTTCAAGGCCGAGGGCGCGGAGGCTGACATAGACACATACACAGCCGGCGACAAGATAGTTCCCTACCGCATCACAGGCAGCTACAAAGGATCAGAGCTTGAGGGAATGCGTTACAGCCAGCTCATGCCATGGGTAAAACCATGCGAGAAGATAGCCGACACAGCGCCCGGATTTGTCAACGACTATGCGGCAGCCCATCCCGACCATGTATTCAACGTAGGCAAGGATAGCTTTGTAGAGCTTGGAGACCTTGCGTTCCGCGTCATAACCGGCGACTATGTGACCACCGAGGATGGTACAGGAATAGTGCATATCGCGCCTACATTCGGCGCCGATGACGCCCGTGTGGCCAAAGCCGCCGGCATACCGTCGCTGTTCATGATCAACCGTCGCGGCGAGACCCGTCCGATGGTTGACCTTACCGGCAAATACTATCTGACTGATGAGTGTGCCCCTGAGTTTGTCGCACGCTGTGTTGACACTCAGCTCTACGAGCGGCATGCCGGTGACTACGTAAAGAATGCCTACGACCCGCAGTTCAATCCCGGAGGAAAATATGACGAGGCGGCGGCAACCAAAGCCGAAGATCTCAACATCACGCTTTGCATAGAGATGAAACAGACCGGCGAGGCATTCAGGATCGAGAAACATGTACACAACTATCCCCACTGCTGGCGCACCGACAAGCCTGTGCTCTACTATCCGCTCGACAGCTGGTTCATCAAGACCACGGCCGTGAGAGAGCGCCTAATGGAACTGAACGAGGGGATCAAGTGGAAACCCGCCTCGACGGGTTCGGGCCGATTCGGCAAGTGGCTTGAAAACCTCCAGGACTGGAACCTGTCACGTAGCCGATACTGGGGCACTCCGCTCCCGATATGGCGCACCGATGACGGCACCGAAGAGAAATGTATCGAGAGCGTCGAACAGCTGTTTGAGGAGATCGATCGATCGGTCAAGGCTGGCAACATGGCCTCCAACCCATATCGCGACCGCGGATTTGTGCCGGGAGACTACTCGAAAGAGAACTACGAGAAGATCGACCTGCACCGTCCGTATGTTGATGACATTGTGCTGACAGCCGCCGACGGCCGCCCGATGCACCGTGAGGCCGACCTCATCGACGTGTGGTTTGACTCGGGTTCAATGCCTTACGCCCAGCAACATTATCCGTTTGAGAACAAGGAGGGAGTGGAGAGCGGCGAACTCTTCCCGGCCGACTTCATAGCCGAGGGTGTTGACCAGACCCGCGGATGGTTCTTCACACTCCATGCCATTGCCGGAATGGTGTTTGACTCGGTAGCCTACCGTGCCGTCATATCCAACGGTCTTGTGCTTGACAAGGATGGCAATAAAATGTCGAAACGTCTGGGCAATGCAGTCAATCCGTTCGAGACCATCGACGAGTTTGGCGCCGACCCCGTGCGCTGGTACATGATCTCCAACTCCCAGCCCTGGGACAACCTCAAGTTTGACAAGGCCGGCGTGAAGGAGACATCACGCAAACTCTTCGCCACGCTGTTCAACACCTACTCGTTCTTTGCCGGATATGCCAACGTTGACGGATTTGACGGCTCAGAGCCACAGGTGCATGTATCGGAGCGCCCCGAGATCGACCGCTGGATCCTGTCACAGCTCAACACCCTGACAGCCGAGGTTGACAGCGCACTCGATGACTATGAACCCACACGCGCCGCCCGCGCCATAGCCGCATTCGTTGACGAGCACCTGTCCAACTGGTATGTGCGACTAAACCGCAAACGCTTCTGGGGAGGCAACATGGACACCGACAAGCTCGCGGCCTATCAGACGCTGTATACATGTCTTGAGACCATCGCACGCCTGATGGCTCCGTTCGCACCGTTCTATGCCCACCGCCTGTATGCCGACCTTGCCGGCACCACCGGCCACTCGACCAAGGGATCGGTACACCTGGAGTCATTCCCCACTGCCGACAACGCGCTTATCGACACAGACCTGGAGCGTCGCATGCAGCTTGCCCAGACGATCACATCGATGGTACTGGCCCTGCGCCGCAAGGCCAACCAGAAAGTACGCCAGCCACTGCAGGCAATCATGATACCGCCGGTCAATGCCGGTCAGCGCGCCGACATAGAGTCGATGCGCGACCTGATACTTACAGAGGTCAACGTCAAGAGCCTGGAATTTGTAGAACCCGACGCCGGAGTGCTCGTGAAGAAGATCAAACCCGATTTCAAGAAACTCGGCGCAAAGCACGGCAAGCTGATGAAGCAGGTAGCCGCCGCCATCGCCTCGATGTCGCAGCAGGATATCATTGCCCTTGAAGGCAACAAATCTTTCCAACTCAGTGTCGACGGCACACCCGTAGACCTGTCGATCGACGAGGTGACCATAGTGTCGGAGGATATCCCCGGCTGGCTCGTGACCAACGAGGGGAACGTGACCGTCGCACTCGATGTGACAGTCTCTCCCGAACTGCGCGCCGAGGGAATGGCCCGCGAGCTGGTAAACCGTATCCAGAACATACGCAAAGGGCGTGACTACAACATCACCGACCGCATCACCGTCACCATCAATCCCGATGAGCTCGTGAACAATGCCGTGACCATGCACCGCGACTATATCGCAGGCCAGGTGCTCGCAAACAGTTTGGAACTGGCCACTGTGAGCCAGGCCGATGAAGACGAGACGCTCGACATCGACGGCACACCTGTAATCGTGAAGATAAGCAAATGTTGAAATTTGACTGACATCAGATAAACAACCCTTTATATACATGAATACTAACGACCGACCCCGATACAGCGACGAGGAGCTCGAGGAGTTCCGCCAGTTGATACTCGCCAAGCTTGAAAAAGCCCAACGCGAATATGACACACTATGTGAGGAATGGAACAACGGTGAGGGAAACGACACCGCTGACACCGCAGCCACTTTCAAGGTTCTTGAAGAGGGCGCTTTCACCCTGGGCAAGGAAGAAGCGTCACGGATGGCCCAGCGCCAACTTGATTTTATCAAGAAACTACAGGCCGCCCTGGTGCGCATCGACAACAAGACCTACGGCATATGCCGCGAGACAGGCCAGCTCATACCCAAGGAGCGTCTGCGCGCCGTGCCCCACGCCACACTAAGTATCGACGGCAAGAACAAGAAAAAATGAGATTGTCACGAGGATACTTAGCACTCATCATCATCCTGGCAGTGATCATCATCGACCAGGTTGTGAAAATATGGGTCAAGACGCACTTCTATCTGGGTGAAAGCCTTGAGATAACATCGTGGTTCCAGCTACATTTTATCGAGAACAACGGCATGGCATTCGGCTGGGAGCTGGGCAGCAAACTGTTGCTCACGCTCTTCAGGCTCGTGCTCACCGCCCTGCTTATCGTCTATATGTGGAAACTTCGCAACCGCCCGGCCGTGAAGACCGGCTACATGGTGTGCCTGTCACTGATCACGGCCGGAGCCATCGGCAACATCATCGACTGTGCATTCTACGGACTCATCTTCAACAACCCTATGCCACCCGAGACAGCCACATTGTTCCCCGACGGGGGCGGTTACGGCACATTGTTGCACGGTAAAGTAGTGGATATGCTATATTTCCCGCTTGTGAGCTGGTACTGGCCCAACTGGATGCCCTGGGTGGGAGGAGAACGATTTGAATTCTTCCAGCCAGTGTTCAATATAGCCGATGCCGCCATCTCGACAGGCATAATAGCATTATTGCTATTTTACCGCCGCAGTCTGTCGTCATCCCAAATGTCACCGTCGGCCGAGTCAGATCCAAAGTCATGAAACGGCACAGCGCCCCATATATGCTGAAGGCTATTATCGCCGTCGCTACCATCGCCATGGTATCATGCTCAAAGACACCGGGCGGGGTACTTGAACCTGAGGAGATGGCCTCCTTGCTGGCCGATGTATACCGAGGCGAGGCTGTAATCGAGTTCAACCATGCGAGCTACACCAACGACTCGATGAAGAAGGTAGTCAAACAGTCGATACTACATAGCCATGGAGTAGGCCAGGAGGAGTTTGACAGTTCGCTCTCATGGTATGGACGCCACATAGGCGACTATATAAAGGTGTGTGACCGCGCGGTCGAGATACTCGAGGCCGAGGCGAAGGCCATTCCCGATGATCCGGCCGGATTCAACCAGATGATGGTGGCGGGAGACTCGGCACAGGTGTGGCCACTATCGCGCTACTATCACATAACGTCATTCACACCCGGGCGATACCTGACGTTCAATCTCACTCCCGACGAGACATGGGAACCCGGTGACGAGTACCAGCTGGCATTCAAGATAATAAATTCACGCACACCTGTAAAGAGTCTTCTCGCGACATCATACGAAGACGGACGTGCCGAATATGCAAACCAGGAGCTAAACGAGGACGGATGGTCGCGCACGACACTGCGTCTTGACTCGACACGCACCTCCATGGCCATCTACGGTTTCATCGAATTCAATCCGACCGATGGTGAAAATATATATGTAGATAGTATCTCACTCATACGCACCCGCCTCAATCCGGTAACATACCGTAACCGATACCGCCAGAAGACATTCGACTATGGCAAAAAGACCGATAAATAATGTACCGTGCCGCAGGTTGCTTGCCGGTATGCTATATACTGCCAGCGGCATCAGGAAGCAGGTTATGATAACAGCAAAGGGTTCAAGCCTTAAACTTGAACCCTTTGCCTGTGAAACCCACTCCACATTATTCGCTTCACGCGCCGCCCTCGTCGACCGCCGGCACATAGCCGATATCCCCCCCGAATCACTGACGATCAAAGACCCCGACACACAATACCGCGCCCTTACCGATGCACTCACCGACAATACATCGATCGACAGCGTCATAATACTGTCGATTGACCCGGGACCGTCGGTTATCAATCCATCATCATAGACATATAGGGACGCGCCGTAGGAATGCCGAAAATTTCTCCGATGGGGGTGTCACTACACAAGATGGAAAGCAGTATCTCGGTGGTTACATCCAAATCAATATGTCCGCCAAAGCCATCATTGACCACCACCTCACCTCCATCAAGCACATATATATGCGAATTACAGGGAAGTACCGGATCATAGAGCCGGATACGCAATTTAAGACCAGGGTAATGGGCGGCATAGGCCTCAAGCAACATGCGGGCGTTAACGATGCGAGCCATACCACGTGCATGGACAGGTATAGCGCGAACATCGGGTGGAGCCATAACACTGACCGGACGTGAGGGATACAGCCCCGATACTCTATCAAGCGCCGCCTGGCGCGCATCATTGTCTACAGCCAGCAACTCACGCACCACAATACGCTCACCCGATGGAACTGCAAGTGCAACAGCGGCGATCCCACCTGTATTGACATCGCGCAACGCAATGGTATGACCGCCATCAAGAGTAACATCTGCAAGTATCGACTGAAAATCATCATAGGTATGAAGAACCACATTGTCGCGCCTGCGCAACATGGAGTCGACAGCCGCATATACCTCATGGCTACACAGCGGATCGACAGCCGAGTAACTGCCATCATACTCAAAACGATGAACTCCTGTATAGCGTTCCTCGTCTATATAAAATACTGTCGAAAAACCGAGGCGGCCGTAATACATAAACAATCTGCGGCTTGACGGGATAAGCGACACAATCGCATCACCACGATCACATGCCTCCTCAAGAGCATCACGCATAAGCTGTTTCATATAGCCGCGGTCACGATACCTGCGACGTGTGACCGCGCCGGATATATATCCCATAGGAACAGGAGAGGAATGAAAATACATGGTATACCGCTGTAGCAACAACGAACTCGCAATTATATCGTCATCGTCTCCGGCAGTCAAAGTCAAAAGATCATCGTGATTGTAAACTCGGTCAAAATACATATCAAGCCAGCGTTCATCTGGCGCAAAAGCCTCTCGCCACATCTGCCTGACAGTATTCCTGACATCCTGTCGCTCTTCCTGTATATCGGATGATATAACCATATCGGATCTAAAAATTGTATTCATAATATATAATGTACAGTTGAAACTTTATGTGTTAACAACAAATGATACAGTTTTGTTTCAAGAGGTAACATTACAAGATAACAAAGCAATCAGAGAGCCCGACGTGTATATAACAATACTATTACATTATACATTATACAATCAATACACTACCTCAGGTTAAACGAGACAACACCATTGATTTACAATAAATTAAACATTGTTACAAAAATTATTACATTTTTAGCAAAATTTTCACCCGATTTTTTTGGCGATCCAAATATTTGCCGTACATTTGCAATGTAATTGTAACAATAGCGTAACCGTCGTAACAATTACAGGACATATAGACAACAACATTACAATATAAACTAAAATGTTTCAATCATGAGTTCTAAAAAATTCCAGACAAAGCTTCTTGATCTCCAGAGCAACCTTCTCAACTTTGCCTACATGCTGACCAACAACCGCGATGATGCTTACGATCTACTGCAGGACACGACCTTAAAGGTTCTCGACAACGAGGATAAATATGTCGACAATGTGAATTTCAAGGGATGGGTTTTCACCATCATGCGCAACATCTTCATCAATAACTACAGGAAAATCGTTCGGTCGGCCACGATCATCGACCAGACCGAAGATCTATATCACCTCAATCTGCCACAGGACTCTGGCATTGACAGCCCCGAAGGCTCTGTCGCAGCCAATGAGATTACCGCCGCGATAAACTCGTTCAGCGATGACTACCGCATTCCGTTCTCAATGCATGTGGCCGGCTACAAGTATAACGAAATTGCCGAGAAGATGGAACTCCCGCTGGGAACTGTAAAAAGCCGTATCTTCTTTGCAAGACAGAAACTACAGACGATGCTTGCCGACTACAAGTGATCGCATACCCTATTTACCATAATCGCTGACAAGGCCAAGCGCCTGCATAAACCCGACGCCTGCACCGGCCAACGAACTCATTGAAACAAACAAAGCAGAGAGAATACCACTCACTCTTCGCCAACAAAGCCTACAGACAACCACACACAAATAAGACAGATACGTATTTATCAAACGTAACAATAAGCCTAAACACGATAAAACCGCCTGGAATCCAGATTGACTCCAGGCGGTTTAATATATTTGTGCTACCCTTTACAGAGAGAGGTGTAAGTGGAGGGGTTTTACCGGGAACTTACGCCTCGTCGACTCCGGCGAGCTCAGGATCTATAAGAATGCGGCCACAGTATTCACACACGATGATTTTCTTATGCATCTTGATCTCCAGCTGTTTCTGCGGGGGGATGCGGTTAAAGCAACCTCCACAGGCATTACGCTGTATGTAAACAACACCGAGACCATTGCGGGCGCTCTTGCGTATGCGCTTGAATGCAGCCAGCGTACGTGCATCTATATCGGGCTCGAGGCTCTTTGCCTGTTCACGCAGTCTTTCCTCATCCTGACGGGTTTCAGACACAATCTCGTCAAGCTCCGATTTCTTCTCGACAAGTATATGCTCGCGGTCGCAGAGCTCTTCTTTCGTTGCCTGTACCTTACCGGTGAGAGTATCAATAGCACGGTTGAACTCATTTATATGACGCTCGCAAAGTTGTATCTCAAGCGCCTGAAACTCAGACTCTTTATTAAGCAGGTCAAACTCACGGTTGTTGCGCACATTGTCTATCTGCTCCTTATAACGGTCGATCTTTTCCTTAGCCTCGGCAATCTTGGCATTCTCGGCAACAAGTTTTTGCTTGACTTCCTCAACCTCACGGGTATAGTTGTCAATACGAGTGCGAAGACCCTCGATGTGATCCTCAAGATCCTTGACTTCAAGGGGCAACTCTCCACGAATGGTCTTTATACGGTCAATCTCCGACAACGTTGTCTGCAACTCGTAGAGTGCCTTCAAACGATCCTCAACCGACAGATTTTCGGACTTTGTTTTATCAGTAGCCATATTAACGCTTACAAATATTTAATAGGATTTTGTTCAATTATGGATTTATAGACTGCAAAGTTAGGAAATTTTTTCGTAATTACGTGATAAAAAATCTCTTTTGCACATTCCTCGCTCTCATAGTGGCCTATATCGACCAAAAATAAGTCACGGGCGCAGTCAAGAAACAGGTTATAGCGGGTGTCGCTTGTAAGATAAGCATCGGCTCCACCGGCAATGGCATCGTCAATAAGAAACGCACCGGCTCCGCCACACATACCTACCCTACTGATCATCTTACCCGACGGCAAGGCCTCCGGATCACTACAACGGGCAACCGGAGAACCAAAGGCCTTCTTCACCATCGAGACAAAGCGGGCCGGAGTGACAGCCTCGGGAAGATCCCCTATCACTCCGCTACCTACCGCGCCAAGCTCGTGATCATCGCGACGTTCAAGTACCCGTACATTGTCAACACCAAGGCGCGAGGCCATGACATGTGAGATACCCGACGGGGCGTTGTCGATTGCCGTATGACATGAATACACTGCCACATCTCGCTTTATGGCGGATACAAGCGCTGCCTGCACCCTACCCTCGCCGTCGATACGTTTCACGGCCTTGAACAGCAAAGGATGATGGGTAATAACAAGATTACAGCCGAGCCTGCATGCCTCGTCAATGATATCGGCAGTGACGTCTACACACAACAGTACACCGGTACAGGGTGTGTCAATCACTCCACACTGCAGGCCAGTGTTATCATAGTCTTCCTGCAGGCGTCGCGGAGCGATGCACTCGACAGCATCTATTATGTCGCGGTTGGTGATCACCATGATACACGTGTTGCTCAGGACTCAGGGGCGGGTGCAATCTCAAGCTGGAGCTCGTCAAGCTGTTTCTGATCAAGGGGTGCGGGAGCGTCAAGCATGACGTCACGTCCGCTATTGTTCTTCGGGAAAGCGATACAGTCGCGTATGCTGTCAAGACCGGCGAAAAGTGATACCCAGCGGTCGAGACCGTAGGCGAGACCGCCATGAGGGGGAGCTCCGTACTTGAATGCGTTCATGAGGAATCCGAACTGTTCCTGTGCCTTCTCGGGAGTAAAGCCGAGTATCTCGAACATCTTGGCCTGCAACTGGCTGTCGTGTATACGTATCGATCCTCCGCCAACCTCGACGCCGTTGATCACCATATCGTAGGCATCGGCACGCACGGCGGCCGGATCGGTATCGAGCATGGGAACATCCTCTTTCTTGGGCTGAGTGAAGGGGTGGTGCATAGCCATCAGGCGCTGTTCCTCGTCGCTCCACTCGAACATCGGGAAATCAACGACCCAAAGACATGCGAACTGATTCTTATCGCGCAGGCCGAGCTGGTTGCCCATTTCGAGGCGAAGCTCACACAATTGCTTGCGTGTCTTCATGGCGTCATCACCACTGAGAATAAGTATAAGGTCTCCGGGCTCGGCCTCAAATGCGGCTTTAAGCTGCTGCAGGACATCCTGGCTGTAGAACTTGTCGACACTCGACTTCACATTGCCGTCAGCCTCTACGCGTGCATATACCATACCTTTGGCGCCGATCTGCGGGCGCTTGACATACTCGGTGAGCTGGTCGAGTTGCTTGCGGGTATAACCGGCAGCACCCTTAGCGCATATGCCTCCAATATAGGCGGCGCTGTCAAACACACCAAAGCCATGTCCCTTCATGATGTCCATCAGCTCGACAAAACGCATACCGAAACGCAGGTCGGGCTTATCGCTTCCATAATATTTCATAGCGTCTGCCCAAGACATGCGCATGAAGGGGCGCTCAAGCTCGACACCACGCAACTCTTTGAACAAGTGGACTGCCATTCCCTCGAAAAGGTCGAGCACATCTTCCTGGTCGACGTAACTCATCTCGCAGTCGATCTGTGTAAACTCGGGCTGACGGTCGGCACGCAGATCCTCGTCACGGAAGCACTTCACGATCTGGAAATAACGATCCATTCCCGATACCATCAGCAACTGCTTGAGAGTCTGAGGCGACTGGGGGAGAGCATAGAACTGACCAGGATTCATACGCGACGGAACCACAAAGTCGCGTGCGCCCTCGGGGGTGGACCCCACAAGCATTGGAGTCTCAATCTCAAGGAATCCCTTGGAGTCAAGATAACGACGAGTCTCCATGGTCATGCGATGACGCAGTTCAAGGTTGCGGCGTACGACGGCACGACGCAGGTCCAGATAACGAAAACGCATTCTAAGGTCATCGCCTCCGTCGGTATCGTCCTCGATGGTGAACGGCGGCAATTCGCTTGGGTTAAGAACTGTGATGCTGTCAGCGATAATCTCGATATCACCGGTAGGATTCTTCGGATTCTTGCTGGTACGCTCAGCGACTTCACCTTTGACCTGGATAACGTACTCACGTCCAAGGTGATTGGCAACTTCCTGCAACTCAGGACTGGTCTCGACGTTAAAAACTACCTGGGTTATACCGTAACGGTCGCGCATGTCGACAAATGTCATGCCACCCATCTTTCGTGTGCGCTGTACCCATCCGGCCAGTGTCACATGGCGTCCGGCGTCGGCTAAGCGGAGTTCTCCGCAAGTATTGGTTCTGTACATCGGTAAGATATATGTGTATTGATTATATTCCTGTTACAACCCACAAAGGTAGAAATTTTCCCTGACACTGCCAACAAAAAAGTTACCGGTCGCCATGCATCACGCACAACGACCGGAATTAAGCCATAGTAAGCTATTTTATTACCACAAACGTATTTTAAGATAAATGTTGAAAATTAGTTTATACCGTATTCCAATGTCGGGCAATTGACAACCAGCCATGTGCATATCATTTATAGATATTATTCGGAAATCAAAGCATAGGCACACCATAGCACCGGAGCCTGCCCGTGAAGATCACCGGTAATGGCCTTACGATTGCGGTAATGCTCGCTATTGTCGCCCAACATAGTGCCTTCACACACGGCTTTAACATCACCGTTGTCATCAACATACTTAGCAAGAGCCGCCCATGCTTTTTCGGCAACGGGTTTATATTCACCGGCCGGCAACCAGCCTCTCTTCACTCCTGTAATCATAGCATAGGCAAACATAGCCGATCCCGATGATTCTTCCCACATGGAAATATCGTCAACAACCTGACGCCACATGCCATTCTCGCTTTGTGTGTCCTTAAGTTTGTCCATCATTTTAAGGTAACCATTCATAATCAACTGACTATTCTGATTATCTTCAGGCAGTATGCGAAGTAACTCGGTCAATCCCACAGCCATCCAGCCATTACCCCGCCCCCAGCAGAACGGTGCCGCAGGAGCATGATAGAACAACCCTGAAGGCTGTTGAATGGAATCTAGATAAAGGACCATTTCACTGGCGGCCCTATCAATGTATTTCACATCATTTGTGACACGATATGCCTGTGACTGGATTGTAGTGATCATATACATATCATCTAGCCAAAAACGTGTCTGCCAAGAATATCCTTTATCGGCCCAATCCTTTTGCTCGGGCTGACAAATCTCAGCATCAACAAAATCACCATAAATGGCACTTTGACGTTGCTCACCATCTTTAAGTTTCCAATTATCGGGGAGAGTCCACTGAGTATCGGCATATTTCATACCCATAGTCTTGTAACGCTTGTCTCCTGTCTGCAAATACAGTTCCAACGGTACAGCTCCAAAGACATTATTATCTACATGAACAGGCTTGGGCAACAAATGTGATTCACTTGTAAAGAGTGGCTCGAAACGTGCTATCAATCGATCGGTAAGATTCTTGTTGCCGGTTTCTTCAGCAAACCACAATGCGCCCAGCCATGTGCACACATCAGGATAAGTGATCTGGGTTCTCGGCTCGTTGACACGCAGGGGACTACCATATTGAGAATGTCCCTGTTCCAAGAATCGATCAGTGATTTTATTACCAATAATCACAGGATCGGCCTCGGGAGGGAAATTGGCAAAAATTCCTGTACTTTCTTCATTTCTGCATGATGACAGCAACGTAGCTGTCATTAATGCGGCACAAAACAATTTAGTTTTCATATAGATGGTATATTTTATTATTAATCAGGATAGTATTTATCGGGAGTCATACATGCGGGAACGTATGGTTCCATCCAGAAAGCCGATGTACGTTTAAACTTCAACACGGTATCAGGATACCAGTTAGCCCAGGATGCGGGGTCGGTATCTGCCACCGGTGAGACATCGCTTTCGCCAAAACCATCAACAGCAGTAACAACATATTCATATATCGTTAATGATCGATAGTCCAGGTTTGGATTATCGAGATGTCCTGGCAATTTGCATGCCTTGATAACCCCGGGAACATTATCAATGTAACAATTTGATTTACCTTCATATACGAGTTTAAAATAATTCTCACCGGCCATACGACGATACAGGCGGTATTTTTGCACGCCCAATACATTGCCCCATGACAACTCAACCATGTCATCACCAAGTTTCAGATGCAGTCCATCGGGATAATGAGGGGCCTTATTGGTAGTATAGACCGGATACTCAGGAGCAAAATCAGCCGATTTGGTCTTATTCACCGATACAGCACGTACATGAATCTTACCCACGGGTTGTGCTTTAAGCATATAGGACTCACCCGATGCATTACCTACAACCTTCCATGTTCCGGCATTGTCATTCGAGATCTCGATTCTTGCATTTTTCACCGAGGCAGGCATATCGAGATGCAAAAGTGTGCCACGTGGCGAATATTCAGTAGCAACTATCCGGGTTGGCATCGGGGTGGCCTCACAGGCATATTCCACTTCATGTTCACCCTCAGGCAGGACTATATTGGCAACACCATGCTGTTGAACGCCATCAATAAAGATATACCCCCCGGTAAGACCATCAATCGAGAGTCGAGCCTTACCATCGCCTTTATATCGCCCCCTGCAACTATAACTGTCGGTGCGAGTCAATGCTATGGCAGTACCAGGTTGAGATAATTTTACAGTAAAGCCATCGGCCGATATTTTCTGCCCCCTAATCATAGCAAGCTGAAGTGAGCCGTCTTTCATGCGACGTATAACACCGGCCTCGCCCTCAAATACTACACCATCCTTTTTATAATCAATCACCGATCTATCTCTAAACACAATGTCGGTACTTTTTGATGTT
Organism: uncultured Muribaculaceae bacterium; assembly: GCA_964018905.1. Classification (GTDB taxonomy): domain Bacteria; phylum Bacteroidota; class Bacteroidia; order Bacteroidales; family Muribaculaceae; genus JAAVFS01. The sequence goes on from CAXHRO010000001.1 coordinate 23,791, forward strand.
TTGATATACAGCACGTTTGATACCTCGTTATTATCAGCTGGAACAAACTCATGGATTGAATTCCCCTCCATCAACGACGGAGTATCAAGTTTACCGTTCAAGATGCTGACCTCACCCTTTTTATGAGTCACAAGTGTCAGTAACGAGTTGTCGGTATCGCGGTAGAAGCCTTTAGAATTATTTGTTTCGGCCTTACTCCAGTGGTCGGGACGAGCCTTCTTTCCAAAGAAAACGATCTGCGGGAACTCGTCCTGTTTTTGAACAAACCATGAGAATCTTGCTCCAGCCCGCCAGTTAGTACCGGTGTGATCAAAAATCAAAAAATAGTCAGTTCCAACGAGCATAATGCTGCGTGACAAATATTCGGGCCAGGCAAAACTGTCAGGATCCTTTGCCGACTGTAGCTCGGCATATTGGGCTATATCCAGATCATATAGCGGAGCTACAAGGTCGTTCATACCTATGTTGCAGAACGCGCCATTCTTCATCACCCCAAAGTTGGTGACTCCGTCAAGGTTGTTTTGCATGTGGTCACCTACCGCTTCATTTTCATGGCCGGTGTAAATCCGGCCTTTAGCATAGAAGTATATGCCGCCCGCATTTCCCTGGCCCTGATGTCCCCAACGGTAGTTGGGACCTTTATCGACCTGGTTCAAGTGAATCGACAGTTCCTCGTCGGTATCAACCCCGGCGCGCAACACGATACCATGTCCGGTATATTTTGTACTCCTAAGATGAGGATTTGTCCCCAGGTTTTCACCGGCATATAGTTTTTTATGGACATCAGGCCAATTGGTATCTGAGTTTTTGGTCTCAATACCGGGTCCAACAGCACCAAGCCAATACAAATTCTCGGCAAGCATAGGGTCATAATACTTCATCCAGTCGGCCAGCTGGTAAACCGAGCAGTAACGTGGTACGATTCTACCACCGCCATGAGCTCCATGAGGAGCATAGCACCGCTCAAGGTTATTTTCAAATGCAACAGGAGCAGTGGTCATATCAAGCATCCAATGACCGCGTTTAGCCATAAATTCATCAGCAAAACGGTTTTTACCATCCCTTAATTGCAAAGCCGTGTTGGTTGCTGCCGTAGGCCTAAGGAAAGCCCAGTTGTAAATGCCCAGACTCTCGACCCAACGTCCGCCGTTTGACTCGTAAGCCTTCACATCGGGACGTGTATAGAACAGGCCATATATATTGAGCGTTTTCTCAAAGAAATCGGCCCATTCGCCAGCCATCGGGTGCTCGGGATACAGGAACGACATCTGCCCCGGCACAGCCCATCCGTCGGCAGCCATGTTGGCGGTACCGGCCAACGATGTGCGTATGGTATTCATGGCTTCAAGCATGTTGACGTATGCCGAAATCAGGAACAGGCCGTCAACCTGTTCACGCTGTTTTATTGAAAGCGAGCTGTAAAGATTGAGATAATCTTCGATCCATCCGCCAAACAACCTGCGGTGAGATATCGAATGAATACCCGGGAAACCGTTCAGGCCAGTCATATAATAGGCCATTGGCGATGTTACAATCTGATGATAGAATTCATCGGCCGTCGGCAATCGGGTTTTACCGGTAAACGGTGATTGTGGACGGGAAGCCCCCTCGGGATATTCCAGAACCCAATCCTTTACTGTATTTAAATTAAGAAGGGAATATTGACGGTGCAACATCATGGCATAACGGAAACCCATCTCGTCTGAGGAGTCGGCACCTCCGTCCCGTGCAATCCTGTCAATACCATCATTGAACAAGTCAATCTTGTCTTGATTCTCTTCAATATCATAGAAGGTTATTGCCGTGGAACGTGTACCGCTAACTACAGGATACTTAAAGTGAAGTTTGCCATTGATGTATTTAAAATAGACCGACAAGTCGGACGTAGGCTGCCATATCCCATACCGGCGGTCATCCCAGCGGTTATGATCATAAACAAAGACACCAAGCTCGGCTGCCGATTCTTTAGTTTCCCAAAACGATATTACCGGCACTTGCTCGCGAGTGGAGTTACCGCCAAACGGCAACAGCCGATACAGCATTTGTCGCGAAGGGTCTTCGACCCATCCCATACCCGTCCAGTGGGGATCTTCCTGACACCAATTGGTGTAGATCGGCTTATCTATCGGCAGACCGCCGTCGGCCGACACTTCCTTCTGCCTATCCCAATTTCCATAGCGTCGTGTCGGCTCAAAGTTATCCCATGCCATGTCAATATATACACCGTCATTCTTTGAGATATTATCAATTTCTTCATCAAAGATTACAAACGGATATCCCTGCACGATTTTTATTTTAGCATAATAAGACGATTCATCATCAAGCATGTACCTGACACCATACTCGACAAACAGGTCACCAGACTCCAGTACCGATGTGTTTATTTCCCTGACACGATGCGATCCGGCATGAAAAACATTGTTACCGATTTCACGGCCATTGTTCACGACCGATATGACAGGAGCCGGAGCTACTGTATCGCCACATACCCTGCCTGATGGTATCTCTACACCATAATGCCCGTCTCCGATTACCCATGACGATGTTTTACGGCTTATTGTAACGGGGTTTTCAACTCGTGACGCTTTTCCCGGACGCACATAAAATGTATAGTCGTATTCGCCACCCGTCGGAAGCTCGGCAAAGAAATTCAGCACGCCCGATTTCAGCATGCCGTTCTCGGTAACTTTGCCCGATAATTGGAATGCGACCGATTGTTTCCTGATGTTGTCATACAAATCCAAGTCTGACTCAGACCTGACATCATCAGAAAAAGCGACCGGGTAACTTACGAGCGTTCGAGGCCAACTGTAGATTGGCAGATCGATTCGATCCCTACGCTGTATACGCATCGGCGATGTAGGTGAAACCACTACCCGACTTGTAGGATATACATCGACAAAACACAGCGTCAAAAGCAGTACTAAGATGTATTTTCTCATGGGTTATATCTGTTCGATTATGATGCAAAATTACATCATAAGCTATCGAACGACCATGAAAATTGTATCAAAGGCTTGTAATATAGGCTATGCTCAATGCTTTACTTGTAGTTTATCATGGCTTTAAGCCGGAAAGATACTCAGTAGGCGTCTGGTTGAATACAGATTTGAAAACTTTACTGAAATAAGCAGGATCAGAAAAGCCTACTGCATAAGCGACCTCAGATATGCTATGCTTACCTGTCGACAATTTCTCGACTGCTATTTTCATCCTTATATTCAGCAACAGCTTGTTGGGCGAAAGCTCAGAGATAGCCTTTATCTTACGGAAAAACTGCGATCGACTCATGCCAAGAGTATTGTATAACATCTCGATCGACAGGTCGGGATTCTCTATATTCTCGGTAATCAGCTCCACCAGTTTACTCATGAGGGGATCTTCTGCCACTATCTCTTTGACCGGAATTTCCATGGCACCTAATTTCTGATCAAATGCCTGACGCAGTTTCTCTCTGTTTTTTACAATACTGTCAATCCTGGAAATCAAAATGCGCGAATTAAACGGCTTGATTACATAATCATCGGCAAGAGCTCCATATCCTTCCACTATATGTTCCTCCAGACTTTTAGCCGTCAACAATACAACAGGTACATGGGACAATGTCGCATCATTTTTCACCTCATGACACAATGTCAACCCGTCCATTACGGGCATCATCACGTCGCTCACAATCAAGTCGGGAACGCGTTCCCTTGCTACATCGAGAGCCTCTTTACCGTTAGCTGTTTCAATCACATTGTAACACTGCGAGAGCTTTGATACAACATATTGACGCAGTTCGTCATCATCCTCAGCAATCAAAATGCACGCCCCGCTAGCCGACGCTATGTCTGTGTCATGTTTACGTTCCACAGCATCAACCCGCATTATGCTTTCCTTCTCGATATTCAACACCTGCGACACAGGCTGATCGGCATACACGACGTCCGAATCCTTATAATGCTCTTTACCCAGTCTGAGACTGATATAGAAAGTCGCCCCTTTGCCAATCTCGCTTTCAACCCAAACCTTACCCGAGTGGAGTTTAACAACATACTGGACGAAACTAAGTCCGACTCCACTGCCATACATTTCATTAATATTGCGATCACCAATCTGAAAGAACGGGTCAAAAATCCTCAGCTGATTCTCGGCCGATATGCCCTCGCCTGAGTCCTTCACCGAGAACACGACATTATTTTCACTGCCCGAAATAACCGAGACTACTATTTCGCCCCCCTTAGGTGAATGTTTTACAGCATTTGAAAGTAAGTTGAACATCACCTTACTCAACAACTCGGCATCAACCCATAAATCATTGCCCGTGCAGTCAATCTCGCTTGTAATTTTCAAATTACGCCTGGCAAGCAGGTCATAGAAACTGTCAACCAGTTCGGCAACAAAAGGCTTAATATCCAAATTACTGATTTTTAATCTCATGACACCATGCTCAATTTTTCGGAAATCCAACAATTGATTCACAAGGAGTAGCAAACGGTTGGAATTTTTATAAACGCGCTTTAAATTAACCCGCTGGCTGTCACTCAAATCAGGGGCCTCAACAATATCCTTTACATGATTGATTATCAGGGTCAACGGAGTGCGCAACTCGTGTGAGAAATTAGTAAACAGCTCTATATGCGTACGGTAGTTTCGCTCAATATTTTCCTGTTCTACTTTATGCTTATATTGAGTCGTTTTCTTTCCATAGTAATAACGAACCACCACAACGATAAAAGAGATAACAAATATCGCATACAATGTTTTGGCCCACCATGTCAACCACATGGCCGGAGCGACAGATATAGCAACTGTAGTTGCCACATCGCTCCACGTCCCCTCGCTATTGCATCCCTTTATCCTAAGTACATAATCGCCCGGTGACAAATTGGAGTATATTACCTCATTGTCACTAATCCGGTGCCATGTCCTATCCAGTCCTTCCATTTGATAGGCATATCGATAGCTTTTAGGGGAGATAAAATCAAGGGCCGAGAATTTAACGCGTATTGATGAATTATCGTATGGCAGACGCACGACATCTATATTGTCACAATTATTGATTTCAATATGTTCTGGTGAATTTTTCGGATTAAGCGTCTCGATCACTGATATTTTGACAACAGGGATTGTTGTCTCACCATCAGACAAACTCACCGGGTCAAACTCGGCTATGCCATTGCTACCTCCAACATAAATATGCCCGTTAGATGCCTGAATCATTGATTTGGGTGAGATTTCATTTAACGGGAACCCACTGCCTGACGAATAATTTACAATCACATCTTCATTCAACTTTATTTGCGATAATCCAATTATTGAAGACACCCAGATATTTTTTTTCACCCGCTCCTCCAGGATTGCACATATCGAATTGTTTAACAGCCCATTATCCACACTATAATGATCAATCGTCTCGTTCTCGAGATTGCATCTATACACACCGTCATCGTATGTTCCTACCCATATGTTACAATCGCTATCTTCATACAGCACGCTTATATTCTTATATTCCAATTCCTTAAACGGGCTGCGTTCGCCCTTAAAATAAGGCTCGTCATCGGAGAGCGGGTTGCGTTTAAACACCCACAGACCGTTGGTTCTGACCCCGACTATCATATCATCGTTATACCGCAAAATATCCTGCGTCAACATATAACGAGTGGCTCCATTATAATTTGTCGATAAGTTATATTCAGGTTTTTGCGATTCTTCGTCTATGCATGCCAGGTCGTCCTCGGCTATCCACAGGCGGTTACAGGCATCTCTTGCCATTGCCCGCACCTGTCGTTCACCGGCAACTTCAGTAAGCACCTTGTTGATTGTCCCGTTTTTAACATTGAATGAATACACGCCCTGATTCAACAGATACAAGTATAATTCATCAGCCGAGTTGGGATACACATAATATAGGCCGGCACTGCGATTACTATTCACATTAATATCTACTATTGATTTTTTTTCGGGATGAAATAAATCCATCGATATCAATCCATCGTCACAGCCCACCCATAGTTTACACTGTGACTCGACCATCGCCCCGATCACTCTAACGTCACCGGCCGATGACCGGGACTCGCCCGATAGCGGATGATGTATGAACGAGAACATTTTTGAATGATAGTATCTGATACCGTGGCTGAATGTACCCATCCACAATCCTCCTTGACGATCCTTATAAACCGTCATCATGCGGTCGGTAATTGAAAACCGGTTGTCAATCAAGCTATAAAGATGTGAACGCACTATGTCGTAAGCTACCAGCCCGGCATCGGTGGCAAGCAACAATGTCGAGTCGTTATATTCGGTAATGTCATGAATATAATTGTTTTCCAAACTGACATCGGGCGATGATGTGTATTTAACACGTTGAGTATTATTACTATCGGGATAATAACGATAAAAGTTAGCCAGATCCTCGCCCAACCACACCCTACTGTTGCTGTCGGTAAAACCTTTCATCAAATAGAACGCCCGATTGTTCCTATCAATAATTTTTTTTTCGGATGTCCTGACATCAAACAACACCAACCCTTGATTTACAACATCAAGCAATAGCTCATAGGGCGACGCAACCGCCATCATGTGGATATATACATCACACATGTCCTTTACACATGAACACTCTCCATTGTTCTTGAATTCATATAGCCCCGATTTTGTTGCAACCCACACATTATGTGACGGATCCTCATGCACCCCGACAACAACCGATGTAGGAATCCCGTCTCCGACATACCGCTGGTTTACATCAATAAACTGTTCATTTTCAGGGTCAAAAAGAACAATACCGCTGAATGTACCGATCCAAAACATTCCATCTGAAAGCCGATCAATACTGACGATGTCATTAGGTTGCTTGACATCCTGACCGGGAAGATGGAAGTATGTTTTAATTTCGTATCCGTCAAGCCTATTTAATCCATTTTTTGTGCCTACCCATATATATCCCACCGAATCCTGTATAATAGCTTTCACCGTGCTGCTCGACAAGCCATCTTTCAGAGAATAGCTATTGAGTGGAATATTAGAAGCCTGTGATACTGAACTTCCTATTATCAAATACAAAAGAAACCGGTAAAGATTCCTGGTAAAATCATACATTTTATTTCATGGAATAAAGATCAACATTTCAAAGCAGTATGATGTCAACATATCAATATCAACATCTTTTTTTTACTTACAAGAGTTGGTCAAAATTAACCAAATCGCACTGTATTTGCAAGAAGAATCCAAACAAACTTCACTAATGCGGTACCTCCAGCCAACTGTCATCCGGAACACCACCAATTGGTTATCAGCTATTTATGTTTTCATGAATCATTTCCCTAAAAATGAATCGGGCCAACCGAAGGAGAAAAACCGGCTCGCCCAATCCCATATCAAACTTCAACTTTCAGCTTGTGAAAGTTGAATCAATAACCTTCATTCTGCCACATCACACTCTTATTGCCATAGGCATTGATTTCAATCTGCGGAATAGGAGCGAGAAGGTTGCGCTTGTCCATGTTGTACATCGGCATTCCGGTAGCAGAATTAAAACTCTCGCTCTCCAACGAGAAATGCTTTTCCATAGCTTCTTCGGCAAGTCCCCAACGTATCAAGTCGGGCCAGCGCAATCCTTCAAAGCAGAATTCAACAAAACGTTCATTAACGATATATTCGAATGTCTTTTCCTTGCGGTCAAGTGTAGTTGCATTGACAGCGGGCAAGCCGGCACGCTTGCGCACTTCATTCAGGATTGAAAGAATCTCGGTGATATTGCCACCATAGTTAATCTCATTAAGGGCTTCGGCATACATCAACTTAACATCAGTGTAACGTATAATCGATACATTGTTGCCCCACTCGTCAAATGCACCTGGCTTGGTATCGTTAGCAATCAAGAATTTACGACATTCAAAACGATCGGAATGCGGATAACTTTTATCATAATAGAGATTGTTGACCAAAGTCACATCGCGACGTCTGTCACCTTCCTCATAAACTCCATCGGCCCAAAGGGTCTCGGAAACCTGGCTGCTGCCCGAAGATCCTTTAAATGTGATGCCGTACAGCAACGGAGCGTCTTTTGTGAGATCAATCGCCGATGACAGCATCATGCTGTTGAACTGCTGGCTCATTCCCAGAGCCTTACCGGCCGAACCACCGATGTACTGAACCTCCCACACTCGCTCAGGGCTGTTATCGAACTTATCGTCAAAACAATCCTCATATCGGGATGCCAACTTATATAGCGACGGTTCTTTGTCTACGACCTCTTTAAGCCACTTGGCGGCATCTTCATAGTTGTGCATATACATGTATGTGCGGCCAAGTATGGCAGCCATAGCATATTTTGTCACACGCCCTATCTCAGCTCCGGATCTCTTCTCGGGAAGCAAACTATAGGCCTCCTGAAAGTCCTTAACAGCCTGCCCGAAGGTTTCCTGTTGAGTAGCACGCTTAATGGTGTACATCTCCCCCAAGGGAACATCAGATGTGATTAAAGGTACCCCACCCCAACACCATGCAAACTGCAGGTAAGCAAGTCCACGCATGGCAAGAGCCTCACCCTTGAGATGATCTTTTTGATCGGAATCGGAAAACTGAACCTTATCAATATTGGACAGAAGCTTGTTGCAACGAGAGGCAAGTACCCACAATCCTTTGTAGGCATTAACCCATTGCCCCTCAATCGGTGTATCGGTGAAACGTGTAATCTGCTTATTGTTGTTCTTTATACAGTCCTCACGCAGTATAATGGCCTCCATATAGTTGCGGTTGTAGACATTCTGCAACTGTGCATAGATGCCGGCCACCGACGCCTCACAATCGGCAGGAGTATTAAACAGACTGCTCTCAGTGTAAACAGAGGGCTGCGTCACATCAAGAAAGTCATCGCACGATGTAAACGAAACCAATGCGACTACAGCTATTGCTGCTATTTTTATATTTGTCTTCATGACTGAATAGCTTGATTTAGAATGTTACATTAATTCCAAAAGTGAATTTACGGCTCATAGGATAAGTGTTATAGTCGGCTCCTGCAAGCATTGGATTGGTGCTAAGACTGTTAACATCAGGATTGCCGAAATAATCAGTAAATGTATGTAGATTCTCGGCTGTTGCATATACACGAGCGCTGTTGATACTAAGAGTCTTCATCCACTTCTTGGGAAGACGATATGTAAGTGTTATGTTCTGGATGCGCAGGAAGGTTGCATCATATACCTCGAGGTCGGTGCGGTGAAGTTGACCATCCTGCTCAGAGTTATCACCAAGGCCGTAAGGCAGAGGTGTCTTACCATCCCATGACATATCGATACCCAGGAATGATGGGATAGGATCACCGTTGGGATAATCCTCCTTGTAGCAGTGCAACCAACGTCTGAGGGTATTATTTGCTCCGTATTTACCGCCGGTATCAAGATTACGTGAACCAATCCACAGGATATTGCCGCCAATCTGGCCGCGCAGGAATACACTCAGGTCTACATTACCATAGGAGAAACGGTTGGTAAAGCCGAACTGGAATTTAGGCTCGTTTGAACCGTATGGTACGCGATCATCGTTGTCGATCGAGCCACTATTGTCAGTATCAACATATTTCACGTTACCGGGACGTTGCTTTTTACCCTTAACGGTTGGAACAATAGGTTTGTTTACATCATATCGGCCATCGGCACCTACCTCAAAGTCGTCGGCAGTCAACAATCCATCGGTTTTATAAGTATAGAACTGTGATACAGGGCAACCGACCTTGGTAATGAACTGAGCATTCCATGACTCAGAAATAATCTCGTCATTGCCGCCAAGATCAAGGACCTTATTCCTGTTGGCCGAAAGGTTTAGTGTCGATGTCCATTTAAACTTACGGGTGCTTACATTGACTGTCGTAAGGTCGATTTCCCAACCTCGGTTTTCAATTGAGGCAAGGTTGGTGCGCATGGTGTTGAAACCGGTAGCGGCAGGCAACTGCAGGCTGTAAAGCAGGTCGTCGATGCGATTGATATAGTAGTCAAAGTTTAACTGAATACGGTTGTGGAACATCGACAGGTCAAAGCCTAAATCGGTAGCTTTTGTTGTCTCCCATTTCAAGTCGGGATTGAAATAATTGCCGGGATATACTGCGATTGCTGTCGAGTTGTTATAAACAGCATTAGAGGTATTGTAGGTCGACAGGTAATCACTATAACCAATACGGTCGTTACCCGACATACCCCACGATACACGTATCTTCAACAGGTTGACGGGTTTGATATCACGCATGAACTTCTCCCGGTCGATACGCCAACCTCCCGATACCGATGGGAATGTAGCCCAACGATTTGACGAGCCGAATCGTGACGAGCCGTCACGACGCACGGTTGCCGAGAACAAGTAGCGGTTGTCATAGTTGTAGTTGAGACGAGCAAACATCGATGCCGTGTGAACTATGTTCTTGGTCGACGAGGCTTTGGTTGGTGTCGATCCCTGATTCAATGTATGAACATTGTCAAGAGGGAAGTCAGAAGCGGCAAGGTCGGCATTATAATAGTCACGGCTATCCATGCTTTGCCCCAGAAGGACTGTAAACTCGTGTCTGTCCCATAGTTTGAAGTCATAGTTCAAGGTATTCTGCCATCCCCAACGTGATCCCATGATAATCTTATTGGTACCGGTAGCGGTCTTTACAGACATCTTCTGTACATCAAGCGGCAGAAAGTATTCATCACGACGGTTGTCGGAGTTGTAATTAAACATTGTCCTGAATACCATACCTTTAACTATGTTTGCCTCAATCCATGACGATACTGCAAAGTTGCGATCACGACGGCTGTCGGTTACCTGCATAAGGCGCTGGTAAGGGTTAACGTCATCCATACGAAACTGGCTGAAGCCCAGTGTGCGGGTACCCTGATCAATACCTATGATCGGCACAGTCTGCAACGAGCTCATGATGGTCTTGTCTTTACCCTCCGATTCACCGCGATCGCGTGTCATGACTGTTGGTGCAACGTTAATACCGGCGGTGAATATCTTATTGATATTTAAAGTGGCGTTAACACGGAAGCTGAAACGTTCAAAACCAGTGTTCTTGATTACACCTTCCTGATTGAGGTAGCCGGCCGAGGCATATATCGAGTATTTGTCACCCTTACTGGTTACCGATAGCTGGTAATTGTGGGTGAAAGCCGTGCGTGTAATCTCGTCGGGCCAATAGGTCGAGGGGATATCATCACGCAGAGTCCAGTCGGGGGTATCCGAGTTAGGATTGGCAAGCCAGTTGGCATTGAAACGGTCACCACTGGGACGATTTTTATTTGGTGTGTCCATAGTGTTGGCTCCATTCTTCTGAAGCCACATCGCATTTTTCAAATACAGGTTGTAGGCAAGCCACTCTTTCTGGTTCATCATCTCAGGCAGGCCGGTTGCATTCTGAAAACCGGCATACGCATCAAATTTAACAACAGTCTTACCCGACTGAGCCTTCTTTGTTTCTATAAGTATAACACCGGCCGAGCCACGAGCACCATATATTGATGTGGCGGCGGCATCTTTAAGTACCTGTATCGACTCAACATCAGACGGGTTAATATCGCTCATGCTTTCAGAGATAACACCATCAACTACAATAAGAGGAGCCGACGATGAATTGATTGAACTTACACCACGCACGGTAATCTGCAGGTCTTCTCCGGGAAGTCCGCTTGAAACCTGCGTCTGCACACCCGCAAGCTGGCCTGCCAAAGCATCACTGAGAGTGGTTACCGGACGGCTCTCGATAGCATCGGCCGAGATTTTTGAAACCGAAGTGGTAAGGTTACTCTTCTTTACCGAGCCATAACCTACGACAACAGCCTCGTCAAGCACGAATGATGCTTCTTCAAGTACAATCTGTAGATTCTCGGTTTTACCTTTAAGATCAAAATTGCGCTCTTGATAGCCGATAAACGACACTACAAGTGTAGCATTGGCATCTTTCACATCAAGAGTAAAATTGCCGTCAAGATTGGTCAACACGCCATTGGATGGAACGCCTTTTTCTACAACAGAGGCACTAATAACAGGTTCTCCCGTGGGATCGGTCACGGTACCTGTGATTTTTACATTAGACCATGACAGACTACTTATACACAAGAACATCAGCAGCGACAGCAGTCGGCCTTTTCTTATGCCACATTTCAATCTATTTACGTTTTCCATAAACTGATTCAGGTGATTAATTGGTTTTACTAAATATTTTTTAGCGCAAAAATACATCGATTAACGTTCATTGCTCATGTAAATTAGTTTCAAATGCCATGAATATAGTGTTAATCCACTTATATTATTGCTCTCAGGCCTTATTTCAGCTGTATGTTCTGCACACCGGCCGGTGTATAGAACGTCATAACATCGCTACCGGCTTTCTGTTTCATATAACGACTCTTCGACAGATACTCTGTATTGATCTTCCTGGGCTGACCATTGACTTTATACTGTCCGTCATAGGGAGTCTCAGGCGAGAAGTAGGTGAGGCCAAGAGTATCGCCCTTGATGTTGGTATAGGTAATGGCAGGGGTATCTGATGTAAGATAGTCATCCGACAGTATGATCGAGACTTTCTCCTTGATATCCTTGGCAAAATTGTCAAGCTCGGTGCCGGCATTGCCGTCGGCCGAACGATACCGGTCGTTAATCTCGGTTGTCTCGAGCACCCACGAACCGCGACGGCACTTGTTGTCCTTAAGTATCAACACGTCATGCCCCGGAAGATGAAACTTACCATCGGGGCATTCAAATTTCCACACCTCGGGAGTGGCGAATGCAAACATCATTGATCCAGTGTGACACAGCACCCACATCATGCCGTTGATCTTTCTTACTATTCTTTTCTTTATACCATCGTTGCTAAACGGAACATACATTCGGTAAAATACCGGTGTCTCCATATAATCCTCGGCAACATTATACACACCTATGGCACTTTTTTCATAGCCAAACACGCGATGGTAGGGGTTCTCACCATATCCAATCTTGTTGGACTTGCGCTGGTAGGGTTGCGGACGCTCGGGGTTGTCATGACACACGCTGAATACCGTGGCATCGGTCTTATCCGAACGCCACACCAAGTGCAGGTTCTTGGTCTCCTTGAAGGCGTATGTGTACTGGAACCGTTTATACTTATCGGGAAAAGCCTCAACAGTCTGGGTCGACAGGCCATAATTATCACTCTGATAGGTATAGCGGCAGTCAAAGTGGTTGTCATCGACACGCAATGCCTCGAAATCATATGGAAAGGTCTTGATCCTGTCAATCTCAGAGAGCATGGATATCGGAGCTACATTTCGCTGATATGCAATCCAGAAGTTGAAGCAACCGCTGTTATCTGAGTTTGAGGCAATACAATCAATCATACGCTCGTCGGGATTGCCATATAGCAACCATGTCAACAGCGGTAGCTGTGTTTTACTCAAGGTGTTGGTGTATAGGTTTTCCCAACCTTTGCAACGTGCCGGGTTGGCGCAATACAATCCACGGTTCCACGGAAGTAGCAACTGAGCGACAGTGTGATGATAGGCACACAAAGCAGTAGACCTGACCTCGGTATCCTGCGCATACTCGGCCAGCATCCTCAGGTATTGCAGATTGGTGCCCAGGTAGGTAAACGCATCGGCCTCGGGACAGTTGTTCAATATGAAACTTCTCATCACAGTTACAATGCCGTCGTGAAGTGTCGATTTAATCTTCTCGGCATCATTACCGTCGGCATCAATAAAGTCGGGCCACTCCTCGGCACACAGGAAACCAGAGGTCTCGGTCATCATTCTCATATTCAGAGTCACATTCTTCCTTAGGAACCGACACATCGACATGAACTCCCTAATCAGTGCTTTAAGGTCATCAGGCATCTTATCCTTGGTGAGCATATACCCGTGCATGGTAGTGTGGGCAAAGAAGTCCATGTCCGAACCTGATTTATAGAATTCCTCTTTATGGTCAAGCTGATACCTGTACAGTTTGGAAAGTTCCTTCACGGCCTTGTCGGTATCTACGCCCGTGAGAAGCCTGGCAAAATAATATGGAGCCACATACTTGATTTTACCTTTCTCGGCAGGCTCGGCATGAACCATATTGTTAACAAGCGATTGTGCTCGTTCCTGATATGTCGTGCCATATACGAACGACATCTGTGCATTCATAATATTTTGCCCGGCAAAGCATGCGACCACAATGAAAATGATAATAGATTTAAGCGTCATAATGAGTGTTGTTTAAATTGAAAGCCGCCCGAGGCATCATAGTGACATCAGCCATCGGACGGCTTACACTGATATTGTTTTCAAAAGCTATTGAACTACCTGCATACGATCATCTTCGATACCTTTGAACCTTGACGACATATTACAATCTGACCGGGAACAGGGTTGGCAACACGAACACCACTGGTGGTATAATATTCAACAGGAGCATTCGTATCCTCGTAGGCAAGAACATCATCAACACCTGCATTGTCTGTATCGTGAATAATCACAACCTTGGTCAAAGAAACATTTGATCCCGATTTGTTGCGAGATAAATGTATCTCCTTGCATTTGTTTGCATTAGCAGGCACTATAATCTCATGCGTCTCAGAACCCGCACCTCCTTCTATACCGGCTTTAATATTAGGATATGAATCTGACGACTCCAAAAATTGATCGGCAATCTTTCCATCTTCATTAATAAAGAACATGGCTACATTAGCAACCTTACCGGCATTGTTCGTGCTGGTAAAGCCTGTTAGATAAATCTTATCGCCATCGGTCAGAGCCTCGTTCAGGACAATTTTCACATATTGGGTCCTTTGATCAGGATTTGTACCTGTCTTAGTAGGGTCTTGGTAAAAATCATGATTGCCTATAAGGCTGATTACCCATTTTCCATCCTGCTTAAAGTTAACACGATTGCTGTAATCATTACCGCTAACTTTTTGTTCTCCGGTAGCAGTTCCACCTACTTCGGTCGTTTCCTCTTCATTCTCGCCACCTATCCATGAGTAGATTTCGACCATCCTGGCTTGAGCAGACAAAGCTAAAGCCACTGCTACAAATAAAGTAAGGATTTTCTTCATAACGTTATTTTTTTGATTATTAGATTTAATGTGATGCTACAAAAATACACCTATAAAAAGCCTTAAGTATATAAAAGGAGTATTTTTAAGTTGTAAAATAGTTCCAAATCGCCTATAGAGCGATTATTTTACGAATATTTTACGTCCATCGGATATATACAAACCTGCAGGCAGAGTATTTATAAACTCGGAGGATGCATTTTTCCTGATGAGTATACCCTGCAGATTATACACGTCATGATTCTTGTTCCTGCCGGTCAATACAGGATTAATTGAACTTACATCTGACCCGACGATGGTATGGAATCGATTCCATGGCGAAGCCGACCGATAATCATGTACATACCCAACTGGTACCACGAGCCGAGCGTTTTCATAATTATCATCGTCAAAGACATTTTCAGCGGCTACGGGCGGGACTGTACATGTGCATATAATCTCGGTCAGATCACGACAACCGGCAAAGGCCCGATCGCCTATCGCAGTAACCGTCGATGGTATTTCCACCGACGAGATACCTTGATTACAATACGCAGCCTCTCCTATTTTTGTAACCGTATATGACACATCGGTATCATCCTTAACAGTCGACGGCAGGACGATTGCGCCCGATGTAATGTGACCGGGGTAAATGGTATTATCGGGGAAAATGATACCAGGATAAGTCTGACACGTCCCGGCCTCTGAATCGAGGACAGCATATTCGAGTCCATCTATGAGATGCCCCATAGATGCCGGAGTAGAAAAATCAATATTGCCAGATTTCAGTATAAGAACCGTTTGTTCGGCCGCCTGCGTCATATAGTCACTCTTTGAGATATACGTCCTGTTGATAGTCATATTCTTGCCATTGACACAGTAATAATTTTTGTAACCATCGGTAGGCGCAAAAAATGTAACCTCGATGACATCACCATCGATATTGGTATAAGTGACCTTGGGCTTCGCACTTGTAGCGTAATCTGCGGCGAGCTCGATCTTGACCTTATCGCCTATTGCCGTAGCAAACTTTTCAAGTTCGGCATTCATATCACCACCGGCAGCATATGGTGCAATCTCGGTAGTCTCGAGCACCCACGAGCCACGACGGCAATTGCGGTCTTTAAGTATCAACACATCGTGATCCTTAAGATAGAATCTACCTCCAGCCTGCTCGTATTCCCACTCCTCGGGCGTGGAAAACGCAAACATCATCGAGCCTGTATGGCATAGTATCCACTTATTGCCGTCGATCTCTTTCTCCACACGCAGTAGTATACCTTTTTGACTGAACGGCACATACATACGATAGAAAACGGGCGTATCCATATAATCCTTGGCCACATTATAGACGCCTACCGCACTTTTCTTATAGCCAAAAACGCGATGATAGGGATTCTCTCCATAGCCTATCTTATTTGAAACGGTCTGATGTTTCTGCGGTCGCTCGGGATTGTCGAGCGACACACTGAATACAGCCGCGTCTGTCACGTCCGACCGCCACACCAAGTGCAGGTTTTTGGTCTCCTTGAATGCATATTTGTATTGAAAACTTCCACGCTTGCCATCATATGGCACCTCGGTCTGGGTCGAGAGTCCATAATTATGGCTTTGATAGGTATAACGCACATCATGCCACGTGTCGCGCAAACGTACTGCCTCAAAATCATATGGATAGACCTTGGAATCCATAACCGACTGGAAAGTCTCCAACGGCTTGATATTACCCGGATATGCCAACCAGAATGTAAAACAGCCATAATTGTCACTATTGTTTGCCACCTTATTTATAATACGGCTTTCAGAACCTCCAAAAAGCAACCAGGACAACAACGGCAACTGGGTCCTGGTGCTGAGATTGCCGGTGTAGAGGTTTTCCCAACCTTTGCTACGCGCAGGGTTGGCACAATACATCCCGTCGTTCCACGGCAATATCAACTGAGCGGTCATGTGATGGTAAGTATTGATAGCTGTATTTCTCATCTCGTCATCCTTGGCAAACTCAGCCAACAGCCTCACATACTGAAGATTGGTGATAAGATATATGAACGAATCGGCCTCCGAACAGTTTTTGAGAACAAACTCCCGCAACATCGACAGTATCTCGGCTCGCACTGCCATCTTCAGCGACCCGGCATCGTTGCCATCGGCATCGACAAAGTCGGGCCACTCCTCGCAACACAAGAATCCGGCAATCTTGTGCATCATATTCATATTCAACGTCGTGCCCACATAATTGTATTTACCCAACATCATAAAATTCTTGATGAGAACTTTCAAACTCTCAGGCATTTTGTCCCTGGTGAGCATATAACCATGAATAGTGGCATGAGCAAAAAAGTCCATGTCCGACCCTGAATTATAAAACTCGTCAATATGATTTATCTGGTAAGTATAAAGGTTCGAAAGCTGTGTTACAGCATTGTCTGCATATACATCATTGAGTATGCAAGCAAAATAAAATGGAGCCACATATTTGATTTTACCATTAGATACCGGTGTGGTCTCGGTCATGGTCTTGATAAGTGAGGCACTACGTTCCTCGTAGGTCATGCCGGTAAGATACGCTGTCTGAGCACTTATTAAGTTAAAACACGACATTGATATGGCAATGATGCCCGAAATGATAGTTTTCATGAGTATGACTGTTTTTCAGTCACAAAATTACCCTACCACCTCCAATCAAACCTGCAAAACAGTATCATTTCACTGTAAAATAGTGCCAAAACATTTACATAATTAAATATTATGCTTGCAGTAAACATAGTTAACCACACAATCTTACCCTCATATAAAAAATATACTTGCCTATAGACTCAGCTATCGACTTTTTTCGAGTACCTGTACTCTCACAGGATTGTCGAGATGCCTGCGCCATGCAACCAGATAATCAAACCACGCCTTGGAATCATGAGGCGAACACTCGTCACGCACAGCCGCCGCCGTTATATTATACTTAATTTTACCATTGCTATCGGCCTTAATGAGCGTGAGATAGTTCACATCATCCTCTAATGTTTTAACAAGATAGGGAGAGCTCACCGAGATACCGAGTCCGAGCGTATCAACCAGATGGGCATTATTACCATCAGGCACATTGTTGCCCCAGCTGCCGGCCAAGCCGTCAGAGCGTATAAATCCCTCGTTATCATTCATTATTTTCTGCACCCCTGTAGCATATATCTCGTCAACAGGAGCCCCCCTAAACGATATCTCGACATCATAGTCCCGATGCCCCTTAAAGACACTGTAACGCTGCACCATATCAATCAACTGTCCTTTGTAGATCCAGCCCTTGTCGCAAACCTCTATCACCGAACGTAGCGGGCCTGTTGTAACAACACGTTGTGACCGGGTAGCAACCAAATCGATAGTTGTCGGTGAATCATTCTGCCAACCGCGAAAACCACCCATGGATATTGATGTACCTACCCACAATATATCACGTCCATATCCCTTGTCAAGCTGCTCCAACGTAGTATAAAAACCTGTAGTCTCCAGTTCAAGTTTCGGCTTATTTTTTGCATATAAATCAACACTTTGACGATTATCCATATACACGCGTATAGCATTATATAAACCCTCAAGCACAGCTCCATGACCATACAGACTGTTATACATCCGATCATTATCAACATTGCCTGGATAGGTGATAGAAACTATGGACGGATGAGAAAAATCCTTGTCATGCAATTTAATGTAGGCATGCGTACCGGTTTCAAAATCTGTGGTCGAGGTAGATGAAAGCAGGTCTACTTTTATAACACGAGTTTCCCGTGCCTTCATATCAAGCATAAGAACCAATTCATCAGCCCGGCCATCGTCATCCATATCGTCAAGCTGATATTGGATTTCAATTGGTCCGGCAATTTTTACCGAACGAACATCACCTACCGACGCCGGTATTTCTAGCACGACGGGAACATCGTCACGCTGCTCGGGCAATGGATTGCTTACTGTAACATATAGTGTTGACAGCACAGTTGCTATTAATGATAATGTCATAAATGTCAGTTTAGCATGGTCTATTAAACTACCGGTCGCCATGCATCACGCACAACGACCGGGATTGGGGAAATTATGTAGTCCCATTACGGGACTTGAAGGGGCTGAATGATTACTCAGCTACTACCTCAAAGGGTATCTCCACGGTAACTTCCTTGTGGAGCTTGAGGATAGCGGTGTACTGGCCCAGTTCCTTAACAGACTGTTTCAGTACAATCACCTTGCGGTCAACAGTGTGACCGGCCTTCTCGAGGGCCTCGGCGATCTGAATGTTGTTGACCGAACCAAAGATGGTACCGGTCGAGCTTGCCTTTGCACCGATAGTGAGAGCCACATCGGCGAGCGAAGCTGCAAGAGCCTCGGCCTCAGCCTTGATCTGGGCCATCTTATGGGCGCGCTGACGCTGGTTCTCGGCAAGAACCTTGAGAGCAGACTGCGATGCAATGACAGCCTTGCCTGTGGGAATGAGGAAGTTACGACCGTAGCCGTCCTTAACTTCTACAACGTCGTCCTTGTATCCAAGGCCATGAACGTCTTCTTTCAATATAATCTTCATAACTGATTTTCTCCTTGGATTAGGTTATTATTTCATCAAGTCGGTCACATAAGGCAGGAGAGCGAGGTGGCGGGCACGCTTTACAGCCTGGGCCACACGACGCTGAAACTTGAGCGAAGTGCCGGTGATACGACGGGGAAGAATCTTTCCCTGCTCGTTAAGGAACTTCTTCAAGAACTCGGGATCCTTGTAATCGATATACTTGATGCCGCTACGCTTGAAACGACAATATTTCTTTTTCTTTACGTCAACCGACAGAGGTGTGAGATAACGTATTTCTGATTGTGCCTGTGCCATGTCTTAGTCCTCCTTTACTTCTTCTTTAGGTGCGTTAGCTTTAGCTGCCTTGAGGCTACGACGCTTGGCGGCATACTCAGCGGCATACTTGTCATTACGGAATACGAGGAAGCGAAGTACTCGCTCGTCGCGACGGAAAGCGATCTCAAGTTTCTTAACAAGAGTGGCATCACCGTCAAACTCTACAAGGCTGTAGAATCCGGTCGATTTCTTCTGAATGGGATAAGCAAGCTTGCGCAGGCCCCACAGTTCTTCGTTCACGATGGTCGCACCGGCATCGGTGAGAACACCTTTGAACTTGTCTACCGCTTCCTTCATCTGAGCATCAGACAAAACGGGAGTTAAAATGAAAACGGTTTCGTAGTGATTCATTGTGTTAATAATTAGTTGTTTGTTTTAAATCGGCCACAAAGGTAACATTTTTTCCTTTACCATGCAAATATTTTTCAAAAATCACATGCTCAACAAGTCACAAGGCAACCTTCAAAGCAACATACCGGCGGCCACCTCGTCGGCCTTGGACTTACCGAGTGTCTTCTCGATTATGGCGAGTGCAAATTTCATCGTCAGGCCCGGACCTTTACCGGTCACGATATTTCCGGACACCTCTACATCGGATCCAGTGAACACAAGCCCATCGACCTCACAGCCCGGATAACATGTAGCTCGGTGGCCGGACAATAAGCCGAGCGGAGCAAGCACCATTGCAGGCGAGGCACATATTGCCGCAATATTACCGCCACGCCGGTCATGGGATTGGAGAAGATCGGCTATGCGTTGACACGCGGCCAGATTAGTCGCCCCGGGGAGCCCGCCAGGCAGAATCAGCCAGCCAGCCTCATCGTCATCAACCATATCGGCCGTAATATCGGCACATACCGTCACCCCATGAGCGCCCTCGACGCTTATACCCTCGTTGATCGATACAGTGACGACATCCATCCCAGCCCTACGCAACATATCCACTGTCACAAGGGCCTCTATCTCTTCAAAGCCATCGGCCAGAAACACAAATGTTTTTTTATCCATACCAAAGTCTATTTTAAAGTCCAATCACAAAGATACGATAAATTACCGAAAACGAACTATCTCGACAGGGATTTCAGGCTATTTTATTTTATAGTTTAGCTTTTTAGTAGTTACGGGCTTATTATTGCAACCGCATCCAAAAATCGCGGCAAGCAGACGCCTGCCCGTTTTCACCCTACTGTTATATGTATAAAATGTATCATTCTCCACATCAAATCCATTCTTATAAACAGCCCCTGGAGACACGTAACAGTATGTCACATCTTCAATAGCAGAAACAGCCTGCGACTGAGCCGTATGGACCCGGCTCAAAGCATCTTGCGTAGGCGAGATACACACGATCCCCTCAGCCCGACATCTTTCAATCACATTTCCGAAAGTAGACTGATACTCATCCATCAGCGGCTTCATATCAAAATCAGTCCAATCGGTATTTCCAATTTTCTGAACCGGGCGCAACTGAACTATATCCGGCAATAAACCGGCATCATCCCATATCTGCCAGAATGCATTACCTTTCAAACAATCCATATTACGGGAGTTTACCGTAAAATTAACACGAATATTGAACTCCGGCTCCCGAGCCTTTACCGACGCCAGCATATCTATAAGCATCTTGACAAGCGAAAAGTCACCTCCCGGCATCATATTCTCGTAATTATCACGATCGGTACCATGCATAGACAGCGTTATCTCATCAAGCCCCGCCTCTACAAGCCCGTCAAGTGATATACGACCCGATCCTATCAACTGCCCATTGGTTGTCAACGATATATATGGAACCCCGCTACGTTTTCCTCGAGCAATCAACCCCGGCAGATCGCCATAGAGAGTCGGCTCGGTTCCACATCCGATCTGCATCTTCAATGCATATGGCAGAATCGCACGCTCAAGACATTCAAGTTCATGCTGTCCGATTACGCCCTTCATACTGTCACGTTTAACCGGATCACTGAAATAGCACATGCGACACCTCAAGTTACACCCCATGACAGGATCGATAAAAACACCTGCGATCCTACGTCTTAACAAATACAGACTCAAGACCCCGGTCAACTTCGCCCACCCGGGCAAAGTACCGATACCAAGAAGTCTGAGCAACCGATACACATTAAACATTAAAAACCTCAGAGACTACAAATGACCGACAGTCCCTCAAAAGGCCATAAAACAAAACAAAAAAAAGCGTAGGAACTGTATCGTTACCCGTCCTACTGCTAAAGGCCTTCGCATTGCCCGGAAAAGTGAACGAGCAACACGCAGAGCCTACGCCGTACGATATAAATATCACAGCGAATGGAGCATCTGAACCGATCCATTCACCGATATATAAATCATACCCAAGGCATCTACTGTTGCCTCATCCCTGACTTTTCCTAAAAGAAGTTGCGAAGTTCTTAGCAGTCAAGAACAAAGCGCCAATAAACGCTTAAAAAACAAAATCAGCCTACCCAAACCCGGCACTATAAATAGCACCTCACGGCGTAAGCCGTAGCAAAGATACGAAAATATCATCAATTAACAGCTCGCCCGAATAAAAATAACAGCTGATACAAATGACTCTTACGCCCGAAGGCTCGACCGTCATTTTTTCACATTCATTTTTTTTAATGTTTAACATGTAGGGTTGAAATATTTTGTTAATTTTGCACCGTGACATGTCGTGTAATATCATCACAGCATTGATTCACGCCTTAAATTCAAACAGATTATTCACCAATTTACATTATTAACACATAAAGTTATGGATATCACGCATATCGAACATGTCGGAATAGCCGTACCCTCGCTTGAGGAGGCAATCCCGTTCTATGAGAACATCTTAGGATTCAAGTGCTTTGCTATCGAGGAGGTAGCTGACCAGAAGGTGAGGACAGCATTCTTCAAGGTAGGTCAGACCAAGATCGAACTTCTCGAGCCCACCGCCGAGGATAGTGCAATAGCCAAGTATATCGCCAACAATGGCGGTCGCGGCGGAATCCAGCATATCGCATTCGCAGTACAGGATGGTGTAGCTAACGCACTGGCCGAAGTCGAGTCGAAAGGATGCCGTCTGATAGACAAGGCTCCTCGCAAGGGCGCCGAAGGCTTGAATATCGCCTTCCTGCACCCTAAGTCGACCATAGGTACTCTCGTAGAGCTGTGTGAAGACCCCAACAAATAATCCATAAACCAACATCTCATTATACATAATATAAATATGAGCAATCAACTGAAAAAGATACAGGAGCTTATCGACCTGCGCACCGAAGCCCGTCTCGGCGGCGGCCAGAAAGCCATTGACAAGCAGCACGAGCGCGGCAAGTATACAGCACGAGAGCGCATAGCCCAACTTCTCGACGAGGGATCATTCGAGGAACTCGACATGTTTGTACGTCACCGTTGCACCAACTTCGGCCAGGAAAAGAAATCCTACCCCGGAGACGGTGTAGTGACCGGCTACGGAACAATCGAGGGGCGTCTGGTATATGTGTTTGCCCAGGATTTCACCGTATTCGGCGGATCACTGAGCGAGACCATGGCCCTGAAGATATGCAAGGTAATGGATATGGCCATGCGCATGGGAGCCCCCGTGATAGGCCTTAACGACTCGGGAGGCGCACGTATCCAGGAGGGTATCAACGCCCTGGCTGGCTATGCCGAGATTTTCCAGCGCAACATCCTGGCATCGGGTGTAATCCCCCAGATCTCGGGTATCCTCGGGCCATGTGCCGGTGGCGCCGTATACTCCCCCGCTCTCACCGATTTCACCGTCATGGCCAAGGGTATTTCCTATATGTTCCTTACTGGCCCGAAGGTTGTGAAGACCGTTACCGGTGAGGATGTCACACAGGATCAGCTTGGCGGTGCCGAGGTTCACGCTACAAAGAGCGGCGTCACACACTTTGCCGCCGAGGATGGCGAAGATGCAATCCGCATCATCCGTAAACTATTCAGCTTCATCCCCCAGAACAACCTTGAAGAGGCTCCGCTGGCAGAGTGCAACGACCCGATCGACCGACTTGAGGACTCGCTCAACGAGATAATCCCTGACTCGGCCAACCGTCCATATGACATGTTCAAGGTTATCGGCGCGATCGTCGACAATGGCGAGTTCCTGGAGATACAGCGTGACTATGCTAAGAACATAATCATCGGTTTTGCCAGGTTCAACGGCCAGTCGGTAGGTATCGTAGCCAACCAGCCTAAGTATCTTGCCGGAGTGCTCGACTCGAATGCATCACGCAAGGCTGCCCGTTTCGTGCGCTTCTGCGACGCATTCAACATTCCGCTGGTAACACTTGTGGACGTACCCGGCTTCCTGCCTGGCACAGGCCAAGAGTACAACGGAGTGATCCTACACGGAGCCAAACTGCTATATGCTTATGGTGAAGCTACCGTTCCTAAGGTTACCGTCACACTGCGCAAGAGCTATGGCGGATCGCATATCGTAATGAGTTGCAAGCAGTTGCGCGGTGATATGAACTATGCATGGCCATCGGCTGAGATCGCTGTAATGGGAGGTGCCGGCGCAGTCGAGGTATTGTATGCCAAGGAGGCTAAAGCCGCCGAAGATCCCAAGGCTGTTCTCGCCGAGAAAGAGGAGGAGTACAACAAACTCTTCTGCAACCCGTACAATGCCGCCAAGTATGGCTACATCGACGATGTCATCGAGCCACGCAACACCCGATTCCGCATCATCAAAGCCCTGCAACAGCTGGCTACCAAGAAGGTTGTCAATCCCGCCAAGAAGCATGGCAACATACCTCTGTAATACACGTCAACCCCACTGTAAACTGACAGTTATGAAAACATTAAAACTGATAGCACTCGCAACGGTCGCGCTTGCCTCACTGACAGCTACCGGACAGGCCCGCAAGGGAGTCCTGCACATCAACGAGGTAATGACCGTCAACGAGAGCAATTTTGTCGATGACTTCGGTGGGCGTCCGGCGTGGATCGAGCTATACAACTCAAAGTTCGCTCCGCTCGAGATCTCGTCGGTATACATCACGACCGATCCCGAGACCGATCCCGAGAACTGGTATGCGATTCCCCTTCACGACGTCAACACCAAGATACCCAAGCGCCAGCATATTGTATTCTGGGCCGACGGAATGCCGTCGCGCGGAACGTTCCATACCAATTTTGTTCTCAGCCCCGACAAGCCGAACGATATCTATCTGTTTGACTCGGATAAGAAGACACTGATCGACCATGTCACCGTGCCCGTACTGGAGCCGAACACCACCTATGCCCGAGCCAAGGACGGCGTTACTATCTATGACAACGAGGGCAATGTCGATGTGGCAGCCACCTGGGAGGTGCGCAACGACATTGACGAGGGCAAGTACATAACCCCTTCAAGCAACAACGTCATCGAAGACCGCAACGACAAGGTCGAGAAGTTTGCCGAGAAGGATCCCAACGGATTCGGAATGGCAGGCATGGCTATGTGCATCGTATTCAGCGCTCTCGCGATATTATGTATCGCCTTCATGACAATCAACAAGATAGGCGGAGCCATAACCAAGAGCAACAAGATGAAGTCACACGGCATGGATGTAAAGGATACTCCACGTGAAGAGCATCCCGACCATGACTCGGGCGAGGAGATCACAGCAATTGTGATGGCTCTCCACGAGCACCTAAACGCCCATGACAACGAGAGCCACATCCTCACCATCAACAAGGTGAAACGCGCCTACTCGCCATGGAGTTCAAAAATATACAACATGCGACAGCTTCCACATCGTTAAACCATTATCACAAAAATCATGAAAGAATATAAATATAAAATAAACGGCAATGCCTACAATGTGACCATCGGAGACATTGACAACGGCATCGCACAGGTAGAGGTCAACGGCGTACCCTACAAGGTAGAGCTCGAGAACAAATCCACCAGCGTCAAGTCGGTGGCTCCAAAACCGAGCGCCGCACCCCGCACCGCCTCAGGCGAGAAAGTTATAGCCCAGCGTCCCGCAGGCTCCGGTGCAGGTACCCCCATAAAGGCTCCGCTTCCCGGCGTGGTAATGTCGATCGAAGTCAACGTCGGCGATACCGTCAAGGCCGATGACACAGTGATCGTACTCGAGGCCATGAAGATGGAGAATTCGATCCATGCAGGCCGCGACGGTGTGGTAGCCTCTATCGATGTCAAGGCCGGAGACTCGGTTCTTGAGGGAACGACCCTTATCACCATCGGTTAAGACCATTCCCCGATATTTCATTATACAAGACGTCAAATCCATAAACGAATATAGGAATGGTTCTTGCACAAAACTTTTTCATGGAAAACCTCAACGAGTTCTGGCAATTCACCGGATTTGCCAACGCGACGTTCCAACACTTCGTGATGCTCGCTGTAGGTCTGTTCTTCATATGGCTTGCCATCAAGAAGAACTTTGAGCCGATGTTGCTGGTTCCGATCGGATTCGGTATCCTTATCGGCAACATCCCGTTCAATACCACTGCCGGACTCGAGATAGGCATCTACGAGGAAGGCTCGGTTCTCAACATTCTTTACAATGGAGTGTCGGCCGGCTGGTATCCGCCCCTTATCTTCTTAGGTATAGGCGCGATGACCGATTTCTCGGCTCTGATAGCCAACCCCAAGCTTATGCTTATCGGTGCGGCCGCCCAGTTTGGTATCTTTGGTGCCTATATGGTAGCTCTCGCTATCGGATTCTCACCCGACCAGGCCGGAGCCATCGCCATCATAGGCGGTGCTGACGGTCCTACGGCGATATTCCTGTCATCAAAACTTGCGCCCAACCTCATGGGAGCCATTGCGGTCTCGGCCTACTCATATATGGCCCTTGTGCCCGTGATCCAACCGCCACTGATGCGCCTGTTCACTACCAAGAACGAGCGTCTCATACGCATGAAACCCGCACGAGCTGTGTCTCAGAACGAGAAGATCATCTTCCCGATCGTAGGCTTGTTGCTCACATGCTTTGTCGTACCGTCGGGCCTGCCCCTGCTGGGCATGCTGTTCTTCGGCAACCTGTTGCGTGAGAGTGGTGTGACCACACGCCTGGCCAAGACGGCGAGCAACGCACTCACCGACATCGTGACGATCCTTCTTGGCATGACAGTCGGAGCCTCCACCCAGGCCACGACATTCCTCACCAAGGAGACGATCTTCATATTCCTGCTCGGTTTCATGGCTTTCATTATCGCATCGTCATCGGGTGTGCTGTTTGTGAAACTATTCAACCTCTTCCTGCCCAAGGATAAGAAGATCAACCCGCTCATAGGCAATGCCGGAGTATCGGCCGTGCCTATGTCGGCCCGTATCTCCAACAATCTCGGACTGGAGTATGACCCCAGCAACTATCTTCTCATGCATGCCATGGGTCCGAATGTGGCAGGTGTCATCGGCTCGGCAGTAGCGGCAGGCGTTCTGCTCGGATTCCTCGCCTGATCAAGGTACTTATAGCAAAGGGTAAACACATGGCTTTCATTGTGTTTACCCTTTGTCATATACTCTAAAACATGTTAAACTTCAAAAGTTAACAATCTTGTAACAGCATTGAAACAACCATATCAATACAATCAGTGTTATTAAATGCAAACAAGCAAACAAATAAAAACAGTAACAATGATAAACAACAAGACCATCGATGCCATCTACAAGAAATATAACAATCGTCCAGAAAGCCTTGACGAACTGAATATCCCATTGCTCTTTGAAGCCGCCCATGACGACCACGCCATAGAAATCAAGGGACATGACATCGTCGTCAACAGCATGGACGAGTGGTCGCCGTTCCATACCATTGACCTGCACCGCGTACACGCCATTCTTGATCTGGACCAGTATATAGCCATCGTACTTCACTCCTCGATCTTATTCATAGGCAAGCACAATAACGAGATTCACGTACATGTGAAAGATGTGAAGCCATCGATAGCCGACCGCATGCGCAATCTGTTCTGTGCCTGTATCTGAAACCACTCCCTAATATCCCCCCCCCAATAAAACACATACACCCCGTACTCCGACCTCCGATAATCTGTAACACAGAGCACGAGGGGCCGGATTTTTTTTGTTCGCTTGGTTATCTATAATAAAAGATGTATTTTTGCGTATAAGAGTTGAAAGAAACACAAACACATAATGAAAGGAATCGTACTTGCCGGCGGATCAGGCACACGCCTCTACCCTATCACCAAGGGTGTAAGTAAGCAACTGTTGCCTATTTATGACAAACCGATGGTCTATTACCCCATCTCCACACTCATGGAGGCCGGGATACGGGAGATTCTGATCATCTCCACCCCCCAGGATTTACCGGCTTTCGAGCGACTGCTCGGTGACGGCAGCGACTACGGTGTAAAATTAACATATGCCCCTCAGCCGAGTCCCGACGGACTCGCCCAGGCATTCATCATAGGCCGTGATTTTATCGGTAACGACGATGTCTGCCTCATTCTCGGTGACAACATTTTCCACGGACCCGAATTCTATAAAGTGCTACGCAGGTCGGTGATGACAGCCTATGACGAGAGGAAAGCCACAGTGTTCGGCTATAGGGTCAACGATCCAGAGCGATATGGCGTAGCCGAGTTTGATAGTGAGGGAAACTGCCTGTCGATTGAGGAAAAGCCAACCAATCCAAAATCAAACTATGCAGTCGTTGGACTATATTTCTACCCTAACAAAGTTGTGGATATCGCGGCTAAGATCAAACCGTCAGACCGTGGCGAACTCGAAATAACAAGTGTCAACCAGGAATTCCTCAAGACCGGCGAGCTAAAGGTACAGACACTGCCACGTGGATTTGCATGGCTCGACACCGGCACTCACGACTCGCTGGCCGAGGCCTCGATCTATGTAGAAGTACTCGAAAAGCGTCAGGG
This sequence comes from uncultured Muribaculaceae bacterium, assembly GCA_964018905.1. Taxonomy (GTDB): domain Bacteria; phylum Bacteroidota; class Bacteroidia; order Bacteroidales; family Muribaculaceae; genus JAAVFS01. The sequence goes on from CAXHRO010000001.1 coordinate 52,545, forward strand.
ACTCAAGATTGCCTGTCTCGAAGGGATCGCCTATACCAATAGATGGATAACCCGCCAACAACTCATAGACGCAGCCACACCTATGCAAAAGAACCAATACGGCCAATACCTGCTTAAACTGGCCGAAGATAAAAAAACGACATGGAACTCATAAAAACTGATATAGAAGGAGTCGTAATTCTGAAACCACGTGTATTCGGCGACTCACGCGGATACTTCATGGAGAGCTACAACAAGCATGTCTTTGACTCGCTTGTTGACCCGGTGGAATTTGTCCAGGACAACGAATCGTGTTCGTCACGCGGTGTTGTAAGGGGTCTTCATTTCCAGTTGCCTCCATATGCCCAGGCCAAGCTCGTAAGATGTGTCAGTGGCCGTGTGCTTGATGTGGCTATCGATCTACGATGCTCATCTCCCACCTATGGCCACCATGTCGCTGTGGAACTGAGCGGAGAGAACAGGTTTCAACTGTTCATACCACGAGGTTTTGCCCATGGCTTCTCGGTGCTGAGCGACACTGCTGTATTCCAGTACAAATGTGACAACCTGTACCACCCGGAGTCAGAGGGTGGCATATCGGTCAACGATCCATCGCTCGGCATCGACTGGAAGATCGACCTGTCGACTGCCACCCTGAGCGACAAAGATCGCCACAGGCCGATGCTTGAAGACTTTGATTCACCATTTTGACCACGTTTACCAAGATGAGAATACTTGTTACAGGCTGTGAAGGCCAGTTAGGCCAATGCATCAGAGATGCCGCCACAGGCTCAGCCAACGAATATATATTTACCGATGTCGATGACTTCGACATCACCGATCACGAGGCTGTCGACCTGATGGTACGATGCAACGACTTCCAGGTCATTGTCAACTGTGCCGCGTTCACCGATGTCAACCGGGCAGAGAACCATGAGGATATCGCCGAGCTTATCAATGCCACAGCCGTGGGATATCTTGCCGATGCGGCAAAAAAATATGATGTGCTGTTGATACAGATCTCAACCGACTACGTCTTCGGCGGCAACCCAAACAATACACCGTGCACCGAGTCACAGACGCCCAATCCCACAGGAGCTTACGGGCGTACCAAACTGCACGGCGAACAAGCGGTAACCCAGAGCGGATGCCGTCACATCATACTACGCACGTCATGGCTATACAGCGAGTATGGAAAGAATTTTGTCAATACCATGCTGTCCCTGACAGCCTCCAAGCCCGAGCTGAAAGTTGTCTTTGACCAGACAGGCACCCCTACCAACGCCCACGACCTGGCACAAGCCATAGTAACGATCATCGACCGTAACCTTTATGAAGGGAACGAAGGCACCTACCATTACTCCAACGAGGGTGTTTGTTCATGGTATGATTTCACAAAGATGATAGCCGCCATGGCCGGCCATACGGTCTGCGACATACAACCGTGTCACAGCGACGAATTCCCATCACCGGTCAAGCGCCCAGCATACTCGGTACTGGACAAGACCAAATTCAAACAAACATTCAGGCTACCGATACCATATTGGACTGACTCTCTCTCAACCTGCATCAAAAAAACAAAACTCCATGAAGCGTAACATACTCATAACCGGCGGTGCCGGATTTATAGGTTCTCACGTTGTCAGACTATTTGTAAACAAGTATCCCGACTACAAGATTGTCAACCTCGACCTGCTCACGTATGCCGGCAATCTATCCAATCTCAAAGACATCGAGAACAAGCCTAACTACACCTTCATCAAGGCCGACATCGCAGATCTTGAGGAGATGCGCCATATAATGACCTCATATCATATCGACGGCATAATACACCTGGCGGCCGAGAGCCATGTCGACCGTTCGATCAAGGATCCGTTCACATTCGCCCATACCAATGTCATGGGAACGCTCACCCTGTTGCAGGCCGCACGCGAATACTGGGAGTCACTTCCCGAAGGATATGCCGGCAAGCTATTCTACCATATCTCGACCGACGAGGTATACGGAGCTCTCGAACTAACTCACCCCGAGGGTGTTCCGGCTCCATTTACAACCAAAGCATCGAGCAATGACGACATGGCCTACGGGACAGAGTTCTTTGTCGAGACAACCAGCTATACTCCCCACTCTCCCTACTCGGCATCAAAAGCGTCGAGCGACCACTTTGTGCGCGCCTACCACGACACTTACGGCATGCCCACCGTGGTCACCAACTGCTCTAACAATTACGGTCCATACCAGTTCCCCGAAAAGCTCATTCCGCTATTTATCAACAACATACGTAACAACAAGCAATTGCCAGTCTACGGCCGTGGCGAAAATGTGCGCGACTGGTTATATGTCGAGGATCATGCAAGAGCCATCGATCTGATATTCCATAAGGGCACAATTGCCGAGACCTACAACATAGGCGGCTTCAACGAGTGGAAGAACATTGACCTCATAAAAGTACTCATAAAGACAGTCGACCGACTCCTTGGCAATCCAGATGGTCACAGCGACCACCTTATCACTTACGTCACCGACCGTCCCGGCCACGACATGCGCTATGCAATCGACTCCCGCAAGCTTCAACGGGAATTAGGGTGGGAACCTTCGCTACAGTTTGAGGAAGGCATCGAGAAGACGGTAAAATGGTATCTCGACAACCAGGACTGGATGAACAACGTCACATCGGGCGAATACGAGCGCTACTACGACGAGATGTATCATAGCCGCTGAATAAACGCAGGCATGCAATCAATCACGATCACATGCCTGCTCTACATAATATAATTCACAATCACATATATAAAGTATCTGTCTCAACCGACTGATACTTATATACCTTTTACCTCAGAAGCCTACCAGACCAAATTTTTCAGCTCACAGGCTTGACTGCCACAGGAACAGTCTGAGCCTTGAAATCACCGGGCTTCTTGCCCCTATGGTCTCTTCGACGATCGTGACGTGCTTTACGGTCTTCCCCCTTCTTTAGATCCGAGGCCTCTTTCCGGGCCTTTACCTCTGCCATATTCTTCTCATATTGTGCATACTGCTCGGGGGTAAGGATACCCTTGATGTTCTCGTTCATCCGGGTCTGACGCTCCTTGCGGGCTTTCTGACGCTCGGCACGCTGATCCTTTTTCATGTTCTCAAAGGCCTTCTGCTGGTCGGCAGTCAGTTCAATTCCTTTAAACAATGGCGAACGGTGACGACCATCTTTACGTACCTTGGCTCCAGATGCACGCCGGGCCTTACAGTCACATGACGCACTCTTTTGCGGGCATGCCGCAGAGGTTGTCTCTGTCGTGGTCGTCTCAGGAGTCTGTGCGTTCACTGCGACTCCACCAAAAGCAAGGAGGGCAACAACGGTTGCAAAAAATTTCTTTTTCATCTGTGTGTAGTTTGTTTTTGAAGTGTTTTTGAATATTGTTTCGCTATCGGTTACACTATTTAAGACCACGCAGAATCAAAAGGTTTATTTACAAACAATCAGATATAACAGATTTTAACACAACTCCATTGTCGCTTATTTGTAACTTTGTCAGAAAAATAAACTGATCATGATCGAATATATCAAAGGCACCGTGGCCGAACTTACACCGACGACTGTCGTTGTCGAGACCCAAGGCGGTGTAGCCTATCTGCTTAATATCTCACTGGCAACCTTCAGCGCACTTGAATGTGTGAGCGAGAGCCGTCTGCTCGTTCACGAATCTATACGCGAGGATGCCTGGGTACTATTCGGATTTATCGAGGAACGCGAGAGGGCTATGTTCAGATTACTGATAGGCGTATCGGGCGTCGGAGCCAATACGGCGCGCATGATACTATCGTCGATTCCGACCCAGGAACTTGAGGCTGTAATATCATCGGGCGACCCTGCCCGGCTCAAGACCGTCAAAGGCGTGGGAGCCAAGACAGCCCAACGTATAATTGTCGACCTCAAGGATAAAATAAAAGTTGATGATTCCACGTTATTATTACAGCCGGTGGTCAACAATGACATATATGAGGAAGCGCTCGCAGCCCTTATGATGCTCGGATTCCAGCGTCAAGCTTCCCAGAAAGTGCTTAAAAAGCTTTTTGAAGCCAACCCGTCGATAACAGTCGAGGCGGCTATAAAGCGAGCCCTTACCATGATGTGACACCGGCCCAGCGCCACAATGAAAACCAGTCACAGAGCCAAATACACATTCTGTTGCCCATCAACAACCCTTACAGCCATAATTGCCCCGGCCAAGGTGGTGATCATGGCTGTCGTGTTTGGTATTGCCGGTATAATGATGTCATATGCACAGTCGATTACCGCGCCATATAATCCGGCAATGGCACCGCCGGCTCCTTCACTGGCTGCCACAGCCGACACAATCATGCTCCCATTCGCCAACTCCAATGGGGTGCCTCATACATATGAAGAACTGATCGCCGACCAGCTGGGTACCGACCTGGCCACCCCGTCAAACATAGTGACGACCACCGAGTATGATCCCGTAACACGCACCTATGTAATACGATCACGGGTGGGCGACTTTGACATAGCGACACCACTCATGCTCTCCGAGCGACAATACAACAGCCTGCAGTACCGCCGCGCCATGCAGCAATACTACAGGGAACGCAACAGCGAGGCATTCCAGGGCAAGGAGAAGGATCCTTTCAATCCGCTTGACATGCACTTTGCCATCGGCCCGCTCGAAAAGATATTCGGGCCTGGCGGAGTACAACTCAAGATCCAGGGATCGGTACAGATCAAAATGGGCATCAAAAGCAACAAGACCGACAACCCGTCGCTGTCACTCACAGCCCGCCGCAAGACCTACTTTGACTTCGAGCAGAAGATACAGGCGACTATCAACGCCTCGGTAGGCGACCGCATGAAATTCAACATGAGCTATAACACTGATGCCACATTTGACTTTGACTCTAAAAACATCAAACTCGCCTACGAGGGCAAAGAGGATGACATCGTCAAGAATATCGAAGCCGGCAACGTTTCATTGACTACAGGCTCGTCGCTTATACGTGGAAGTACAGCCCTATTCGGTATCAAGACCAAGCTACAGTTTGGCAAACTCACGGCCACAGCTCTCGTGTCACAACAGAACTCAGAGTCCAAGACCGTGAATACCAAGGGGGGAGCCCAGCTCACACCATTCTCCATCACGGCCGATAACTATGATGCCAACCGACACTTTTTCCTGGCCCAGTACTTCTACCATAACTATGACCGGTTCGCGGCTCGTCTGCCGTTCGTATCATCGGGCATACAGATCACACGCATAGAGGTATGGATCACCAACAAGAGCAACAACTACAACCAGTCACGCAACATCGTGGCATTCACCGATCTTGGCGAGTCATCAGACCTTGCCGGCAGCCTATGGCAGGGTGATGAAGCCTATCCGTTCCCTACCAATTCAAGCAACAATCTGCTGTCAACCATCAAAACCGAATATCCCGGTGCACGCAACATCAACACCGTGACACAGGCTCTCGATCCATTGAGGGCATGGGGTATCGAAGGCGGACGCGACTTCGAGAAAGTAGAGAGCGCCCGATTGCTGACATCCAGCGAGTACACTCTCAATTCCACACTTGGATACATCTCCCTCAAGAGCGCACTTACAAGTGATGAAGTTCTTGCCGTAGCCTTCGAGTACACCTACAACGGCCGTGTCTACCAGGTAGGCGAGTTCTCGACCGACATCACCGCTACCGACGAGTCTCTATACGTCAAGATGCTTAAAGGCACCACAATCTCGCCCAAGCTCCCCATGTGGCATCTTATGATGAAAAATGTATACTCACTGGGCGCCTATCAGGTACAGAAAGCCAAGTTCAGGCTCAATATCAAGTATCTCAGCGACACGACCGGCATCGAGATCAACTATCTCCCAGTACCCGGCCTTTCCAACATGCCATTGCTACAGGTAATGAATCTCGACCGGATAGACAGCAACGAGCAGTCAAATCCCGACGGTTTCTTTGATTTCATCGAGGGGTACACCGTGCAGTCGTCAAGCGGCAAGATTATATTCCCGGTAGCCGAACCGTTCGGCGAACACCTTGCCGTCAGTATCAATGACCCGCAACTTGCCGAAAGATATGTTTACCGCGAGCTGTATGACTCCACACAGGTGGTAGCCAGACAGTTTGCCGACAAGAACAAATTCCTGATCACAGGCGAGTACCAGGCGTCGGGCGGATCACAGATAAGGCTAAACGCCATGAATGTGCCTCGTGGCTCGGTGGTGGTGACTGCCGGCGGCATAAGGCTCACCGAGAACAGCGACTATACCGTCGACTACGCCATGGGCATAGTGACCATCACCAACCAGAGTATTATCGACTCGGGACAGAATGTAAGTGTCACTCTCGAGAACCAGTCACTATTCTCCATGCAACGAAAAACGCTCCTGGGACTCGACCTGCAGTATGCCTGGAACAAAGACTTCAACATCGGTGCCACCATACTGCATTTCAGCGAAAAAGCACTTCTCGAGAAAGTAAACATCGGCGATGAGGTTGTCAACAACACAATGCTCGGCTTCAACCTCAGCTACAACAAGGAGTTCATGTGGCTCACAAACCTTCTCAACAAGATTCCCACCATCAACGCCACAGCTCCGTCACGCATTAATGTCACAGCCGAATTCGCCCGCATAATGCCCCACGGCCAGAAATCAGGCACAAACAAGGGAAGCTCGTTCATAGACGATTTTGAGTCTTCACAGATCCGCATTGATCTGCGATCGCCTTACTCATGGTTTTTAGCATCTACCCCATACGATCCGTCTCCCGACGCATTGTTTCCCGAAGCCGCACTCTCCAACAACCCCGACTACGGCAAAAACCGAGCCTTGATCAACTGGTACTACATCGACCGCATGTTTACCCAGCGCAACTCCTCACTATGTCCCGGATACATACGCAGTGATCTCAAACAGCTCTCCAACCCCTATGTGCGCGAAATTGAGACTCGAGAGATATTCCCGGGACGCGAGCTCAACTATGGCGAGTCAAGCATCATCCAGACTCTTAATCTATCATTCTATCCTACCGAGCGAGGCCCATATAACCTTGATGCCACCGACATCGACAATGACGGCAATCTCACGAAGCCAGAGAAACGATGGGGCGGAATCATGCGCCGCATGGACAACACCAACTTCGAACAGAGCAATATCGAGTACATACAGTTTTGGCTCATGAACCCGTTTCTCGACCCCGAAAATCCCAACTATGAAGGTGGCGACCTTTACTTCAACTTCGGTGAAGTCTCAGAGGACATCCTTAAGGACGGCCTTAAAAGCTACGAGAATGGAGTACCGTTTGACGGCAATGACGAGTTCATGGACTCGACTGTATGGGGACGCGTTTCGCGCCAGGCCTCTCTCACCTACTCATTTGACAACAATCGGTCTTCACGCCCAATACAGGATGTAGGACTTGACGGACTCCGTAACGACGACGAGTACACATTCCCCACCTACAGTGACTATCTCGAATCTCTTTCGCGACGGCTCCCGTCTTCCACAGTATCAGCCATGCAGAATGACAAATTCTCGCCATTCAATGACCCGGCAGGTGACAACTATCACTTCTTCCGCGGCTACGACTATGACGAGCAACGTCTCTCGATTCTTGAACGATATAAACGATACAACGGCGTCGAGGGAAACTCATTGTCACCAGAAGACGCTCCGGACCCACTGTACCAGAGTTCACGCAGTGTACCCGATGTGGAAGACATCAACCAGGACAACACTCTCAACGAGTATGAGCGCTACTTCCAATACCACGTATCGATACGTCCCGAAGACCTCGTCGTAGGACGCAACTATATCACCGACAAGCAGGTATCGGTAGTACCGTTGCGCGACGGTACCACAGGCGAGGTTGAATGGTACCAGTTCAAGATCCCGCTGGCCGACTTCGAGAAAGTCGTAGGCTCTATCAGCGACTTCTCTACAATACGATTCGCACGCATATTCATGACCGGCTTCAAGCAGGTCACCCACCTGCGTTTTGCCACTCTCGAGCTTGTGCGTGGCGAGTGGCGCACCTATGACTTCAATCTCAACCAACGCGGCGATACCCCTGCCGAGGGGGAGCTTGACGTGTCGGTGGTCAATATCGAGGAAAATGCCGGACGTGAACCGGTTAACTATGTACTGCCTCCTGGAGTAAACCGCATATCCGATCCCGGACAACAACAGATCGTCCAACTCAACGAGCAGTCAATGTCAATGACCGTCAATGGACTGCAGGCTGGCGACGGACGTGGTGTATACCGCAACACTATGCTTGACCTGCGCAACTACAACCGCCTTCAGATGCACGTCCATGCCGAGGCTCTTATCGACAATACCACAAACCTCCACAGCGGAGAGCTCTCCATGTTCGTCCGCCTCGGCACCGATGTCAAGAACAACTACTACGAGTATGACATACCTCTCGAACTCACCCCTCCCGGCAAATACCTCGACACGCCGGCCGATCGCGAGAAAGTATGGCCGGCCGGCAACTTCATGGATCTTAATCTTCAACAGCTCGTCGAGCTCAAGAAAGAGCGCAACCGTGCACGCGGCGACGAGGGCTCGCAGGTAAGTTTCACTACCCTGTACACAGGCCGGGATCCCGACAACGAGCGCAACCGCATGTCGGTCATGGGTAACCCGTCGCTCAGCGACATACGGGTAATACTTGTGGGCATACGCAACAACTCGGCTGTCACCAAAGCAGGCGCCGTCTGGGTGAACGAACTGAAAGTCACCGACTTCAACGAGAGCGGAGGCTGGGCGACAAAAGTCAACGCCAACCTGCAGATGAGCGACATCGCCACCCTTAACTTCGGCTCCCACATCGAGACAGCAGGGTTTGGAGGCGTCGACCAGTCGCTCAACGAGCGCCGCCTCGACGACTACAAGCAATATAACTTTGCCGTACAGGGAGATGCCGGGCGTCTCCTTCCCGAGGCCGTCAAGCTACGCGCACCCGTATTCTACTCAGTGACCAAAGAGACCACCACACCCAAATACAATCCACTTGACCAGGACGTGCTACTGAAGGACGCCCTTGACGGAGCATCAAAGGCCGAGCGCGACTCGATCAACCGATATGCCATAGAGAACAGCAAGACCGAGAACTTCAGCCTCTCGGCACTTAAGTTTGACATCCACAGCAAGAATCCCATGCCATGGGATCCGGGCAACTTTACAATAAACTTCTCCTTCTCGCGTCAGTCAAAGCATGATCCCACTACCGAGTATGAGAACACCAACGACTACCGCGGATCGTTGCAATACAGCTATTCTCCGTTCATCAAGGGAATCAAACCATTCTCATCCATCAAAAGCAAGAACAAGAATCTCAAGTTCATCAAGGACTGGGAACTACGCTGGGCACCAGATAACATCTCGTTCCTTACCACCATGTCGCGCTATTACTACGAGCAACAGACCCGCTCGGAGACCGACCAGTTGTTCCAGTTGCCAGTCTCGGTAAGCAAGAATTTCCTGTGGGACCGGCAGTTCAATCTCACATGGAATCTAACACGCTCCCTGTCACTGTCATTCAACTCCAACACATCGGCCCGAATAGAGGAGACAGCCGGAGCCGTCAACAAACGCCTCTTCCCCGACAAATACAAGGAGTGGTGGGACACCGTGTGGTCAAGCATACTGAGCATGGGTACACCATGGGCCTACAACCAGTCGATGGTGGCCAGCTACAAAGCCCCGTTCAACCGTGTGCCTGTACTTGACTTCATCACGGCACAGGCAAGCTATAACGCCACCTACAGATGGGACCGCGGAGCGACAATCGACGGTGTGGCAATGGGCAACACCATCGCCAACCAGGCTACATGGAATGCCGACGGCCGCATCAACTTCGAGTCGCTTTACAACAAGATACCATACCTCAAGGATGTCAACAAACGCTTTGCGGCAACACGTCGAAGCACCAAACCACGACGCGCCAAGAAATATGAACGCACATTCAAGCTAAAGACCGATACCACCATCGTCATCAAGCACAATCTGCGTGTGCCGAGAGTCCAGGTTCGGGCAGTCACCACCGACGGGACACCGTTCCCAGTCAAGACCCGCACCGTCGACAACAACAGCATCGAGGTACTCACCCACGGAGACTCCAATATCAAGTTCATCATCACCGAGGTAATGAAGGAAGAACGCCCGCTGATGAAAGAGATCGCCGCTCATGCCACCCGACTGGTAATGTCATCACGCAGTGCCTCAATACGCTGGAAACGGACCAATGGCCTGTCACTGCCACTTTTCCGCAACGACATAGGCAACATATTCGGCCAAAGCAACTCATACGGCCCGATGTCGCCGGGTCTTGACTTCGCCTTCGGATTTACCGGCGAGAGCTATATCTACAAGGCCAAAGACCGCGGATGGCTTATAACCGACGACGGCCAGACATCACCGGCACTCGTCTCCAGGAGTGAGGAACTAAACCTCGAACTAAACCTCGAGCCAGTCAAAGGGCTCAAGATCATTCTCACGATGAACCGCACCGACAACCGCTCGCGTCAAGTACAATTCATGTATGCCGACATGCCAGTAAGCCGCACAGGCTCTTACACACGCACACATTGCGCGCTCGCCACAGCCCTGCGATCATCGTCGGCCGGATCGGGATACGCGTCAGAGGCATTCGACAAATTCCTCAGCTATATACCGGTGGTAGCCCGTCGCGTCGAGGATTCATACCGAGGTCTCATCTACCCCTCGACAGGTTTTCTTGACAACTCACCCTATGCCGGGACACCCTTCGACCCGACAGTCGGCACTGCCAGCCCCACGTCAAGCGATGTTCTGATACCGGCCTTCCTCGCCGCCTACAGCGGAGGCAGTCCCGACAAGGTGACACTCGACCCGTTCCCATCATTTAGATCGGTTCTGCCCAACTGGCGGGTGACCTATGATGCCCTGCAGGTTCTGCCAAGGCTCGGCGGGAAAGTGAAGACACTGACTCTCTCCCACGCCTACCAGTGTACCTACTCGGTAGGCAGCTACAGCTCGTACCTCAACTGGCTCTCGGCCGACGGCTCGGACAAAGGATTTACTCTTGACGAACTGACAGGGCGTCCGATACCCTCGTCACCGTTCAACATAGCATCGGTGGCAATCACCGAGCGCTTCGCCCCGCTTATCGGTGCCAGCGTCACCCTCAGGAACGACCTCACCCTCAGTGCCGAATACCGCGACCAGCGCACACTAACCCTCAACTCGGGAGCCGGACAGATAGTAGAGGCTACATCATCGGGGCTTACGATCGGAGCCGGCTACAAGATCGTCGGCTTCAACACCATTCTCAAGATGAGAGGCTCAGGATCCAACGTCAGCAACGATCTCACGATCAACGCCGACTTCTCGCTCACCAACACCCAGGCCCTGATACGCCGCATAGAGAGCGCGTACACGCAGGCTACCTCAGGGACACGCGCCCTCACCATCAACTTCCAGGCCAGCTACATCCTTTCGCGCCGCCTCACCATCGCCGCCTATTTTGACCATCAAGTCAACACCCCGCTCGTCTCCACCAACTCCTACCCCACCACCAACACCAACTACGGCATCTCCCTCTCCCTCAATCTCGCCCGCTAAACAGGCTCTTAGAGCCGGCCAACCAACTTTTTTAACCGATATCCGTTAATATAACGAGAGCCGGCCTAAACACCACGAGATGCATACAAACGGTTACCATAAGAGCAGGTCCGGCTCTTATACATCTGATTTACAACCCTTACTTATCATGAACAGCATATATGACACATTGATGGATCTACCGCTGTTTCGCGGCGTAAGCCGTGACCGTATCCAGCAGATAGTTGGAACCACCAGGCTACACTTCCTCAAATACCTGGCAGGCGAGAACATCGCAATGCCGGCCCAGGCCTGTACCCACATCAAGTTCATTATCTCGGGGCATGTGCGCTCGGCGATCTCCAATGTGGGCAACCGCTTCACTGTATCACAGACCCTGACGGCACCGGATGTCATCGCACCGGAGTTCCTGTTTGGACGATCGACCCATTATCCCTGCACAGCTACGGCAATAGATACCGTAGGGATACTGCAGATCGACAAGAACGACTATCTGAAAATACTCGTAAGCGACCACGTGTTCCTTTACAATTTCCTTAATATACTGTCAATGAACGCACAGAAAGGGATCGACGGAATCCTGTCGTTCACATCCGGGACTATTGACGAACGCCTTGCCTACTGGATTATAGCATTGACACAGAGTTCGGGCACAGACATCACACTTACATGCCGTCAAAGAGATCTCAACCAGCTGTTTGGAGTGCAACGATCATCGTTCATAGCTACACTCAACTCAATGAAAGAACGCGGATATATAGACTATGAACCCGGCGTGATCCATGTCAAGGACCGCGCATCCCTATTCAAACTGTTACACACTCAGGAGGAAGACGAGCCTACACAAGCTCACATATAAGCGTGGCCGACGATGCGTCCACAACTCTTACTTTCACAAAGTCACCGACCTTGAACGTGCCGCGTGGGAAGACTGCAGCCTTGTTCTGTGACGTACGTCCCACCCACTGGTCGGCACTGCGCTTGGACACCCCTTCAACCAGCACCTCGTATTCCCGCCCTATATCACGGCGGTTACTTTGGGCCGACAGTTCATTCTGCAAGGCTATCATACGGTTAAGTCTCTCTATCTTGACCTCCTCGGGTACATTATCGGGCATATGTTTCGACGCCAGCGTGCCGGGACGCTCAGAGTACTTGAACATAAACGCATTGTCAAACCCCACCTCGCGCATCAGAGACAAAGTCTCATCAAAATCGGCCTCGCTCTCATCGTGGAAACCGGTGAACATGTCGGTTGTGATCGAACAGTCGGGGATAGCACGACGTATTGCGGCGATACGGTCAAGATACCATTCGCGGGTATACTTGCGGTTCATGTCCTTCAGTACCTTGTTGCTTCCGCTCTGCACCGGGAGGTGTATGTGACGGCATATATTGGGATGAGAGGCAATGGCTTCGATTATCTCGTCGCTCATGTCCTTAGGATGGGACGTCGTAAAACGTACTCTCATGTCGGGAGCGGCAAGTGCTACCGTCTCCAACAGACGCGCAAAATTATAATTGACACCGGCAGTATCGTCGGTGAAGTTATATGAATTGACATTCTGCCCCAGCAACGTCACCTCCTTGAAACCCCGCTCACGCAGATCAGCGAGCTCATTGAGAATACTCTCCACCGAGCGGCTTCTTTCCCTGCCTCTGGTATATGGCACGATACAGTAGGAACAGAAATTGTTGCAACCTCGCATGATGCTTATGAATCCGCTCACACGGTTGCCGCCGATACGGCTCGGAATCACATCACGGTAAGTCTCGGTGGTGGACAGCTCGACATTGATGGCCTTGTGGCCGGTCTCGGCGGCGGCGAAAAGTTCGGGCAACGAAAGATATGCATCAGGACCGGCCACCCATCTACACCATGCTCATTGATAAGAGAGTCTCGCACACGCTCGGCCATACATCCTATCACGCCCACGATTAGCCTACGCTGCCTGCCGCGACGACGACGCAGAGACGCCAGGAATGTTAACCGCGACAGTATCTTCTGCTCGGCATTGTCACGGATCGAGCATGTATTGAGCAATATCGCGTCGGCATCCTCCACGCTCTCGGTCATCTCGTATCCGGCCATGCCAAGTATTGAGGCAACGACCTCGCTGTCGGCCACATTCATTTGACATCCATATGTTTCGATAAACAGGCGACGTGTCGCTGTCTCATTATTTATAGTCATAAATTATTGCGAATTATCAGAATAATATTTAATTTTGCACAAAATTACAAAATCCGCGCAAATACGCGTACATCTCAGTACCAAAAAAACATCCAATCATAAAGCAATGGCTTACAAATTTATCTCAGCCCAGGAGGCGGCATCGATGATCAAGAACGGTAATACGCTCGGCTTGTCAGGCTTCACTGCCCCAGGCAATCCCAAGGCTATTCTTGAAGAGGTCGCCCACAAGGCCGCCAAAGAACATGAAGAAGGCCGCCCATTCAAGGTGAACATCTTCACCGGCGCCTCGACCAACGACCACATTGACGGCATTCTATCACGCAACGATGCCATCAATATGCGCGCGCCCTACCAGAACACCCCCGACCTGCGCAAACGTATCAATGCACACGACGCCCACTACTTCGACCGTCACCTCAGCGAGATGGCGCAGGAGACACGCTATGGCTTCTACGGCAAGATCGACTACGCGATCATCGAGGCTGTCGACATCACCGAAGACGGCCACATCCTGCTGGGTTGCGGCTTAGGCAACATACCTACCTATGCAATGATGGCCGACAAGATATTTGTCGAGATAAACGAGGCGCTTCCCTCGTCGATCCGCGGTATGCACGACATATACCTCCCGCTTGACCCGCCCAACCGCACCGAGATACCAATATTCCATGCCAATGACCGTATTGGCTCGTCTCTGCTAAAAATAGACCCGGCCAAAGTGGCCGGTATCGTCCGCACCAACTCACTCGATGGTGTCAAGCCATTCACCGAGCCCGATGAAGTGAGCAAACAGATCGGAGCCAATGTTGTCAGATTCCTGTTGCACGAGTACCGCTCGGGACGCATACCAAAAGAATTCCTACCCCTACAGAGCGGTGTTGGCAACGTGGCCAACGCCGTGCTCTATGACCTGGGCGAAAGCACCGAGATCCCTCCGTTCATGATGTATACCGAGGTGATACAAGATGCCGTTCTCGAACTTCTCATGAAAGGCAAATGTACATTCGCCAGCACATGCTCAATGACATTCAGTGACGAGACCGAGAAGAAGTTATTCTCCGATCTCGACTTCTTCCATGACAAGATCTTGATGCGTCCGGCCGAGATCTCAAACAATCCAGAGGTAATACGCCGTCTTGGTGTCATAGCCATGAACACAGCTCTTGAAGCCGATATCTTCGGATGTGTCAACTCGACACACGTTTTGGGTACCCGCATGATGAACGGTATCGGTGGATCGGGCGATTTCACCCGCAATGCATATATCTCGATATTCAGCTGTCCGTCGGTCACAAAGGGTGGGCTTATCAGCAACATCGTTCCGATGGTATCACACGCCGACCACAGCGAACACTCGGTCGACATTCTCATCACCGACCAGGGTATCGCCGATCTCCGCGGCAAGGATCCCGTACAGCGTGCCGAGACCATAATCGAAAACTGCGCCAACCCGATATACCGCGAACTCCTTTGGGACTACCTCAAAATGGGCAAGGGTGGACAGACCCCTCACTCTCTCGCCGCTGCATTCGCGTTCCACTGTGAATTTGCCAACTCGGGCGACATGCGTAACGTCGACTACAGCAAGTATTTCTAATCCACCAGCATACATTACAAAAGGCCGTGACTGCGATATGTATCTTAGTCACGGCCTTTTTTACAACAGCATACACATTCCATAGATGAAGAAACTACTGGTCCTACTATCATTAACCATGAGCCTGACAGCCATGGCCTCCATCAGTGAACAATGGATAAGGGAAAACTATACCAAGACCGAATATCGCATCCCTATGCGGGACAGTGTTAGACTTCACACCATAATATATGCTCCTAACGACACCCTGCCCCATCCTATCCTGCTCACACGATGCACATACGGCGCAGGACCATATGGTCCTGACAGCTACGACCATGCTCTCTGGAAACTACTCGAACCATTCACCTCACGCGGATATATCATTGTCAAACAGGATCTGCGCGGACTACGTATGAGCGAAGGGACGTTCATGCATATAAGGCCTGTCACATATACCGGTGACAACGCGGCTAATGAACTGACCGACACCTATGATACAGCCGAATGGCTCCTCGCCAACACCTGCAATAACGGGCGCATCGGTGTCTCAGGCCACAGCTATCTCGGTTTCACATCACTCATCGCAGGCATGTCAGGACATCCGGCAATAAAAGCGATATGCCCACAGGCCCCCATCGGAGACTGGTTCATGGGCGACGACTTCCACCACAACGGTGTATTCATGCCTTCTCATGCCTTCAGTTTCTTCTCGCGTCACGGGCTACAACGTCACGGTCTGTCCACACATGCCCCTAAACGGCCAAAGTACATCAATGGCAACAAGGATGACTTTTTCAGACAGCACCGAGCCATATCCGACCTGTCAAAACTGTTCGGCGACTCAATACAGTTCTGGAACGATATGATATCACATCCCGACTATGATACATTCTGGCAAGAGCGCAATCCGTTACTTCATATCGACACAATACCGGCCGCAGTACTGCTCGCAGGAGGATGGTATGATGCCGAGAACCTTTACGGGACACTCGCTACATATGATGCGATAACATCACGATCACCAACTACTCCCTGTCACTTGATAATGGGACCATGGGGACATGGATCCTGGCGACGTGACTTCAAGGGCCTTGGAGACCTCACCTTTGGCAATGAAGACACCACCGTTCGCTTCAAATCTATATGGGTAGCATTCTTCGAACACCACCTGCGCGGAGTCAACATGCCGCAACCCGATGGAGCCACATGCTTCTCGTCGGGCGACAACAGCTGGCATACCCTCCCTCACTGGCCGCCGGCCTCAACTTGTCCTCTCACCCTGTACCCCGGCGACAACGGCAGGCTTTCAACCACAAAGTCAGAGAGTATATCCTCATTTACCACATATCTGTCCGATCCCACCTCCCCGGTTCCTTACACCGCAGGCAACAGCGACTATATGATCGAGGATCAGAGATTCACTGCATCCAGACCCGATGTGATCACATTCATCACACAGCCACTCGACTCGGCTGTCACTGTGGCCGGAGCCGTCACACCCACCGTATGGATATCATCGACCACCGATGATGCCGACGTTATTGTAAAACTCATAGATGTATACCCCGACAATCAAAGATATGGCAATCTATCGGGATACCAACAACTCGTGAGAGGGAACATCATGCCGGCACATTACAGGAATGGGTTCGACCACCGAGACCCGCTCGTACCCGGCGAGGCAGTACCGGTAACAGTACCCATGACCGACATATTCCATACCTTCATGCCTGGACACAGAATAATGATTCAGATTCAAAGCAGCTGGTTCCCGCTGTTCAGAATGAGTCCCCAACAATGTATCGACGAATACAAGTGTGACGATAACGCATTCATACCGGCCTATATCACTGTCTACCACGACTCGCTCCGCCCAACCTCCATCACCCTCCCTGTCATCATGCCATCCGGGAGATAAAAAACAGCAAACCGGCACTCACACCCAGAGCCAAACCATGAAACATTGCAAACTTTAACTGATTTTTACGCATAAATACTTGACAACGGGGGTGATGATGTTGTATTTTTGCGTTAATTTTGGGTAAATTAGCCCTACATACCACCATCACGGTCAAGACCAGACCGTCGCAACTGTTTGAAAATGAAAAAAAACAATCTCTCGGGTAAAACAATATTCGGCAAACAGCTCATGGCCACAGTGAGCGTAATGATTGTCCTGCTGATCTTAGGACTCTTCGCGGCATTTGCCATCGGAGCCGGACAATTCTCCAAATCACTGAAATCCCGCATGGGCTTTACAATAGTGATGAACGACGACGTCTCGGAGAAGACACTTGAATCAATGCAGAAGATGCTCTCATCGGCACCATACGTTGGCACTGTCATATTCACATCGGCCGACCAGGCTTTGGCCAACTGGGAGAAAGAAAACGGTGAGGATATCATGGCTGTATTGGGAGCAAACCCATTCGGCGCGCAATACGAGATAACTGTGACTCCAGACTATGCGTTAAGCGACAGCCTTGAGACAATAAAAGCCCGTATCGGATCCATACAGGGAGTCGACGAGGTGTCAACCACCACCGAGGTTGTCGATGTCATAAACCGCCTGGTCAACATAATCACAATGATATCCCTGGCTCTGGCTATGGCTCTGTTGCTCGTCTCGGGCGTGCTGATCAACAACACCATACGGCTGACAGTCTATTCGAGCCGCTTCCTTATCCATACAATGAAACTCGTTGGAGCAACAGGAGCATTCATACGACGTCCGTTCATACGCACGGGTATCATCAACGGCGTGGTCGCCGGTGTGATTGCAAGCATGATACTTGCCCTTATCATAGCCGGCATACACTCGTCCTCCGCTGATATAGCCGGCTTCATACCATGGGCTTCGATGTCATGGGTATTCCCGGCCATGGTAATCCTTGGCGTCGCGATATGCGGCATTGCCGCAGCTCTCGCCACCAATAAATATCTGCGGCTCGACTACGACGAAATGTTTTGACGCCTCCCTTCTCGCTGCCATTCAAACAATATCGACAAACAAACACAAAAATGAATAAGACAATAAAAAACAACGACAACAAGAGTACTGAAAAGCCACAATTGCCTTTAGTCAAGGCCAATTTCATACTAATGGCCGCATCGGCCCTGATTGTCATAACAGGTTTCCTGCTCATGATCGGCTCGGGTTCAAACGGTGAAGAATTTAACCCCGATATATTCAGCACTCGCCGTATCGTGATAGGCCCCACCATCGCCTTCATCGGATTCGTGGCCATGGGCGTCTCGATCATCTACCGTCCACGCCATCGTGACTGACAGTTCCCGTGCGACTAACTCACATGTACAATTTCTATCATACTTAACACTTTTAATAATTTAACTTTCAACTATTTATCAAATGGATTGGCTACAAGCCCTGATACTTGGCATTGTCCAAGGTCTATCCGAATATCTGCCTATAAGCAGTTCCGGCCACCTCGAGATTTTCAAACAGATACTCGGCATGGAAATGGAGGGAGCCGACTCCCTGCAGTTTGATGTCGTGCTACATGTCGCTACCGTGTTGAGTACCATCGTGGTTCTGTGGCGCGAGTTCCTGCCGCTGGTCACATCGTTTTTCGGATGGAAACGTGACGAAAACTTCTACTATGTTCTCAAATTGTTACTCTCATGCGTTCCTATCCTCATTGTATATCTCCTGTTCAAAAGCAAGATCGACGAGCTTTTTGAAGGGAACCTGCTTATCGTGGGGATATGCCTTCTCTTGACTGCATCACTGCTGTCGTTCACCTACTTGTCACGTACAGAGCCTGAGAAAAAACTACGCTCCGAAGGGATCCGTATCAAAGGGCGTGACATCACCTGGCTCGACGCCTTCATCATAGGATGTGCACAGGCCGTCGCCGTACTGCCGGGACTGAGCCGCTCAGGCTCCACTATTGCCACCGGCATACTGCTTGGCGACCGCCGTGACAAACTGGCACAATTCTCATTCTTTATGGTGATCATTCCCATTCTCGGCGCCGCACTGCTTGATATCAAGGACATTCTGTTTCCCGACCCAGATAAGGCAGAAGCCATCGCAGCCGGGAGCGTAGACCTTATTCCGCTCATCATCGGCTTCATGGCAGCATTCATAGTAGGATGCCTCGCCTGCCAATGGATGATCGGCCTGGTCAAGAAAGGCAAGCTCATATGGTTTGCCTTATACTGCGCCGCCGCAGGCATTATTTCAATAATCTGGCAACTCACCCACCAGTCATGAACTTTATAGACGGAGAAATATTATATATCGACAAACCCCTGGAGTGGACCTCGTTCAACGCGGTAAAGCGCATACGCTCGGCCCTGCTAAGACGTCTCGGCATAAAGAAACTTAAGGTCGGACACGCGGGCACGCTCGATCCTCTCGCCACAGGAGTAATGATAATATGTACCGGCCGGGCAACAAAACGTATCGACGAACTGCAGGCCGGGGTCAAGGAATACATTGCCACCATAGCTCTCGGAGCCACCACACCAAGCTATGACCTCGAGACTGCCATAGATGCCACATATCCCACCGCCCACATCACACGCCAGTTGGTGCTTGAGACACTCGAACACTTCAAAGGGCGTATCGAGCAAGTGCCACCGGCATTCTCGGCATGCAAGATCGACGGACACCGGGCATACAAGATGGCCCGACGCGGCGAGGAAGTAAAGCTCAAAGCCAAGATTCTCGTAATAGACGAGATCGAGTTACTTGACTTCTCACCCTCATCGATAACAATACGCGTTGTCTGTAGCAAGGGCACATACATACGGGCTCTTGCACGTGACATCGGCGCGGCACTGCAGTCGGGAGGACACCTTACAGCCCTGCGGCGCACCCGCGTAGGCACCATATCGATCAACGACTGCATCACCATCGACCAGGCCGTAGAACTTATCGGAGTCGTCGATATCGAGACTCCCGACGACATGACAGCCGACTGACGTCACCTGACAATTTCATCATACCATCATTATAACATTATCAAGACACATTATACAGCCACATGAAACTCTCACAGTTCAAATTTCGTCTTCCCGAGAATCTCATAGCAACCGAACCCACCCCCGAACGCGACGAGTGCCGCCTCATGGTCGTCAACCGCCGTACCGGAGAGATCGAACACCACATCTTCAAGGAGATCATCAACTACTTTGACGACGGTGACATGATCGTATTCAACGACACCAAGGTTTTCCCCGCACGCCTTTATGGCAACAAAGAGAAGACCGGAGCCCGCATCGAGGTATTCCTGTTGCGCGAACTTAACTCCGAGCTCAAGCTATGGGATGTACTTGTGGAGCCTGCCCGCAAGATACGTATCGGCAACAAGCTATACTTTGGAGATGACGACTCGATGGTAGCCGAGGTAATCGACAACACCACCTCGCGCGGACGCACTCTCCGATTCCTGTACGACGGCCCCCACGAAGAGTTCAAGCAGAATCTCTTCTCACTGGGAATGACACCGTTACCCGAATACATAAAGCGCGACCCACGCCCTGAGGATGCCGATAACTACCAGTGTATCTTTGCCGCCAAAGAGGGAGCCGTTGTAGCTCCGGCAGCCGGCCTGCACTTCAGCCGCGAGCTAATGAAAAGGCTCGAGATAAAGGGTGTGCAGGAGGGATTCATAACCGTACACAGCGGTCTTGGCAGTTTCCGCGAGATCGATGTAGAGGATCTTACCAAACACCGCATGGACTCCGAACAGGTCGAGATAACACAGGAGCTGGTAGACCGTGTCAACGCCACCAAGGATGCCGGCCACAAAGTATGCACCGTAGGTACATCGGCCCTGCGCGGCATAGCGAGTGCCGTGAGCATGGGCGGCCACATGAAGACCTACAGCGGCTGGACCAACAAGTTCATCTTCCCGCCCTACGACTTCACTGTGACAGATGCCGTTGTCACCAACTTCCACCTTCCCTACTCAACAATGCTTATGATGATAACTGCATTCGGCGGATATGATCTGATAATGAAGGCCTACGACATCGCCATAAAAGATGAATACCGATTCGGAGCCTATGGAGACGCTATGCTAATCATATAAGAGCCGATCAGACTTATGATAACACAGGAACGATCAACACGCCACGAACGTGCCATGGAAGCGGCCCGTGCCATGATGACAGCGGCCCGCACAGCCCCCAAGGCCCGCGGCAACGACATGCTGGAATGTGCAGTCATCGACGGTAATGACATAGTGAGATTAAGCGATGCGATGAAACAATTGCATGCATCGACAGGACGCCCCGTATACGAACGCGACTCGGCCAACATTCTCCAGGCCGAGTGCATTGTACTGATAGGTGTGCGTAAGAGCGTCATGGGACTGAATTGCCGTCACTGCGGATTCCCGACATGTGGGGCTAAACCGGCCGAGGCACCATGTGCCATGAACGTGACCGATGTAGGTATTGCCATAGGCTCAGCGTGCGCCACTGCCGCCGACCACCGCGTCGATACACGAGTGCTTTTCTCGGCCGGCATGGCCGCCATGGAACTTGACATACTGCCGGGTTGCCGTCAGGTATTCGCCATACCGGTGTCTGTCGCCAGCAAAAATCCGTTCTTCGACCGCTGATGTCCGACACTTTCCATACACTGCAGGATACCGGCGAGGGTATATACCGTGAGAAGATGAGCAAGTTCATCTCTTTCGCCATACCGGTATCGTCGGTCGATGAAGCCCGTGACACAATCGCCACATACACCAACCGCTACCATGATGCCAGGCACGTTTGCTGGGCATATATGATAGGAACCGACCGTTCTCAATTCCTGTCAAGTGATAACGGAGAGCCATCAGGTACAGCCGGCAAACCTATACTCGGACAGATCAATTCGTTTGGTCTAACCAATATCGTCATAATTGTCGTGCGCTACTTCGGCGGCATCAAATTAGGTACCTCAGGACTTATCACAGCCTACCGCGAGGCGGCACGAGAAGCCATCACGGCCGCCACCATCATAGAGTGCCACGAGCAGCGCACATTGCGATTCACCTATCCCTACCTATCGATGGAACCGGTCATGAGGCTTATCAAATCGGGAGAGGCAAAAATCCTGTCACAGGATTTCAACAACACCTGCGACATGACCGTCCAGCTACGTGCCGACCATATACCCGACCTTAAACGGCGCCTCGCCGACATACCCGGACTCTCCCTGCTGTGATCTCCCCCCCCTGACAGAAGAGTATAAAAGTCATAAAACAGAACAACCTGCATGGATAATACATTGCCTGCAGGTTGTTCTGTTTTATAAAGATATGTCGTCAATCACATCAATGGTCGCCATCATCCTCAAGTTCGCGCGGAGTCACAGGACTGGCATTCATCTTGTACCACACATAGCCGATATACAGTACTACTACCGGAACGAATCCCGACACCCAGGTCATTACCGTCAGGGTAAATTCACTTGATGAACTGTTGTGTATCGTGAGCGAACTGGCCGGATCAATAAGCGACGCCAGATAGGCAGTATTATTATATCCGGCCGAGCACAGCAGAGCAAAAACAGTGAGTACCGTTCCGATTCCCGACCACCATATGCCACGACGATAACCAGGCTTCAGAGCCGTCTTTACAATACCCCACAGCACCATTACCACTCCAATACCCAGAATGGCGCCAAGCCACCACAGTTCCATAAGATTGCATGCAAACTTATAGGGAACGGCAACAACCGCCCCATCTCCGGTGACTCCATATCCAGTCGCGGTAAACAGCACTGTAGCAATGGCAAGAAAAAGAATGACAAAAATCACACCGTTAATCATTACACTGCGACGCATACGCACCTGGAATATATTGCCACCGTCAATCGAGTTCATATAGTACAACGCTCCAAGTGTACGGGCAAGCATAAGAACCATGAGACCGAGCAATAAATTACGCCACGATCCGATGGCCTCAAACCCGTGGGTATCAGCCCATACCGAGATCACCGGCGAACTTCCACAGGTAAGATTGCCCATATTTACAGAGAAATCGGCCCCGAAGAAAAGCATACCAACAGCGACACCAAGAAGTACACAGCCTACAGCTCCGTTGAAGAACAGGAAGCCGTCATAGACACGCTGTCCCAGCAGATTACCCTGCTTGCGACGAAACTCATAACTGAAAGCCTGCAATACAAAACTCAATAGTATAAGCATCCACAGCCAGTAAGCCCCGCCAAAACATGTCGAGTAATACAACGGGAACGAGGCAAAGAACGCCCCGCCAAACACCACGAGGGTAGTAAACGTAAGCTCCCACTTGCGGCCAAGTGTCATGACCATGAGGTTGCGGGTCATTTCGTTGCCTGCCTGACACAACATCGTCTGGCCACCCTGCACGAACAATAGAAATACCAACAGAGCACCGAGCAATGCGATCAGCGCCCACCAATATATCTGTAATGCTTCCATATCCATGATTATTCAAGTATATTACGTTTTGAATCTTTTCTTATCTCATGAACCATAATGCTCACCTCAGCGGCAAGAAGCATGGTAAAGACCGCCACGAACACCCAGAACGTCAACTGAACCGAACCGCTGTCAATGGCCGAGACAGCAGCACGTGACGGCATCAAATCCTGTATGACCCATGGCTGACGACCGACCTCGGCCACGACCCATCCCGCCTCACTGCATATCCATACGATGGCGATCGTAGAGAGTCCGACCCACGATACAAGCCTGCTGTCAAGCCACGACTGCTTCTTATAGACCATAAACAGAGCCACAAGCATGAACAGCAACAGGTAACCGCCGGCCATCACCATGATACGGAAAGCATAGAATGTAACAGCCACCGGCGGTACAGCCTCGTAGGGCGAGTCAAGATATCCGTAGCCAAAGTACCGGTAGTCGGCATCTATGCGTCGGGCGGCATCAGCCATTGCCGCCTCGTCTCCAGCCTTGCGGGCTACATCATAATCGGCAAGTGCCGCCTGGGCACGTTTTCCAGCCTCGATACGACTGGCATATGATACCGTATGAACGGTATCCCCGTCGGCCGTAAGTTCCACTCCCTCGATAAGATCGTCGATACCTGGAACAAAGGCATCGGGATCATGCTTTGCAAGTATCGACAGCCCCTTTGGTATCTCAAAGCCCCAAAGCATGGCATCACGGTCATCACCAGGTTTCTTGTCTGGATCAAGTATACCTATTCCTACGAGTCCCTGACCACACTCACCACGGTAGAGACCTTCCATGGCAGCCAGCTTCATCGGTTGCACACGCGACACCTCCACAGCCGATCCGTCTCCGGTCCACATTGTGAGCAAAATGCCGGCAAGACCTACCCATCCGGCCACCTTGATCGAGCAGACGGCCACCTCACGGTTATTCCTTTTGATCAACAGATAGCAACTGACACCTATCACAAATACAGCACCGAGAACCCATCCGCTAAGAACGGTATGGAAAAACTTGTTAATTGCCACAGGCGACATTGCAACATCGCCAAAACTGTCCATTACATTACGCATCTGGGCCGGGTCAAACTTCATTCCGGCCGGATACTGCATCCACGCGTTAGCTACAAGGATCCATAGAGCCGAGAGCACGACACCCAACGCTGTGAGCCAGGTCGATGCAAGGTGAAAACCCCGGCTCACCTTCTTCCAGCCAAAGAACATAACAGCGATGAACGTAGACTCAAGGAAAAAAGCGAATATCCCCTCGATAGCCAGCGGTGCACCGAATATATCACCTACAAACCAACTGTAATTCGACCAGTTGGTTCCAAACTCAAATTCCAGGATTATGCCGGTAGCCACGCCACAGGCAAAGTTTATGCCGAAGAGTTTCATCCACAGCTTGGTTATCCTAAGCCACTTCTCGTCGCGCGTGCGATACCACCGGGTTTCCATCAGAGCCACGATAAGCGACAGTCCGATTGTCAAAGGCACGAAAAGCCAATGCACAATAGCCGTCAGGGCAAACTGCGCCCTCGACCAGTCCACTACACTCATCAAGTCATTCATTGCATTTGTACACTTGTTTGGTTAGATATTTTAAGGTATTTGTTTATCATCAGCTTTATCAACGGGTTATCAGGCTGTTGCGTACAGCATCGGCCCGGGCATCATCACTATCATAGTCCCGCTCAAGAATATCGGGAAACAGGAACATTTTCAGCACAAGAAATATCACGGCAAGCTTTATGAGAATTAATGCCCACAGCTTCCTTCCCACAGTCATTGATCTGAAGCCGTCGAGATAAAACCTGAATATCCCTGATGCCAGACTCGTCAGATATGTTGAAAATCCATTCATGTTAATTAAACACAAATGTATGAAAAAAAATTAGAAAACCGCTACCTTTGTTCCAATCTAACGATAGAAAAATTTAAAACTCAACAAAACACCAATACAATATGGCTAACTGGTTTGAATGTAAAGTGCGCTATGACAAGACTATGGAGAACGGCGCCGTAAAGAAAGTCAACGAACCCTATCTGCTCGATGCCCTGTCGTTTACCGAAGCCGAGGCACGCATGATCGAGGAAATAACCCCGTTTATTTCGGGCGAATTCACAGTGTCGGCAGTAAAACGCACCAAAATCGCCGAGATATTCTGGGACGACACAGCCGACCGCTGGTACCTTGTGAAAGTAGCCTTTATTACCATTGATGAGAAGACGGCCGTAGAGAAAAAGACCACATCTCTCATTCTCGTAGCCGCCAGCGACTTCCAGGGTGCAGTCGACTCGTTTAAAGAGGGCATGAAGGACACCATGGCCGACTATGAGATTGTCTCGATCACCGAGACCCCGATAATGGATGTCTACAAGATGAAAGTCAAAGAAGACTAATGTCTGTATCGTCCCGCATAAAAGAGATCAAATCGACTCTCCCACAAGGAGTCGAGCTGGTGGCTGTATCCAAATTCCATCCCGCCGAGGCCATAAGTGAAGCCTATGGCGCAGGACAACGCATCTTCGGTGAAAGCCGCGTCAAGGAGATGCTTGCCAAAATCGAGGTGCTCCCCAAGGACATCAGTTGGCATTTTATCGGACATCTGCAAACCAACAAGGTGCGCTCTATCATCGGGCACACAGATCTAATCGAGAGCGTTGATTCATGTCGTCTGCTTGACCTAATTGATGCAGAGTCAGAACGGGCCGGAGTTATCACACGAGTGCTGCTACAGGTACATGTGGCCGCCGAGAAAACAAAGACAGGGTTCAGCCCCGACGAACTGACCGACTACTTCAAACAACGTCGATTCGAGCACCTTAAGGCCACACATCTATGCGGTATCATGGGAATGGCCACCAACACCGATGACTCCACACATGTCGAAACCGACTTCAGGTCAATCCGCGCCATGTTTGACCGCATACACGACATTGCACCCGACCTTCGGGGTTTCGACATCGTGAGTATGGGAATGTCGGGAGACCGTGACCTTGCCATAAAGTGTGGGAGCACAATGGTGCGCATAGGTACCGACATCTTCGGTGAACGCCAATATTAGAGCTGGCTCATAGCAAACATATACCCCCCCCCCGACAACAGGAACCGTCAAATTCCCGATTTTCCACTTTCCTCACCCCAGGGAAGTAGAAAATCGGGAATTTAACAATACACGGACACATCATAATAAGGAGTCGCATACACCACAAGCCTTACCGATAGCATCCTAAATCTTAACTTCAAACTATCACACCAACAGTAACTAAGAGACAGGTTATATCATTGTCTTTGATGAAAGAGAGCCTATTGAAATACACTCCGACGAGAGTGCCGGCATGATTAATCGGCCCGTCTACGGGACGCCTTTGCAATGACACCATCTATTGAACTCACATCGCTTTTGATACATGTGTAGTTACCAGGTGACACAAATTAACAAAAAAATCAAAAATATCGGTGCAATTTTTAACGAAATACTACTTTTTAATTATCTTTGTTGTGCCGTAAACTTCAAGTGTCGGTTACACCAACCTTAATGATAATCATAAGAAACTAACAACCAATAAATTATCAAACAAATGTCAACACAACCTGTTAAGAAACAAAGCAATCTCGTCGCGATTATCACGATGTTCTTCATCTTCGCGATGATTTCGTTTGTTACAAACATGGCAGCTCCGTTTGGAAATATCTGGGGCTTCCGTTACGAGTGGGCCGGAATGGCCGGAAACCTGATGAACTTTACCGCCTACCTGTTTATGGGAATCCCGGCAGGCAACATGCTCATAAAGTTCGGTTACAAGAAGACCGCCCTCATAGCTCTCGCCGTAGGTGCCATAGGTCTTGGAATCCAGTTGCTGTCAAGTGTCGTAGGTGACAACATCATCGTCTTCGGTGACGAGACCAACCCCACCACACTCAACCTGTTCATATACCTGCTCGGCGCACTCGTGTGCGGATGCTGTGTATGTATGCTTAACACCGTTGTGAACCCCATGCTCAACCTCCTGGGCGGAGGCGGCAACAAGGGCAACCAACTTATCCAGACCGGCGGAGCCTTGAACTCACTGTCAGGAACTCTCACCCCTCTGCTTGTTGGTATCCTCGTTGGCACTCTCACCAAGGAGACCACCATGTCGGCCGTATCTCCGCTGGTAATCACCGGCATCGCCATCTTCGTAATGGCATTTATCATCATCTCGTTCATCAAGATCACCGAGCCTCAGGCCAACCTCAGCAAGGTTAAATACGAGCACAGCCCGCTGGCCTTCCGTCACTGCCTGCTCGGAGTCGTGGCAATCTTCTTCTATGTAGGTATCGAGATCGGTATCCCCGGTGAGCTCAACGCCTGGATCAGCCGCGAGAACTTCGAGGGTGCAGCCGCCGTTGCCGGATCTCTTGCAGCCCTCTACTGGCTCATGATGCTCATCGGCCGCTCGCTGAGCTCGATCATCAGCGGCAAGGTATCGTCACGCACACAGATGATCACAGCATCTTCGATAGCAATCATACTGGTACTCATCGCCATCCTGCTTCCCGAGGACATCAAGTTCACTTCGCCCTCGATCGAGTCACTCAACATCACCTCGGGCGAAGTTCCATTGAAGTGTCTATTCCTCTTCCTCTGCGGTCTGTGCACATCGGTAATGTGGGGCGGTATCTTCAACCTCGCTACCGAAGGACTGGGCAAATATACAGCCAAGGCCTCGGGCCTGTTCATGATGATGGTTGTAGGCGGTGGCATCATGCCATACATCCAAGACTGGATCGGCCGCAACTACGGATATGTAATCAGCTACTGGCTCGTGTTCGCCATGCTTGTGTACATCCTGTACTACGCACTCATAGGTTCAAAGAACGTCAATAAAGATATCCCCGTTGACGAAGAGCCCGCCGACCTACGCAACCTTTAAACCAAGGAAGAGTCAGCTAAAAAACAAGAACAAAAGACCGTCAATGGACGTATACATTATTGAAATAATAACTAACCTATAAATTCACTGTTGTCCCGACCCGAAGCTCACACTCCCCGTGATGCCGCGGGCCGGGCAACCAACTTATTTATCTAACTCACAAATCACAATGAACGACTCAAAATTACTCAACCGCGCAGCCGACAATATCCGCGTGCTCGTGGCTTCGATGGTCGAAAAATCAAAATCGGGTCATCCCGGCGGCGCCATGGGTGGCGCAGACTTTGTAAACGTTCTGTACAGCAAATTTCTCGTGACCGATCCCGACAACCCCACCTGGATTGCACGTGACCGATTCTTTCTTGATCCCGGCCACATGTCGCCGATGCTATACTCTGTACTGGCTCTCACCGGCAAGTACACCATCGAAGAGCTACAGCAACTGCGCCAATGGGGCAGCGTAACTCCCGGCCACCCCGAGCTTGATCCCGAACGTGGAGTCGAGAACACCTCCGGTCCACTTGGTCAAGGCCACACCATGGCAGTTGGATGTGCCATCGCCGAGCGATTCCTTGCAGCCCGCTTCGGTGAGACAGTCGCTCACAAGACATATGCATTCATATCAGACGGCGGCATACAGGAAGAGATATCCCAGGGAGCAGGACGTCTTGCCGGCCACCTTGGTCTGAGCAATCTCATCATGTTCTACGACTGCAACAATGTACAGCTCTCCACTATGGTTGATGAGGTTGACCGCGAAGACTACGCCGCCAAATACCGTGCATGGCATTGGAATGTAATCGAGATCGACGGCACCGATCCTGTAGCCATCACCAACGCCCTCACCGAGGCCAATGCCGAGAAAGAGCGTCCCACTATCATCATCGGTCGCACCGTGATGGGCCGTGGAGCCGTAAAGGCCGACGGCACATGCTTTGAAGGCCAGTGTAGCACTCATGGACAGCCACTGAGCAAATCGGGCGCCGACTATGCGGCCACAGTCAGGAATCTTGGCGGAGACCCCGAGAACCCCTGGCAGATATGGGATGATGTAAAGGAACTCTATGCCACACGCGAAAAGGAACTCCGCGAAATCGTAGCCGCACGTCACGCAGCCGAGAAAGCATGGGCCGAGGCAAATCCAGAGAAAGCCGCCACCCTCAATGAATATATCGACGGCAAACTACCCGAGATTGACTTCTCAGCCATCCAACAAAAAGCCAATGACGCGACACGCAATGCATCGGCAACCGTGCTCAGCGTCCTCGCCGAGAAAGTAGGCAACATGATCGTATCAAGCGCCGACCTTGCCAACAGTGACAAGACCGATGGATTCCTGAAAAAGACACATGCTTTCACCAAGGGTGACTTCACCGGAGCATTCCTGCAGGCCGGTGTTGCCGAGCTTACAATGGCCGCTGTAATGAACGGCATAGCCCTACATGGCGGATGCATTGCCGCATGCGGTACATTCTTCGTATTCTCCGACTACATGAAACCGGCGGTACGTATGGCCGCTCTGATGGAACTTCCCGTAAAATACATCTGGACACACGACGCATTCCGTGTAGGAGAGGATGGCCCCACCCACGAGCCTGTGGAGCAGGAGGCCCAGATACGCCTGATGGAACAGCTCAAGAACTTCTCGGGCAAGCCATCGGTACTTGTGTTGCGCCCCGGAGACAGCGCAGAGACCAGCGTAGCATGGAAGATGGCACTTGAGAACCAGTCCACCCCCACCGCACTCATACTATCGCGCCAGAATATCCCCGACCTTCCAGCCTCAAGCGGAAACCGCTATCAGGAAGCTCTTGGAGAGGAGAAAGGCGGCTACGTAGTGATGTCGTCTGAGAATCCCGAGGTGATTCTTGTAGCCAACGGCTCTGAGGTATCACTGCTGTGTGACGTCGCCGTACAGCTCGAGGCCGGCAAGATACCATGCCGCGTTGTTTCAGTTCCGTCAATCGGCCTGTTTGAGGAGCAGTCTATGGAATACCGTCAGAGCGTCATCACTCCGGGCGTGAAAGTTTTCGGACTCACCGCCGGCCTCCCCTCGACACTGAAAGGCCTTACCGGCCCATGCGGAGAAGTATTTGGACTTGACCACTTTGGCGCGTCGGCACCTTACACGGTACTTGACGAGAAGTTTGGATTCACAGTCCAGAACATCACCGACACAGTGTTAAAATTCATCGGCAAGTGAACAAAAAAGGGTCAAGTCGCATTTATTCATTGAAACACAAATAAAGTGGTTTTAACAAATTGGTTCAATATTAAAAAAAACTCATAAAATTTAACCATTATAATAAAAATAAATCGTACCTTTGACCCCAACAATCCGCACCAAATAAGGATTGTACAGAGTTTCAACTATTTAGGGAATTTATAACATCATAATAATTACAGTTTATGAAAAAAACAATTTTTGCTATCGCATGTGCTCTTTTCTTAGGACAGAGCATGGTGGCTCAGAATGAAGAAGTAGTCTTCGTCGAGGATCCCACCCAAGGCGTGATCGTAAATCGTTTCCAGGACAACTGGTTCCTCGGTGTTGAGGGCGGTATCAGCTTCCTTAACAACCGTCACGGAGAGAATGTAAGCTTCAAGAACCGCATCGCCCCTGAGGTCGAGATTGCCGTAGGCAAATGGTTCTCGCCACTTTTCGGTTTCCGTGCAAATATAGACTGGTTCCAGAGCAAGGCCGATTATAAGATGAACTACTTCGGACTGGCTGGAGACGCAATGCTTAACCTCACCAACTGGTGGTGTGGCTACAAGCCCAACCGCGTCTACAACGCTTCGCTATATGCAGGTGCCGGTATCTATGGCCGTTATGCCAAGGACGAGAACAACAAGTGGGACTACACCCAGTCTCCCCTCATCATCGGTCGCGTAGGCTTGTTGAACACATTCCGTCTCAGCGAGCACTGGCAGTTCCTGATCGACCTGCGTATCGTAGGTAGCGACAAGAGCCTTATCAACCTCTCTGACAACCGCGAGAGCTACGGTGGCCAGATCCTGCTCGGATTCAACTACAACTTTGGTAAGTCGACCTGGAACGCACCCCTCGTACCCGTTTGCCCCGAGCCTGAGAACTGCGACGCACTCCGTGCCCGCCTGCAGGCCGCCAATGCCCGCATCGCCGACCTCGAGGCTCAGCTGAAGGCTTGCCTGGAGCGTCCCGTACAGACCGTAGTTGCAGCACCCGAGGCACCCCTTGCTACCATCTACTTCCCCATCAACTCTTACACACTTAACCGCTCGGACCGCAACGTTCTCGGTGCTGTAGCCAACATCATGAAGTCTAATCCCAACCAGGGTTATGTCCTCACAGGCTATGCCGACAACTACACCGGTACCGATGCCTACAACGTGCGTCTGCGTCACAACCGTGCCAACAGCGTTCAGAAGCAACTCGTCCGCAACGGCGTTCCTGCTTCACAGCTTGAGGCTACAATCAACAACGAGAACCTCAACCCCAATGGTGAGAAGTTTGTCGCTCTTGATCGTTGCGTGACCATCACCGAGAAAAAGTAATATCACACGATATTTTCCACCAGATTCCAAGCGGGATGTTCCATACCGGGACATCCCGCTTTTTTACTTTATAAGCCGTACTACCTTTAGCACCAACTCCATATACCCCTGTTATATACAAGCCATCCCACTAATAGCATCAACAGGCTCTCTCACATCTGCTTCCTTACAAAGTTCAAACTAAACGGCCGAGACAAACAGTCCATAAAACCGGCTGTCAACCCCGATTACAGCCCGATCATGTTCAATCAGGCTGGTGATGCAATAGAACCGCGACTCGTTGACCATCATCTCAACGAAGCCCTACAGCCCAGCACCACCCCCTTGACTGTGATGTACTTCCCTATGACAATAATTCATCGCACCCGACTGATACTTTGCCTGAAAAGACCTTCCAACATGCATATTATAGTGAACATAGCCTCTCCCACCAGATAACAAAGAACTGCACCGCCCCCGTCGACCGACAAAGTAATTATTGAAAACATCATGAGAATGAAAGGATGGCACCCGACAAAAAGCTGTTTCATAAATATTTTCAAGAACCGGCCGGCCGTCAATGGATTTCGCGCAAAAAAACTCTAAAATACCGTAATATTGGTATTAACTGAAGTAATTTGGGTAATAACCGCTATAAGCCATGTTCTTATCTTTGCAACAACAATTGCATGCAATCGACAAACAAATACATGGTGGATTGTAATAATCTCATAAGCTGTTAAAATCAAAGCCGGGACACGCAGTGATGCGGGTTCCGGCTTCTATGTGAAGATAAACCTAATTTCAACACCTACCTATATCCACTTTCCTCTTATTTATAAATGTGTTTATTTGCAGTCTCAATAAGTAAGCCCTGATCTCCTTTACAATAAAGCGTGGAGAAGGTATGTAGTGGCCGCCTCGGCACTGGCCCACTACCAGTGGCGGGGCTACTTCATGAACACAAGATATACTGCCGCTATGAGCAACAGGAAAGCAACAATGTGATTCCACCTCAGCTGGAATCCTTCAAACGCTATAAGACTAAAGATAACAAAGACCACCAGCGTTATGACCTCCTGCATCACCTTTAACTGTATAAGGGAAAACGGACCTCCATTACCTTCATAGCCTATACGATTGGCCGGCACCTGGAAGCAATACTCAAGGAGAGCAACGCCCCACGACATGAGTATCACGACATAAAGGGGCCATGAGGATGAAACACCACGATTATTGAGTGACAGATGGCCATACCATGCCAATGTCATAAAAATATTGCTCACTATGAGCAACGCAACTGTTGTCAATGATGCGCTCACGATATATCAGATTATCTTTTAATCGTTTCAACTATCCTGGCTATGCGATGGCGGCCATGCCACCGGCCGTCATACACACGCGCCTTGCGACGGTCGGACCGTCGTTCGGCCGGAGTCACGCTACCGCGCCCGGGCATAACATCTGGCGGGATACAATCGAATGTGACCTTATATACCTCGCCACATGGCGGGTAACCCAGCACAGTCCACATCTCGTAATGTAACCCGTCTCCATTTCCTGAGGGTATCGCCTCTATCACAATCGATGCGGTCGAAGTATATCGCGGAATGTAGTCTCCGTTATCGACTATCTCGCAAACATGTCCATCCGTTAGAATATCCCGACCCGAAACCGGGTGATAGAAACGACGTGACAGGGTATCAAGCATCGTCTCCCGTCCTATACGTGGCGATGCATCAAGCAGGCGGCAGGCAGTTTGCTCACGGGCAAGGCCGAGGCAACTATCGTGTCCGCCCGAATGCGAGTAGTTGGTTCGCACTACTACCGCGCTGTCGGCCACGCCATAAACCCGGTACCCGTGATCAGATGTCTCGAAGTATGCCGCCCGCCCGGTGGCATCCATAACGCCAAAATTGGCCTGGACACCCATCGGACGAGGCAAGGAGTCAAGCAAAGCCACAAAGTCTTCCACCGTACGGCAATGCTGCAGAGCCCTGGTCATAACCAGTCCCTCGCGATCCTTTACACGAGCGGTATCAGGAGCCAGATTATATGAGGCCGTATTCATCACTGCCAGGCCCGCCCGGTTCATTCCTATCCATGCCTCGAGCCCCAGAGAGTCGGAGCTGTTGTGCAGGGCGATATACTCCAGTGTGGAATCGGTGGCGGCATGCCTGGCGATGAAGTTGTGTGGCGAGCCGGTGTCTCTGTGTTTCCACATCAACGGCACTCCGCTTGCCGAACGCCACCGCCCCACTATGGCCGACGTACAGGCTTCCGCACGTATGGAAGCAATGGCAAGCAAGACTGTCATTGCCAATATGACCTCAGAAGCTCTCAAGAAATGACGCTTTCAGGCGGTCACGAACGAGCCACTGATGCTCTTCATCACCATGGTTTGCAAACGGATATATGGAAATGCCTCCACGCGGCGTGAACAGACCCTTCACCTCGATGTAACGGGGATCCATCAGCCTGACGAGGTCGTTGAGAATGATGTTTATACAATCCTCATGGAAGTCACCGTGATTACGGAACGAGAAGAGGTACAGTTTGAGACTCTTGCTCTCTACCATAAGCTCACGAGGGATATAGTTGATTATTATCCGGGCAAAGTCGGGCTGTCCGGTCTTAGGACATAGCGAAGTGAACTCGGGGCATGTGAATGTCACGAGGTACTCGCGTCCTGGGTGCTTATTGACGAAAGTCTCCAGCACCTCGGGCGCGTATTTGTCGGGATATTTCACACCGGTGTTGCCTAACAGCGTCACACCGGCAAGCTGTTCATCAGTTCTCATTTTATCTCCTTTACCTGCAGGCGCTCACCTGCATCTTTAACAATATTCTCAAAATAACGTGGATCGTCATATCCGCCAAAATCGGGATATGCGGGTATACCCTCATCAGTGCGAAGGAACGAACCGTCGGCATTCTGCTTCTTGATATTTCCATCCATGAACTTGACAAAGAGGTAGTCTCCGAGTTCCTTGTAACGGCGGGTGGCAGTCTCGCTCCAGTGATCGGCAAGGAACTGCACTATATCCAGCGCATCACCACGGTCAAAAGCCTTGATCTGCTTCTCTACGACAGCAACATCCGCCTTTATCGAATCCTCAAGTTCACTCTGGACACGGCGGATGTCGGGAATCATCTGCGAATAACGGTTATAAGCCTGGTTTGCCACATAGTTATTGACCCAGAAGTTGGCATTCCAGTCAAGAGTGTTTGTGTCACCGTGTCCCAATGAAGCAGGCACACGCTTTACCGAACAGAAGATGGGGAGATATACACAGGTGTTGGCATCATCGGTACCGAACCACAGCAACCCCTTGATACAGTCGGGCATATCGTCGCGCAGACAGGCTACAAACGAGAATCCGGTCTGCTGGGTAGCGATGGCACGCTCATGGGTATATACCTTGCCGTCGACCTTGAATGTCATAGGACGCCAGCGATACGGAACCGCATACGGACCGGCGCCAACATCCTTGGTCATGTCGAAAGGTGTACCCTCAAAGTGGTCGCGCATCATAGCCTTGAGGTCATCGGCGGTAAGTTTGTGATTGGGTTTCACCCACAGGGGCATCACCTCGCCCGAGGCCTCGTTGATCCACTGCAGATATTTCTCCATCCCGTCGGCATGTGAGTTGTAGTAACTCCATACACGGGCATCACATCCACGCAGGGCGCCGAAGTCATACTCGGCATATGCTCTGGAGAAGCTGAAGTCCTTGTCCTTGCCGCTGAAATAGCCTTTGCTACGGGCAAAGTCAATGACATCAGGCGAGTAGATACACTCGCGCTTGTCGTCAAGCGGGAATGTATGGATACGCGAGTGATTGGCATGTCCGGCAATGCAGTCGTCGGGCACACGCCGGGCCACCCATACGGCACCGGGATTGTCCTTACCCTTGCCTATGAGTTCCATGATCCAGGCCTCGTCCGGATCAGCGATCGAGAATGACTCGCCACTCGATGAGTAACCGTAACGGTCGACAAGATCGGTCATCACCATGATGGCCTCCCTCGCAGTACGCGCCCGCTGCAGGGTAATATAGATGAGCGAGCCGTAATCGATAAGTCCCGAGCCTTCGAGTTCGGGACGGCCTCCCCATGTGCTCTCGGCGATAGCCAGGCCATGCTCGTTCATATTTCCAATAGTGGCATAAGTGTG
The DNA here is from genome assembly GCA_964018905.1 of uncultured Muribaculaceae bacterium. Classification (GTDB taxonomy): domain Bacteria; phylum Bacteroidota; class Bacteroidia; order Bacteroidales; family Muribaculaceae; genus JAAVFS01. The sequence goes on from CAXHRO010000001.1 coordinate 88,962, forward strand.
TGCCACCTCAGGTATCTCGCCGAGATGACGCTGGGTATCCCAGTCGATAACCTGGCGCATGGCACCCTTGGGGTGATCGGCGGCCGGCTGGCTGTACAGTTCGCCGTAGAGATTGTGGCTGTCAGCCGCATAGGTGATCATAACCGAGCCGTCGGCAGTGGCTCCTTTTCCGGCAATCAGGCTGGTGCAGGCAAGTGTCGACAACGCCGACAGGCCAACAATAGCGGTAAGTGTCGATAAACGTTCAAACATATTTTTAGAACTTAGATTTTTTAATGTGTGATTAATCGCGTATCTTTGAATGTTCAAAGATAGTAAATATTCAAGGATTTTCAACTCTTACATATGAAATTACTTTCCGCCATTCCCCTTCTTGCCACTCTTGTGCCCGCTATAGCCGCGGGCGAGGTCATCGTATCTACCGACGCATACTCATGGCATGGTGACACCGTGACCCAGAGTGATTTCCAGGCTGTGGCCCTGTCGCCTTACTGCATACGCTCCAACTATCATGCCCAGCCACACTACTATATGGGCATCAAACCCGAGTGGACCCTGCGCAACGACATAGCCCCCTACCCCGGCCTGTCGACCCCCAACACCATGCATACAGCGCTCTATAACATGGCGCTTGACGAGATGGTCAATGCCGTAGAACCCGACACCACCCTGCGCACAGGGGCCGCATGGGGAGGTGTATGGACCCGCGACGTGAGCTACTCAATCATCCTGTCTATGGCCTACATGCAACCCGAAGCATCCAGAATATCCCTGATGAAAAAGGTCGACAAGGCGGGCCGCATAATCCAGGATACAGGCAGTGGCGGTGCATGGCCCATATCGACCGACCGCGCCATATGGGCGGTAGCGGCATTCGAAGTCTACAAGGCTACAGGCGACCGCAACTGGCTCGAATACATCTATCCAATAATACGCCGCTCTCTTGATGCAGACGCCCTTGTGGCCCACGATCCCGTGACAGGACTCGTAAAAGGGGAGACATCGTTTATCGACTGGCGCCAGCAGAGTCACCCACAGTGGATGCAGACCGCCGACATTGCCTGCACGCTGACCCTCAGCACATCGGCCGTCCATTGCCGCGCGCTTGCCGTACTGTCGGAGATCGCCTCCATTCTTGGCCACAAACAGGAAGCCGCTGTCTATAAATCACAGTCAGAGTCGATAGCACGCGCCATCAACACCCATCTGTGGCTTGATGACAAAGGCTACTACGGAATGTACCTGTACGGCGGCGACAACATGGTGATGAATCCCCGTGCCGAGACCCTCGGCGAGTCTCTCGCTATACTATGGGACATAGCCCCGGCCGACCGCTCACGCACAATCACTGAGAGCAATCCCACCACTCCCTTCGGCACGGCCATATTTTTTCCACAAATCGCCGACATGCCTCCTTACCACAACAATGCCCTGTGGCCATGGGTGGCGTCATTCTGGGCCATGGCCAACGCCAAAGCCGGCAATGAGCAGGGAGTTCTGGAGGCTATCGGATCGGTCGTGCGCCCGGCAGCCCTATTCTGTACCAACAAGGAAAACTTCGTGCTTGACAACGGTGATATCGCCACTCAGCTAAACTCGAGCAACATGCTGTGGTGTCTTGCCGGAAACATAGCGCTCACACACAAAGTACTTTTCGGTATCGACATGATGGCCGACGGCATAGCTTTCCACCCATTCGTCCCGCGTGCTCTCGCCGCATCACGCCGGCTCGACAACTTCAGTTACCGCGACATGACACTCGACATCAATATCAACGGATATGGCGACCGCATCAAGAGTTTCAAGGTCAACGGCAAAGAGCAGGCTCCGTTTATCAACGCCGACAACAAGGGAAGAATCAGTGTCGACATCGTAATGGCCGACAGCTTTGAGCACGATCTCAAGATCAACCGCCAAGCCAACGTCAAGGCACCTCTAACACCTGTGGCATGGATTGAGGGCAATACACTGATGTGGAATCCGATAGAATATACCGACCACTATATCGTGACACGAAACGGTAAGGAAGTGGCCAGGCTGAAATCAACCACCTATGACGCCACCATACCCGGTGAATACCAGGTAACCGCTATAGCCGAGGATGGCGTAACCCGCTCATTCGCGTCACAGCCACGGTCCAACCGTCAGGCCATTACTGTCGACATTCCCGGTGAGGCTACCACAATGTCATCGCCCGAGATACTCTTCAGGCCGTCAGGCGATGTATGCGGCTTTACCGGCAATGGATGGGTCGAGACCGACCACCTTTCTGGCAGGCTGGATGTCCCGATAACAGTCCCTGAGAGCGGTGAGTATGTGATACGTGTAAGGTATGCCAACGGCAACGGACCGGTATCAACCGGCAACAGCGCGGCCGTACGCACACTCTGGGCCGACGGCAAGCGTATCGCTCCCGTAGTGATGCCACACCGCGGTGACGGCAACTGGGATGACTGGGGACTGTCAACCCCGGCCAAAGTGACGCTTGACAAAGGCACCCACATGATAAGCATCACCCTTGAACCCGAAAACGAGAACATCAATCTACACACCAACCACGCACTTATTGACGCTCTGGTGGTATGCCGAATGTAACCGCTCGCCCCGGATATGGATTCATGCAACCTGTTTTTTTATAGCCAGTTCTTATTATATAGCTTCTTATATGCATTACTTTATATCGGCCGGCGAAGCCTCAGGCGATCTTCATGCCTCAGAACTTATCAAGGCCCTGAAGACTCTCGACAATGACGCCCGGTTCACGTTCCTGGGCGGCGATCTAATGGCCGGTGCATCGGACAGACAGCCACTCATACATTATCGCGACATGGCCTTCATGGGATTCATTGATGTCATCAAGCATCTCGGAGCTGTCACCGGCAACCTCAAGACAGCCAAGCAGGCAATCTCCGAACAACATCCTGATGCACTGATACTCGTCGACTACCCATCGTTCAACCTAAGGCTGGCCGGTCATGCCTATAGCCTCGGTATCCCGGTATTCTATTACATCTCACCAAAGGTATGGGCCTGGAAAGAGGGACGCGTCAAGCATATCAAAAAGTACGTCAAGCATATGTACTCGATACTCCCGTTCGAGGTCGACTTCTACAAGCAACGTCACGACTATGATGTGACCTACGTTGGCAACCCGTCGGCCGAGGAGGTCGATGCCCGCATCCCATCACTCCCATCACGGGAGCAATTTGCCACGTCACATGGTCTCGACCCCTACCGTCCCATACTGGCTCTTGTGCCCGGCAGCCGTGTCTCTGAAATCAGAAACAACATGGCCATCATGGCCGGTGTGGCTCAACGTCACCCCGAGTTCCAGGCTGTAGTGGCAGGAGCTCCGGCAATCGATCCCGATCTGTACCGGTCGCTTACCGGCCTGCCGGTTGTAAGCGGTTCGACATTCGAACTGATGGGAGTGGCAGATGTCGCTCTGGTAACCAGCGGAACCGCCACGCTGGAGTGCGCGCTACTTAACACACCACAGGTGGTATGTTTCAGACATGGCGGTAGCAAACTCGTCTATAACATGTACAAACGGCTTCTGAAGATACCATATGTGTCATTGCCCAACCTCATAGCCGACCAGGCGGTTGTCCCGGAAATGCTCATGCACCTGTGTACGGTCGACAGCGTGGATGCCGAGCTATGTAGGATTGTGCCGGGAGCCGATGGCAGGGAGACTATGCTCGACGGGTACCGGATTATGCGCCAACGTCTTGGCACGGATCGCGCCGCACATACAGCCGCGGCGGGTATCGTGGCCGAGATCTGCAATACCCCATCCTGACTATACGTTAAAAATTACATTGTAGCTGTCACAATCCGGCATTACGTTACGTCTATTGTGTGTATTCCGGCTAATCATGGACGATGCCTGCGGCCATATTACGGAACACCAGTCGTAAATCATTAACGCCCTTAAAACGCATTTTGGACGCCGAACGCTTTAAACAACTCGTGATGCCCCACTACCGCCGTATGTTCACGGCGGCAATACGGCTTACAGCCGATACCGCCGACGCCCAGGATGCGGTGCAGGATGCAGTCGTAAGACTATGGCAACAGCAGTCAAGACTTGAAGATGCTTCCAATATCGAGGCATATGCCGTCAAGGCTGCACACAACGCCGCCATCGACATCGTCAGACGACGTCATCCGGTCACCCCGCTCGAAGGCATAGCCGAGCGTGATACGGGACATGACCCGTCGAAAGATCTCGACATCAAGGATCGTGTGGAACGGGTGATGGAAATCATCGAAGACCTGCCCGAGGCACAGCGACGCGTGATACTGATGCGTGATGTCGACGGTCTGGAACTGCAAGAGATCGCCCGCGACACCGGCTACAGCAATGTCAACGTGAGAGCACTGCTGTCAAGAGCCCGTGCCAAAATAAGAAAACACTTCGTGAGCATATGACAGTGCCCACACTACTTAATAAAACCAGACAAGAATGAACCAAAACGACTTAATCGACCAACTGCTCACGCGCTATCTTGACGGAGCGACATCACTGGAAGAAGAGCGCCACCTGCGCGAATACTTCGCTGGTGACAATATCGATCCGGCCCATACGGGGTTCCGCGACATGTTTCGCGCGCTCGACGACATCTCCATCCCAGCCGGTCTTGAGTCCAGAATCAGCAATACGATCGACAGTCTTGACCGCCGGCGCCATTCAGGCCGTCTAATCCTGCGACGGTTTGCGATACGTGCCGGTGCCATAGCCGCCTGCATAGCGGCCGTACTCACTATAGCCATCCCTTCGGCAACATCCACCACCGACGAGGATGTACTGTGCGGCATGACACCCGAAGAGGTCGCCGCGCACACCACCATGGCTCTACAACTGATGTCGCGCACCATCAATGCCGGACAGGGGAGTGCGGCACGCGCCATAGAGTCACTCCAGGCCAGCAAATAACAGCCGGTTAGACATAATCATAATAAGTTAAAAAATATATGAGATCATGAGAATTATCACTTCAGTAGCATTAATCTTGCTCTCGGTACTGATATTGTCGGCCCGCGACCTGGCCGAAGAATGCGAGGACATAAAGGATGTAAGTACCGTATCCATAAACCAGGCCATGCTCAAACTGATATCTTTCCCCTACAAAAGCTCAAATCCAGTTGATCTCGATGCCATTTCAAGCAGGCTCGACAATGTGCAGATCATAAGCACCGACGAGCCGGTTCCGTCGACCGCAGTCAAGAACATTGTCAGAAACTATCTCAACAGTCAGCCACGCTTTGAACGCACCATAAAGATGAAAGACGGAGACGAGTCGGTACAGATGTATATGCGCAAGCTCCCTGACGGAAAGAACGAATTTGTAGTACTTGTCGAAGACTCCCCCGAAATTATAGTCGTTGTTCTACAAGGCAGCATCTCGATGGAAGAACTCGCCAACGTCACCGATCTCTGATCCCCCCTACGCTATTTGCAAAAACAATATAATTGACTCATATCTCAAAAGTCAGATTTTAGATTCAACTCAAATTCGATCGCAATAAATTTAGACGAACTATATTAAATTCCAATAGATTATTATCTCCGGCAAAAGACACCCCGAATATAGTGCCCGCGGTTAAGGCATCCCATTTACCTCCTTCTCCAGGCGATGAGCGAGGCGTCTCGGAGCATGTCAGCTCGGAAAGGTGTCCGAGTGAACCGACTCCTGTCAACAAAACGCACACAGCATGACATGCCTGTAATACAGTAAAAAAAGGCGCATCTTCACAGACGCGCCTTTTCTTTCCTTATATACTAAAAGCTATTTTAAACTTAGTTCATTTCACAATTTTCACTATTGACAAATATCATTTCTTTTCAAGATATGGAGCCTTGAATTCGATATGTCGTTTTACACGGTTACTCGAGTTCAAAGTCTTCGATTTGTAAATATCAAGACATATTGCAGTAGGATTCTTACCGGCCCACGAACCGTCATTATCAAAGACTCCGACTGTAGTATAAGTGCCATCTGATACCGCAGTGTAGTCAAGCAAAGCAGTCATACCGATAGATGTTCCCCATGTATAAGAGGATCCGGCAGCTATAATTGTATAAAGATAATTTGTCTCATTATTTTCTACAATATCTTTGACATATGCCCCGGCCTTGACACAAATCGAACCTGAAGAGGCATCGAATACTACAGGTATTACATAATCCTCGCCCAAACTCATAGTATAATTCGAACCCGACTTTGCAATTACAGCATCATATGACTGAGTATTTCCCTTGCTATCTTGATAATTAAACTTGTATTCACCGGCTACATCCTTGTCAAAGTCACACTGTGTAATCTCGATTTGATCATTAATAGTACCAATATTATAGTTGATGATACCACGACGTATGTGACCGGTTGTATTAGCATCGAAGTTTATGATAAGTTCGCCGTCAACAATTTCGACAGTACACCAGTCGACATTAGACGAAACCGTTACACCGGCATTAGCCTTGACTGGATAAGAGAATGTCTTTTGATCATCATTACTATTGACCTTCAAGACTCCGCCAATATCAAATATCAACCCCGACTGTATCACCGATACATAAGCCTGGCCTGTACCTGAGTGGAGAGTAAGGTTTGACACACGGCCATAAAGCGATGTATTCTCTGTAACATTGACCGTAATCACATTGCCATCAACAACAGCTGTCATCCAAGGCTGGTCGACATCGGTTGTGACAGTGACGGGATTCGAAGCCTTGACAACAATATTACCCTGTGATGCAGCCGCAGGGAATGAGAGCTCACGACTCACGATTTCGATCGTACCGGAAGCCTCGACCTCTGGATCGTCTGAGTCATCACGGCATGATGTAAACATTATCCCTGAAATGACGGCTGTAAATGCCAAAATATTGAATATTCTTTTCATATTAGTTCTCATTAATCACGTTTAACCATAGTCTCAAGATATGTCATCTGACGATAGAAATTATCGGTACACAGCGGCATCCACTTGGCACTGCCATACGAACTCGAATTAGCCTGCCCCTTAGGCGATCCTCCGACACTACCGGTAAAGTAGTAGGCGGCAAACGAGTTCGGTGGCCAGCTTAAACCGGCATAACCGTTCGATGTAATATTAAATGTACCCTCATTGTCAGGATCCTTAACTATGTATACACCTGCATCGGTAGTCCATGTTATCGAGCCTGAACCGGTCGATGGATTTAAACCCCACATACAGAACCATATCAACTTATCGTTCTCGGTAGCTACCTGCTGTGAACATATCTCGATAAGCCCCTTAGCCTTCTTATATGTGGCAATCACATCATAACCCTTGTTGATGCCCTTTACAAAATATCGGTTATTGGCCTTATCGGGGACAAGCTCAACATTGACATAATACTTCTTATTGAACTTTATCTGGAATTTACCGGCATACTCCTCAAAACGTGAATATGTTGGAGGTACCGAGCCTGCCATCGAAACCGAGACTCCGGATGCCGTAACACCGGTATAAACCATGTCCTCAGTATCAAAATCGAGTGTCAGGATCTCGTTACCGCCTACATTGACAGGCTCAAGAAAACGTATACCATTGGCTGTCGGGACAAAGTAGTCTCCAACCGCATTATCACCCCATGAGAACGACATATAGCGTTTATCGAGATCAATTGATACACTAACATCAGTCGAACCGACAGTACCTTCAGCCTTAGTCAAGAACATATTGTCAGAGATAGTGACAATCTTGTCAATATACTGGCCGGCCTCAACCTCCAAAGGACGCATATACATGACATTGCCGGTGCGCTTTCCACGCAGAGTAATCAGCGAGGGTTTAACCTCGACAAGTGCAAACTCAAAGTCTCCGTCATAGGCCTGATACCCCTCTCCGGTACCGCCGCCCCATGGAGTTGCAAAGAAATGCATCAACGAATTATATGAGTCAAATGATAATGTTGGGCCATTATCTCCTTTAAGATTATAGAGACTTTTCTCGAATTCTCCTGGCTCACGTTCGAAGCCTACATTGACCTCTCGCTCATCAAACTCAAGAGTATATATATAACCGCCATACTTCTTTTGTTTATGAGGATAGTACTCAAATACCCATCCATAGGGAGCTGACATAAGAACCTCCTTGGTATCATCAAGCATATCCTGTACGCGTATTGATGTGAGATCATCAAAGACATCCTCCTGATCCTTTAGGCACGACTGGAACAATGATACCGACATCACCACCAGCAGAACCGAGATTATTTTATTGAACTTCATAGTGTTTCTGTATTAAAATTGATTATTCAACTGTTAAATCAGACAGGTCGATTTTACCGCTTGCAACATCATTCTGGCGACGCTGCAATGTAGCACGTAGATCATCCATATCAATCCCAAACTGCGAGTCCATATAGGTTTTCACGATATCAAGCTTGGCAAGAATAGCACTACGGCTCTCATCAGGAGCACCAGCGATCAATGCATTCCAAGACTCCTCGCTGTTGGTAACATAGATCGACATCATCTCAGCAAAGTCCTCGGTATAGGAATGCTGTGAGTAAGCCGAGATGAAACCATTCTGCATATACTGCTTGTTGTAAGGCTCGGTGCTCCACATATCGGCCACATACCCGTTGAGTGTAATCATCTGGAAATCGGCCGGTATAGGTTTAGTTTGATTAAGAATATGAGTAAACTCGTGGTGGATCGTCTTAAAATAGCGCGAATTAAGCATTGATGCACTACTTAAATACTCAGGTAGATAGTTAAGACCCGTGAGTAATATCTTACGACCACCCTCGGCAGTACCGAGTACGATATTACCGTTATTTTTGTACTCCCATTCACCTAATACATAGAACATCTTAGGGAAATAGCGACATGTAAAATCAGTACCGGCGACCTCATTATAAGTCTCGATACACAGATACTTGATAAGATGTGCCATTGTAACAGCATCATCATATCGGGCCGGGACAAGGTAGTAGTTGAAATCACTCTCGATCTCTTCCCAGCGATACTTGAAGTCGATGTTGTAGGGCTTGTTAAAGTTAGCTATCAACCAGCCGTCAAGTTCGGTAGGTAAAGTATTGCTTGTGGTGATGACACTGATGCCGGTATCGGGCTCGTCAGACGAGCACCCGGTAAAGGCCAATGCCGATACGGCCAGCAACGCTACACCCAATATATTTTTTGTTTTCATATTTATCTTCTTTTATATAGAATATTTTCTAACTAAAACAGGTAATATCAACGTGGATTCTCTTGGAATCCAGCATCAATAACCTTCCGGGGGATTTGATGCGCCCGACGATAATCATTTACAGGAAGGAAATCATTCACTTTCTCTGGCTGACCGGCAGCATCATATGAGCGACGCTGTATCTCCATACCGTAACGTTTTATATCAAACCAACGCAGACCGGCATGCAAGGTCTCGATACGACGGAATCCAAGCATACACTGCAACATACATTCCTGCTCCGATCCATCTGCATCAATATCGAATACCGGATGCAGACGCTTCTTGATAGTAGATCCCATCTTTGTATCATCTTCATAACAGTAACCGATGGGTTTATAGAACGCTACGATAGAAGCCGGTGTAAGGACCATCTTACTTTTTGTAATATTCTGCATCCACATGGTAAGATCGGCAGCGGCCTCATCCATACGACGTAACATTATAAGAGCTTCGGCACGGTTAAGCAGACACTCGTCGGATGTCAAGACCGGATAAACCGAACGACGATAGCCTGTACCGGCAACAGGATCGGTATACTCAAACATGTTTACATGCTTCATAAACAGGGCACGGTTACCTGCGGCGGCATTGTAAACATGGGGCTGTTGTATAAGCATTGAATACGGGCCATAGATCTGAGGAGCCATAAAGTCCTCGTTGTTGGCAAGATAATGAGTGTGTGTATATCGACGGGTAGTACCGCTTGTGGTACCCGAGTTGGTCCACATGATACCCATCACCGAGTAGGCGGTCATCAATAGAAGGTTGGCATTTGAGGCCGCATCGACATACATATTGCCAAGAGCTTTCTCATTACGAGTCACGAGTGTAGCATTCCAGTCACGCAACATAGCCAAAGGCTGAGCGCCAAGACACTGGGTGGCGGCATCCACGGCCTTCTCCCACTGCTCGGTATAGCAATAGAATCGGGTGGCAAAAGCAAGAGCAGCCTTGGTGTTGAAGTGGTACTTGGGTACGCTGAGGTGAGAATCACCTATATACTTGAGTCCCTCTTCGAGATCGGCCTGGATCTTGTTATAGAAGTCGGCTAGATTGCCTCGCTCATACTGGGGAGCAAGTTCTGTCTCAGGAGACTCCATATATGGAAGGCCAAGATAATTACCAGCATTCTTAGACCAAGGCTGACAGAACATACATGCAAGCATGAAGTGATTATAGGCTCGGCATACGAGAGCCTCACCACGACACTCATCGATAAAAGCAGTCTGCTCAACATTGTCAATTGCGTCAAGAGCCTCGTTACAAGTGGCTATGGCTATATAACAGCTTGACCAGAAACGCTCGAGCGACTCATTGTTGCTCTCGGTCTCGTCAATCCACCAGTAACACTGGTCAAAGAACGGAGTTGTATATGGATTATTTGCACCTAAATCATCGGTATTGTCTGATGCCAACTCTGACACCACCACATAGTCATTTTTGAAATAACCTGAGGTAAGAATTGCCGCGATCTTCTCCTCGCTATTGAGAGTGGCGCGGTTGTCAGGCATCGTGTCAAGGAAGTCATTGCATCCTGTCGTTGTCATGGCTAACAGGACAAGAGCCGACGTATATTTGATATATTTTTTCATAATTCTATCCTTTCTTGTTTTAGAAACCTATGTTAACAGTAAGGGTGAACTGCTTTGGTGTAGGAGCGGCAACACCACCGGTGTTGAAGAACTCAGGATCCTGACCGTTGAGCTTCTTGTCGGCATATATCAGGAACATGTTGGTAGCCTGAAGCTTGGCACTGAGACGTGTCATTCGCAGAGCGTCAATAACCTTCTGTGGGAAGTCGTAATTTACCGATATCTCCTTCATACGTATGAAGTCACCCTTGGCAATACGCTCTGTCGAGTAGTTATAGGCATTATATGCTCGAGACAGGTTAGTATCATTTCTGTTCTGACGTTTCGAGGCGATCGTAGGAATATTAGTTATATACTGATCACCGGGAATGCCCCAACGGTTCTTGAACTCCTTAGGAGTTGCCGAGAGGTCATTGTAAGAACTCTTGAACACAGGATCAAGACGTATCACGTTACCAAAAGAGTAGGTGATATAAACATTAAGAGTAATACCCTTGTAACGGAATATATTGCCGAATGAACCTATGTCGGTAGGATCAACGCTACCCGAGTATACCAGATTATTAAGCATATTTGGATCAGATGTCTGGAAGTTGATGCCTGAAGTCGTGATATTACCATCCTGATCGATAAACGTAGGCAGTCCCTCCTCGTTAAGTCCCATGAACGGGATCGAGAACAACGAACGAACGGGATAACCCTGCTGGGCAAAACCATTACCCGACACCAGCTCCATCAGACGCTTTGTAGTCTTAAGGTCGGTAACTTTATTCTTGTTGTGTGAATAGATGATATTGGTGGTCCAGGAGAAGTCTCGTGTAACAATATTGCGTGTGGTAAGAGAGACTTCGACACCATGGGATTTCATTGATGCGATGTTACCGAGTTTTTGGATCTGACCTCCCAGGCCCTGTGTAGTGGCCACACCTATAAGGTCAAAGTTATTACGCTTATACCAGTCAAACTCCAGGTTGATACGATTGTCGATGAAACCGGTAGAGAGTCCCAGATTGAGCTCGTGCTTCTTCTCGTAGGTAAGACTGTTATTGGCAAGGTCGGCTATATAAAGAGCACTCTCATTGACACCGGCAAATGGACGCCAGGGATTGGTAGCATTGATAATCGAGTAAGCGTTGCTCACCGAGGGACGGTCACCGGTAAGAGAGTATGACGCACGCAGTGTCATATGGCTCCATGCGGGATAGAGATCTTTAAACCACTCCTCGTTATGTACATTCCATGATCCCGATACGTTCCATGTGGGGAGCCAGCGCGACTTGCGGCTCTTACCGAGAGAGTTAGTACCCTCATAGCGAATTGTACCGTTGATAGTGTAACGGCTCTTCCATGAATAGGTGGCGTTGCCAAAGAATGCAACACTGCGCACATGGGCATTACCCATCTCATAGTAGGGAGTATTCTCCTCCTGACCACGCTTGAACACCTCATAGGCATAGCTTGGAATCTCGCCCATCTCATACTGCATACCCCAGCCACGGAACCACGACGAATGACGGTCAACCGAGTTGGTCTCCATACCGGCATACGCATTCACGATATGATCCTCGTTGAAGACATCATTATAACGTGCCGATGCACGGAAATCCCACTTGAACATGTCGCGATCCGAACGCTCGTAGATACCACCGTTAGGAAGTACTGTGATCGGGAGAGCATAGATATTGTCAGGATCAGTATAGAGTAGTGGATTGCGGTCACGTATAGCCGATGTAGGCATCCAACGGTAGGCCTGAGCCTGGTTTGACTCGTCCTTGATGAAATGCTCCTGCTGTGTAGCTGTCCTCTGCACGCCACCGAGAACCGAAATCTCGACCTTGCGTATAGGCTTGTAGGTCAACACGCCGGTAAGACGGAAATCATTGACTCCAAGTTCCATATAGTTATTTTTGAGCTCGTGCAGGATATTGAACGGGGCGTAGTTACGGGTATAAAATACCGCGGGATCAAGAGTACGCGATGTGTTCATCGAATAAGAGTAAGGGTTGATGTCGAAGTCGCGCTTCACCTCGCCCGACACAAAGTCGATATCACTGCCGAGAGTACCGGGAGCTTTCTGCTTACGGAACGAGGCATTGCTTATCAAGTTGACCGACACCTTGTCAGAGATATTGTAGGTCGAGTTAAGGTTGGCTGTATAACGCTGGATGCTACTCTGCTTATACCATCCCGGGTCATACATTGCCGATGCCGACACATAGTGCTGTGCCTTATCGGTACCCGACGATATGCTCACCGAGTGAGTCTGCATCACCGAATTGGAGAACAATTCATCAAACCAGTCGGTATTACGGTACTCGGCCGCACGCAAGTACTCAGCGCGGGCCTCGGGTGTATTGGGAAGTCCAAACTGGCCTGTGGTAGCATTATATTCTGAGATCAAATGGTACATCTTGCCATACACACCGCTGGAAGAAGCATTCGCGATCTCGGCATAGTTGAGATATCCCTTGCGTGCCAGCTCCTGATAGACATCCATCTGATCCTGCGAGTTCATGATATTGAATGTGCTGTAGCTGGGCTTCAAGCGCATGGTGAACTCACCGGTATAGTTGATCGAGTTGCGGCCTGCCTTACCTCTCTTGGTAGTTATCACAATCACACCCGCCATGGCGCGTGCACCGTATATCGATGTCGCCGAACCGTCCTTAAGAATATCAAAGCTCTCGATGTCATCGGCGTTCAAGCCTGCGATAGCCGACGAGATGAGGGTCTCGGCGTTACCTGACGACAGGTCGTCGGCCGACACTTCGAGGACATCCTCCATGATCACACCATCGACAACCCACAAAGGCTTGGAACTACCATAGATTGACGTGGCACCACGCACACGAATCTTAGGAGCGGTACCGAACGTACCAGATACGTTCTGCACCGACACACCGGCAGCGCGGCCCTCAAGCGAACGGGAGATATCGGCCATACCGGCAAGTCGGGCCTCCTGGGCATCAACCTTTGTGGCAGCACCGGTGAAGAGGCGCTTGTCCATCTTGGTCATACCGGTCACCACTACCTCTTCAAGCTCTGTGGCGCTCGACTCCATGACGATATGCATAGGAGTCGACTGAACCTTGGCCGTATAAGTCTTCATACCCACAAACTTCACCTCAAGCGTAGAACTGGCTGAAGGTGCCATGATGGTAAACTTACCATCAAAATCTGTCGCTACCGCGTTCTTGGTACCCTGTATGGATACCGTCGCGCCAATCAGTGGTTCTTCATCAGAATCAAACACCTGTCCCGTCACCTTGACTTGGGCAAAGAGTCCGATGCCAATGAACAAACACAACAATGACAACAATGATCTTTTTTCCATAAAATTAGTTAATATGATTGATTAAACTCTATTAAACTATAGAAGACCTGTTAAACATGATTATACTACAATAAGCCGCACAAAACTTATACTTTCAAACAAATGAGAGCAACACAACTCAAAATTCATATTTTTAACATCTCAAATATATAGCATATGAATTAAACAATATTAACTACCCCCCCCCATTTTAATTAATTTTAACCAAAATCAATTCGTTTTCACATCGATTAACGTTTATAAGCATTTAATCAGCCTCTATGTCTTCCACCCAAACATGCCCGTGAAATAAACAGCGACAATAGTCAGACATAGGACCGCAATGCAATTGGACAATTGTTAAAATTAGCTGAATGGCATATGTCACACACACCACACGTATGCTTGTACCTACACTCAGCGTATAGAGTGCGGCTCTATCTGCACCATCTAATCAAAGCGTACGCTACAGCCACTCACCGTATCACAGGTTATTGCTGTTTCATAAAACAGACTGGAAGGCTCCCTATCATTCAGTGAAACGTAAGACTGAAAGAACTGTCGACATGTAGACTTTGCAGAAAAAGGAGCCGCATTAATGCATGCTAAAGTAGAATCATCGGGATATGACATTTATCTTAAAAGATGTCAATGGACTGTCAATGGACGATATGTAACAGCAAGCTCCAAGCTAAGCCCCAGCTCCCCAATATTTGTTAACGCTGGGGTCTAAAGGATTACGGCCTGCCCGTCATCACGACAAGCGTATAGCACGGATGAACCGGCGGGCGATGCCTGCGGCTCCAAAACGGGATACTATGACCTGGTGCTGGATCTGACGGTCGAACGGGTGATCAATTGCCGAGGCCAAGGCACATGATATCTCGACGGGATCTCCGGTAGTGATATAGCCAGTCTCACCATCGGTAACGATATCACGCTGGCCACCGTTACCTGTAGTTACCGGGGTACAGCCGGCAGCCATCCCTTCGATAATGGTACCGGGCAGCGTCTCAAACAGCGAGGTTGACAATACAACCGTAGCGCAGGCAAACAATTCGCGCAATACCCCGCTGTCAGATATACGGCCTGTATGGACATATGGGAATCTCAACTTGTCAAGAGCCGACAGGTCACGAAGATCTCCGTAGAAGACAGCCTGGCACCGATCCATAAGGTCAGGACGCTCTGTCACAAGCACATTAAGGGCATCAACTGCGACCTGCAGGCCCTTTATAGGATCATCCAGACGAGCCGCCCCCATTACGATCAGCGACTTGGCCGGATCTACCCCATGAGGAATAGCCGTCCCCCTCGGAACGGTATAAAAAAGATCATCGGGAAAGGCGTTATGTATAATCCTCACGTCGTGGTCTCGCAACAGAGACGAAGCCCGGGCACACCCGGCAAGCCATGAACTCACAGCTACCATAGTGAGCGATGGCGATGAGCTGTAAAGACGTGATTTACGATCCCAGCATCTGCGCGACATGTCATATTCCTCCCGGCCCGACCTGAAGTAGCGGCAATGACCGCAGTCATCGATATACCCCTTACAGTCAAGAGCATGATGACAGGCCCCGGTCATACACCACATGTCGTGCATCACCCATATGACGCGTCGCCCTGTAGCGACAAGCCTCCGTATACCCTCAAGCGACATCATGCCCTGATTGATCCATGACAGGATCACGGCATCGGCTTCCATGACAAGCGGATGACGAGAAATATCATACCCTGTATCGGCTACCGACACCTTAAAAAGGTTGGCTCGGTCAAAGCCGTTGCGGGCAAAAATCAATGCCCGTTCGGCCATAAAACGCACACGCCGTCCTATCCCAGTACCTATGACATGGACATAGGGATCGTCACTACGCTTGTCCATCACGAGCATCGAGGCCTCGACTCCAATACCGCGTAACGCGCGCATCAGGCGATAGGTGACAACAGCCGCCCCACCCTCGAGATCACTCTTGCATACGAGTACGACTTTCATCTAACCGTCAGCGTCCTACTTTGTGAAGCGTATCAACAAGACGTTCGCCCAGACCGATGCTGTACCCCTGGCTCATATAGACTACGCGGTTGAAAGTATCGGCTATGAGCACAACCGGCAACTGCCTGACATCCAAGTCGAGCGATGACACAAACTCACCAGCGATACGCCCGTCAATATCGGCACCATAAACGATATTGGCTGGCAGGCTACCGAAACGCGAACGGTCGAAACGCGAGGCTGCATCCGAGTCCCTGAATAGCACCAGTATCGATCTGCCCCAGGTATCAAAATCGGTGCTGTACTGTGCGATATCGTTGAACATATGGGCCGACGGCTCGTGGTTTGGCTCGGCCAGAGCAATCACGTAATATCCACGTCCGGTTGTCGACAGAATGGACACGGCCGACTTCTTTTCAAGATCATAATACAGGTTCTCGCTATTGAACGATCCGACAACCTGGACATCATCGGAGTCCTGACGCATCACGAGACATGGGCTGGCAATACCATCCTCAGGCACACCGAATATCTCCACGCGTGCCAAAACAGTCCCACTGGCCATACGCTGTCCCGATACAAGCATGTATTGCCCGGCATCGACTGTAGCCGACGGGGTGAAAACCGATGACAAGGTACCCTCCTCGGGATATTCAAGCAGGCGTGCCTGCCCTTCGTGACCAATGGCCGAGAGAGTGAAATGAGAATAATACAGCGGATCGGTCAACCGGCCTGCCGGCTCAAATGACATTGACAGACGGCCATGAGGGCTAACTACAGGAGCAACGGCACAATGGAAAACAGCGTCATGCCAGGATCCTGACGCATCGGCATACTGAGGCGTCCCCGTAACCGGATCAAGCCTGGCCGGAATGCCCATGGAGCGGGCACCAGCCACAAAGAAAACATCTCGGGAAACAGGATCGGTCAACCGCCCGTCATAGACCTGGCGCGGACTCATGCATAGCCCCTGGGGATTCCATGAACCGTCAATAACAATACTGTCGGCACACCATCTGACCCAACGGTAAGGATCCTCTGCCGCCCCGGACTTTATTACAGGCTCAAGCACCGATGACAGATAGTTCTTATAATGAGTAAGCCTCTCGTTGCCCACACGCGGATTCATCACATACCCTACAAAAAGCGGACTATCCTGACGCGGGGTTGCAAAATGATCTTCAAGCACCTCGGTGGTAACATCACCCAGATCCTTGTCAGACAGCGCTTCAAGTAACCTGTATGCCAGCGTATCGCCTGCATGCGAGTCAAGAAATCCGGCTATGACATCATGATTGCCGGCCGCCTTGGACAAGAGCGGGCCGTCACCGGTGCGGAACGTGGCCATATAGGCCATGCGTATGGAATCCTCGGCAATCTTGCGTGATTCATTGACAGCGATCTGCTCAGCCGACGGAGACGGGAGAGACACCGACTGGACCGGAGGCACCATATCAAATTCCCATACGCCACCGGTCGATGAATCCTTGTCAAGAACGACAGTAACACAACCGCCACCAGAGCTTACCGATACCTTGTCAAAACCGAATCGGCCATCGTGCGAAGCCCATACAAGCATATCACCGAGACCCGAGGTCAGCGTAGCATGCCCGCCGGCATCACTCATCTTACGCGCAATGCTGTAGAACTCGCCATAGTTATACAGCTTGAACTCCACCATGGCTCCCTCAACAGGATTCCCGTCAACGTCGACAACAGTCACTGTCGCCACATCCACCGGGGCATAGTTGGCCGTGACATTGATCTCTGTGTAACATTTATTGGATCCAAGCTGTTCCTCGGGTCCGTCATAAGATCCCATTACTTTGGTATTCATCATCATCCCACGTGAAGCGGGAGCATTGAACCATCCCATGTCGAGTACAGGCTCAGGCTCACAGGCACCAAGGAAATACCACTTACCGTCGGCCCAAGCCTCAACCCATGCATGATTGTCATCTGTATGTGCCCAACGGGGAGTATATACCTGACGGGCCGGGATTCCCATCGCACGAAACGCGGCGACAGCAAAGGTGGATTCCTCTCCACAACGGCCCAACGCACTTCTTACGGTAGCAAGCGGCGAATTTGTACGGGCATCACTGGGACGATATGTCGCCTTCTCGTGACACCAGTGGTTGATCTCCAGTATCGCATCGGTCATCGAGAGATCCTTCACCCTATCCTTCAACTCGGCATAGAAAACCATGCGACTACTGTCAAGACTCTCATTGTTGACTCGTACAGGAATAACAAAGTGCCTGAATTCGCGTTCAGGAACATTCCGGCCCCATGGCATCTCCTCACGGGCCTTGATCGAGGCACGGACATTGTCAAGATAAAATTCGCCCGTATAGTCGGTCATATCGGGCATTGGCATATAGGCATACAGGAATTCCATAGCCTGGCGCTCCTGCCGTGTCATATCCGAATCGAACACAGCATAAAGACCGGGACGCGCCACCTCGGCACGACGTGTTTCAAAGTCCAGATGTATACGTTCGCCGGCACTGTCACCGGCACATGATACCGCCAGAATGTAGAGGAGCGATATCGCTGAGAAAATCCTGAATTTCATATGGATCGCATTGCTTGAATTGTTTCTTTAACGAGTCTTGGCGACGTGACAAGGCGGCTATATTCGTCAGAATCAGGCGCCCCCATAGTCACACCGTCACGTCTATATGACATCGTACTCGCCACAGCCTCACGCAAAGAGCCGTGAAGCTCACGGCATCCGGTCTGACGCATTATGACAGCTGCATTAGCCGGAGTCACACCGCCACCGGGAAGTATGATAATACGTCCTGCTGCATGGTCATGAAGTTGTCTCAGAATGGGAATGCCTACCTCGGCCGACCGTGCCATGCCCGATGTGAGGACACGTGTACAACCCAGCCTGATTATATCCTCAAGAGCCTCAAACGGATCGCGTGAAAGGTCAAACGCCCTGTGAAATGTGATGTCACAGCAACCGTCGGCGGCCTCGACAAGGCGCCTGCATGTTACAGTATCGACACGTCCGTCGGGCGACAAGGCTCCTATGACAACACCATCGGCACCACACCCGACAGCTGCCTTAACGTCACTCACCATACATTCGCACTCAGACTCATCGTAGACAAAATCTCCGCCACGTGGACGAATGAGCACATGCATCCTTAGTCCGGGAATAAGCCGCGCCTGACGCATAAGCCCCAACGACGGGGTAACTCCACCCTCACCGAGAGCCGAACACAGTTCGACCCGCGCGGCACCACCCTCAGCAGCCGCTTGCACCCCGGCAATACTGTCACAACATATCTCGAGTATCATTTCAGTTCAATTTCTACGATATGGTCAACAACATCGGGAACCGGCGGCATCGACAGCACTATGTGGTCGCCCGACTTACGATATTTCACAGCCTCCCTGCCATCATAGGTAAAAGCTCTCTTTATCTTCAATGACGACGGCAAAGAGATCTCGGTTGTTCCCGGACTCAATACATGCAGAAACAGACGTTTTCCCTTTCTCGTCGATGTACCCCAGTCAACCTGACCTATATCAGTAGCTTCGGTGCCGTATATTGTCTCGCCGTAACGATCCATCCACTCACCCATTGCCGCAAGACGTTCTACAGCCACAGAAGGCAACTCTCCGTTAGGTTGCGGACCTATGTTGAGCAACAGATTGGCTCCAAGCCCGGCTGTCTTCACAAGATAGTGGATCAGAGTCTTCGTATCCTTGTAATTCTGGTCAAGAATCTTATATCCCCACATGCCGTTCATCGTCTGACATGTCTCAAGCGGCAACCGGCTCACAGCCTGGCCCGACAACCCGGCAGTATTCTCGCCTGGCAGATCACGCTCGAATATCTGAATATCCTCGCCAGGGAACGGAACCTGATGGTGATTGTTCCCGACAAGACACGACGGTTGCAGATCATGTATCAGACGGTACTGTTCGTCGAGCTGCCAGTCAAACGGAATTGAATCGGAATCATGATCCCACAATCCGTCAAACCATATGGCTCCAATAGGACCATAACCGGTCAAAAGCTCGGTAAGCTGGCGGTTCATAAAGCCATAATAAGCCGGCCAGTCATACTTTGTCGAGTCACAACCGGTAGTGCGACCCGTACGTCCGCGAGGATAGTCGTCACGCCCCCAGTCGATATGCGAATAGTAAAGATGCAGTTTTATATCCTGTCGTCGGCATTCCTCAGACAATTCCTTGATGACATCGCGCCCGAACGGGGTCCCGTCAACTATATTATATGGAGACTGAGCCGTATGCCACATTGAGAATCCATCATGATGACGCGAGGTAAAACAGATATATTTCGCTCCCGAACGCTTTATGGCCGACACCCACTCGGCAGCATTGAACTGTGCCGGGTAAAATCCACGTGCGGCCTTAGCATACTCGTCCTGCTTAGGGCCATAGTTGAGATACCACTCCCCCTGGGCAAACATACTGTATATACCCCAGTGTATGAAGATGCCGAAACGAGCCTCGGAGAACTCTTTCTGAGCCTCGACAATCTCAGGCGAAGGAACATAACTCTGAGCCTGGCCTACCAGCGATGACGCTCCCGCAACAACCAGGGCTACAACCCCGGCACGCCAGCGCGCAACCATATCTTTAACTACCATAAACAAATAAATTTCAAGTTCATGGAGCAAAAATAATCAAAACCTCGATAATCACCAAAAAACATACCACCACTCCGATATCAAAAGCGATAGAAATCCAATAGATGCTGTCACTTAACACCACGGCTACTTGTGACGACACCCTCGCCGGAGAAACTTTCAATTTGCCACCACTTCTTATCAAAGCATATATTATAACACGCCTTCTTATTACCGATTATTGATGTGTTATAGGTGAACTGTCGTTATAAATTATAAGGCAATGAGTCAGCCGGATAGACTATGCCGCTCTGGCGGCGTATCTCATCGATTACCTCGACTGTGGCGAGCGATGTCGCGAGGGTGTTTTTGTCCGATTCGACTCTTCCCGACTCTATCATATCAATAAACTCCTTTATCTCATAATAATAAAAGCTCTCGACCGGCTCGACCGGCAATGTCTCGACCGGCAAAGACTTGTCGTGTGGCCTGAACGTGACATGGCGCGGATTGTTTATCCTGTCGAGAGTGAGTGTTCCACTCTCCCCCTGTATCTCGGTGGGGAGCATCGAGTCGGCAATCTTGGAATACATCACTACAGCATCAAAACCGTCATAACGGCCTATCACGGTTCCTTGCCCATCAACTCCTGTAGACAATTTCAATGTCGAGGCGACAACAGCCGACGGCTTGCCGAAGAGAGACACCATCGGATACAGACAATATATGCCGATATCCATCACCGCACCGTTTGATAATTCGGGCCTGAAGGCATTAGCCACTATACCCTCCTTCAACGCATCATAACGGGACGAGTATTGACAGTAGGAGGAAAAATATCGCCTCACCGTCCCCACCCTATGCATATTATCACGTATCACACTGAAGGCCGGCGAAAGGGTCGGTATCATCGCTTCCATCAGTGTGACTCCATTAGTCCGCGCTGATTCGATCATCGACATGACCTCGCGGGCATTGGACGCCATCGGCTTCTCACAGAGCACATGTTTGCCGGCATTCATGCAGAGAATAGCCTGACGGGCGTGTACATAGTTGGGCGAGGCGATATACACCGCATCGATATCCGGCCGGCCGACCATCTCTTCGAGCGAAGTGAACACCATCGGGATATTATGTTTATGAGCAAACGCCCGTCCTGTATCTTCACTGCGCGAGCACACGGCCACAAGCTCAAACCGCGGGTCTCTACGCCCGCCATCAATCATCCAGTCGGCAACAAAGTTTCTGCCGACAACACCAAAGCGTATACGTTCCATTACTATCTACATATTGCTGACATTTCATCGCAAAAATAAGCTTTTTCTGTCTAAAATCAAACACGAAGATATCATTCCGTAACAACACAAGCATTGCAAATGATCTATTCATCAATACTTGACAACTTGCCATCAACATACAACAGTACATAACCGACCTTGCAGCAAGCACCTTGCAGCAAGCAATAATATTTATTTTTCTATTGTACAAATTTTGCGTACCTTTGTGGCCACAACAAGGGAGCCCCGACGGCTCGTCGCTGACACCTCTCGAGGGTGTTTGAGGAAAGTCCGGGCAACGCAGAGCACCATATTTCCTAACGGGAAGCTATCGGACGACGGTAGAGACAACGTGACAGAAAACAACCGCCCATACGGGTAAGGGTGAAAAGGCGGGGTAAGAGCCCACCGGGCGCTATAGTGATATAGCGCGCCGCACGTCTTATGGGTTGCAAGGTCAAGTATACCGGCATTCAAGGGCTGCTCGTCCATTGCCGGGGGGTAGACTGCTATAGTGACCGTGGCAACACGGCACACAGATAAATGACGGGCCGGCATGACATCTCATCACTCATACAAGCCGATGACAGTACCATGCCGACATAACCCGGCTTACAGTCGGGGCCACCCCTTTTTACATAAAAAACTAACGTGTCCATCCTCCACCGAGGGTGCGGTAAAGATCGACAAGGGCAAGATACTCGTCGCGCACTGCATTGCTCAGCGCTATCTGGGCATCAAAATAGCGACGCGAGGCATCAAGCACATCGATATAGCTTATCGATCCGGCAAGATACTGACGGTTGGCCAGATCGACATACTTCAATGCTGCGTCACGCAGTTCGCGGCGACGGTCAGCGGCAAGCTGTAGCTCACGATATGACCGGGAAGCATTGTCTACCTCGGTAAATGCCTGCATGACATTCTTCTCATACGTCAGCCTGGCCTGTTCGTAAGCCGCTATCGAAGCCTTGTAACGCCGCTTGTTGCGCCCAAAGTCAAGAACCGTCCCGGTTATATTGCCGAGCAAATATGAAAACGGAGACTTAAAAAGATTGGCGACGTCATCATTCTCCCATCCGCCTGTTATACCGATCGTAAGCTTGGGAAACTGATTGCTGTAAGCTACCCCCACCCCTGCCATAGCGGCACGAAGACGCTGTTCTGAAGCCCTGAGATCGGGGCGGCGCTCAAGCAGAGATGACGGTATACCCAGCGGCAAACGTGCCGGCAGATTCTCGTCAAGCGAATACTGTGACGTATTCCACCTGTCCTCGGGAAAACGTCCCATAAGCAACGTCAACGCGTTCTTTGCAAGCGTGATACGACGGTTTAGATTAGGCACCAGAGCCGCTGTAGTGGCAAGTTCTACCTTGGCCTGCTGATAAACGATCTCGCTTGTCATACCGCCTTGAAAGCGAAGATATGCCTTCTCAAGATTCTCCTCACGAGTCACAAGTGTGCGCTTAACAATATCAAGCTCATTCTGCAAAGCCACAAGATTAAAGTAAGCCGTCGCAGTCTGGGCTATTATAGTGATCTCCATGGCCCGGCGTTCCTCGACCGATGCCATATACTGTGCGGCACTGCGCTGACGGGCCTTCCCCAGTCCGCCCCATAGATCGATCTCCCAATTAAGACGCATCTTGACCCCGAACTCAGGATCACTTGTAGATTTTTTCCCATAGTAATCATTAGTCTCGTTATCGGCGCTCAAAGCCCCGCTCAAGACAGGCAGATAGCATAGCTTCTCTACCCCATACATCTGCCCGAGTTCTTCGACACGTGCGGCCGCTATAAGCAGATCGCGGTTATGTGTAAGCGCCTCATTGATCATATAACAAAGCGTAGTATCACTATAGAAGTTCCACCAGGACACATCGGCGATACTCATTGAATCGGTTGACGCACTCCCGTCATAGACATCGGGCATGTTAAGGTCGGGACGTGCGAGATTACGCGTACCGGAGCATGACGAGATTATCGCAATGCCTGCAAACACACAATATACAGCTTTCAATTTCATGACTTTGCTTTTTTTGAACTGTTTGAGAATCTCTCCTTCATGCGGTTGACTAGCACAAAGAAAAACGGAACAAAAACAATACCTACAGTGACAGCCACTACCATACCGAAGAATACACCGGTACCGATATCCCTACGGGCTGCCGATCCGGGACCGCTGGCAAACAGCAACGGCAACAAGCCAAGCATGAAGGCCAGAGATGTCATCACGATCGGGCGGAAACGCAACCGGGCCGCCTGTTTTGCCGCCTGCATGGGCGACAGACCGGCATCAGTCCCCTTCTTGGCAAACTCGACAATCAGAATTGCGTTCTTGGCAACAAGGCCCACAAGCATTACAAGACCTATCTGAAAATATACATTGTTCTCAAGTCCACACAGCCATATGCCAAGATATGCTCCTACTCCGGCGATCGGGAGTGACAGAATAACGGCAATAGGCACCATCCAGCTCTCATACAGAGCGGCCAGAACAAGAAATACGAACACCAGGGCCAGCCCGAGCACCATCATCGTATTCCCCGACTCATGCCGTTGCTGATAGGAGAGTCCGCTCCATTCCACACCTACATCTATATCGGTTATATTCTCGTTTACAAGCCTTTCAAGAGCGTCCATGGCCTCTCCGGTGCTGTAACCATTGGCCGCCTCACCTGAGATAGTGGCGGCATTGAACATATTGAAACGCGTTATCGTACCGGGACCTGTGGTATAATGACTGGTACCGAGAGAGGTCACCGGAATCATTGTACCCCCCTCTCCGCGAACAAAGAAAAGCCCGAGATTATCACGGTTGGCACGATAAGGCGCCTCAGCCTGTATATAGACGCGATATATACGGTTGAACATATTGAAATCGTTGACATATATAGAACCGGTAAACGCCTTCATGGTCGAGAAGATATCACTCATAGGAACCCCCTGAAGCTGTGCCTTGTCGCGATCGACATCAAAGTACAGCTGAGGTATATCCTTCTGGAGAGTAGACGTAAGCCCCGCGAACTGAGGCATCGCGGCTGCACGCTCCATAATCGTATCGACCACAGCCTGCAACTGGGCATAGGTAGTCTCGCCACGAGCCTCGACAGCCATCTCGAATCCGCCCGACGTTCCGAGTCCCGGAATGATCGGCGGCGAGGACAGATGCACACTGCTTTCAGGGTATGTCGACAGATGACTGCGTATGCGCTCACGTATCTCGGTTATATCATGACTCTCACGCTCGTCCCAAGGCTTGAGGATCACAGTCAGAGTACTGTGGGCCTGGTTGGTACCTACAGTCGGTGACGAACCCGTTACATTAAGGACATGCTCTACATCGGGATCCTCCATAAGGTATGTGATCGCACGTTCGGTTACCTCTCGTGTACGCTCTATTGTGGCGCCCTCAGGGAGTTCAAGCTCGACTGTGAAATAGCCTTGATCCTCGGGGGTCATAAAACTCGATGCCGATACCCTGTTGAGGAACCATATGAATACCAGCGACATCCCAAACAAAACCAGTATACGCCGCGGATGACGCTCGGCCGAATCAATGCCATGGCCATACATACGGTTGCCACGACCAAGCCACAGATCAATATATCTGAATATCTTTTTCTTGCGCTTATGTACCTCCGGTTTCAACAATCTGCTGCACATCACCGGCGAGAGTGTCAGCGCAACAATGGTCGATATTATTACAGACACTGCAATGGTGATTGTGAACTGACGATACAGCTGTCCTGTAATACCCGGGAGGAAGCTCACCGGGATAAACACGGCACAAAGCACCAGTGACATGGCAATAAGTGCCGAGCCAAGATTGGTCATAGCCTTCCTGGTCGCCTCGACTGGAGACAGGTGCTCCTTGTTCATTATACGGTCAACATTCTCTACAACAACAATAGCGTCATCAACCACAATGCCGATCGCGAGAATGAGACCAAGGAGAGTCAACATATTGAGAGAAAAGCCAAAAGCCAGCATTATACCGAATGTACCCACCAGTGATATAGGCACCGCCACGATCGGAATGAGAGTCGCACGCCAGTTCTGTAGCGACAGGAACACGACTATGATCACCAGCACAAGTGCCTCGATAAAGGTGCGGTATACATGATGTATCGACTCTGATATGTATGTGGTCATGTCAAACGGTATACTGTAGGATATGCCTTCAGGAAACCCTTTGCCGATCTCTTCCATCGTGTCCTTGACGCGAGTGGCCACATCCATTGCATTGGCCCCCGGAAGCATAGTGATGTTCAACACCGCGGCATTGCCTCCGTTAATACCGCTCTCGGTGGCGTATGACTGGGCTTCAAGCGACACACGGGCCACATCCCTCATACGTATCATAGACCCGTTGGCGTTAGCCCGTATCACAATATCCTCAAACTCGTTGACTCCCGACAGGCGCCCTCGTGCCACAATCGGCACGGTTATATCCACACCGTCCATAGGAGCCTGACCGAGCACACCGGCGGCACTCTCACGATTCTGATCCTTAAGCGCATTCTGTAGATCCTTGATCGTCAAACCCATATCAGCAAGCTTATCAGGCTGAACCCACAACTGCATGCCGTAATACCTGCTACCAACATTGCTCACACTACTCACACCGGGGACACGTCTAAGCAAGTCAACGACATTAAGCGTGGCAAAGTTGCTTAGATATATCTCGTCATACTTCGGATCATTTGACAGCAATGTTATGGTCATCAATTTGTTGGAGGTTTCTTTCTCAACTGTAATGCCATTCTGCACCACCTCGGCCGGAAGACGGCTCTCAGCCTTTTTCACACGGTTCTGCACATCAACAGCCGCCAACTCAGGATCAGTGTCTATATCAAATGTTATACGCGCGGTGAATCCACCGGAGTTTGAACTCGTCGAACTCATGTATATCATGCCCGGGGTACCGTTCAGTTCCTGCTCGATTGGAGTGGCTACGGCCTGCGTCACAGTCTGGGCATCAGCTCCAGGATACGATGCCGATACCTTTACCACAGGAGGAACAATCTGCGGATACTGATCGACAGGAAGCATCACCAGGCCGATAGCCCCCACGATAAGTATCACTACCGAGACAACGATAGAGAATACCGGATGGTCAATGAAGAAGTTACTTTTCATCTCTGCTCTCGTTTATATAGTTATTGCCGCTCACCGGGGCCACTTTCATTCCATTCTTGACTTTATGATACCCCTCCACTATTATATTCTCACCGGCATCGAGTCCACGCTCCACCACAATGGTATTGTCAAGCTCAGGACCGGTCTCGATAAAGCGTCGCTCCACAATGCTGTCTGGCCTCACCACATACACATACGCCCCGCCTTTCTCCACTTCTACAGCCTTGGACGGCACGGCAATAGCATCCTCCCTCACGTCAAGAAGAAGTTTGACGCGGGTAAACTCACCGGGCAACAATGCGTGATCGGGATTTTTCATCTCGGCACGCACCGAGAATGTGCCGGTCTTCGGATCGACCTTCGGATCGGCAAAGTCAACCAGTCCGCGATACGGATATACCGAACCGTCGGCCATCGTAATGGTCACATACGGATCCCACGTGCGCGACTCGTCACGTTGCCCGAGATTAACATTGCGCGAACGGCTCTTGAGGTACTCCAGCGAAGTCATGGAGAAATCAATACGCACGGTATCACTGTTCACTACCGTGGCCAGCAACGACTTGCCACCGGGACCTACGAGCGTTCCGATATCGGCGTTACGCTCCGAGATATATCCCGAGATAGGTGATGTCACAGTCGTATAACTCAATGTCTGCTGTGCGAGCGACAGCTCCGCCTCGCTCACCACTACATCAGCCTTAGCGGTCTCATAGGCAGCCACGGCATTGTCAAGATCAAGACGCGAAGCGGCATTCTGCTCATACAGAGGCCTTATACGCTCCAGATCACGCTTTGCCTTCTCTTCGGCCGCTTTAGCCTTATTGAGATTAGCCTTGGCCTTCATCATATTGGCACGATATATCGTAGGATCAATTATAAACAGAGGCTGTCCTTTTTTTATATAGGTGCCCTCCTCAAAAAGCATCGACTCGAGATAACCCTCGACTCTGGCACGCACCTCGACAAGTTGCTGGGCACGTATGCGGCCCACATATTCGCCATAAATATTCACATCCTCGGTAATGACACTACCGGTCTCAACCACCGGGAGCGGTTGCGGTTGCGGCTTATGGCGAAGCCTTATGAGTAGCACGACAATAACAGCTACAATAACAACAATAACAGATATCGACAGCCATCTGCGGCCAACGACTGATTTACATGTTTTCTTTACTAATAACGATTTCATTGTTACAGTCGGGTTGTGTGATGAATTTATTCTGAAACAATTATTACACCGTCTTTGTTCAGGACCAACAAAAATCAAGGCCTAACAATACTTGTTTATAACGGTTTGACATTACAAATGTACTACAAATATAAAACAACAACAATATCGCCAAGGAATACGATATCAATATAATGCCGTTGGTTCACGTAATACGGTCATTCATTGACAAAAATTAGCATCATAACATGTTTTTTAATTTTTTTTAGATGACACCATATGCAGGGATGCCTTAGCCAAGACATCATCTATTGGGTTACCATCGCTTGTTAGACATGAGCAGTTACTTCATCATGTGCTTCATCATGCCGCGATGTTTTTTTATAAAATTGTCGAATGGAATTTTTTAGGACCGATTGATTTTTGTATTTTTGTTGGTTGAATAGGCTGTCGTCCCGAAAGCCATAACGCCATCAAAACGCTTAAAACTAAAAATCGACATAATGAAATTCAACGTCTCAAGCAAAGCGCTCTACTCGGCCACATCGGCTGTGAGCAAGGTCATCAACTCAAAGAATGCGATGACCATTCTCAACAACTTCCTGTTCACACTCACCGATCAGACACTTACCGTGACAGCTTCCGACCTCGAGAACACTCTCACGGCGAGCATTGAAGTCAACAACACCGACAATGACGGTTCGTTCTGTGTTGACGCACGCCGTGTAGTAGACTTGCTTAAGGAACTGCCCGACATGGGAATCACGTTTGAGATCGACGACGATACACTCGCCATCGAGATCCAGTATCCCGGCGGAACATTCAACTTTGTGGGCCTTAACGGCAACGAATACCCCCGCAACAGAGAGGAAAACCCCGATGGACTTCGCGCCGAGTTCGACATCCCCTCAGAAATGATTCTCAAAGGTATTGACAACTCAATCTTCGCTGTCGGCACCGACGACCTACGTCCCCAGATGATGGGTATACTGTGGGACATCAAGGAGGACGGTATCACATTCGTAGCCACCGACACCCGCAAACTCGTCAAATACCACAACACCATGGCCGCGCCCGGAAAGGAATGCTCGTTCATCATGCCTGTAAAACCAGCCACGATCCTCAAGAACATCATAGCCAAAGACGGGACAGTACATGC
This sequence comes from uncultured Muribaculaceae bacterium, assembly GCA_964018905.1. Classification (GTDB taxonomy): domain Bacteria; phylum Bacteroidota; class Bacteroidia; order Bacteroidales; family Muribaculaceae; genus JAAVFS01. The sequence continues at coordinate 118,459 of CAXHRO010000001.1, forward strand.
TGTCATCGAGCCCAAGAGTGCGACCATAACCACCGGACAGTACACTTTCAACTGCCGGTTTATAAAAGGCAACTTCCCCGATTATAACCGTGTAATCCCCACTACAAGCCCGTTTGTACTCACGGTAGACCGCGTGTCACTCCTCAATGCCGTCAAGCGTGTGGGTGTGTTCGTAGACCCCAGCCACGGACTCATCAAGTTCAAGATCACACCCGGAGAGATCGTGATGAAAGCCCAGGACAACAACTTCTGCACATCAGCCCGCGAGACTCTTCCCTGTGATTTTACCGGAGACATGATGGTAATTGGTTTCAGCGCCCCCTACCTCATTGAGATCATCAACACAATATCGACATCCAATATCGTTATAAAGCTGATAGATCCGAGCCGCCCTGGTGTATTCGTCCCCGACGAGAACCCGGCCGACAGCGACCTGCTCATGTTGCTTATGCCCATGACCGTACAGGAATTCTAACTATACCTAACAAATGGAACTCAATCTTAAAAAACCGATCATATTCTTTGACCTCGAGACCACCGGCACCAACATAACAAGGGACCGCATAGTGGAGATCTCGGTCATAAAGATAATGCCCAACGGAGAGGAACGCGAATTCACCCAGCGTATTAATCCCGAGATGCCGATCCCGGCCGAAGCCACCGCTGTACACCACATAACCGACGAAGACGTGGCCGACAAGCCTACTTTCAAGCAACTCGCCGGCAACATCGCCAAAGGGTTTACCGGCTGTGACATCGCCGGCTATAACAGCAACCGGTTTGATGTCCCTATGCTCGCCGAAGAGTTTGCCCGCGCCGGCATAGACTTTGACTTCTCGAGAGCCCGCTTCATTGACGTCCAGACCATATTCCACAAGAAAGAGCAACGCACTCTTGTGGCCGCCTACCGCTTCTATTGTGGCAAAGAACTTGATGGCGCCCACTCGGCCAATGCCGACACCCGCGCCACCTATGAGGTACTCAAAGCCCAGCTTGACCGTTATGACGACCTGCCCAACGACATAGAAGAACTGTCAAAGTTCTCTGCACCCAACCGCAATGTCGACCTGATGGGCCGTATCATACTCAATGACAAAGATGTACCGGTTATAAACTTCGGCAAATACAAGGGCCAGCCGGTCGTAGAGGTTCTCAAACGCGACCCAGGCTATTACAGCTGGATCGAGCAGGGCGACTTCTCAGGCGATACAAAGCGTACGTTCCGTCGTTTCTACATGCAGTCCAAAGGATGAAAGGAAAACACATCATACTTGGTATCACAGGAGGAATAGCCGCCTATAAATCGGCCTCACTGGCCCGTCTTTTTGTAAAGGCCGGAGCCGAGGTACAGGTCGTGATGACCCCGAGTGCCAGAGAATTCATAACACCGGTAACAATGTCGGCACTCACCGGCAAACCGGTCGTGAGCGAGTTTTTCACAGCCAATACCGGCGAGTGGCACAGCCACGTAGATCTCGGACTATGGGCCGATGCAATGGTAATCGCCCCGGCCACTGCGTCATCAATTGCCAAAATGGCCCATGGCGTAGCCGACAACATGTTGATCACCACCTACCTGTCGGCCAAAGCGCCAGTATTCGTAGCGCCGGCAATGGATCTCGACATGATGGCACATCCATCGACCGTAGCCAATCTTGACTTGTTGCGATCCTATGGCAACCACATCATCGAGCCAGCCACGGGAGAGCTTGCAAGCCACCTTGTAGGAAAAGGGCGTATGGAAGAGCCAGAGCGAATATTCGATGTTCTTGACCGGTTCTTTAACGATACTGACGAACTGAGCGGCAAACATGTACTGATAACCGCAGGCCCTACCTACGAGCCTATTGACCCGGTACGCTTCATAGGCAACTACTCCACAGGCAAGATGGGATTCGCGCTGGCCGATGCCGCCGCATCGCGCGGAGCCGATGTCACCATAGTGACCGGCCCCGTGGATGTAAAACCGTGCCACCCCGGCGTCAAAGTCATTAGGATAGAAAGTGCGCGGCAGATGCTTGACGCATGCGAGCCACTATTTGACAATGCCTCGATCGCCATATTCAGCGCCGCCGTGGCCGACTATACACCGGCCCACCCCGAGTCAAACAAGATCAAACGGGAAAAAACCGATCTGCGGCAACTCGATCTCATAAAAAATCCCGACATCGCAGCCACGCTGTCATCGCGCAAACGCCCCGGACAACTTACTGTAGGATTCGCGCTCGAGACCGATAACGAGGCCGATAATGCACGCCATAAGCTCGAAGCCAAGAACCTGGACCTCATCGTCATGAACTCACTGCGCGACAGCGGGGCAGGATTCGGTTGCGACACTAACAAGGTCACAGTCTTTTCACGCCAGGGGATCATGGCCGATATCCCGCTGAAAACAAAAAAAGAATGTGCCCGAGACATCATCTCGCTATTGACACGTTATGATCCGTATACTCACTAAGATACTGCTACCGGTGCTCCTGCTCGCCATGTTTGGCTCCCGACGCCTCTACGCTCAGGAACTGAACTGCACCGTCGAGTTCAACACCGACCAGATCAACGGCTCCAACAAAAGTGTCTTCGAGACGCTCCAGGGAGCCGTCACCGAGTATATGAACACTACCAGGTTCTCAAATGCCCAGATCTCGGCCAATGAACGCCTTGAATGCCGTCTATTCTTTACCATCAAGGAATACAATGACAACACCATGAGCGGTGACCTGCAGGTACAGCTCACACGTCCCGTTTATAATTCGACCTATACCACCACACTCATCAACTTCAAGGACACGAAGATCGACTTCAGCTATCAGGAAGGCGAGCCGCTGGTATTCAGCGAAAACACGATGGAAAGCCAGATCACGGCCATACTCAACTTCTACGCCTATCTGTTCCTGGCCATTGACTTCGACTCTTTCAGCCGCAGAGGTGGACAGCCGTTCTACGACCGTCTGTCCATGATAGTGCAGATGGCACAGTCCTCGGGCGAAGCCGGGTGGAAAGCATTCGAAGACAACAAGAACCGCAGTGCCGTGCTGTCGGCATTCACCGACCAGTCGACACAATGTATGCGCGACTTGCTCTACGAGTACCACCGCACAGGCCTTGACGAGATGTCAGTGAGTCCCGACAAAGGACGCGCCAATATAACAGCAACACTCGACAACATCGTCACAGTATATAAGAGCAACCCCATGTCGGTAGCTCTATCTATGTTTAAGGATTCAAAGATAGACGAGCTTGTCAATATCTACTCCAAGGCTCCACAGCCCCAGAGAGACAAAGTTTTCGACATGCTGTCACCAATATATCCTACAGAGACACAACAACTCAACGAGATAAAAAATCCGTCGCGCAACAACAAATAACTACTCCAGCCCTATATGATCGAGACTCTACATATTTCAAACTATGCGCTTATCGACAGGCTTGATATCAACTTCGAGGCAGGGTTCAACGTCATCACAGGCGAGACCGGTGCCGGAAAGTCGATCATCATGGGAGCATTGTCAATGCTTCTGGGCGGACGAGCCGACACCAAAGCCGTCAGAAACAAGGAATCAAAGTCGGTTGTTGAAGCCACATTCAGCATCGAGTCATACCCTGCCATAGAAACTTACTGCCGGGAGAACGATATAGAGTGGGATAAGACCGGCATATGCATTCTGCGTCGCGAGATACTGCCAAGCGGCCGGTCACGCGCATTCGTCAATGACACACCCGTCAACCTCAATGCCCTGCAGGCCATCGCCGCACAGCTCGTAGACATACACTCCCAGCACCAGAATCTCCAGCTGGCCTCCCCTCCATACCAGTTGCAGGTCGTCGACTCAATAATAGGGAAGAACGAGGCCCACTCACGTTATCCCGCTCTTTATAACGATTACCGACAGGCCCTGCACCGATACAAAGCAGCCAAACGCGAGCTCGTCAACAACAAGGCCGACGAGGAGTACATGCGGTTCCAGCTCAATCAGCTTGAAGAGCTTAATCTCGTACCGGGCGAACAGGAGGATCTTGAGAAAGAGCGTGAGCTAATGGCAAATCTCACCGAGGTCAAAGCCTCGCTGACCGCCATCACCGACGCATTCTCTGACGGATCGCCATCAATACTATCACTGCTTAAAAACGTAGAGTCAAACACAGCCGAGATAGTATCGCTCATAGACGATGCCCCTCAGCTTATGGAGCGAATCGAGGCCATGCGCATAGAAGCACGGGACCTGGCCGACACATTCAGTGACCTTGACAGAGATATCAGTGCCGATCCTACCCACCTTGAAGAAATAGAACAACGTCTCAATGACATATACGAGCTTGAACGCAAACACCATGTCGACACCGTCGACGACCTCATCGCCATACGCGACAAGCTCAAAACCTCACTCGAGAACGTTACAAACGGAGACGAGCGATTGCACCGTCTCGAGGAACAGGCCAAACGAGCCAAGCGAGCCGCACTTGAATGCGCACGCACATTGTCCGATAACCGACAAAAAGCCGCCACACGTTTTGCAGAGATGCTCAAGGAGAAAGCCATTCCATTAGGAATGAAGAATCTTCGATGCCAGGTGTCGGTAACCCAGGGTGAACTAACCCCAACAGGCATTGACACAATAGAATTTCTTTTCGCTTTCAACAAAAACCAGCCACTGATGCCGGTCGGAGGCACTGCTTCGGGCGGCGAAATCTCACGTCTGATGCTGTCACTGAAATCAATCGTAGCCGACAAGATGCAGTTGCCATCCATAATTTTTGACGAGGTCGACACCGGTGTCTCGGGCGACATCGCGGCCCGCATGGGACGCATGATGGGCCGGATAGCCGCCAACATACAGGTAATAGCGATAACCCACCTGCCCCAGGTCGCCGCTCTTGCAACATCACAGTACAAGGTATTCAAAGAGGATACCGAAGACTCCACCACCACCCGCATCATACAGCTTACGCCCGACCAGCGTATCGAACAGATAGCCGCAATGCTGAGCGGAGATCACGTCGATGAGGCAGCCAGAGCTAATGCACGTTCCCTGCTGGGGAATGCCATGAATAATTCAACACCTAATTCATAAACAGAGACAACACAAATGGATCCATCTGATTACATATACGGCCTGCGGGCCATCATCGAGGCTATCGATGCCGACAAAGAGATCGACAAGATATTTATAAAAAAAGACCTACAGGGTGAACTGGCGTCGGAACTTCTCGAACGCGTGCGGCAACATCGCATACCGGTACAACGTGTACCTGTAGAACGTATCAACCGTATTACCCGCAAGAATCACCAGGGTGCCGTGGCCATGCTCTCGGCAGTGACCTACCACAGGCTTGAACACCTTGTACCACAACTGTATGAAGAGGGGCTCTTGCCATTTATTGTTGTTCTTGACGGTATCACTGATGTGCGCAACTTCGGTGCCATTGCCCGCACATGCGAATGTGCCGGAGTCGATGCCATCGTAATACCCGAACGTGGAAGTGTGAGTGTCGGAGGCGATGCAGTCAAGACATCGGCCGGAGCCCTTCACCACATCCCGGTGTGTCGCGAACGATCGGTAAAAGGCGCGGTCAGGTTCCTCCTTGAAAACGGCTATAAAGTAGTAGCCGTCAGTGAGAAAGCCGACATTGACTATACCCTGGCCGATTATACCGGCCCCGTAGCAATCGTAATGGGCGCCGAGGACACAGGCATTGATCCCGAAGTCATCAAGCTGTGTGACACCTTTGTATCCATCCCTATGTTTGGAAAGATAGGATCACTCAATGTATCGGTTGCCGCCGGTGTAATGATGTATGAAGTAGTACGCCAGCGCCTTGCCTCCAATATAAACGTCATCTGAATTCAACCACATTATTATCATAAGTAACACTTACTTACTAATTATCCCTGATTATGACTAAGATAGGTACAGTCCTAAGCCCCATCGCCCGCCGCGCCATGTTGCTCGGTAGCGGCGAACTCGGAAAAGAAGTCGCTCTCGAGTTGCAACGCTATGGTGTAGAGGTAATCGCATGTGACAAGTATCCGGACGCTCCGGCCATGCAGGTAGCCCACCGCTCACACGTATTCAACATGCTCGACCCTGTGGAGCTACGCCGTATCATCGAACTGGAAAAACCCGACCACATCATCCCCGAGGTCGAGGCCATTGCCACTCCGGTACTCGTGGAACTGGAAAAAGAAGGTTACAATGTGACCCCAACCGCCAATGCGGCCTGGCTCACAATGAACCGTGAAGGCATACGCCGTCTCGCAGCCGAAGAACTCGGTATCAAGACATCACCCTACCGGTTTGCCTCAACACGAGAGGAATTTGACGAGGCCGTCAAAGAGATCGGAATCCCATGTGTCGTAAAACCAATCATGAGCTCATCGGGCCATGGACAGTCAACGGTAAAAAATACTGCCGACATCGATTCAGCATGGCGTGAGGCACAGGAGGGTGGACGCGCCGGAGCAGGCCGTGTAATCGTTGAAGGATTTATTGACTTCGATTACGAGATAACACTCCTCACGGTACGTTCAAAGTCGGGAACAACCTATTGCGAGCCTGTAGGCCACATACAGGTAAACGGAGACTACCGCTACTCCTGGCAACCACAGCCCATGAGTACCAAGGCTCTTGAAAGCGCCCGCGAGGTTGCAAAGAAAGTAACCGACGCACTCGGTGGCTACGGCATCTTCGGAGTTGAACTCTTCATCAAAGGCGACGAGGTTATATTCAGCGAAGTGTCTCCACGTCCACACGACACAGGCATGGTTACAATGATATCCCAGGATATGAGCGAGTTTGGCCTGCATGCCCGCGCCATTCTCGGACTTCCGGTTCCAGAGATACGATTCTACGGCCCGTCGGCATCACGTGCAGTCGTTGTCGAAGGTGACACCAACCGTCTCGAGCTGTCAAATCTTGACGAAGTCGTATCAGAACCCGGTGTACAGATGCGCATCTTCGGCAAGCCAGAGATCAAAGGACACCGCCGCATGGCCGTGATCCTCGCCACAGCCGATAGTGTAGACGAGGCTCGCGCCAAGGCCGACCGCGCCTACGCCAAGCTACAGGCAACAGTACTCCCGCGCGAGTAAGCCGTTGCACAACTTATAGACCCACTTCGCGCCATGACAGTCTTGATATAACGAGAATGTCATGGCGCGATTCTTTTGTACACACATAGCTGGCCTACAGGCGATGGTGGTCGTTATAGGAATAATAGCCCGTAGAGGCGATTATAACATGGTCTATAACACGTATGTCAAGGAGTTTGGCCGCCTCCTTTATGCGCCTGGTGATATTGTCATCCTCTCCACTCGGACTCAGAGTCCCCGATGGATGGTTATGAACCAATATGAGAGACGAGGCAAGCTTGTTGACAGCACTTTTCAGTATCAGCTTTATATCGACTACCGTGCCGACAGTGCCGCCACGGCTTACACACTCACGCGCTATCACACGATTGGAACGGGACAGATGTAGCACCCAGAATTCCTCATAGTTGATATTCTGCAGTTTTTGTCTCATCATACTATAGACATCGTGTCCACCGGATATCTGCTCGGGAAGCACCCGGCCATCCTCGACACTACGGGTCCCAAGTTCCACGGCAGCCTTGAGACTGATCGCCTTGGCAGGACCGATCCCCTTGTAACGTGAACACAGCTCGTCGACGCTCATCTGAGACAACCTGTGCAGACTATTGTCGTTGTCGCGCAGTATATCCTGACTCAAAGCAATCACCGACTTGCCCACAATACCGCTTCCAAGAATAATCGCCATCAGCTCGGCCTTGCTGAGTGACTGGATCCCGTTTCTCATGGCCTTCTCCCGCGGCTTGTCGTCTACGTCAAGATCAGCGACACGTGCAACCGCCGGCGGGTTGAAATCTTCTTCATACATATGGCACCGAATTACTTTCCCTTTCTTATTTTCACTTCCTCTTCTATATCACGTCCACGCCCCAACAGGATCTTGAGAACAAAAGCCTTGATGAATCCACAACCGTAGCCCCATAGCTGGATGAAAGCAGCCGGTACAGCCATCAGAGCTATCCTGACACTATGTGTCGACACCAACGCACTTAAAAACAACAGAATGATATATGCACCTATAGGAGAAAGGAACCATGGCGACACCACGCCGGCCAGCACAATGAGTGCCATACACCCGCATACAAACATTGCAGGCAATGTATGTACAAGCTTCAGCGATCCGGGATAAAGAAGTCTCAGTGTGATACGCGACATTCCAAAGACATATACCTGCCTGAGAAATTTCATGAAGTCCACCCTACGCTTATGGTATACAAATGCCTCCCGTATAAGCCCGATGGAAAATCCGGCCTGCTTGATGCGGGTGCTCATATCAATATCCTCAGAGAACATCTCCCTGAATCCCCCCACCCTGTCGTATACCTCTCGGCTGAAACCAGTATTGAATGTCCGCGGAACAAACTTCTCAAGCTGAACCTTACCGCCGCGTATGCCACCGGTAGTCCAGAACGAAGTCATGGCATAGTTGATAGCCTTCTGTACGTCGCTGAACGAGTCATGAGCCGCATCAGGCCCGCCATAACAATCAACCGGATTATCAGTCAAAGCCTTTTCAAGCACTTCAAAATATAGCTCGGGAATCACACAGTCCGAGTCAAAGAAAACCAGATACTCTCCTGCCGAAGCCTCGATACCTACATTGCGGGCAATCGATCGACCTTCGTTCTCCTTATATATATATTTAAGGTCAAGCCGCCCCTCATATCGGTCGATAACATCTCGACACGGTACCGTCGAGCCATCCTCCACGATAACAACCTCAAAGTCGTGGCATGACTGTCGCGCCAGACTGTCAAGCAGTTCATCAACCTCATCAGGCCGATTATAAACAGGAATAATAACCGAAAACTTCTTCATGACGGCAAAGATACGAATAAGTCGAGAGCAATAGCAAATTTATTTGATAATTGCCGAGCGCAAGTATCTTGGGCAAAGCCAAAGATACAAATAAGTCGAGAGCAATAGCAAATTTATTTGATAATTGCGAACCAAGCCGAGTTTCCATCGCCTTGCTTAATAGTACATCCTTTAGCCAATCCTTAAATCCGGAAGCATAAAATGGCTCTGGATCGAAATATGCCAATGAGATTTTAAAATTACTTGTTTTTGACTCATCGGACACCGAACCTCTGTCAAGTTGCAAAGATTGGCGTATCGGCGACTTGAATTTAGCCATTACAGTCCTTGCTGTGTACGATAGAAGTTTTTTGTTGTCTCTTTTGATATTTCCTCAGAAATGGAGGCGGACCACTGACACATAGAAACACTCAGCTACCGGATGTTCCATGCCGATGCAATGGAGGACAAAACAGTTTTTAACCGATGGCCGGGGCTGAAGATGCTGGTCGAGATAACTTCAGAAGTTATTGTCGCAGACAGGAAAACGACCACAGTCAGGCACTTTATAAGTGATGTGGGTTTTCCGAAGACCGCGTATTACGCTATGCTGGCCCTGGGAGACTGGGGCATTGAAAATCAGCCACATTGGCATCTTGACGTCACGTTCAAGGAGGATGCATGTCGTTCCAGTAAAGGCTTCTCCGGACAGAATCTTTCCATGTTGAGAAAGCTTGCTATTCAGATAGCCAAAGCCACACCCGACAAGAAAATCAGTATCAGAAAGAGACTATATCGGGCCTCCTTAAACACCTAATATTTACTACAGCTTATAAACAACTTCAAATTTTGATGCGGTTGCTTTGTCTTTCATTTAAAAAACTTGATTTTTAAAGAAAAGTTAGTAACTTTGCGGTCTCAAAACAATTATTATTACAACATTATATGATAAACGCTCAAGACATCAAGAACGGAACATGCATACGCATGGACGGCAGACTTTATTTCTGTGTGGAGTTTCTCCACGTAAAACCCGGAAAGGGAAACACATTCATGCGCACAAAACTTAAAGATGTAGTTGACGGACGCGTCCTGGAGCGTCGCTTCAATATCGGCGAGAAACTCGAAGAGGTACGTGTAGAGCGTCGCCCCTACCAGTACCTGTACGCCGAGGGTGAAGATGACATCTTCATGGACAACGAGACATTCGAGCAAGTTCCCATCTCCAAAGAGCTGGTAACCGGATCCGCTTTCATGAAAGAAGGTGATACCGTGGAAGTTGTACGTGACGCATCAACCGAGACCGTACTTTATGCCGAGATGCCCATCAAGACAATCCTGAAAATCACCTATACCGAGCCCGGCATCAAAGGCGACACCGCCACTAACACTTTGAAGCCTGCTACAGTAGAGACAGGAGCCACCGTACGCGTACCTCTGTTTGTCAACGAAGGTGACTCTATCGAGGTTGACACCCGCGAAGGCAGCTATGTGAGCCGTGTAAAGGCATAAAAACGATAAAATATGATGCAGGTAATTATTTTTTGATTACTTTTGCATCTGCAACAATACTAACACCAATCAAATAAAAGTAAATTTACTATGGCTTACGTAATTACTGATTCATGTGTGGCTTGCGGCACCTGTCTGCCCGTTTGTCCCGTTGAAGCAATCTCTGAGGGTGACATCTACCACATCGATCCCGACACCTGCATTGAGTGCGGCTCTTGCGCCGAGGTTTGCCCCAGCGGTGCCATCAATCCCCCCGCATGATGCAAAGGGCCACTGACAACATTTGCCCGCAATCAACAAACAAAAGACCCTGCCAATCAAAAAAAAGACCCGGCAGGGTCTTTTTTTTTGGCGATAATCAAATTTCTAATAAAAAAATAAACCATTTAAGACCAAAAGCAGTTAAATTATTACTATCTTTGACTTCGTCTTAAAATCCAAATATATGTCGACACCCCTGATAAGTATCATAACAGTCACCTATAATGCGCAATCGACACTCCCCCCGACTATGGAGAGTGTCGCCTCGCAGTCATTCACTGACTATGAGCATCTGATCGTCGACGGAGCATCAAACGACAGCACACTGTCTCTTGCCATATCTATGGCAACCGAACGCACCCGCATCACAAGCGAACGTGATCAAGGAATCTACGATGCAATGAACCGGGGGATGGGACTATCACGTGGAGAATATCTTATTTTTCTCAATGCCGGCGACTCATTTCATTCATCCGACACACTACAACATATAGCAGATGCTATAACAGACAACAATAAACCGGGAATGGTATATGGCCAGACGATACTGGTAGACAAAGATCGTCAGGTAACAGGAGAACGACATCTGAAAGCCCCATCCATACTCACTTTACAGAGCTTTGCCGACGGAATGCTCGTATGCCATCAGGCCATGATCGTACTCAAAAGGATTACAAGCCCATACGATCTGCAATACCGATTTTCATCAGACTATGACTGGTCGATACGTTGTCTGCAACACTCACGGCACAATGTCTACATCGATGAGACAATAATCGACTACCTCGATGAGGGTGTGACAACCCGCAATCACAAGGCATCATTAAAGGAACGATTTAAAATCATGTGCCACTACTATGGCACGATACCGACAATAGCCCGACACCTCAAATTCGCGGCAAGAGACATGAAGCGTAAAATCCACAAATAACAACGCGCCACCGGTCTCAGAGCCTGCCACCATCCAAACATGACAAAATATCAGCTCCTCAAGCAGACCATAGTACTAACCAATTTACAACACCCTACTTATGGAATACTACATAGCATCTGACCAGGGACCACTCGGCCCTTATAACCTGCAACAACTCAAAGAGCGCCCCATACATGCCAACGACATGGTATGGTGCAACGGCATGCCCGAATGGAGCCGTGCCGATCAGATTGAAGAACTGTCAGAGATAATCAATGCCCCGGCCACACCCCCATCATTCGACCGTGAACGCTTTGAGTCGGCCTATAATACTCCCGGCCAACCGGAACCACGACTCACCATGCCTGATAACGAAGAGTGTCCACCCACATACCGATGGCTTGCCATAATAGCCTTCCTGGGAATAATTCCCTGCGCGATAGTGGCGCTGATAAAGTCGGTCATGGTGACACGACTATGGGAGGAAGGCAATCGCGAAGGCGCCCGCCAACAATCCCGTAAAGTACTTACATGGGGACTGATAAGCGTAATTCTCGGCATTCCGCTGAGCATATACATGCTCTTTTTCAGTGATCAGACCGAACTGACAAACAATCTTCTCGAACAATTATTAAAGTAACAAAATCCACAGCCATGAACTATCATGTAGTCATCAACGGAGAGGCCCAAGGCCCATTTACCGCACGAGAAGTCGCCGAACTCGGCATCAACAGCGAGACACTCGTATGGCATCAGGGACTCAAAAACTGGACTGCGGCCGCCACCATTCCAGAGATCATGACCGCCATCAAGACTGTCAATCCCGATAAAGTCTCAGCAATGCCTCCATTGCCATCAAACCGACCTGTACAAGCCACAAATCACACCGAGCCACAAGAGACAACATCCGACAAAGAGTCCATCGAATCTATGCCGAGTAAAGTCCAGCCATCTACCGAACAGGAGAATGTGGTAGAGGTAGAACCCGAGGTAGAACCTACACCTCAACCTGCACCCAAACCTCAACCTATCCCCACACCCGCACCTCAGCCCTTACAGCAAAACGCACACACGCAATATTACAGCACACCGCCGGCCACACTTAATAACCGGCCATCCAACTTCTTGACAATGGCCATTATAGGCATAATAATATTCTTCCCTATAGGTATACCGGCCATTGTAAAAGCCTCCAGCGTAAACCGGCTATGGGACCAGGGTAAGCATGAGCTGGCCATATCCCAGTCCAACTCAGCCAAGCGCTTTAGCATCATTGCCATAATAATAGGCGCTATATTACAGACATTTGTCCTCCTTGGGTCTCTCTAACACCAGATAAACAACATGCATACATACTACTTTGTAATTGACGGCCAACAGTACGGGCCAACACAACTCGATCAAGTAGCTGCTCTTGACATCACACCATCAACACTCACGTGGCATGAAGGTCTTGAAAACTGGATCAAGGCATCAGACATTCCCGAAATCGCCGACATCCTGACCCAAAAGAGAAACATGTCTACAGCCGACATGCATGACACCCAAATCCAGGTAGAGAAGCCGGCTTCCCAGCCTACAAACGACAGCATACAACCTGTTGATACCGACAACGAATGCCCTAAGCCACGACTCGGACTCGCCATCTTCTCGGCAATAATGTTCCCAATAGGTATAGCCGCTATAGTCAAGACATCACTTATAAAAACAAGATGGGCACAAGGACGCCGCGATGATGCCCGATGGCTGGCAAAAAGCGCACACAAATACGCCATAGCATCAATCATATCGGGAATCGTAATGATTGCATTCATAATATTTTATTATGTCATGCTCATATCAATCCTAATATACGGATACTAAAAGAATCATGTTCATACACAATACCACTTTCATAGTCGAGCGCACACTGACCGTAAAATTTATAGAGTGGGCCCGAACTGTATTCATCAAAGCGGCATACGAAAGCGGTCGCTTCAACTCTATAACCCTGACACGTATACTCACCCAGGTAGACCCAGATGCCATCAACTTTGCAATACAGATGACGTCAACGTCGCTGGAGAGCGCACAGCAATGGCATAACGATGTGGCATCACTGCTCAAAGACGAACTCGCTGCAAGACTGGGCCGACAGCGTGTCATGTTTTTCTCAACCGACATGGAGGTAATAAGCCCATGTTGACCGATGATATAAAGGAATGGGACAGGATAATCCTGGGAATCGACCCGGGAACCAACGTCATGGGATACGGACTCATAGGCATTAGACGCAACAAGCCAGCCATGATAACCATGGGCGTGATACAGCTTAACAAATTCGAGGACCACTACATGAGACTGCGACGCATCTATGACCGCGTGCTCGGCATAGTCGAACAATACCTGCCCGACGAGTTGGCCATCGAAGCACCATTCTTCGGCAAGAATGTTCAATCAATGCTCAAGCTCGGACGTGCACAAGGTGTGGCAATGGCAGCAGCACTCGCCCGGGAAGTTCCCATCACAGAGTATGAGCCACGCAAAATCAAGATGTCGATAACCGGCAATGGCGGAGCCAGCAAGGAACAAGTACAAGAAATGGTGCGCCGGCAACTTGATATACCACGAGAGAATCTGTTGCCTCAACTCGATGCTACCGACGCTCTTGCCGCCGCTCTATGTCACTATTATGAATCCCGCAAACCAGCCATAGCCAAGAGTTCAGGCGGATGGAAAGCATTCATAGCTGCTAATCCCGACCGCGTCAAATAAGAACCATTTAAGATTTATTGTCGAACCGACTCTTAACATCATGTCCAGTCCAGACGTTTATATAATACAAGCGTTTGAACTATGGACACCTCTACGGCATCACCTCATACACCCCACCGGCACCGCTATAACAACTTCTTGACATGGCGACGGTTGCACATAACCGATTCTGGCTTCATCCTGATATTAGCCCTGGTAGTCGGCATACTATCCGGGGCATGCGCCTGGTTGCTTAAATACACAATAGAATATATATCTACAATCACACGAGAGTATATCCGAACATCCGATACAGGCTGGCTGATAATCATTACACCTGTGGCCGGAATCTCACTCGCGGCCATATTCTGTCGTCACATCATCCACAAACCAGTCGACAATGGCGTGGCAAGGATGGTCGACAAGTTCAAAAACAGGAACTACCGATTTGATAACAAGACAATCTATGGATCAATGATTGCCAGCGCGCTAACGCTGGGATTCGGCGGAACTGCCGGATCGGAAGGCCCTATCGCCTATGCCGGTGCCGGCATAGGAAGCAGGCTTGGACAGATATTCCGAATCAAGCCACGCATGCTCATGATACTGACAGGCTGTGGAGCGGCAGCCGGTATAGCAGGCATATTCAAAGCCCCGATTGGAGGCGCACTGTTCGCTATTGAGGTTCTCCGGGTCGAATTGTCGACTGTCGCGATAATCGGAGTATTCCTCGCGACCCTGGCCGCATCGCTCACAGCATATGTCCTGTCGGGATATACACTTGATATCAATGTAATATCTCCCGGAGCCTTCGACAACACCACTTTACCGTGGACAATGCTTTTAGGAATTGTATGTGGTCTATATTCGCTCTACTACACCCACACAGGAGCCATTACCAAACGGTTACTCACTTCAATACACACCCCATGGATACAATGGCTGGCGTCAGGACTCTCCATCGGCCTGATGATATACATCTTTCCGGCCCTATACGGCGAGGGGTACTCGTCGATAACCAATGTAATAAACGGACACCCCATATCAATAGCCGATCGATCTCTTATCTCTCTGTCAGTCGGCAACAGTCATTTGACCCTTATCATCATATATGCCGGATTAATACTTTTAAAAGGGATAGGCTCGTCAGCCACCAATAACGGAGGTGGAGTTGCAGGCGACTTCGCCCCCACACTATTCGCCGGCTGTGCCTTAGGACTGCTTTACGCATCGGCTTTGAACTCAGCAGGTATCAGTACGCTCGACACCTCCCACTATGCACTTATCGCCATGGCGGGATCCATGGCAGGAATCATACGCGCACCCCTCATGTCAATATTCCTTACCACCGAGATGATAGGCGGAGTGGATTTTCTACTGCCGGCCACAATCACATCCCTTATATCATACAGTCTCGTAATGATATTCAAGCATGATACATTCTACCACTCGCATCCATTTACATCCGGCATATAATGACCTACACCAAATTCATACCTCATCTCAAAAAAAATGATGATGCATCAGATACAGTAAACGGCCCTGATGCATCATTCATTTTCTATAAGTAAGTGTCGCAACAATCAGTACACCAGTACAGGCTCGAGTTCCCGAGCCTGTTCTATCATACTCTCTACCTCCCTCATAGATGGAACACGATTGCAGATATTGCGCACCTCGTTTACCTCTTCAAGTTTAGGAACCAGATTGGCGGCTACACGATGACGCAACTCCTTTACAGTATCAACACCGGCTGCCTCAAGTAACTCGGCAAACTGCCCGGCTACCCCTTTGATGCGGAACAGATCGGCATGGTTGGCCCAGCGTAGAATAAGCTTGGGTGAAATACCCGTCTCATCGGCCAATACGGCACGCCCCTTTGGCGTCGCGGCCCGCTCAAGCAACATGGCCGTAGTATCTATACCGGCCTCCCTCAACTTCATGGCATAAAGCTCGCCTATTCCTTCAATCTCAATAATGTTATAGGTCATAATCACGTGTTTTATAGGTTAGACATATCACTCCATATAAAACACCTGCCACGCCATGATAGCCAATGTATTAATATTTTTTATAGAAAGAGACAGGCATCGCCATAACTCAGGAAACGGTAACCATTATCAAGAGCATGATCATAGACATGCCGCCAATCGTCACCCATCAATGCCGACACAAGTAACAGCAAAGTGGAACGTGGCTGATGAAAATTGGTAACCATTCCCTTGACGATCCGATACCGGTAACCCGGAGCTATAATGATACGAGTATCAGCCACAAACACCGGCATTGCCCCGGCATCAAGATACCGCACTATGGCACCGAGAGACTCCTCAACCGTGAGATCGGGATGATTTTCGTCATAAGGATACCACTGGGGCACCTCTCCCGTCCACTCTCCCGAAGCTATAAGACATCCGGCATGATACAGACTCTCAAGAGTGCGCACCGATGTTGTTCCGACTGCTATGACTCTCCGGCTTGTACCGGCCAGCTCGGCAATAAGATCCCGCTTAACGGCAATAAACTCGCTATGCATGGAGTGTTCGCCGATAGAATCAGACTTCACAGGCTGGAATGTGCCCGCTCCCACGTGCAGTGTCAGCTCACGCCTGGGTATCCCCCGTTCAGAAATACGGTCAAGAACCGTCGGTGTAAAGTGCAGTCCGGCCGTCGGAGCGGCTACCGACCCGTCTATATGCGAATAGACTGTCTGATAATCAGCTGAATCGGATGCCTCGGTAGGACGATTGAGATACGGCGGGATAGGTATCTCCCCGGCCGCACCTATTATCTCGCTGAAAGTGACCTCCCGACAATCCCAGCCAAATTCCACTACACGGGCATTACCCCGGGTCTCACCCATCGTGGCGCTCAAATCAACCCTATGGTCGTTTATATCAAGTGACAGATGCAGCTCTCCCTGTTTCCACTTCTTGGCGTTACCTACAAAACAGAGCCACGAGCATCGGCCTGTAGCCGCAAAATTCACGGCATAGTCGGCCGGTGCGACCGGTTCGAGACAGAATATCTCTATCAGAGCCCCATCGGGATACGACTTGCGAAAACGCAGGCGGGCATTTATCACACGAGTGTTGTTATACACCAGCATCGAGTCTGATGGCAACAATGACGGCAACTCTGTGAACACGTGGTCTCCGATAACGCCATCATGGCTCCTGACAAGAAGCCGGCAGGCATCACGTACAGCCAGCGGATGGGAGGCAATACGCTCCTGTGGCAAGGGATAATCAAATGCTTCGATTGAAATATTACGCGGATCGTTCATGACTGGTACATAAAAAGAGAAAACTGCCGCTGTATGATATTAGCGGTAGCTTTCTCAACTATAATATCTAAAGAGAATATCGAAGATTCTTACTTGAGAGCGTCCTTAACAGCGTCGTTGGGAACCATTTCTTCTTTGAAGACGTAGGCACCGGTCTTGGGTGACTTCACCATCTTGATAACTTTGCTGTAGGTACGGCCTTCACCCTTCTGGAGTGATGCGACGGTTTTCTTTGCCATATCTTAGTGTTTTTTATTTTATTTCCTTGTGGATGGTTACTTTCTTGAGGATGGGGTTGTATTTCTTCAACTCCAGACGCTCGGTAGTGTTCTTGCGGTTTTTGGTAGTGATATAACGAGAAGTACCGGGCATGCCGCTTGCCTTGTGTTCCGTGCACTCCAGGATTACCTGTACACGATTGCCTTTAGCTTTCTTTGCCATCTTCTTAGTATACTAAATATTTGATTTCAGTTAAATATCCCTTCTCGGCTGCAAGCTTGATGGCAGCGTCGAGACCCATTTTGTTGATTGTGCGCAGACCGGCTGCCGAGATGGTGAGAGAAATCCAGGTGTCCTGCTCAACCCAGTAGAACTTCTTGTTGAAGAGGTTGACATTGAAACGACGCTTGGTGCGGCGCTTTGAGTGCGATACATTGTTACCTGTCATCGCCTTCTTGCCTGTAATTTGACAAATCTTTGACATGGCTTTTGTTCTTGAATTTATCTGTTCGTTTGCTATTTTGATATAATGTAGTGTGTCACCATCTCAGTCTCATATCACAGCTAAACGCATCTTTTTTAGCCGCTTTACAGGATGAGCCACAAAACAGAGTGCAAAGTAAGTGATTTTTTGGATAATAACCAAATTTTTCAAACTTTTTCCCGCGTTTTCAACCATTTTTTCAACTTCATGAACCGGCA
Organism: uncultured Muribaculaceae bacterium; assembly: GCA_964018905.1. GTDB lineage: Bacteria > Bacteroidota > Bacteroidia > Bacteroidales > Muribaculaceae > JAAVFS01. Next base: position 136,969 of record CAXHRO010000001.1, read on the forward strand.
CGCAAGGTTATGGGATTGGCTGAGTCGGTAAGATCGAGCACCGAGGTCCTTGCCATCGTACAATCCCCTGCATCGACAACTATAGCCACATCCTGCCCGAGAGCATCGGCGATAGCCGCAGGCATCAGAGTATCCTCTTCTTCGGCATCAAGCCAGTTGACTGTCGAAGTCATCAACGGATTCCCGAGTTCCCTGGCTATTTCCCTGGCTATCATATTGTCGGGAACTCTTACGCCTACTTCACGACGTCCCTTGAATACTTTGGGCAAGCTCGGGCGGGCGGGCAATACATATGTATAGGGCCCCGGCAATGTATCCTTCAACATCCTGAACGCCCTGTTGTCAATAACGGCATATTCACTGGCCTGAGACATATCGGCGCATACAATCGACAACGGATGCTTCCTGTTGTCGATCCCCTTCAAACGACAGATATGCTCAACAGCCCTGTTACTCAAAGCGTCACAAGCCAGTGCATAACGTGTATCGGTAGGAATCACAATAACCTCACCGCCACGAAGAGCTTCCACCAGCATATCAACATACCTGGCGTTTATGCTCGTAGGATACATTCGTAATATTCTCATGTCATCAATATGTCATTGAAATTCATCCAACAATCTCGTATACGATATCGGTAGCATTGCAATAAGTCTCCAACAAGCGCGTGCACTCCCCCATAATGTCATTGACCGGCATATCGTCGCCATAGACATTGATAGTGACAAGCAGACGGGATGTCGCAAGCGACACCTTTGTACGCTCATTGTCACTTGTCGGAGTCCCCACCCCACCCGTAGAATCCCTCAATACAGGCATTCCGGCAATATTCAGCGTCCCGCGTCCGATACCTTCATATGGCTCGCCATCACGTCCGATACCAAGAGTAAGACTTTCACCGTCAATCGAATCCATATCAAATGCCCCGATCGAATGTCCCGACTCTATTGATAAGAGATTTACAGCATCCACGACCGCATTCACTCGATACAGCTCCAGTCCCTTGACCAGCCTGCGGCATAGCTGTTCCGATGACGGACGATAACGGTTAGGCTCCTTGCCACAGGCCTTATAGGCCGCACGCGTAGCCGCTATGCCCGGGCGTCTGTTTATGTCACTTAACTCCATGACATCACGTATCGAACCTCCCACTCGCTCGATCTCCTGCCACAGTTCGTCAGGCGTCTCTCCGTTACAGATCACAGCCTCACACTTAATCATTCTGTACCCGGGAGCACACCGACGTATTTCTTCATCAATAACTATATCCATCAGTATATGTGTCGTAAATCATTTTCAATACGGTTGGGTTGAATGAATTTCAATAAAACACCTACACATAGAGAATGCTTAGAGCCGTATCACATACAGTATCATTCAACGATTAGCCGAGGTCTTCACAAAAAAACCGAGTTCACGACACAAAGGTATACTAAACAGTCGAATTTTTATATACCTTTGTAAATAAAAAATTTAGATTAATGAAACAAACGACAAGCCGAATCGGACTCCTGCCACTCATCATCATCTCGATAGCGGCAGGTATCGCATGCGGCCATATAATACCAATATGGGGCGCCAGAATTTTCATGACATTCAATGCGATATTCAGTCAGTTTTTAGGATTCTGTATCCCGCTTATCATTCTGGGATTCGTCGCACCGGCCATTGCCGATATAGGCAAACAGGCCGGCCGGATGCTATTGTTCACTGCCATGCTGGCATATATAGCCACTCTGTGTGCCGGTTTTGCATCATACATCACCGGCGACTGGTTCTTTCCACATCTCATCAAGCCAATGGAATACACCGCCGGGGAAATCAGGGCCGAAGGCATCGACCCATACTTCACGATCGACATGCCTCCACTATTATCGGTAATGAGCGCTCTTATAATCTCATTCATAGCCGGCCTCGGAACCTCCCGCCTAAAAGACGGCAACACACTTAAGATTCTCCTCGGCGACATCCGTGACATCATAACCATGGTTATCAACCGGGCCATCATTCCGCTTCTGCCGGTATACATATTCGGCATCTTCCTGAACATGGCCATGGAAGGACAGGTAGCGACTATACTATTGACCTTCATCAAGATCATCGCAATAATATTTGCCCTACATATAATCATACTTATAGCACAATACACTATAGCATCTTTATTTTCACGGGACAGGATAAGCCATAATCCGTTCAAACTCCTGTGGAACATGATGCCGGCTTACTTCACAGCACTCGGCACACAATCTTCGGCCGCCACAATCCCGGTGACCCTTAAACAGACGATACGTAACGGCGTCAATGACGATATCGCAGGATTTGTCGTTCCGCTTTGCGCCACCATACACATGTCGGGAAGCACTCTGAAGATCGTAGCTTGCGCCCTGGCCCTGATGATAACACAGGGAATGGATTATGACATCGCCCAGTTTGCCGGATTCATCGCAATGCTCGGGATTACCATCATAGCCGCACCAGGAGTCCCGGGCGGAGCCATCATGGCTTCGCTTGGACTACTGTCATCAATGCTTGGTTTCAGCGAGGCCGACAATGCCCTGATGATCGCACTCTACATCGCTATGGACAGCTTTGGCACAGCCTGTAACATCACTGGCGACGGTGCACTCGCAATAATCGTCAACCGTTTCTTTACACCCTCTCCAAAGACACATTAAAAACACCGGGCCACCCGTTTAAAGGTGGCCCGGTGATATCCTAACCGAAAACTCCATATTATGGAGTATGACATTCGATTTTATCAGGCTTTGGCTTCCCATCCGAGAGCCGACGCACCAAGTACAGCGGCATCGGCCTCCTTGAGCTCAGACAGCAGTATCTTTACCTTGCCCTTGTGTATCGGCATGTTATTGCCCTCGAACGACTCACGAAGAGGCTTCATGAGCAGTTCTCCGCTCTTGGCAAGTCCGCCGAATATAATGATAGCCTGAGGAGATGTGAACGATACATACTCGGCAAGCATCTCGCCAAGAACCTTGCCGGTAAACTCAAACACATCCTGTGCAAGCTTATCGCCGGCAATAGCGGCATCATAGATATCCTTGGATGTAAGATCCTGACGATCACGAAGCAATGTAGACTCATCGACACGAGCTTCCAGGAATTCATAAGCAGTACGCACCACACCGGTTGCCGAGCAATATGTCTCAAGACAGCCATGACGCCCACAGCCGCACAGACGTCCATTGCGACGCGCCGTTATATGACCGAGCTCACCCGCCATACCATCAAATCCATATACCATCGAGCCATTGCACACGACACCGCCACCGACACCGGTACCCAGAGTGATCATGATGAAATCCTTCATGCCGCGGGCCGCGCCATATGTCATCTCACCGATAGCTGCGGCATTCGCATCGTTGGTTATTGATACGGGCAAGCCGGTTTTTGCCGACAATGCCTCAGCCAGCGGGAGCTCTCCTTTCCATACAAGATTAGGAGCATACTCGATCTTGCCTGTGTAATAATTGGCATTCGGAGCACCGACCCCTATTCCATGCACCTGACCCTCAGCGCCATTGGTTCTTACCAATGTCTGGAGACCGTCGTTCAGAGCATCAATATACTGGTCAAAATCAGGATAGATTCCCGTCTTGATCGAGCTTGAAGCTACAACCGTTCCACGCGCGTCCACCAGGCCGAACACGGTATTGGTTCCGCCTATATCAATTCCTACAACATATGGCTTGTTCATTTTTTATTAATTTAAGGTTATTATTACAGTTATTACACTCGAGCCGGCCTACAGTCACTGATTAATCAACTCCATGATGTGTGGCATGATTTGTCAAACCGGCTCTTAGTGATGCAAAGGTAGACAAATCTTTTATCTTTGCAAATCTATTAAGCGCTTCCATATAATAATAATCGGCATAAATTATAGAATAATCGATTTCCGAACCTGCAGGATGATGCCCTGTCGAGTGCAACAGCGCCGAGCGACACCGGTCGCCGGGACGATACACATCAGTAGACAGCGATAACAACATCGCTTCAAGCTCCGAGGCATAACGTGAGGCATGATCACGGTCTACATATCCTATTAGCTCGGTCAGGGCCGAAGCCACAACACATGCGGCTGAGGCGTCTCGAGGAGCATCGGGTATACGCGGATCATCAAAGTCCCAATAAGGGATATGGTCCTCCGGCAAGCGATCAAGATAAGCATCGGTCACTTTACAGGCAAATTCCAGGAAACGAGGATCTCTGGTAGCCCTGTAGACAACCGTATAGCCATACACGGCCCAGGCCTGCCCACGCGACCAGGTCGACTCGTCACTCAGTCCCTGATGTGTGCATCCCCTCTTGAACTCTCCGCTATCCTGATCATATACCGCAACATGGTAACATGTACCGTCAGGCCGGAAGTGATTCTTCATCGTCGTCTCGGCATGCTTTATTGCCATATCACGTAACGATGGATTACCGCCATTGTCGGCCGCCCAAAACAGAGTCTCCAGGTTTATCATATTGTCCATTATTGTATTGTGACCGCCAAACATCTCCACATTACGCGGCCAGGACAGCATCGTGCCCACTCGTGGATTGAACAGAACAGCCAGCGAGTCGGCCGTCCTCAGTATCACATCCCGATACATCGTGTCACGGGTGAGACGATAGGCATTTCCATAGCTGCAAAACATCAGGAATCCCAAATCATGGTCAAATACAGGCTTGTCAAGAATCTGACCAAGAGCCTCGGTATAGAGACGAGCCTGACGCCCGACTTCCTCATCACGGGTCGCTTCATAGTCAAGCCACAACACACCAGGCCAGAAACCGCTACACCATTCCTCTGCTACTGCCGGACGTAGCGTCCATAACGAGTCACCGGGAGCAATATTACGTGGTATCATCGAATAGTCGACACTGTCACCCGATACAAGATCGGACAAGGCAAGCTCGACCCGGCCATGGCAAAAAGCAAGATCCGACTCGACATCGACTGTAGGACGTGAGGTACCACAACCGACAAGACCGGCGGCTACTGCACCGGCTAAAAACAAAGCGCAAATTCTAAGATCCATGTATTTCAAATCTGTATCATTTAAAGGCCGGTTCGATAATTAAAAAATACCACGATAATCAAGGCGATGGTATCATTTTATTGAACAGGCATTGTTTATTATACTATCTATTTAGTCATCATAAAATTGTCCACATCAATCCAGCCACGGTCTGTTCCGTCAGGTGTCACGCTAAACAGTCCTACCTTGGCACCGATCCACTTACCCTGACGGGCCTGGAACACACCTCCGGCACGATTGAACTTCTTTCCGTCAAGGCTATAGTAGAATGTGCATGCACCACCATCGGCGACCTTGACCCTCAGCCACAATTGTATCTCGTAATTGGGAAACAGACCGGCCTCATAGACACGTGTCGGTTTAAGGGTTGCAATATTCTGCACATTCTCCACACCACCCTGTTCGGCATCCTCGCAGGTTATGAATTGCAGTTCAAAATCATCATCCGATACTTTTTTTACACCCAGGCGCGCATAGTCATGTCCCATCACTATGATACCCGACATGTTGCCTGTAGCTTTGGCCGAAACCGTAACCTTGGCTGTAGCGGTAAACGCCGGAGCCGGGAACTTCTGTAAAAGCAGATTGGGCACAGTCCAGAAGTTTACATCATCGGCCGGCTGGCGATATCCATATATTCTCATAAAACCAAGTTCGCTTGTCATCCCAAACTCCGGGCTGTAATTGGCATGCCACTCCCACTGGCGCCCCATATGACGCGAATCAAAGCTATCGCTCTCAGCTGGATTAACATTCACAACCTTTCCTTTGACCACAGGCTTGACATGACGTCTTACAGGCTCTCCGCCGTCACCCATGACCGGCCAGCCGTCTACCCATTTGACCGGATTAAGATGGAGAACCCTACCATACAGACCCTTGTCTTGAAAATTAATAAACCAATCCTCGCCAGCCGGAGTCTCGACCCATCCGCCTTGATGAGGCCCATTGATACCGCTCTTGCCTGTCGACATCACGATCCTGGACTCATACGGTCCATAAGGTGACACTGACCTCATAGCCAACTGCCATCCGTCAACTACACCTCCAGCCGGACACATTATATAATAAAAACCGTCTCGCTTGTAAAATTTAGGTCCTTCGACAGTATGGTTCACACCATCGTTCCCGTCAAAAACAATGACCGGATTACCGATAAGGGCAGTACCGTCCGGATCCATCTCCCACACAGTCAGCACACTGTTAAAACCTGCTCGTGAACCAGCCCATCCGTTGACCATATAAGCTTTCCCGTCATCATCCCACAACGGCGTGGGGTCAATCATACCTTTCCCGGCCTTAACAAGCAACGGGTCGCTCCACCGGCCAAGCGGATCCGTGGACTTGACCATAAAAATGCCAAAGTCTGGATCTCCCCAGTAAATATAAAACATCCCGTCATGATAACGTATAGAAGGCGCCCACACCCCCTTGCCATGACGCGGCATTGAGTAAAAATCTTCAGGCACAAGACGATCAAGTGCATAGTTGACAATATCCCAGTTTACCAGATCCCGCGAATGCAATATCGGCAGGCCCGGCACACACTGGAAACTTGAAGCCGTCATATAGAAGTCATCACCCACTGCTATCACATCTGGATCACTGTAATCGGCATGTATTATCGGATTCGTATATGTGCCGTCACCATTATCCGGATTCCAGGTCTTGGAAACCTCAGCTCTGACACCACCGCCTATGGTCATAGCCATGGCCATCATATATATTGAAAGATGTTTCATATCAAAGCAACTGATTCTTGTATTTCTTATATTTACGTATTTCATCTCTGTCTGAAATCGGAGTCAGATGAACAGCCGCGCCACCACGTGCGGCAAGATTAAACCGTAAAATATTATCGGCCGTAACCATGTAGCTTGAACATCTCACCTTAGTAGCCGTATCGACCGACGGATCATCATTATATATCCGAGCCAGATACGTCACTCCCGACTCTAAAAAATCAAGTGACACTGTATGACGCGTCTCATCGTTCCCATTCATGGCCGCCAGCCACCACGTATTCCCCTTGCGGCGCGCCATTGTTATCTCTTTGCCAGGATATCCCGACAGCACCTTTGTATCATCGAATGTAGTTTCCAGATTGTCAAACCATTCCATTTCAGGCTCTCCGTTACTGCGCGAAGGTGTGTCATACCAGTAAACCGTAAGCAACGGACTATAAAACACCAGCGATGCCGCCAACTGATGGCCATGAGTATTTTTCAATCTCTTGTCATAATAACATATCGTATAATCGGCCGCACCATTTATCATACGTGTGAACGGCAACGTTGTGTCATGACGGGCATCAGGCCATTCCTCGTTGCCATGTATGCCTTCCTGGGTAAGCAGACTGGGATATGTACGAGAGAAACCAGATGGACGATATTCGTCATGGATATTCATAAGCAACTTATTCTCAGCCGCCAGGCGCACCATATCATGAAGCCAGGTAGACCACCGGTGGGACGCATATTGCACAAAACCAGATTTCACACCCGCTATGCCCCACTCGTTAAGCAACGGGAACAACTCTCTCTGTTGCTTCATCAATGCATGTTGATTGACATAAAGCCATATACCGACACCCTTTTCCCTACCATAAGCCACTACCCACGGCATGTCAAGACGGTCAATAACCTTAGTGGCATCTCCATCATGAGAAGTGCACGGCTCATACCACTTCCAATCAAACAGCATATATGGAATATTATGCTCGGCACAGAAATCGATCGTAGCACGCGCCCCCTCGTTGGTAAGCGTCGTCTCCCGCATTATCTTGCCTGGCTTTACCCATGATGTATCATCTAACGCACAGGGTTCATTCAGATTCAGTACTATATCATTATGTTCAAGCAACTGGCCTGGAGTATCTGCAGCCATGATAATTTTCCATGGAGTGGCATAGTAGGTGACAATATCCACCGGCGAATACATCACCGACGTCAATGTCGAAGGCCTGTCGGGCCGTGCCACAAAACGCGTCAGACTCCAGTCATCAACATCGGCATCCAGCAAAGCGGCCCAGTAACCGCCGGGATACTCCAACGTCAGAGCCCTCTCTACAGGATTCACGATACTGTCCACCGGCGTGCGGTCAAACGGAGCCTGCGCCCATTGCTCGCTCCACGCCATTACCCCTTCCGGGACAGAATAATCGGTCAGATCACCAACCACCTTATGAAATACAGCCGCCGGATGCTCAGGAAAGAAATATCTGAAAGCAACACCCTCATCATATGCCCTCGCCTCGACATCAAGACGATACTGCGAGGCATCATGCTTGGACATGTGAATGGTTGCCGAGTTATATCGGTCTTTAATCTGGGAACGTTCGCCATACAGCGGTGCCCATACCGAGTCAACCGGCTCATAAACAGTCACCGAGTCAACCACAAAATTATCCATCCAGCAAGCAGGTTGTACAAGCTGGCGTTTACCTATGTTCAACGCCATCTCCCACACCCTCTGATCAAGATCAAGACCCGCTCGCGACTCATTGATCACAGGACGCCCGTCAAATGTCACGCTGTAACGCAATTCGCCTACCGAATCATTCAGCATCACACGATGCATCTCAAGCCGGTGTCGCCCGTCGGGCGACACTATGTCAATTGACTGCGAGACAGCCGATAGCCCGGCACATCCCAACATAATCGAGAATATCAATGAATTGTTCATCACACAGAAAATTATTACGGGAAAAACGCTTTTTTAACATTCAATACGATATTGAACCCAATTATACTTAGCCGGTTCGGCAATAAAATTGAAAACCTTATTACACTTACGGTTGTTGACATATTGAACTAATTAAGCAAAACTATGTCAAAAACAGTCGAAAACACCCTTACCAACCGCCGGAGCATACGCCGATACGAACGACAGTCCGTTTCTTCCGACGACATGCAATTCATCTTTGACGCCATCCGCAATACGCCTACAAGCTACAATGGCCAGCAATACTCGGTCATTGATATATCCGACCAGTCTCTGAAAGAACAAATCTACGAGATCACCGGAGAGAAACAGATCAAGACCTGCAACCGCTTTCTCGTATTCTGTGCCGACTATAACAAGATCTCCACTATAGCAAAAGCCAAAGGCATAGGCAGACTGCCTTTCATACACACAGCCGACGGATATACGGTAGGGGTCATCGATGCCTCACTTGCCATGATGAGTGCACTCGTCGCGGCCGAAAGCAGAGGTCTCGGAACATGCTGCGTCGGATACATGCGCACCGCCGCCCCCGACCGACTGTCAGCACTGCTTCAGCTACCCAAAGGCGTCACCATAATTTGTGGTCTCACCATAGGTATACCGCGCGAACTGCCCGATTTAAAACCCAAACAGCCCCAGTCACTACTCATACACTCCGACACCTACCGCTCAGATGACCTACTGCCCGAACTCCTGTCCTACGACACTGCCGTATCAGACTATAACGCAACACGTTCAGGATCAAAAACAGCCAACGACTGGGCTCGCCACATTACCGACTACTACCGCGAAGGAGAACACTACAACATGCTTCAAGCCCTCAGGAATCAAGGCTATCTTACCGATCCCACCTAAAAAAACGAATATCATCGTAAACAAAAATTCTACAACTTCTACAATTTGCGGGATTATAAAAAAATTATTACCTTTGCACGCAATAAAACCATAAACACTATGTCATTTATTGCCGATAGGGTTAAAATGGATGGTCTTACTTTTGATGACGTCCTACTCATACCCGCCTACTCAGAAGTTCTTCCGCGCTGCGTCAACCTGCAGACCCGTTTTTCACGTAACATTACCCTCAACGTGCCATTGGTTTCGGCCGCTATGGATACCGTGACCGAGGCCAAACTTGCCATCGCCATAGCTCGCGAGGGCGGAATAGGTGTAATACACAAAAACATGTCGATAGACGAGCAGGCCCGTCAGGTTCACGCTGTAAAAAGAGCAGAGAACGGAATGATCTACGACCCGGTAACCATAATGCGCGGCAGCACGGTACGTGACGCACTGGCAATGATGGAGGAATTCCATATCGGTGGCATTCCGGTCGTTGATGAAGACCGCCATCTCGTAGGAATCGTCACAAATCGTGACCTCCGCTTCGAGCGCAATCCCGACCGTACCATTGACGAAGTCATGACAAGCGAGGGACTTGTGACAACCAATACCTCCACCAATCTTGAAGAAGCAGCACAGATACTGCAGGAACACAAGATCGAGAAACTGCCGGTAGTTGACAGTGAAGGACGCCTCATAGGCCTGGTCACATATAAAGATATAACAAAAGCCAAAGATAAACCCAACGCATGCAAGGACTCTTTGGGAAGATTGCGCGTTGCCGCCGGAGTAGGTGTCACAGCCGACTCTATGGATCGAGTAGACGCTCTCGTAGCGGCAGGCGTGGATGCTATCGTCATTGACACCGCACATGGTCACTCCAAGGGCGTTGTAGGAGTTCTCAAAGCCGTCAAGACCAAATATCCCGACATAGATGTCGTTGTAGGCAATATCGCCACAGGAGATGCCGCCCGCTATCTCGCCGAGAACGGAGCCGACGGTGTCAAGGTCGGTATCGGCCCCGGCTCGATCTGCACTACCCGCGTCATCGCCGGTGTTGGCGTTCCACAGCTCTCTGCCGTCTATGACGTAGCTAAAGCGTTGCAGGGCACCGGTGTGCCATTGATAGCCGACGGAGGCATCCGCTACTCGGGCGACATTGTCAAAGCCCTTGCAGCAGGCGCCTACTCGGTCATGCTCGGAGGCATGCTGGCCGGCGTGGAAGAATCCCCCGGTGACACCATAATATACAATGGCCGCAAGTATAAGGCTTACCGTGGCATGGGATCTCTCGAGGCAATGGAAAAAGGCTCTAAGGACCGTTATTTCCAGGCCGGAGAGACCGATGCCAAGAAACTGGTCCCCGAAGGCATCGCAGCACGTGTACCGTTCAAAGGATCGCTTTATGAGGTCGTATACCAGATGCTCGGCGGACTACGTGCCGGCATGGGATATTGCGGAGCCGAAAATATAGACAAACTCCACACAGCCAAATTCACCCGCATCACCAATGCCGGTGTGGCTGAAAGTCACCCACACGATGTAGCCATCACAGCCGAGGCCCCCAACTACAGTGCCAGCCATCAGTAATATCTTTGAGACATAATATTTTTTCTAAAAATGCGTTATAAAGGTTATAAAGACATTTATAACGCATTTTTCTTAGTTGAACAACAATACTTCAATGAAAAAGATACTGATATCGACAGCTTTGCTGCTCACAGCATGCGGCTCGGCAATAGCCGCGAATAATCAGGTAGACCGCAACGACCAGATCCTGCTTACAATCGACAGGCAACCGGTCACTCTTGGTGAGTTCGAGTACCTATATCACAAAAACAACTCCCAGCAAGTGACACCACAGTCTATCGACCAGTATCTTGATATGTTCATCAATTACAAGCTCAAGGTCATCGAAGCCGAAGCCGCCGGGATCGACACCACAGCGACATTCCTCAATGAACTCAAAGGATATGCCCGCGATCTCGCCCAGCCATACCTCACCGATCAAGATACAGAACAAAAACTTATCGACAAAATATACAACAGACTGAAAGAAGAGGTAAACGTCAGCCATATAATGATGTTTTCCGGCAACACCACCTACGAGCGGACGACCAACCGCGCCCGTCTTGACTCTATACGTGCTGTCATCATGGCAGGCGGAGACTTTGAAGCCCTGGCACGCGAATATTCAATCGACCGCGCGTCGCGCGACCGCGGCGGAAACATGGGATATATCACCGCATGCCGCTTCCCATATACATTTGAAGATGCCGCCTACGACACACCTGTGGGACAACTGTCTGAAGTCATAGAAACCCCATTCGGTATACATCTCGTAAAGCCGGTTGCCCGCCGGCAGGCACGTGGAGAGATTCTCGTCCAGCATATTCTTAAGCTGACACGTGGACTGACACCCGACCAAATTACAGCTAAACGCCACCAGATCGACTCAATACACTCCCTGCTCGCCGCAGGCGCCGACTTCGACGATCTCGCATCCAGAGAAAGTGAGGATCCCGGATCGGCACGACAGGGAGGACGACTTCCTTGGTTTTCGACAGGACGCATGGTCAAACCATTCGAAGACGCATCCTTTGCCCTCGCCGACGGCCAGACAAGCGACATCGTCCAGACCGACTTCGGCTTTCATATCATAAAACGCCTCGACACCAAAGGCATAGAGTCTAAGGACGCAATGACACCCATGATAAAGAACACTCTCTCCCAGGATGAACGCGGCTCTATTCCACGCAAAGCGGTTCTTGACCGATATAAACAGAAGTTCAACCTCACCATGAACCGTCCCGCCCTCGCCATGGTCGAATCGCTAATAAAAAGCAATGGCAGTCTCGACTCAGCCGTAATAGCACGGTTTGCCGCAATGCCAGCCCCGCTCGCGACATTTGCCGGCGACCGACAGATACTTCTCACCGATATCGTAGCCAACATGTCACCGATGGAAAACATCGATCCGGCCCAAGCATATAACATACTCCTACAACGACTTGACAGCATGGTTGATGAAGCCGTAACCAGCCTTGCCATCGACAATATGGCTACTGAAAACAACGACTACCGCAATCTGCTCAAGGAATATCGCGACGGCATCCTACTTTTCGACATCAGCGACCGTAATGTATGGTCCCGCGCAAAAGAAGACACCGAAGGTCTTGACAAGTGGTTCCAAAAACACCGTGACCGCTACACATGGGAATCCCCAAAGTTCAAAAGCTATATAATATTCGCCACAAGTGATTCTATACTCAATGTTGCAAACTCATTCCTGGCCGAGAACAAAGTGGACGGCAAAGACCTGGCCAACACCCTGCGCCAGCTGTGTGGCCGTGAAATCAGAGTAGAACGTGTGATCGCCGCCAAGGGAGAGAACGCCATTGTCGATTACCTCGGATTCAATGGAACAAAACCGGCCCCCACAGGCAAATGGATCTCATATACACCCTACCAGCCTGTCATCATTGAGGCTCCTGCCGAAGTTGCCGACGAACGCGGAGCCATAACAGCCGACTATCAGACCTACCTCGAACAGGTCTGGATCAAAGACATGCGTTCACGCCACAAAATAAAAATAAACAAGAAAGTCCTAAAAATGGCCCGATGAAATACATAGGCAATGTCATAGCCGCAGGCCTGTTGCTTGCCACACTACCCTTTTGTGGCGGATGCTCAACCGATAATTCCGACAACAACCCCGACCTTATTGCCCGGGTCGGAAAGCGGCAACTCATGCGCGCGGATATAGACAAAGCACTTGCCCATCGATCATCTGCACAGGATAGCACCAGGCTTGCCCGCGCCTATGTCAGAGACTGGGTTGAATCCCATATTATGGGTGAAGTTGCCATACGCAACATCCCAGATATGACCGACATCGACCGCATGGTCAACGAATACCGCAACGAGCTAATTGCCTGGGAATACCGTCGGCTCATGTTCATGCAACACAGCGATCGAGAATTCCCGGCCGACAGCATAAAAGCATATTACGACCGCAACATAAAGGATTTCAAACTTGAGCGGCCGCTTGTCAAAGGCGTATATATCAAGATTGCCGATAATTCTCCATCTATGGCACGCGTCAAAAAACTATATAAATCAACGCGCGACAACGACATCGACCGTCTTGAAAAACAAGACCTGGAAGGGCTCATACACTATGACTATTTCCGAGACCGCTGGGTTGACTGGGAACAGATAGAGACACGTATACCTTACGACTTCGGGCAATCTCCCGATGCATTCCTGGCTCAGCACAAACATCTGGAAATAAGCGCCAACGGATATACCCACCTGCTCGAGATCTCAGAATACCTCAAAACAGGCGCCACCATGCCGCTTGAAAGCGCAGAGGAACGCATTCGCCGTGACCTATTCAACAAATCAAGACAAGAATATGACGCCCGGCTACGCCTTGAACTATACAATCAAGGTCTGCGTGACGGCACTATTATTATAAAAACTCCCCTCGATTGACCAATCTAATCTCCATCCAGGCACACCTCTACAATATATACCTCACATAATATATATACATGACTGACACCCGTCAATAGCCTACAGCCCATGACAACTCTCAGCCACGCGCCACGATACTAATTAAAATCCTTAAGGATCTTGGCAAGCTCCTCATCGGTGACAGTCAGACGACGGCGACACTCTGCTATAAGTTCCGTAGCACGACGAGTGTACGACGACAGCTTGTCAATATCACAATTCTCGGCCTGCATGACATTAATTATCTGACCAAGCTGGCCTATCGCCTCATTATAAGTCAATTCGCTTACTGGTTTAAGTTCCATTGCTATATAAATTATAAATTTAAATTTTTTTAGACCGCATGGTTCCCGACGCGAGAGTTGTCTCTATGATATCACCGGCCGACACCTGTCCCATATTGGTCACAACCCGCCCGTTAACCCTCGTGATCGAATACCCTCGGTCAAGCACAGCCTGAGGCGACAGGGCGGCAAGCAACTGTTCGGCAGCGATAAGACGATCCCGATTGCGGGCTACAGCCTGTGTCGAGACTGTCACGACATTTGAAGCCAAGACATCAAGCCTCGATCGGGCAGGAGACAGGCGGGACGAACTTATCCCCGACAACAATGCCACAGCCCTGTTAAGCCGCAATGACGCCCGGCCTATCACATCATGAGGCAACACAGGCAACACTCCGCTATAATACGAAAGTTGCTCTTTACATCCGGCAATAATATCCGAGGCTGTAGTAAAAATAAGCTGTGCCATAGCATCAAGCCCGGCAAGAGCCTTCTCCCCGAGACTGATAAGCCATTCTGCCGCCGCGGTAGGCGTCTTAACTCTCATGTTGGCTACATAATCAAGAAGAGTCACATCACGTTCGTGACCTATACCTATTATAATAGGTATCTCAAATTGAGCTATATTAAGGGCAAGGTTATAGTCCTCAAAGCATTGAAGATCGCTCGTAGCACCCCCTCCTCTGATTATCACCACACAGTCCCACCCGTCACCACCGGCACTGATTTCATTCAATGACTCGATAATCGAAGCCGCAGCCCGCTCACCCTGCATGATCGCCGGGAACAACCGTGTCATAAATCTAAGCCGGGAAGAGTTATGTAGCAACTGATTCATAAAATCACCATATCCGGCCGCTCCCGGAGCCGAGATGACAGCGATACGCTGTGGTACTGCCGGCCACTGTAGTTCCCGGTTCATATCTATGACACCCTCTCGTGTAAGACGGTCTATGATCTCCCTACGGCGCCTCAGCAGATCTCCCATCGTATAGTTGGGATCAAGGCCGGTTATCACCAGCGATAGTCCGAACACAGGATGCATCGTAGCCGAAGCCTTGACCATAAGCTTGATACCGGTCGCAAACGGCTGCCCGGTCGCAGCCATGAACTCACGGCTCAATTGCCCGTAAATGCTCGCCCAGATAACACCGCGAGCCTTTGCCACCTGAGTGCCGTTATCATCTTTCTGCAACAGCTCCATATAACAATGCCCACGCCTCACGGCGACATCACTCAACTCGGCGGTGACCCATATATTCTGTGTACCTGTCGCCGATGTCAGCACTCTGGATATGCGACTGTTCAGTTCAAAAAGAGAAATCGACTCATGCATCGTGTGAGTGAATTAGGCTATTTAAGAACCGACCATTTCCTTCCGTCCCAGCGATAACTTACCGAGGGCTTAAGACTGGATTTGACTTTCTTATAATCATCGGCCGGAATAAGACGACCTAAAGTATTAGTAGCCGTCAGAATACCTTCCTTATATGTATATATGGCAGGTACGAATGGAATCAGATTCTCCAGCTCTCGACGGGCAGACTTTGACTCAGGTTTGAGCCAGAGCGACAGATCATTATGATCAGGTAACTGCAATTTCCCACCGGCCTCGTTCCAATAGCGGTCATATACCGAAGCCTTGCTGTCGGGAGCAGGCAACGCGAGAGTGTTCACCACAAGCAACATCGTGTCACGCTGTCCAGGCAACACCGCCATCATTATCTCGCTCGATGTGCTTGTAGACACAGTTATAGCATCATCACTCAGCAGAGTGACGCGCGAATCTCCACCAAAGGCATTGCGACTTGCCACACTCGATCCGCTTGCATAATAATCAAGCATATCAAGCCGGGTTATCGAGTCAATGGCAGCTATCACCCGGCGCGGCGCATTGACAAACGCCTCACGCGGGGAAAGGGCATATGCCCCCATCCCGGCTACAGCGGCTGTAAACATTGTCAACAGCAGTTTTCTCATTTTCTTTTTCCTTTCTTACGTTTGAATGCTGCAAAAGGTTCATCCTCGGCAGCATTATCACGGCTACGGCGGTTCGAGACTCGGGCATAGTCCTTCTCGGCATCAGCGACCTCACTGTAAAGACGCTTACCCATGAAATCAGCCCCCTTGAACGCGCCGACTACCTTTCGGGCATCACGTTTCTTAACGTCAAACAGTGTATAAGCCGGCATCAGATCGATACGCCCAACATCAACACGTCCACCCTCGATATTACGGTTAAGGAGTTCAATTAGATTCCCGGCATAGAAACCGTCACGCTTGCCCACATTAATATAGATACGCTCCATACCCTTGTCGGCTGTACGACGGTCCTTGTCCTGCGGAGTACGGTCACCTCCTTTATCCTTTTTCTTCTCTCTGACGGGTTTCTCATCAATGACATCAATGACAGGCGCATCCTTATAATACTCAAGGAGACGCTTGAACTCGAGCGACATCACGCGCTTGATAAGGTCCTCGCCCGAGAGCCATCCGAGTTTCTTTATCACCCCCGGAGTATACTGGTCCATGGCTATCTCGTCAACCTCAACACGCTCCAGACGGTCGGCAAGGTTATATAACTGTTTCTCTATGATATGTGTAGGTGTCGGGACCTCCTTACGCTCGAATTTCTTGCCTATGATACGCTCTATCTCCTTGAGACGTCCCTTTTCTCGGGTATGTATTATAGCCGCCGCGACACCGGTCTTGCCGGCACGCCCGGTACGGCCCGAACGGTGAGTATAAACAGCCACATCCTCGGGCAACCCAAAGTTAACCACATGCGTCAGATCATCGACATCAATGCCACGGGCTGCGACATCGGTAGCCACAAGCATTGTGATGACACGATCATGGAACTTCTTCATCACAATGTCCCTCTGTTGCTGTGACAGGTCACCATGCAGGGAATCGGCATTGTATCCATCTCGTATCAGCTGGTCGGCCACCTCCTGGGTTTCCCTGCGGGTACGACAGAACACAATAGCGTAAATATCGGGATTGTCGTCAGCCACTCGCTTGAGTGCCAGATATTTGTCTTTAGCATTAACCAGATAATATACATGATGCACATTGGCGGCACCCTCATTGCGTGTGCCCACGACATACTCCACCGGATCATGCATATACTTCTTCGCTATACGCCCTATCTCCTGAGGCATTGTAGCAGAGAACAGCAACATCTTACGGTTATCCGGCACATGCTCAAGAATCTCGTTTATAGAGTCAAGAAAGCCCATATTGAGCATCTCGTCGGCCTCATCAAGAATCACGGTATGAACATTATCCAGACGTGCCACTCCACGATTTATCAGGTCTATAAGACGACCGGGAGTAGCCACAATGATCTGCACACCCTTGCGCAACGATCTTATCTGGCTCTCAATACTCGATCCACCATATACAGGCTGGATTCTAACCTCGTCTATATACTTTGAGAAATCGGCAAGATCACCGGCAATCTGAAGGCAAAGCTCGCGCGTAGGAGCTATAATAAGTGCCTGAGGAGTATGAACCGATGCATCTATGCGCTGAAGCACCGGCAGGCCAAACGCAGCGGTCTTGCCGGTACCGGTCTGTGCTAGAGCGATAACATCGCTGTCCTCATGAAGAAGGTGTGGGATAACTTTTTCCTGAACAGGCATAGGACAGGAAAATCCCATGTCAGTTATAGCGTGCAAAAGGGGTTCGCTGACCCCAAGTTCTTGAAATGTCATAAATAAATAAATTGCGGGCAAAGCCCATAGTAAACCACAAAGATACAACAAAAAACACAAATTCCACCACTCTAAAGAATAAATCGCAGACTACTCCATACGGTTCTTTAACCACAAATTACGCGGATTACGCAAATAATTTTAGAGGCTGTTCGGTAATAGCCTTTTAAAATTCAATTTGCATAATCCGCGTAATTTGCGGTTAAAACCACCCGACCGGATGGCCAAAATCAATCTGCGTAATTTGCGCTTAGATATTATCTTAATTTAAAAGCGAAGCACCATCTCAAGCACTATACGGTCTCCTTGACCGAGGGCCGGCGTCACATCATGATGATAAAAATATTTCTCGTAGTCGGCCCTTATATCAAGCCATACCGGCTTCTTCACATAACTTATCGTCGCACCGACAGTCACTCGGTTGCGCGCCGGATCGGTTGTGGTAAGTTCACCATCGGAATTACGCACACCCGACGAGTGGGCAGTCATTCCATCAAAACGCCCCTGGAACGACAGCCGGTTGAAAACACCGGCCTTGACAGGCATATGGTAATCACCCCAGATGTTGTAGGCATGCACAGCCTTATGGGCATCATTGGTATAGTGCTTGTACATGTACTCGCCTTCAACAATCCAACGGCCTGAAGTCCAGTTGACACAACCGTCAAGCAGGTTTATACGTACCATATCGGGACGCAGAGACTGCACTCCTGCATCAAACTTAAACTCCCCGGCACGATAGATGGCCCGGCCGGCATAGGCATATGAAGAGTTCCAGCCCGTGTGATCGGTAATACTCGTCGGGTTGAATACTCCACCCTCGAGTGTAAGAGGAATCTTAGGGAAGTCATATGTCACCTTGGCTCCTACAGCACGCACATTACACACCTGCTTGCCTATGAACGAACGGTTTGAAAACACATAGTTGGACGGAGACTTAAACGGATCCACACCAAAGGGCATCCTGAACTGACCTGCCTGGAATTTCAAGCCCTCGGCCACCTTTATACGCGCCCATCCGTCAAGAAATTTCATCGAACCCTGATCACAAAGATCGACTTGAAGAAAATAGTCAATCGTAGGGTGAATCCTGCCATCAAGCGAGACTCGGGCGTTACGCAACTGGAACCGGCTACGCGAGGCATCCAGGTCATCCTCCCATCGTGCCCTCATGGCACCGTGAATATTAGGGACATAGCTGAACGATGCCTCAGGCGCCTCCTCGGCTGTCGCCGTGAATGTCATCCCCGACACAGCGACAAGGCCCGAAGCCAATATTTTGATAAGTCTGTTCATATCGATATATATTGTTTTAGAAAAGTCCGTTTACTCCACACAATATCAGCACTGCATATCCCAGCACAAGGCCCACAATACCCATTATAAGACCGGTTCTCACCATATCTTTCTGGCGGATGAATCCGGTAGCGTCGGCCAACGCATTTGGAGGAGTAGAGATCGGCAATACCATTGCCAGTGACGAGCACACAGCGACACCAATAAGAAGAGTGGTGACACCACCTACCGGAGCGAGCTGTGAACCCATTGACTCTCCGGCGATAGCCAGGATCGGGACAAACAGAGCGGCGGTAGCCGTATGGCTGATGAAGTTGGCCATGAGCCAGCACAACAGTCCCGACCCGATGATAACAACGATCGGAGACCACGAGCCGAAAGGTATAGCCTCGATCATGTGGGCGGCAAGACCGGTCTTGTTCAGAGCCACTCCAAGGGCAAACGCGCCGGCGATCATCCACAGGATACTCCATGAGATCTCCTCAAGATCACGCTTGGTAATAACACCGGCCACACAAAGTACTCCTACAGGAAGCATAGCCACGACATTGGCATTCACACCGGTAATGGAATCGGTAAGCCACAGGGCGATTGTGACAGCAAAGGTGATATATACCACAATGTCACGCCATGAAGACTCATGGGCACTCTCGATCTTGAGATGGATAGTCTTCTGCTTGAACGGGAACATTGTGCGCAGTACAAACCATGCGATAAGAAGCAAGACCACAGTAAGCGGTACCATAACCATCATCCACTGTCCGAATCCTATCTGTGTATCTACCGTATCCTTAAGGAATTTAAGCGCGATTGCATTGGGAGGTGTCCCTATAGGGTACCCATGCCGCCGATATTGGCTCCGATCGGAATAGCAAGTGCCAGGCCAATCTTACCCTTGCCGTCGGCCGGAAGAGCCTTGAGCACAGGAGCCAGGAATGTAAGCATCATGGCGGCGGTTGCCGTATTGCTTATAAACATCGAGAATACGGCGGTTACAAGAATGAATCCCAGCAGAACATTCTCGCTCTTGGTTCCGAACGGTTTCAACATCACACGGGCAAGCTTGACATCAAGCCCACTCTTGGTTGCTGCGATGGCAATGATGAATCCACCTATAAACAGCATGATTGTCGGGTCGGCAAAACAATGCAATATATCCTTGTAACTCACAAGGTTGTCATATGGCACACCATCGGCACCGGCCTGCATGAACCATAAACCACTGTTTGATGTACAGAATAGCAACAACACGACAACGACCAGCGATGTCGTCCATGCCGGCACCGGCTCAAGCAACCACATGAGAGCGGCGAAAGCGAAGATACCGATAACACGATGTTCGACCGGATTTAGAGTAGGAAGACCATAAAGAGCCGATGGTGCAATCCAGAAGAAAAGAGCGACAGCCGAGGCAATGAAAATCTTCAAAGCCTTCGTTGACAAAGGATTGCGATCCTTACGATGATTCAGTTTCCACTCGTGATAACTCTCTACGAGATGAAAACCATGGAAATTTTTAAACATAATTCTATTATGATGATTGGTTTCAATTCACATGTTCAACCCTCAAAAACGGGTGCAAAGGTACTCAAAAATAGCCAACCAAACAAGAAAAGAAGCTCGCCATGCAGTCTAACGATCTACAGGCGAGCCTTATAACAATATCATTTAATCAATATTCAACGTGTGGCCTCAAGGATTTTCTTGGGAATTTCAGTATTATCCATTACATTGCCAAAACGTTCGGCTCCATAGCCCACGGCAAAAACCGGAACCATCCCAGCACTGTGTCCGCGTGTAGTAAAGTAAGTTCCTATTCTATAATTCATTACATCATAGACCTCCGTCACAAACTCGTCAAACGATTTATACAACCCTTTTTCATCGTCACTGGCAAGTTTCACAAACGTTTTATCAAATGCGCTTTTCAACCTCTTCTTCTGTTGGTCATTGACCTTCACCGACTTCCAGAAACCGAGTTTCGTACCCAGAAATTTCCTCATTTCGCTCCATGTCACAGTCTGCTTCTTCTTTATCATCTCTCTGAAATAATCAGCCATCACCTCCTTGCTCATGCGCTGACTGTCAACGGCCGCAAGATTAATCTTACCGTTAAGAGCCATGCCTCCTGTATCATGGTCGGCAGTAACAACAATCAACGTCTCGTCGGGGTGTTGCAGATAGAAATCATACGCGACTTTTATGGCATCCTGGAAAGCGATAATCTCCTTGATGACAGTTCCCCCGTCATTGGCATGGGCGGCATGATCAATATTACCGGCCTCTACCATAAGAAAAAATCTTTCCGGCGACCTTCTCTCCACATGTTCAAGAGCCATACGTGTCATATCGGGCAGATTAAACGCGCCAGGGATAGAATCTATGGTATATCCTATATCAGACTTGTCCTGCGGGCTAAGCAATATGATTTTCTCGGCATTCACAGCCTCTGGCGCGCCGGTATCTCTAACGAGAGTGTACCCGTTTGCAATAATGCGGGTAAGTATATCATTATTCATACCCTTTAGGTTAGCCCCACCTATAAAATCAAAGTCCGATACCACCGCATCACAATCAATCTCGTAACGCATGCCACGCTTAGGCTGGTGAGCATAGAATGCAGCAGGCGTTGCATCATCTGCCGAAAGCGAAGAGAGTACACCTACACTCCATCCCGATTCTTTTAACATACGGGCAACCGAACGATATGCCGTCAATGTATCGGGCGACAGTCCGAGCATACCGTTATTAGTCTTATTGCCTGTGGCAAGAGCAGTCCCGGCGGCCGCCGAGTCGGTCACAGGCGACGAAGCCGAGTAGGTGATCGCCGAGCCGGCTACTGGAAATTGCATCATAAGCAATGGCTTGTCATTACCAAGTACTATACGGTTATAATACTGCGTAGCGTTGACATGTCCCCAGCCCATACCGTCACCGATAAAATAGAAAACATATCTTGCCTGAGCCAATGCCATTATCTGGCATGTGCACACAACAAACATAAACAGTAAACGTTTCATTGTCATCATCGTATAACAAGGTTATTTTTCCGTAAAATTCATTTTTAAAGCTTTAGACGCCTCTCCCACTATGCGCAGGTAATGGTCACTGTCTGCATCAGACGGTACAAATATACTGCCTGTTCTTGGAATTGGAACATCAACAGCACATTTAAATATAGCTGTACCCTCATCAATTTCATCAAACATGGCCACATATATCATTGATGCACCTCCAGCAATATATGTGTCAAGCTGTTTCTTAAGAAAACTGCCCTTATTACGAGGAATAGAAGTTGCGTCGGCACCTTTCATGTTTCTCCAGGTAAAACCAGGAAACGCCAATGGCACATAATCCACATTTCGATCTCTGCACCAGGCCATATCGGCAGTTACCGACAGCATGTGCCTATCAAAGGACTTCTCGTCATACCGGCCTACAAACCAAGGCATAACGACATCACATTTTGATATAATGTCATGCAGACGACTATCCCGTTCAGTGTCTGACGTCAATGTCCTCCAGTATGCCGGCACACCAAGCAATACACTGAAACCGCGCTCCTTAAGTCCCGCGACAATACGGTCCACCTCGTCAAGACCATACCGACGTCCGTCATTGAAACCGGCCCCCCACACTGCCACAAGCGGCCTGCCGTTATGATACAGATATGACGGATTAACAAGAGGTGTAAACAATCCGTAGCACGACAGGCTATCAACATCATCAAGCACACGACTCCAGTCCCGTGCCTTCATTCCGCTAAGGTCATACATTAACGACATCACACGGCTATTGGCTACAGACGCTTTAACAGCATTATCAAGAACACGGTTAAAGTGACGACGTCCGCTATTGTTTTTTATCTCTACGACAAAACGCTGCATGAAAACCCCGTCAAGGCCATAATCGCGCATCCATTTGAAGTGCAAATCGGTCGTTGATCTGTCGGCCGAGCTGAATACGGTTGCCGCCGAGCCATCTTCCATAGTAAACTCGGTAGGATAGCTTTTGGCATACTCACTCATATCCGGCCACATATCGACTGATGCGGCTCCGGGACGAAATTCCCCCGTATGCTTATCCTTATAATGATAAAACCCTCGCTTAAGACCATCCCCCTCGGCATTAAACCATCCTTGATAGCCTGCCATCACCAGCCCACGGTAACTGTCGGCCATCGGTATATGCCCCACATATGGAAGCCTGGCAAGCTCCACATAGTTCACCCCCACTCCATTGTGACCTACACACACAATATTAACGCCCGAAAATCCTGAACCAAGAGCACGCCCGACTGCACCGGCTGTATACATTCTTATACCATCGACCACTCCCGACGCTGTATTATGATAATGTCCTGTGAGCACGACATTAACACCATACCGTTTGAAAAGAGCCACATAACGTTCTCTAATAGTTTGACTGAGATTGGAGTACTTCTCCTTCTCTGTAAATTTCTTTAAAAACAGAGGATGATGCATGAACACAAACCGGGTCCCGGCATCTCCGGCCGCGGAAAGTTCAGCCTCGAGCCATTCATATTGACGTCTCTCTCTGATACTGTCGCCGTTCTTAAGTGGATTGGAATCTATGCCAATAAAAGCATCTCCGCCGTGCCTGAAACTGAACTTCGTATCACCATACAATGACTCATAACGGTCATAAGCCGCCTGGCCCGGATTATTCCCGATATCATGATTTCCCGGAACCATGTAGATTTTCACATCCGCAGAAATCGTTGAAAGCGTCTTTTTCCAGGCTGAAACCTGAACATCATTATGAGACTGATTGACAAAATCTCCGGTCACAACAACAAACGGTGGTTTCATACGGTTTATGAAACCAACCACGGTATCCATCATCGACACCTCACGATCATGGCTTTTATCGCCATCCATAAACCCATATTGAGGGTCGCTCATGTGAACGAAGAAATATTCTTTGTCAGCGTCGGAGGCCCGGCAAATCAAGCCTCCGACAACAGACAATAATACAACAATAGCTACTTTAAAACTACGCAACTTCCTCATACACGTCTATATTTTAAACTGTTCACGTGTTACAGTCAGATATTTGCCACCGTTCTCATCGGTTGGTTCAAGGTTGGTCCCCTTCTGGTAGTTGTTCCATGAGTTGACCAGCACTACATCTCTACTGCCAAGATTGCGCTTGGCAACGTTACAGAAATTAATATAATCGGCAGTATCTCCATCCATGCCAAACTGGTAATAGTAACTCGACGACGAGTTATTTCGATCATCATACGACGGGAAGACACACGGTATAAAATCTGTACCCGAAGCCTTGATGGTGTTACGCCAGTTAGCCCAGTTAAGATCAATAAAGCTGAAGAATGCATAGTAACGGTCATATACGTTAGTCTTCCAGTCATTAAGCGTAACACCGTCAAAGGGTGCGATCTGATGGTCAGCATAGTTGACCGGAGCCACCCAGCCTGTTGTGAACTCGCCTATTACATAAGGTGAATACCCGGCAACCTTGAGATGATCACGCAATTCGGGCAATACAAGCGAGTAATCGATACTTGATGTGGCCGAGGACGAGAGATTGGATGGTGTTATCATAATCAGCGGTGTGCCGTCGGCAAACTTGTAATAGGCATCATCGGCAAACATCGGAATAATATTCTGTGTAAAGTCAGTCTTGAGCTTCGTCATGTTGGCCTCGTCCTGTAGAGGTGAGTCGTTGGTTGCCTTAAGATGCTTGGTGTTATAGTTAATGATATATTTCACATTGGCCCCAAGGCTTGCACGCACATCCCGAAAGTTCTTAATAAGCTCACTGTCAGCCGAAGCCGCATCGTAAGTAAAAACAAAGAAATCCAATCTGGCCTCATCGGCATATTCCAACTGTTTTTCCAGGACACTCAAATCGGTAGAGAGATATTCGCCAAGTACCGGTGTACCGGAATAGATCTTCACACCCGACTTCTTCCATGTCGAGGAAGATGTAATATTTGTATAATATGCTCCTACCACAGCATCGCGGTCAATGTCGGTCTGTGGAATGTCGTATACATATTTGTTCTTGTCGGGCGGCAGACACTCATCCTGTTCACACCCAGTTGAAACACAAAGCATTCCGAAAGCCGAGAT
Organism: uncultured Muribaculaceae bacterium; assembly: GCA_964018905.1. Taxonomy (GTDB): domain Bacteria; phylum Bacteroidota; class Bacteroidia; order Bacteroidales; family Muribaculaceae; genus JAAVFS01. Next base: position 162,522 of record CAXHRO010000001.1, read on the forward strand.
ATAAAGCAATATATTGTCAAGTCTCATAGTAGTTTTCATTATAACATTATTATAGATAAGGATTCAGTCTGTAAGGAACGGCCCACCACAATAGTGTTCCCATTGTATCACCGTTACCGCCGAGCATAGCTACACCTTTGTTCATCTCGTCAAGGTTGTTGACACGCTCGCTGTCAGGATATACAAGACGTGCGGGGACATAGGCATATGGATTGTCGGCAGTGCCTGCATTGATTGCCCCGTATCCTGTCTCGGGTTGAAAGTGTGGTGTAAACTCAAGGACCTGGCTTCGACGATGGAGCGTCCAGGCATCAAGTGGCTGATAGAACAATGCGATATACTGTTGCATTATTATCTGACGATATATAGGGTCAGGCTCCCCTGCTGTGATAGCCGACGATATGATTCCGATAAAGTCTTTGTAATAATCCTCACCATAGGCAGTAGCGTCAAGGTCAGTAAGCGTATTCCATCTTATACCGGGGACCTGCAGGTAAGCATCGGCGTCTCCGGTACTTACGCCATACTGGTTCATCGAAGCGCGTACACCCTGCCCGTAATACTCGGCGGCGGTATTGCTACCGGTTCCAAGGCCCTTATATACGACCTCACTCTTTAGCAGACACACCTCGGCATAGCTCATGATTACCTCGGCATATGACTCGGCTATAAAGTTATCTTTGAGTTGAGAGTAATCTACAGCAGTCTTTCCGCTGTGGGGATTACCACCTTCGAGAGTGACGCCGCCGGGCATATTGGTGACCTTAGGCTGTCCCCAATAAGGAGCCCACTTGAAATTATCCGGCATCGTCTTGGTATCTGCCTCTGTAAACCATACTTTGACACGCGGGTCATTATAGGGAGCCGTATACATCAGTATCGCCTCGCCTGCCGAATGAAGCTTATCAGAGTTAGCCTCGCGGTTAACCACAAGATAATCATAGAAATAGTTGCGTGTTCCGGCGTTATCACCCCACTTGGCCTTGCAATTATCGTCATTGGATGTCATCATCAAGGTCTCGTCACGCATAAGTTCGGCTATAACCTCTCTGGCTTTAGACTCATCGGCATTACATATACGTACAGCCAGGCGTAGCCTAAGCGAGTTGGCAAATCTGACCCACTTGTCAAGATCGCTGAACCCGTTACCCATTGGATATACCGGGTCTTTTATGAACGTGTCTCCATTAGGATCAATACCCTCGGCACACTCCTTAAGGCCGTCAAGCAGAGCATAATAAATATCTTTTTCACTGTCGTATGGCACACGAGCATTACCAGATAGTGCTCCCGACATCGGTATAGGGCCCCATATCGAGACAGCCTGGGAGTAGAGATAATATTTCCATATACGCGTTATGAGAACACGGTTGTGATACTCTCCGTTGACATCCAGCTTGTCATCAACAAACTGTAATGGAAGCATCGCCTTATACGCATTACTCCAATAGCCGTCATTGGTCGAACCTTGATTGGCATACCGCTGAACCTGTCCACCGGTCGCACCACCGTAATACTGGGCATAGTTAGCCAAAAGAACCTTTTTCATACTGCCACAATAGGCATTGAGCGTATTATAGACACTGGTATTGAAAAGATACTCAGGGTTTACCTGGTCGGTCTGATTAGGGTTACGGTTGGTAGCCTCAAAACCGTCGGTACAACCCGTTGAGGTTGCCAAAGCCACCGCGAGCATTACTGAATATATGTTTCTATATAGTTTATACATAGCTTGAAGAATTAAAATGAAACATTGATATCGAAGCCGAACGATGCCGTGGGCGGTAGCGAGCCATATTCTATACCCTGGGCGTTACCGGATGACGTAGCAGCCTCAGGATCAATACCGTGAGGTGTATTCTGGTAGAGAATCGCCAGATTGCGCCCTACAAATGACAGGCGTGCGTCGCGCACGATACGTAACTTCTTCAGGAACGAACGCGGAATACGGTAACCTATCGAAACCTCGCGTAACTTAATGTATGAAGCATCAAATACACATCGCTCATCCCAGCTTCCATAGCGGTTATTGGGCTTGACAAAGCGCTCACACTTTGTACCGTCCTCGTAGTAAACATCATCCCATTTTATACCACCCGTAAGGAAATTGTCACTCTCACCATAGATTATACTGCTGAGGTAATAGTCCTCTCGCCCCTCGGCCGACTCTGCGACAACACCTGCGGTGGTCGCGCGATTCCAGGTACCGCTGTAGAGGACTCCGCCAATCTTACCTTCAAACAGGAAACTGAGCGAAAAATCCTTATAACGCAACGTGCTACCGAAACTTCCTCTCCATTTGGGCTCGGCATTACCAAGATAGGCTGTATTGTCCGACACAAGCGGTTTACCGTTGGCATCTACAAGCTTACGCCCCTGATCATCACGCTTCCACTGTCGACCGCGAAGTATTCCATATGGTTTACCTTCTTCAAGCATTATACTTACGTTACTCGACTTGAGCAACTGTACATTAGGATTGCCATCGGCCACTTTGACTACTGTCGAACGGTTAAGCGACCAGTTGACTATAGCAGTCCATGTAAAATCACGCGTTGCCACAGGCGTCCCGGTAAGAACAGCCTCCCAGCCACGGTTACGTATATGACCGGTATTCATGTAACGGTAATTATAACCACTCGATGCCGGCAGGGCGATACGTGTAATAAGGTCATACGAGTCTGACTTGTAGTAATTGATATCCAGCCCGAGACGATTGCCGAAAAACTTGAATTCGGCACCGACTTCAAGAGACTTGGTACGTTCAGGCTTAAGTCCATCGTTGTTAAGAGTAGTGTTGATCACCTGCAAGGGTGAACCATTGTATATATAACCAAGTCCATAAGACTGGCTTATACGATAGGGATCAGTATCTGCGCCGGCGTAGGCATACGATGCACGTAATTTACCGAACGACAGCACTGTAGGATCGATCTTAAAGGCATCGGTAAAAACAAAGCTGCCGCCAAACGATGGATAGAAGTATGAGTTGTTGTTGGATGGCAACGTTGATGACCAGTCATTACGTGCGGTAATGTCAAGATACAGGTAATTGGACCATCCGAGAGACACAGAGCCAAAGCCCGAGCGGATGATTTTCTTATACCTGGTCTGCGAGACTGTCGGGTACTCGTCAGAGTTGGAGATATTGTCAAAACCGCCTATCAGCACACTCGAGAGTTCCTGACTGCGTTTCTCATAGTTACGCTGGTACTGGCTCATACCTGCCATTACATTTAACGACAGTTTGCCAAAACGGTTATTATACATGATCATACCCTCAAAATTAGTCGTCGCGCTGTTGTTATTCCAGTTCTTCATACCACCGTCAAGGTCGCTGCGGGCTCCCGGATTATAGAATTCCGATCCCAGCCACCAGTAAGCGTCCACTCCGGCCTTACCCACGACTTTAAGCCCCCTCGCTATCTCTATTTCAAGACGCATGGTACCGTTAAAACGATGACGGGTATCGGCATTGGTGTTTTCATAAATATTCCAGTAAGGGTTATATCCACGCTCACCGATAGGTATCATCTCCTTCCCGGCCTCGTCCTTATAATGTTTCAGCACAGGAATGGCAAGATCTCGTGGAAGTGTCACAAACGCATATATGGGATTCTTGTTTGAACCATTTGTATACTGGCGGTTTTTGACTTTCTCGTAGGAATATGTACCCTTGGTATCAAGTGTCACCCCTTTGAACAGAGTATTCATAAGACGCACGTTAAAGATATCCCGATTGCTCTCATTGATACCGTGCACCACCGAGTTACCATTGGTATGGGTATAAGATACACGATAGTTGTTTTCCTTTGCCCCACCCTCTATCGTAAGGGTATTGCTGTAACGATGAGCAGTAGAATAGAAGTCACGCACGTTGTCGGGCTGTGACGAATGGGTCGTCAGCTCACCGTCATGACCGTATATGGCCTGATCCCACAGAGGTGCGCCCCAGCTACGCAGTTTGGCTCCAGCCGATGCATTGAAGCCCGAGAAATCGGGAATATCTGTTGTATTACGGTTTCCGTTCTGTGCCAGTGTAAGTTTGTGATCCAGTTTATAATTGTTTTCACCGGTACCCCAACCATTCTGATAGTCCATATACTGAGATATTTTCTCAAACTGGAAGTTTCCGTTATAGGTAATTTTGGCACGTCCGTAGTTGTTGGATTTTTTTGTTGTTATAAGAACGACACCCTGAGCGGCACGAGAGCCATAAAGAGCTGCCGCATTCGGACCCTTAAGTATCTCAATGCTTTCGATATCCTCTGCATTGATATCCGATATAGGATTGCCCAGATCGACCGCGCCGTCACCGCCATCAATAGTCACACCTCCGTCACCGGGATTATTCTCAAGAATCATACCGTCGACAACAAACACCGGCTGGGAATTCTCACTGAGCGAACTTGTGCCTCGAATCACGATACGCGAACTACCATTGGCAACACCCGCCGGGGTTATTGATACACCGGCAACCTTACCCGACAGCGATGACACAAGATTTCCGTTATTATTATCGGCAATAGCACCGGCATCTACAGCCTGACGGGAATAGTTAAGACTTCGGGCCTCACGATTGATTCCGAGCGCAGTCACTACAACCTCGTCAAGCATATTGGCTACCGGCTGCATGGCGACATTGATCCGGGATTTTCCATTCACTTTGACCAGACTTATGCTCATACCTATATATGAGAAACGAAGCGTCGCCTTGGCATCGACATTAATTGTATACTTTCCATCGATATTGTTAGTCGCACCTCCACCACCCTTCAACGGAGTTCCCTTGGCATCGACAGCAAGCACCGTCACGCCTACCAGCGGTTCATCGCTGGACGCGTCAGTGACTGTTCCCGTTACCGTCACTTGCTGGGCATATACTATATGTATACCCAAAACAAATAAGAAAAAGATTAGAAATTTTTTCATGATAGATTTTTCTATGTTTTTTATGGTACCGAATAATTGAATTGGCAACCCGTATTTATTGACACGGGCCGTTTGATGATAATGATTAGGTCTCGTTCATTGGCTTTACTATTTTTATATTTTTTAGCAAAGTTATCCCGGCAACCAAATTTTTACATTAATTCAACATTAATTACTGTCGATAATCACATAAATTTCACTCAAATATAGCAATCATAGCCTTTATTAAGATAAAATTAATACAAAACACCCCGGCATTAAAATATCTTTGTAAAAAACAGTCTAACAACATGAATAATTTAACAATAGCCTCAGCTCTGTTTCTCGTCGTATCGTCTACAGCTCTTGCAACAAGGACCCCTGTCGACTATGTCAATCCTTATATAGGAAACATAAGCCATTTGCTCGTACCTACATACCCGACAGTACATCTACCGAACAGTATGTTACGCGTTTATCCCGAACGAGCCGACTATACCGGAGAGAAAGTCAACGGTCTGCCGGTAATCGTCACATCCCACCGGGGAAAATCAGCTTTCAATCTATCCTTTTATCAGGGAGACGAGTCGGGACTCAAACCGGTTTTTGATTACACATACGACCGGGAGTCCATAACACCATACAGCTACGACTGTTACTTCGACGAGGTTGAGGCGAAATCAAGCTTCGTACCGTCACATCGTTCCGCAATATACGAGATCGAATTTGACAATACCGCCAGTTCTCCATATATAATACTTAATACCCGCAAAGGAACATTACGATACGACGGGAACGCCATCAGCGGATTCCAGTATATAACTCCCGAGACCAAAGTATACGTTTACATGGAGACTCTTGAAAAACCGGTTGGCTCTATTGCTCTGAAAAAAGGTAAAAAATACCCAAAGTCAACAACTGCCGAGGGAAAAAACGCCGCAATAGCCCTACGCTTCAGTGACAACACCCGCAAACTGCACATACGCTACGGAATCTCGTTCATCGACGAGGCACAGGCCCGACAGAACCTGAACAAAGAGATAACCCACTACGACATATCCCGGTACCGTAACGAAGCTCGCAACATATGGAATAAAGCCTTAGGACTTATCAAGGTGACATCTTCCGATCCCGAAAACCGGACACTGTTTTACACCTCTCTATACCGCACTTATGAGCGCATGATATGCATCACCGAAGATGGCAACCGCTATTACAGCGCGTTTGACAATAGTGTTCATACCGACACTACACCATTCTACACTGACGACTGGATATGGGACACATATCGCGCCGTTCATCCCCTGCGGGCACTTATCGACCCTGAAAAGGAGACACACATGGTCAAATCATTCCTACGCATGGGCCAACAGATGGGCAATGACTGGATGCCTACATTCCCCGAGGTCACAGGCGACAGCCGCCGCATGAATTCAAACCATGGAGTAGCCACTGTCATAGACCTATACAACAAAGGGATACAAGACTTCGATCTTGCCTATGCCTACGAGATATGTAAGAATGGCATAACCCAGAAGTCACTTTGTCCTTGGGTAGGAGATCCCAAAGGATCTGTATCAGATTTTTACTGGTCACACGGATATATACCCGCCATCAGCGACAGTCTGTCAGAAACAAACCCCGAAGTCCATCACTTTGAGAAACGTCAGCCCGTAGCAGTAACCCTTGGCACCGCCTACGACGAATGGTGTCTGGCATCTATCGCCAAAGAACTTGGCCGTGACGCCGACTACTCACGTTTTATCAGAGATAGCCTTAACTATCGCAAAATATATAACCCGTCAACATCTTTCTTCCATCCCAAAGACTCAGCCGGAAACTTTATCGAACCCTTCGATTACTCGATCTCAGGCGGTCTTGGAGCCCGTAACGCATACGGTGAGAACAACGGATGGGTATATAGGTGGGATGTACCCCACAATATAGCAGACCTGGTAGAAATGATGGGTGGGAAAGAAAGTTTCCTACAGTACCTCGATGACATGTATTCCACACCGCTTCCAACAAGTAAATATACTTTTTATTCCCGGCTTCCCGACCATACCGGTAACGTTGGCATGTACTCGATGGCCAATGAGCCGAGCCTGCATATCCCCTACCTGTATAACTATGTGGGCGAGCCATGGCGTACCCAGAAACGTGTACACTCTTTACTACGTCAATGGTTCCGCAATGACCTGATGGGAATGCCCGGCGACGAGGACGGTGGAGGCATGTCTGCATTCGTTGTATTCTCGATGATGGGGTTTTACCCGGTAACCCCGGGGCTTCCGATGTACGTAATCGGCTCTCCGATGTTTAAAGACGTGACAATCATCCTTCCCGAGAACCGTAAATTCCATATTCATGCACATAATTATTCACCGGAGAACAAATACATACAGAGCGCTCGGCTTAACGGCCACCACTGGGAACAGTCATGGATTGCCCACAAAGACATCACAGCCGGCGGCACACTCGAGTTTGTAATGGGGCCGAAACCCAATAAAAGCTGGGCCTCGGCATCAATCCCGCCATCTTTCCAAATGCCATAAAAGCCATGATTTATAAAGAACTTATAATAGCCTTATCTATATTAGCCACATTTTCGGCAGAAGCCCGTGACAGGCTTCTGCTACTCGGAGACATTCATCTCGACCGTATTGAAAACCACGATATGGAATGGCTTGCCACCAAAGGTGACAACATGAGACAGGTAACAAAAGAATACACCGTCTGGACACAAAAGAATTTCCCCGTTCTCGCACATACAGTCAGTGATGTAGCTCATGGAGCCGCCGCTGTAATTCAACTGGGCGATTTATCAGAAGGGCTTGCAGGCACCCCTGAGAAAGCAGTGGAAATGGCACTTGACGTTTTCTCGATTATAGATTCACTTAGACTCACGGTCCCTTTTATAATGACAAAGGGCAACCATGACATCACCGGGCCGGGAGCAAAAGATGCATTCAATAGTGTATACCTGCCCGCCATGTCACGCCTTTCCGCACGTACCGACACACTACATTCGGCAACATACTCCACTATGGTTGGCTCTGACATACAAATTGTATGTTATGACCCCTGGGACCGACAATCAACACCGGCAGTACTCGACTCGTTGCTGAAATCATCATCGGCAAAACATAAATTCATAGCATTGCACGAACCTGTCATCCCCGTCAATCATCGTTGTTGGCATGTATACCGCAAAGATAACGAACTCCGAGAGCAACTCCTTAAGACAATAGCTCAGAACCGAGCTATTGTACTCTGTGCCCACCTGCATAAATACTCTGTGGTATCCCGCGATACTCCGTGGGGGCCTGTAACACAGATTCTTGTAAACAGCGTAATACGGAATCTCAAAAAAGACACCGATCCTGAATTCTCAGTCGTTTACGACCAATCGATGTTTGACGGCCATGAATCATGGGAACCGGCAACCATTGACCAGAGACGCCAATGGATTGAATCAGAAATTCCCCATATAAATTTCTATCGCTATGCCGATATTCCCGGATATGCGACTCTCGATATCAATGATAATATTGTGGTACTCAAATACTATTATGGTGCCGACACTCAGTCACCCATCGACATTATAAACATTTCAAAAATACATTGCAAATGAAACGACATCTTTTATCGGCCTTACTCTGCCTGCTGGCGACATCATTCGCATGCCGGGCCGATGCACTTGACGAGATCAAGGCCAATCCCCGGCTTGCAGGCGGCAACCTTCTCTCGTACCCGTATCTATACGACACCCCTCCACGGCTGTCGACACCGCCACAAGGCTATGTACCCTTTCACATCGAGCACTATGGACGTCACGGCAGTCGATGGCTATTAAAAGACCGTGACTATGTAAAGCCACTTAACATTCTTAAAGATGCCGAGAATGCCGGCACTCTCACTCCCCTTGGACAAGAGGTCCTGCAATGGGTAAAAAAAACAGAGAAAGAGGCTCAGCTTCATTATGGTGACCTTACCGAGACGGGAGCACTTCAACACCGCGTTATTGCGCGACGTATGTTTGCCAATTTTCCTGAGATATTCAGCGACTCGGCCCGAGTTGAAGCTAAATCGACCGTCGTGATCCGATGCATCCTGTCAATGACCAACGAGCTTGTGGAACTTGCCCGTCTGAACCCCTCGCTAAGAATCACACAGGAATCAAGCAAAATCAATCAATGGTATCTACAGAATTCGGATCGTGATACTGCCGCACACGCCATACGCCGTACAGCCGATCCTATATTTCAAGAGTTTACAAAAAAACACTCCAACCCGTCTCCATTGATGAGCCGGCTGTTCAACGACCCTGAATATGTCAACGAACATGTTGATCGACACGATCTGTTCGCCAAGCTATTCGAGCTTGCGTCAAACCAGCAGAGTCACGGCGATGACGACTATCTATACAGTATCTTCACTCCCGAGGAGCTATATCATCAGTGGGTATGCAACAACGCCGGATGGTATCTGAGTTCAGGAAACTCACCTGCGACACTCGGCCGCATGCCATATACACAACGCTATCTCCTCGCCAACTTCATCGAGAGCGCCGACAATGCGATAGAGTCGGGTGACAACAGCGCTTCTTTACGATTCGGCCATGAATCGGTAATATTGCCTATGGTATGCTTCATGGAAATGAACGACTATGGACAAGCCATTGACAATCTTGATGACCTATCAAGATTATGGTGCAATTACCGCATTTTTCCGGCTCAAGCCGAAATTACGGTGCATGGATTTTCAGGAAAGTGTTAAATTTGTGTCATGAAAACTTCTGAAGCATTCTGGATGTTCCTGCCGCAAGGTCTGGACGAGCTGTTTGAGATGGTGCGCTTCGAGCGCACGGAACAGGCATATGACATATGGCTTGACGAGAAAAAGAAACTCGCCGACGAGGACTATCGTAATCCGAACATAGTCGCGCGGGGCTATACGGAATACGTTACAGTACAGGACTATCCGCTGCGTGGCCGCCCTGTATTCCTGCACATGCGCAAGAACAAGTGGTGGGACAAGCAGACCAATGAGATATTCTCATACAACCTCGAACTCCCCAACGAGGAAGGCACACGGCTCAGCGCAGAGTTCGTGTCTTTTTTAAAAGATGAAGGTGGAGACGACGGCACTGTCGATTAAGCACATAGCGCAGATGTACTGCGTCAACGGCAAGCATTTTGCCGACTTATACCGCAACAGACTAAGCGGTTATGCCGACTGGTGCGAGCGGGATCTTTGCTGTGGCTTCTACTTCAACGCCGCCAATATCGGCCCGTACATGAGCCTTGATGAAACCTGCCTGAGCAACGGAGAGGTATGGACATTCCTGACCAACAAGGAGGGCCACGGCGGCAAGGGCACGCTTGCCGCGGCCATACCCGGTACGAAGAGCGATGAGATCATATCCATTCTTACAGCTGCCATGGGTAAGTCTATGAGGCACAAGGTCGTGGAGGTCACGTGTGACCTTTCTCCGTCGATGATGCTGATCGCATCGGAAGTGTTTTATAACGCCCATGTGGTCAATGACCGTTTCCATGTGCAACAGGTCTACAATGAGGCTGTTGACGAAATCCGCATCGACATACGCCGCCAGCTGATAGCAGAGGAGAACAACCGCGATAAATCCGTGCCGCCAAAGACGTACTCCAACGGCGAGACCATGCGTCAGATACTTGCCCGCAGCAAGCACACACTGATGATGTCACAGAACAAATGGACTGAAATACAGCGTCATCGAGTCAATATCCTGTTCAGGCATCACCCCATTCTAAAGAGTGCATATACACTGGCGATGGAACTGCGCCGGATTTTCAACGCACAAATATCTCCGACAAAGGCGATGGGCAGAATGAATGAGTGGTTTGAAAAGGTAATGGCGTTGGGCAACAACAACTTCCGCTCTGTCATCAAGACTTTCAAGAATCACGCCCCTACAATCCTCAATTACTTCAGGCGCCGTGCGACCAATGCTTCTGCCGAAGCCTTCAACTCTAAAGTCAAGATCTTCCGCTCTCAAATGCGCGGGGTCCGTGACCGCGATTTCTTCATCTTCCGCCTCGTCAAACTATACGCCTGAATATTTAACATTTCGCCACCGCCCAATTTAACATATGCACCGTAATTTCGGCTTGAGCCATTTTTCCCATGGCTTCAAATATTCAGCTTATTTTCTATCGCAACAGGGATTATCCCGACGACATTCTTGTAAAAGCAATGCTCAATGAAGAAGAAGTATCGCTACCAGTCGCGCCAGTAACCGGAAAATACTATCGATGGAGCGATTTAAGAAAATACTATATCAATAAAATAGAGCTGTTCAAGAAACTGTTTCAAGCATAAAAAAGATTTGTCACTAAGTTACAAAAACTTTTTGACATGACAAAGCCCCGGCTTGAGAAAGTCAGGGCTTTGTTTTATGTTTTACAACACATTACGAAAGAGGCTGCGCCTATTTTGACACAGCCTCGTGTC
>CAXHRO010000002.1:0-135060 GCA_964018905.1 uncultured Muribaculaceae bacterium
TATTGCATCTGCGGTTTTCATGCCACAAATTTAACACTTTTCTCAAAATCCATGCACCGTGTTTTCGGCTTGACCCGGGATTTCCTTGTCATATATCGGATAATTTCAGAGAGCGGTCGTATCGGCGCCCGTGAGGTGAGGAAGGCTTTCTCCGAAAGGTGCCCCGGCGGGGCGTTTGAGGTATCGGTACAGTATCTGTACCGCAGGCTCACCGACACATTGCTTGCGTTAAGACGCGGGAAGGACCGGTATGATGACCTGCTCGCCGACATATGCAAGGCCCGTATGATGTATGACCGTTCGCTCTTCGAGGAGTGTTTCGAGACCCTTGGCGAGACGATTGACAAGGCCATGCGCCTTGAATACTATGAGATCGCCAACATTGCCATGAAACTGGAACTGGAATATCTGCTTAGGCTGGATTTCCAGGGACTTACCGAGAAGGATCTGTATCACAAGCATTTCATGCAGACTGAGTCATTGAAGAAGATCCGTAAGATCACCGAGCAGTCATTCCTTCACAACCTACTCAAATTCAGGCTTTCGCATAATGGGGCCATACGCACGGCCAAGCAGAAGCAAGATATGAACGATCTGATGATCAACGAGCTGTATATTACATCGTCGGCCGAGGCTCAGGGAGAGTTCGAGCTGGTGAGAAACCATAAGCTGTTCCAGGCCAACTTCCTGATGGGGACAGGTGATTACCATGCCGCGCTCAATGCCTTCAGGGAGCTGAACCAGCTGTTCGAGTCCAATCGCCAGATGTGGTTTAATCCGCCTATATATTATCTGTCGGTGTTGGAGGGGGTGCTTGGCAGTCTGAGGTCCATAGGCAACTACAGCGAGATGCCCTATTTTATGGACCGTCTGCGTGGACTCATCTCTACGGCCGGTTCTCTCGAGTTCAGGGTCAATGCGTTGTGCCTGTTGTTCCAGAACGAGCTGTTCCCGTTCCTTGACCGTGGCGATTTCCCGGCTTGCACGAGTCTGATGGAGCGGTATCGTGAGTGTCTGTATGATAAGGAGTCGGCGCTGACGCCGGTGCGTAAGAGCGAGCTGTTGCTGTATACGGCCCTTATATATATCGGGATGCAGAACTATACGGCCGCGCGCAGGCAGATACTCAAGTCGATGGTCGACCACAACATCCGCTACCTGCCCCTGATGCGTACGATACGTCTGGTGAGACTGATTGCCTACTATGAGACACAGGAGCATGAGGTGGTTCACAGGGAGTCTCAGTCGATACTGCGCAGTCTGTCATCAAGCAAAGAACGCACGTTTCGAACAGAGCGTTTTGTTTTGTGGTTCCTGAGGCGTAACAATCTTCCGGTGATGCCTGGTGAGCGCCAGGCTTTGTGGAAAAGCATGGCACCCAAGGTCGCCGAATTGCATGGCGATGTCTATGAACAGCAATTGTTGCGTATATTTGATTTCACGGCGTGGGTCGAGTCGAAGATATTACGAACGCCATTGAGCACGGTACTGCAACGTAACGCCTCTGCGCGTTGACCCCTCTAAAAAAGTTGAATTTCCCGATTTTCCATTTCCCCGTCCCATACTCGCTCCCCCCCCATGGGAAGTGGGAAATTCTACATGTATATCCTCTCATTGGTATAAACTATTTTGGGATTTTTGACTAATTTGTTGTTTTCGATGTATTGGAATCGGGAAATTTTGGGAATCGAGGTATTGTAAATACAGTTCAAATATATATGTTTTTGGTATGATTTGTGTTGCTATATTATTGTTATAGTCGTATTTATGTTTGTGGTTTGTTAGTTTGGAATTATATAAACAGGGTGTTTTTGTAAACATGAGCCTGTTTCCATTGAATAATTTTACGGTGCCAATAAATCTAATAACCGCAGTCATATGGAAACAGAAACTTTACATCGCCCCAAAATCGTAGTGATAGGAAGTTGTAATACCGATATGGTGGTGAAAGCTCCGGCACTGCCTCTGCCCGGTGAGACTATTCTTGGCGGTACATTCAGCATGAATCCAGGGGGCAAGGGGGCCAACCAGGCCATAGCGGCTGCCCGTCTTGGCGCCGACGTGACGTTCATATCCAAGATAGGCTATGACCTTTACGGTCTCAATGCCATGGAGATATACAAGTCGGAGCGCATTAACACCGAGTATATTTTCACTGATCCCAAACATCCCACAGGCGTGGCGCTCATCTCGGTCGACTACTCGGGCGAGAACAGCATCATTGTAGCTCCCGGTGCCAGCCGCTCATTGTCACCCGAGGACATCGACAAGGCCGAGGCCAAGATAGCCGAGGCCGACATCGTGCTGATGCAGCTCGAGATACCGGTCGAGACGGTCGAGCATGCAGCCGCCATGGCCTACAGGTATGGTGTCAAGGTTGTTCTCAATCCAGCCCCGGCCGCCATTCTCAGCGAGGGGTTGCTACACAACGTAGGCGTCATACTCCCCAACCGTCTTGAAGCCGAGATGCTCTCGGGCATCAAGGTCACCGACGAGCAGACGGCATGGCTGGCCGCACGCGCCATCGGTGACAAGGGGATAGCCGACGTGGTGATCACCCTGGGGCGTGATGGAGCCTTTGTCAAGGATAACGATGAATATACTATGATCCCTACGTGCAATGTCGAGGCTGTCGATACTACGGGAGCCGGCGATGTGTTCTGTGGCGCGTTCAGCGTGTGTCTTGCCAAGGGATTGTCTCTGAAGGAGTGTGCCGAGTTTGCCAACACGGCGGCCTCGATAGCCACCACCCGCATAGGGGCGCAGAGCGCCATACCCTATATGGCTGAGGTAAATCTTGCCATAGAAAGACACCGCCAGGGTGCGAATAGGCTCTGATTTATCTTAATAGATTGCAAAGAATCAGTTTATATCATACAAAATCACATTATTCCTAATGAAAGTATTAGTAGCAGGAAGTTCAAACATCGACCTTGTGGCCAGAGTCAATAGTTTTCCGGTACCCGGGGAGACTATAGGTGGCGCAAGGTTCATGCAGAATCTTGGCGGCAAGGGGGCTAACCAGGCCGTAGCGGCGGCGCGTATGGGCGGTGATGTTACATTTGTAACCTCGCTTGGCAACGATGTCTATGCCGGCAGTATCAGAGAGACAATCGCGCGTGAAGGGATCAATACGGGCAATATCGTCGAAGACCCATCCAACCCTACAGGTACGGCTATAATCCTTGTGGCCGCATCGGGCGAGAATTGTATCGTAGTGGCTCCGGGAGCAAACTATTCGCTTACCTCCGATTCGATCCCCGGGCTGGATGCTCTCATCGATGACGCCGACATTATAGTGATGCAGGCCGAGATTCCATATGAGACCAACCGTTTTATCGCACAGAGGGCAAGTTCAAAAGGTAAGAAAGTCCTGTTTAATCCGGCTCCGGCATGCCACATTGATCGGGGATTCATGCAGGCGATCTCGATTCTTGTTGTCAACGAGACCGAGGCCTCGTTCATATCGGGTATCGACTATGACGGAGACAATATCGACGTGATAGCCGATGCCTTGATCGAATCGGGAGCTCCGGAGGTGGTGATCACGCTTGGCAGCCGGGGGGTATACATGAAAAACACCGACACGACGATCCGGATTCCCGCCAGGAAGGTGAATGTCGTCGACACGACAGCGGCCGGCGACACCTTCTGCGGGGCTCTGGCTGTAATGTGTGCCGGCCGTAGTATCGACCGCGATGCACTGGAGTTTGCCAACACGGCGGCTTCGCTTGCGGTCACCCGCGCCGGCGCTATACCCTCGATACCGTATCTTGACGAGGTAATACCTAATCTACAACAAAATATTAACCAATTAAATCGATTATCATGAAAATGCTACGAAGAGTTCTCTCGCTCTATGTGCTTGCCTCGGTGGCGGCATGCTGCCTGATCTCGTGTGATGACGATGACACGGCTGTCGCCGTGCCGATAGCTCCCATTCTCAAGGAGGTCGTACTCCCGGGCGAAAAAGATGTGGTGCCAGGCGGGGAGATCCGTATCTCAGGCCTGGGTTTCTCCAACGACGACACTGTCATCCTTATTGACGGTCAGGGACAGGAAGAGGTCATACCGGTATCGGAGGTGACCGACTACCATATAAAGGTAATCATACCCGTCGAGGCCGGCGGTGACTATACGATCGCCATCGAGCGAGCCGGCAAGCGTACGGTGCTCAACGGCACCCTGCGTGTACCATTGATTGTGCCGCTAACCGATGTTGTGATGCCTTCGGGCGCTGTTGACCGTGGTGGCAAAGTATTGATACAGGGCAAGGGCTTCGCCCAGGGCGACAAGGTCGTGATGTACTCCGATT
The DNA here is from genome assembly GCA_964018905.1 of uncultured Muribaculaceae bacterium. Lineage (GTDB taxonomy): Bacteria > Bacteroidota > Bacteroidia > Bacteroidales > Muribaculaceae > JAAVFS01. The sequence continues at coordinate 4,316 of CAXHRO010000002.1, forward strand.
TCTATCCGGCAGGGGTTGAATTCAGGGCGGCGCTTACACTCACACCCGAGGGCGTGGAGTTTACCGCTCCCGACAATACCTACGGCGTCAATTCGCTAATCATCGAGCGTGGTGACCGCAAGAGCAATATCGGCACCGTTACCGTGGCCACCGAGGTCGGTGACAAGATCGGCGGCGGTGTGGTATACTGGGTGGATGCCAATAAGGCCCACGGATTTATTGTCAATATGACCAACATAGGCAGCGGTGTCGACAAGTTTGGTCCTGAGCGGGATTTATCCGATAAGGTGGCTTTCGGTTCGGATATGGGGACCGGTAAGGACAACACCGACAAGTATATAGCCAAGTATGAGTCGCTCATCGCCGCCAACGGATGGCCCGAGTGGGTGGGCGTGAAGTGTGCAGCCCAGATAGCCCGCGAGAACAGCGCGACCGCTCCCGAGGGCACCTATACCGACTGGTTCCTTCCTTCGCGTCAAGAGCTTATCGAGGTGTTCAAGTTGAAAAAATTCCTTATTGAGAAGGGTGTGAGCATTGCTCCCAACAACTACTGGACTTCGACCGAGGATCAGGGTTGGTCGGCATTCTATGTCAATTTCTATGAGGATACCAACCTTATTTCAGAGATGTGCAGCAAAAGCAACTGGGCCATCGGTGTGCTCCCGGTACGTTCATATTAATTATAAATCAGTGAAACCAATATCATGAAACGTCACATATTATTTCTGTTGTCAATATTGATAGGCTGTGCAATAATGCAGGCACAGACCGTCAATGTCACGGGAACGGTTACCGGTCCCGATGACGATCCCATCCCGGGTGTGGTGGTATCTGTCAAAGGCAAGAACGCCAATACCATCACCGATGTGGACGGTGTGTATCACATCAAGGCTGTGAAGGGTGAGACTCTTGAATTCCAGTTCATAGGGATGGCGCGCCATAGAATAACCGTGGGAAACAATCCTGTCATCGATGTCAGACTGGAGGCCGAGGCTACCATGCTTGACGAGGTCGTGGCCATAGGTTACGGCGTGTCGAAGAAGAGTGACCTCACGGGATCGGTATCGTCGATCAAGTCGGAGGATCTTGCCAATGCCAAGATCGGTACTGTCACCAGCGCCCTGCAGGGTCTGGCGGCAGGCGTGCAGGTTACGACCGGTTCGACCAAGCCGGGTGGAGACGCCTCGGTGGTGATACGCGGTGTAGGTACCCTTAACGCCGGAAGCACTCCGCTATATATCGTTGACGGAGTGCCTGTTCAGGACGGATTGCAGGATCTCTCGGCCAATGATATCGAGTCGATCGAGGTACTTAAAGACGCATCGTCGGCGTCGATCTACGGCTCTCGAGGCTCCAATGGCGTGGTGCTCGTTACAACCAAGAAAGGCAATACGGGAAAAGCCCGTGTGACTGTAAACGCCACTTACGGCATACAGAAGATGCTTAACAAGCAGGATCTGATGACGGCCCAGCAATACTATGAACTGGTATCGATGGCCCAGCCCGATTACAAGTGGACATCGGCCGAGTTGCGTCTGCTTAGCCGTGGCGAGTCGACCGACTGGCAGGACGCCGTGACACAGGATGGAAGTTTCCAGAACTACAACGTATCGATATCGGGAGGCAACAAGGATACCAACCACTTCTTTGGCGTAGACTGGTATGACCAGACAGGTACGATACGCAACTCCTCGTTCGAAAAACTGACGGTGCGTTATAATATGGATTCGAAAATCTATGACTGGCTCAGCTACGGCGTACGTGCCAATTTCATTGAATCTAAGCTCAAGAACATCAACGAGGAGTCTGACCCCAGTTACGGTACATTCCACAGTGCTATCACGGCTCAGCCTACAGCCCCTATCTACAACGAGGACGGCAGCTACTTTGACGGTTTCCTCAATACCAAGGCCAACCCCGTCGCCATCGTCGACCTGCTTGACCGTATTACCAGCAAGACGCGTATCGTTGGATCGGCCTATGTAGAGATAGAGCCGGTAAAAAATCTGAAAATACGTAGTGACAACGGCGGTGAGATCGTGATGTACCGTGTCAAGAACTATGAAGACGGCCGCATGGGCCAGCACTACAACTCGTCGGGCCACGCCAATGTGATGACCAACAAGAAGAGCTACTTCCAGACAGAGAATACCGTGACATACGCGTTCAATATCAACGAAAAACACAAATTCTCGGTGATGGGCGGCTTCTCGGCATCTAAAACCCACTACGAGGAGGTTACAGCCGACTCCAAGGACCTGTCTCCCATCCTCAAATACAACAACCTTGGTGGTGCCGCCGAACATGGTCCCAATGGTTCGTATGCCGTATCGTCGAGTCTCGTATCGTTCTACGGACGTCTCAACTACAACTTCGACAACCGCTACCTGGCTACCGTCACGATGCGTGGCGACGGCTCGTCAAAGTTCGCTCCCGGTCACCGCTGGGGTTACTTCCCCTCGCTGGCTCTGGCATGGCGTGCATCGGAGGAGAGCTTCATCAAGGACAATACCGGTGTGATCTCCAATCTTAAACTTCGTCTCAGTGTGGGACGTCTCGGCAACCAGAACATATCGGAGTTTGCCTACGCCGCCCGCGTGGCTCTCGGTGGTTCTTCTCCGAGCTATGTACTTGGCGATGCTCTCGTTACCGGTTCGGTGCAGTCTTCGATACCTAATCCCGACCTTACCTGGGAAAAAGCCAACCAGGTTGATCTTGGACTTGACTTCGGTCTGTTCAATCACCGTATATCGGGTACGGTCGAGACCTATTACAAGCGTACGACCGACCTGCTGTGGAGCGTGCCTCTGCCACTGGAATCGGGATATGGAACCTCGCTGACAAATATCGGCAAAATCGACAACAAGGGCGTGGAGTTCACCATCAACACCCTCAATATAAACAAGCGTGACTTCACATGGTCGACATCGTTCATGATCTCGTTCAACGACAATAAGATCAAGGAACTTTACGATGGCAAGACCGATGTGAACAAGAGCTTGTTCGTAGGGCGTCCGATAAGTCAGATCTATACCCTTAGGTCGCTTGGCATATGGCAGGCCAACGAAGCCTCACAGGCCGCCCGTTACAATGCTCAGCCCGGAGACCGTAGGATCTATGACGCCGATGGAAACGGTGTCATAAACGGTGATGACCGTCAGTTCTGTGGCACATATACTCCCAAGTATTTCGGCAGTTTTACCAATACATTCACGTTCAAGGGATTTGATCTGACGGCATTCTTTACATTCGCCGGCGGTCACAAGATCAACAACTCGTTGAGGGCATCGCTCAATTCCTACAATGTATGGGGTAACATGAGCGCCAACTACTATAAGTATTACTGGCGTCAGGATCGTCCGAACAATGTGTATCCCGCACCTCGTGTAGGCAGTGCCTATGCAAACGGTGCCGGTACCGACGCCAACCTCCAGAAGGGTGACTACCTGCGTCTGCGTAATCTCGAACTCGGCTATACATTGCCCGACCAGGCTCTCCGTGCCATGAGAATGACTAAGCTGAGGGTCTTCTTCTCGGTGCAGAATCTGTTCACAGCCACCGAGTTCACCGGCTTTGACGTCGAGTCGAGCGACAACACCAACCCATATCCCAACGCCCGTAGTTTCATAGGCGGTATCTCGGTTAATTTCTAATCTCAAAAATTTGATTTATGAAAAAGTTATTTATTATACCGGCACTCTTTATGGGACTCGCGTTCTCGTCATGTGACAGCTATCTTGATCTCGAGCCGCAGAGTGTTCTTACACCCGACAATGCCTATCAGACACCTTCCGACTGGGAAAAGGCTCTGTATGGCGCGTACGGTTCGTTGCAGGAAGTTTTTGTAGGCAAATTTACCATAACGCTGGGCGAGTTCGGTACCGATGAGGTCATCCCGTTTGATATGGGCTGGGCCGCTTATTCCCAACTTCATTATTATACATTCTCGGCGGGTCATGAGTTTCTTGACAGCCATTACCGTGTATGTTACGAGGGTATCAAGCGTTGCAACGGTGTTCTTGACATGCCGTCTGACGTGGTATCGGCCGAGACCTACAACAGTATAATAATGCAGGCACGTTTCCTGCGCGGTTTGTATTATTTCTCTTTGGTGAAAATGTATGGTGGAGTGCCCCTCTGGCTCAAGTCATCGATTGACAAGGACAATATCATGATTCCGCGCGCCACAGTCGATGAAGTATACGAGGCTATTGTGGCCGATATGGAAGCGGCCCTCGGTCTCCCCGCCACGTGGTCGGCTCCACAGGACAAGGGGCGTGTCACCGGCTCGGCCGCACAGGCTATGCTGGCCCGTGTGTACCTGCAGTGGGGCAAGCCGGCCGAGGCCTTGAAATACTGCAAGATGCTCGACGGCAAGTTCCGACTCTATGATAACCTGAAGGATATCTTTGACCCGAAGAACAAAAACCAGGAGATCGAGAATATATTCGAGATACAGTTCAGGCACTCGGGTGCATGGGGCCTCGAGGGTAGCCTACAGGCCAATTACTGGGGTCCGCGTGGAGTAGGCGGCCCTACAGCGTTCGGCGGCTGGGGCGGTTTCGGTCCCACACGTTATCTGTATGACTCGTATGATGTGAAAGACAAGCGTCGCAGTGCGTTTTTCTTCACCGAGTTTGGTGGAGTGGTGCAGGATCCGCCGTCGACGAGCAAGTTCTTTGACTCGGAGTTCGGAAACGAGATCGAGGATGACAATCTCAATTACATCATGATACGCTATGCCGATGTATTGCTAATGAAGGCCGAGGCACTTAATGCCATGGGTGATACTTCCAACGAGAAGTATGACGCCATCAACCAGATACGCCGTCGTGCCGGCCTGAGTGATATCACCTCGTCGATGAACCTGAGCAAGGAGGCTTTTGCTGACGTCGTTCTTGAGGAGCGTCTGCATGAGCTATGCTGCGAGCATGTGCGCCGCGACGATCTCGTGCGCCACGGCAAGCTGGTCGAGTATATGCGTGACCATGCCGGTGTCACCATCCAGCCCTACCATGTGCTCTATCCTATTCCACAGGCCGCTATGGATGCCAATGAGGCTATCAATGAGAATAACCCGGGATATTGATTTTTTAATTAGGAATTAGGAATTATAAATTAGGAATTGGGAATTTGGAGTTGGGAATTTTTCTATTCCTGCTCCTTCCCATCACTTACTTATAGATTTTGAATTTACATGAAGAATATACTGAAATATACATTAGGTCTTGTCCTTGCCGCAGGGTTCACATCCTGCGCCGAGGAGGATCACGGTGTGCTTCCCTACATCGAGGGTGGCAATGTATCGGTCAATGACGATGGTACGGTGACTGTGAATCCGACACCATGCAACTATGCCTTCCGTAACCCCATGAAGGGATTGCGAGAGTTTTTCGGTCCGGGCTACGACCGTGTGCGTGACGAGTATCCTTATCCCTACGGCTCTATGATAAAGGAATACATGCAGTGGAACGAGCTTGAAGACAAAGAGAGCGATGGCGTTGACAAGATAATAGCCTACAGCAATCATCGCTGGAAGGGTGTCGAGGATATCAATGTCAAGGTCATACCCCGTATATATATCGTGTGGATGGAACCATGGCACGGAGGATATGCCAAGAACACCTATACCAGTCACCCCGATGACCTCAACGGATGGCACTGGCCGAGCGATATCCCCGGGGAGACATTCAATGCCAATGATGAGAGCAAACCAATGACTGGCGGATACGCCGACCCGACATTCCAGGAGCGCGTGAAGAAACTTGTGGCCAAGGCTGCCCAGGCCTGGGACAACGATCCGCGTGTGGCATATATTGAGATGGGAATTATTGGAGAATTCGGCGAGCATCATGATCCTGACATCACTACTGTATGGGCTCCTCACGACCAGCCTGATCATGTGGCGAACCGCACATGGATTCCAGGTATAGAGAAGACTCTCGGAGATGCTTTCAGCCAGGGGTTCAAGAACAAGAAGGTGATGGTGCGTTATGCTTACGAGTTCAATGACTACGAATTCGGTATATACTGGGATTCATGGTCTGAAAAAAACGAGGAAGAGCGCGGCTACAAGGCAATGAAAAAACTCGGAGACCGTTGGAAAACACAGCCTATAGGTGGTGAAATCACCTGGAACTGGGGGCAGATGTCTCAGTTCCAGTCATTCGAGGAGTGTGTGGGTGATCCGGTCAACCAGGATATCGTGATATCCCATATACGTGACCTGCACTGCAACCACCTGGGAGGTGTTACCTGGGCCAACTTCAATGATCCAACCTTTATACCCAATGCCGACCTGCTGCAACGCACGATGGGATACCGTTTTCTTGTGTCGGACTTTACTTACTCGGGCAGTGTCAGACAGGGGGAGAAGATCAAGATTTCGTTTGATGTAACCAACATTGGTTCGTCTCCGTTCTACTATGACTGGCCTGTAGAGATAGCCATGCTTGATGCCAAGACACACGAAGCCGTGTGGACCAAGACGCTCTCCAGCCCCAGGACATCACAGTGGATGCCCGGCGACAACTGGGACAATGTTGGCAAGATATACCGTGACGGCGCTCCGGTGACCAGGGTTGAGGAGGAGGTGACCTATGACGGCACTCTCGATACGGGAAGCTATATTCTGGCTGTATCGGTCAACGACCCGGCCGGCAACCTGCCGTCGCTCCGTCTGGCTATCGACAATTACTTTGAGGGTGGACGTCACCCCATGGGTTATATCGGTGTCAACGCCGAGCCTGTCAAATATGAGGTGGAACCGACATCGTTCACCGACCTCCGCAATGACAGGACTCTCAGATATAAACTCAATTGATTGTCATGGAAATGAGAATGATCCGAGTCCCTGTCATCATGGCTGTATTGCTGGTGTTTATTGCTCATGCATGTACATCTGAGGACATGGTCACTGTGGGCTATGACGAGTATCCGGCAGCTTTCCGGAACCCCATGAAGGGGTTCCGTGAATTCTTTGCGCCGGGATATGACCCCGTACGCCCCGAGTATCCCGAGCCCTACGGCTCCATGATCAAAGAGTACATGCAGTGGAACATGATCGAGGATGACCCGGGCGACGGCGTCGACAAGATCATCGCCTACAGCGATCACCGCTGGAAAGGGGTCGAGGATATCAATGTCAAGGTTATTCCCAGAGTGTTTCTCGTATGGATCGAGCCGTGGCACACGGGCAAACCCAAGAATCCGTCACACCCCGACGACCTTGTGGGCTGGCACTGGCCCAAAGGTATCCCGGAGGAGGTATCACCCTATAAGCTCATTGACGGTTCGGTGATGGCTACAGTCGATCCCGAAGACAAGATGACTCCGATTGTCGGAGGATACTTCGACCCGGCATTTCCGGAGCGGGTAGAGAATCTTGTGGAGAAACTTGGCAAGGCGTGGGACAACGATCCGCGTGTGGCCTACGTTGAGATGGGTATCATAGGAGAGTGGGGCGAGCATCATGATCCCGACATCTCGACCTATTGGCCACCTCACGATGAGCCTGAGCATGTCGACAACCGCACGTGGTTGCCGGGTATCGAGAAGACACTGGGAGATGCCTTCACCAAGGCTTTCAAGAATAAGAAGGTGATGGTGAGATATGCCTACGAGTTCAAGGACTATGAGTTTGGCATTTACTGGGACTCGTGGTCCCAGCCACAGGAGATAGTGCGTGGATACGAGGAGATGCGCAAGCTGGGCGACCGGTGGAAGACTCAGCCCATTGGCGGTGAGATCACCTGGAACTGGGGTGATCTGGCCCGATTCAGGAGCTTCGAGGAGGTCGTGGCCGACAGTGCTACCCGCGTCTGCGTCCACGAGCAGATACGCAATCTGCATTGTAACCATCTCGGAGGTATCACGTGGGCCGACTGGAGCGACGCCGAGTTCCAGCGTAATGCCGACTACCTGCAGCGGGCAATGGGTTACCGCTTTGTTGTCAAGGAGTTCAGCTACCCGAGGTCAATAGCCTCGGGCAAAGACTTCAACATCGACTTCAAGGTGGTCAACACTGGCTCGTCACCGTTCTACTACAACTGGCCGGTGGAGATTGCCCTGCTCGACCCGGCAACACGCGAGAAGGTCGGCGGCACGGTGCTCGAAGGTGTCGACATCTCGACATGGATGCCCGGCGACGACTGGAACATCGAGGCCGACCGCTATGTGCAGGCTCCCGAGGTGTACGATGTTAACAAGACAATCAGCCTTGACGGCATCGAGCCGGGGCGGTATATCCTTGCCATGGCGGTACTTGATCCGGCGGGAATGAAGCCATCATTGAGATTCGCCAACGAGAACTACTTCAGGGGTGGTTATCATCCCATGGGCTATGTGAGCGTCGACAGCGATCCCGTCAAAGGTGACACCCGCCTGGATAGATCGGAGTTCTTTGACATTAACAGCGACAAGACACTAAAATACAAATACAAAGATTAACCAATGAATACTAAGCTATTGATTTCAATGGCCGCTATCGGCCTGATGATGGGCACTGGATGCAGCAAGACGCCGGCCGCGGTCGAACAGGTTGCGGTGCCCGTGATATTCGACACCGATGTCGGCAACGATATCGATGACGTGCTGGCCATGCAGATGCTCTTCAACTACGAGGATGCCGGGAAAATAGATCTCCTGGGCATAACTATCAGTAAATCGAGCCCTTATGCCATACAGTATGTCGACGGGTACTGCCGTCTTCACGGGCGTAAGGACATCCCGCTGGGGTATGCCTATAACGGTGCCAATCCGGAAGATGGCGGCTATAACCGTCAGGTGCTTGATACCATAATTGGCGGCCGTCATATTCTGGAACCTGTACGCAGTATAGCTGATTCGTTGCCGGAGGGATACCGCCTGCTACGTAAATTGTTGGCATCACAACCCGATAGCTCGGTGGTGCTTATTGTCACGGGGCCTGAGACCAACGTTGCGCGACTGCTCCAATCGGGGCCTGATGAATATAGTTCTCTTGATGGTAAATCCCTGGCGGCTAAGAAGGTAAAGCTGCTGTCTGTGATGGGTGGACTGTATGGCGACGAATTTGATTTTCCCGAGTGGAACATTGTCCAGGACCTGCCGGCGGCACAGGCAGTGTTTGCAGAGTGGCCAGGCGAAATGATCGCAAGCGGCTGGGAATTAGGTAACCGACTGCTGTATCCTCATCAGAGTATTCTTAATGACTTCGAGAATGCCGATTCACATCCGTTGTGTGTCGCATACAAGGTATATGCCGAGATGCCCTATGACCGGCAGACGTGGGATCTCACATCGGTACTGCAGGCAATAGAACCAGACTCGGCCTATTTTTCTCTTTCTGAAGCCGGCACTATAACCATCGACAGCATAGGCAAGAGCCTGTATGCACCCGGTGGGAATGGACGTCATCGTTATATGTCGGTCTCGGATGGCGATATCGAGCGTACGCTCACGGCTCTTGCAAGACGTGTCACCGGCAAGTCTGAGCCTACAATGAAATAACTATAAAAACAAGACTATTATGTTTATTGTCAACAGTTATACACTCGCGGTAATTTTCTGCTTCATAACAATGATATGCTGGGGCTCCTGGGGTAACACCCAGAAGCTCGCCAGCAAAAACTGGCGCTACGAACTATATTACTGGGACTACACCATAGGCATACTGCTATTTGCACTGCTGCTGGTGTTCACCCTGGGCAGCTTAGGTGAGGCCGGACGTCCATTTGTCGAGGATATTCGGCAGGTCAAGGGTGACTATGTAATGAGTATCCTTGCCGGTGGATTCATATTCAATGCCTCAAACATCCTGCTGTCGGCATCGGTATCGATGGCCGGTATGGCGGTGGCATTCCCGCTGGGCGTAGGCCTGGCCCTGGTGTTGGGTGTGATCATCAACTACTTCAGCACTCCCAAGGGTGACCCCGCATGGCTGTTCCTGGGCGTGGCGCTTATCGTCGTGGCAATTATATGCAACGGCATAGCCGCCGGTCGCCAGCAGAGCGGCAACTCCGGCGCCAACACCCGCAAGGGTATCATCCTGGCTGCTATAGCCGGTGTACTGATGGCGTTCTTCTACCGCTTCGTGGCCGCCGCGATGGACCTCGACAACTTCGAGAACCCCACCCCCGGCATGGCTACTCCCTACACGGCATTCTTCATCTTTGCCGTGGGCATATTCCTCAGTAACTTCATTTTCAACACCTACGTGATGAAACGCCCGTTCACAGGCGCTCCGGTCACCTATCGCGAGTACTTTGCCGGCAGGTTCAAGACCCACATGGTAGGCATACTCGGAGGCTGTATCTGGGGGCTTGGAACAGCACTAAGTTACATAGCCGCCGGAAAGGCCGGTGCCGCCATCTCGTATGCTCTCGGACGGGGAGCACCGATGATAGCCGCCGCGTGGGGAGTATTCGTGTGGAAAGAGTTTGTCGGTTGCAAGAGATCGACCTCGCGTCTGCTGGCACTGATGTTTGTATTGTTCATCGCCGGCCTCTCGTTCATTATAATCTCGGGTGGCAATTAAATTACAACACTTGCTTATGAAACATATCATATCCATCCTGTCGCTGGGCTGTATCATTGCGGCGACAGGGAATGCCGGGGCTAAGACTCAGAGACTCCAGTCGCCTGACGGAAGGACTGTCGTGTCGGTAAACGACTCGCCCCACGTGACTTACAGTATCGTGCGTGACGGTAATGCAGTGCTCGAGATGTCACCGCTGTCGATGACCGTAGGCGCGGATACCTGGGGTGTTGATGAGAAACGTCCCGGGGTATCACGCCGTAGTGTCGATTCGGTTGTCGAATTTCTTGTGAAACGCAAATATGCATCGACGCACGACAGGTATAATGAGCTGACGCTCCGTTATAAAGATCATGACATCCAATTTCGTGCCTATGACAATGGTGTGGCTTACCGATTTGTAAGCACTACCGATAATCCGTCACCGGTCAACAGCGAGACGGTGGCCTACCGCTTTGGTGATGACCCGGAGACTATCACGTTGCTCACCAACGAGTTGCAGAACTGGTATGAGCATGATTATACGTTCAAAGCTCTTAGCAAGCTACCTGTGGACAGTTTCTCTGTGACTCCTGTCATGATTGACCGTGCCGGGGTGAAGATGCTTGTCGCCGATGCCAATCTGTATGGCTATCCCGGGATGTATCTTAAGCCGGTGGAAAGAGGCTTTGACGCGGTATTTGCCAATTATCCCGACAAGGAGGTGCAGGCCGACGGTGATAACAAGATATATGCCGAGACGCGCCATCAGTATCTGGTGCCCAGAGCCGGCCGGCGGGTATTCCCGTGGCGTGTGGCCGGACTGTTTGACAATGCCGGCGATATTGTTACCGACGAGCTGGTTTACCTGCTGTCGGATGATCCTGACGCCGGTGCCGACTTTTCGTGGGTCAGGCCCGGCAGTATCCTGTGGGACTGGTGGAACGACCGTAATATCTATGGAGTCGATTTCAAGTCGGGAATCAATACGGAGACATTCATGTATCTGGTAGACTATGCCGCCCGGCATGGCATAGAGTATGTGTTGATTGACGAAGGTTGGTCGGCACGCAACGATCTGCTCACGCTCGCCGATGGTGTCGATGTGCCGGCGATATGCCGCCATGCCGGAGAGAAAGGGGTCGGGGTGATGCTGTGGGCCAAGTGGCCCAATGTGTTGCGCCAGATGGAAGAGGCCTTCGGACAGTTCGAGGAGTGGGGTGTGAAGGGTGTGAAGGTCGACTTCATGGACCGTAACGATGCCAAGATGGTAGGTTTCTTTGAGAATGTGGCCGAATGTGCCGCCAGGCATCGTCTTATGGTCGACTTCCATGGCTCGTACCCCAACGAGGGTATGCGTCGCAGGTATCCAAACCTTATGACCCGCGAGGGTGTCCTGGGGCTGGAGTACAACAAGTGGAGCGATCGCGCCACTCCGCGCCATGATGTCATCATTCCCTATCTGAGGATGTGGGCGGGGCCTATGGATTATACGCCCGGAGCTATGCTTAACGCTCATCCTGAGACGTTCAATGCCAACCAGCAGGAGCCTATGAGCCAGGGTACGCGATCCCATCAGGTTGCACAGTATGTGGTCTACGAGAGTCCGTTGCAGATGATATCTGACAGCCCGTCAAAGTATGATGAGAATCCGGGCAGTTTCGGTTTTATAAAGTCGATCCCCACGGTGTGGGACGAGACTGTGGCGCTGGGTGGAGAGATAGGTGAATATATCGCTGTGGCGCGCCGTAGCGGGGACACATGGTATATAGGTGTTCTCAATGGCGAGACGCCGCGTGAGATAGTGCTCGACATGTCATTCCTTGGCGAAGGCCGTTTCCGGGTGAGGTCGCATCGCGACGGGGCTAACGCCAACCGCCAGGCCAAGGATCATGTCATATCCGCAGTCGAGATCGACGGTGGAGACGGCATTCCTGTGACATTGGCCCGCGGCGGCGGTTATGTGGCCATAATAAACCGTAGGTGAGAGCCTTAATTGACGATCGGCTTTATCGGCGTATCTTGGCGATCACTTCGTTTCTGAGCCATGTGGCGAGATCGTCATGCCATTGTCGGCTATACTTGAATTGATGTATGTGTCCCCAGCCGTGGTTACCCTCGGGATATATATACAATGACGCCGGTACACCTTTTTCGCGCATTGCCGAGAAATAGTCGATGCTGTTCTTAATGGGAACTACGGTATCGTCCCAGCATCCTAAGATTATGGCCGGCGGCGTATCGGCTGTAACCTGCTTCTCGTTGGAGTATTGAGACTCAAGCGTGCTGTCGGGGTCGTTGCCGAGGAATTTGGCTCTTGTGCCTTTGTGGGTGTATCCGGGATCAAGGGTTATGACAGGGTAGAAGAGAACCTGGAAGTCGGGCCGGCTGATGCTGTCGGTATAGTGTGTGGCCTGTGACGAGGCCAGGTGTCCGCCGGCCGATGCTCCCATGATGCCCACCTTTGAGATGCTGTTGTCGTCGGCAAATTCGCGCATGATGCGCATCGCCCTGTCGACATCGGCTATGGTGGCCCGGTAATGGCCGCCGTTGGGCATACGGTATTTGAGCACGCCATATGTTATGCCCATGCTGTTGTACCAGTCGGCGAGATCGGTCGATGCGTTGGGTGACTCCATCGAGTATCCTCCTCCGGGGCATGCCACGATGGCTACGCCGGCGTTGGCCTCGGGACGGATGCCGAAGTTGGCCGGTGTGTAGATGGTCAGTGTGGGGTGGGAGACATTGGTTATGCATCCTCTGTGGTCCATGGTCTCGGCCTTGGTGACGTGATTGTCAAAGGGCATGTCGCCGGCTTCCCACAGGTCGATCACTATGGGAGTGGCGGGCCGTTGGCGGCAATGGCCGCCAACGCTGTTGATAGAGCTATGAGTGTTCTGATCATATGAAAAAGCAATTAGAGTCTTAGTATCCTTCAGAGCAATATAGGAATGTGCCGAAACCGAGGTGGGCTGTGTCGGGCGCTCCGTTGCCCTCGGGTCGGTCTTTTGTTTCAAGCACTTCCTTGACATACGGCATAGAGAGTCCCAGACGGGTGACATAGTGGTTGTAGACGCGTTCATATACGGGGGAGAATTTGCCCCGACGGCCTTCAGTGCGCTGTCCGGTGAGGAGCTCTTCATTGTCAACCTGGTCGGCGGCATACCAGTTGTATTTTCCGCTTAGCTCGGGCATGAATTTGAACGGGCAGTCATAGCCGAGGTTATATCGGGCGGTATATTCGTATCCGAGCTGGAGGCGGTTGTCAAGAACTCCGTAGAGGTCGGTGCCCTGTTTCCAGGCGTTTTCACACAGCATGGAGAGCATGCCGAGTCCGAGCTGGGCGTGGGTCTGGTCGCGTCCGGTCTCCTGGCATTGTCCTGTCTCGGCGTCGATATAGTAACGTATGGATCCGTTGTCATATCCTGTAAGGTATCGGTTGACAGCATAGTCATACATCTGAGTGTTGTCAAGGAGAATGGCCATGGACACGTAGCAGTTCATCGCGGCGGCACCGAAGTTGCCTATGGCGAGCCAGTCCTTGTCGGTGAGCGAGAAGAAGTAATCGAGAGTGGGGACGAAGCAGCGTTTGCACATCTCGCAGGCATCGGCAAAGTCGTTGTCGGTCATGCCGCTGTCTGGAAGGTATCTCATCAGCTCGATGGCATAGACAAGCTTGGCGCAGAGGTTGCCTACGAGTAGCACATTGTCAAGCCTGCCGCCTCCGCCGGCATGGAATACCATACCCGAGCCTAGGGTGGCATTGGAGTATGCGCGTATGATCTCGAGCGCCTTGTCGGCATGGGCTTTCTGCCTGGTGGCGGCGAACATGATGGCATTCTGGCATGCGGCGCCAAAGTCGTTGGCGATCTGGTTCTGGATGTTTACAGGATACCGGTCATTCTGTCCCGAGTATATCTCGGAGTATGGGCCGTTCATCTGATATGTCGGCCTTGATAGCAGGTCGGCTTCAAGAATCAGGTATCCGTCATACTGTGGCTGGCGGCGTGTGAGAACGATATCTCTCCAGCGGTCGATGTCGTCCTGGTCGAATACCACACCGGGGTGTGTGAAGGTCTCGGGTATAGTCACTTCCACGCGCGGGAGCGGCCATGAGTCGATGTCGGTGGTGCCATGTTCGATCTCGTCGACGCATGAGGTCATGGCTGTGGCCACGGCCAGCGTCATCAATATGTCATGATATATTTTCATTGTGATGTATTAATGTCTATTCGGTGATATATGCGTTCATCTGGTCAATGCTCTCGAATACCCTTATCCATTGGATATTGAATGTGGGGGTGGGTGACTTTGTGATCTTGAACATGAATGCACGGGTGGGTACAAGGCCCGCTTCGTTGCTCAGCGCGGCCGACTCGGAGGCGTCATGGTAGTACAGCACGTGTCCGTCGCCGGTGAGCTGTCGTGTCATGTTCTTGCTTACATTCAGAGTATTGCCTATGTTAGCCAGATTGATGGCCACTGCGGCTCCGTTGAGGGTGTCGTCGGCGAGGAATGCGATTATCGGATACTTGTTGAAATTGAGGTCGATAAGATTCATTGCCGTCGAATAGGCCCGTTGCAGGTATATGCGGGCATTGGCGTCGTCGGTTACCTTGCATGAGAGCATGCCGTCAACATGTGCTATGCTGCCGAGGTTGGAGTTGATGGTCCACTGCTCGAAGTCGTTGGTGTGGTCCCAGATGAAATAGCCGGGGTCGACGGAGAGTGTGATGCTTGAGCTCTTGCCGGTGGCCGTGCATGTGGCGGTGATAGTTGCCGAGCCGAAGTTACGTGCCCGTACGAGTCCTGACTGGTCGACCGACAGGATGGTCTCGTCGTCGCTGGTCCAGTCGATAGTGGCGCGTGTGGCATCCTCGGGTGTCGTCGTGAACGACAGTTGCAGTGGCTGCATGAAATAGAGAGGTGTGTCGTAAGGGAGAATGTTGACATCCTCGGCCGCTACGCTGCGCTTTACTGTTATGCGGCATGTATTCTTCACCCCGCTGCCGTCGTGTGTGGCGGCGGTGATGTCGACGGTGCCGGCGCTTATGCCGGTCACAAGGCCGTTGGCATCGACCGTAGCGATGCTGTTGTCGCTTGAAGTCCAGTAGAGATGGCTGTATGTATGGTTGGCCGGCAATAGCTCGGTCTCGAGTTGCAGTCGGTCACCCTCGTAGATCTCGTTCACGGTGTTGGTGAATGAGAGATGTGTCACTTTGACAATCTCGGGGATTACCTGCACCGATATCGACCGTGCGGCGTCTTCGCATCCGAATCCTACGGCTGGTGTGACACTGATGGTGGTGCGTCCGACGGCGAGGGCCGATATGACACCGTCGGGGCTTACTGTGGCGACAAGCTCATTGGACGATCTCCACTGCAGGGTCTTGTCGCGGGCCTCGGCCGGAGCTATCGAGTAGGTGATGGTGGTGTCCATTCCAACCGCCAGAGGCAGTTCGAAGCTGACATCGAGTGTTATATTGCTTACTGGTATGCTCTCGGGCATTCCCATTGTGAGCACTTTGTCGTCGTCACACGACGTCAATGCCGATGCGGCTATCATGGCCGGGATGGCTGTGGCGGTGAAAATGCGTATTCTGTTCAGTTCCATTGTGGATTCTGTTTAAGGTTAGGGTTAAGTTGCAACTCGTTGACCGGCAGAGGGAAGAGGTAGTTCTTCTCGGCCCACCTGCGGTTGGTCTCGATGACAATGGCACCGTCGCCGTTGACATTATAGGGGCATGATGGCCATGATGTCTGGAACTCGGTATCTTTCCACACTATGCCTGTGATGTCCATCGGCATCTCGGTCTCGGCTGTCTTCCAGCGTTTGAGGTCGTCGAGCCTGAACCCCTCGAGGTAAAGCTCGATCGTGCGCTCGCGGCGTATCTCGGTGCGCATGTCCATGCCGGGATTGTTCTCGATAAGCGAGTTGCTGAGGCGCTTCATGTCGGGGTTGACTCTCAGCCTTACGAGGTTGAGCGACAGGTCGAGGTCAGAGTCGGATATCTTGCCGTCGCGTTCGAAGACAGCTTCGGCATAGTTGAGCAGAACCTCGGCGTAGCGCAGTACCGGGAAGTCGAAGGCTTCCTTGCTGTCGTCGACCTCACGTTCCTGGCAGAACTTCTGATTGTTGTAGCCTGTACCTGCCGACGGTTTGAAATCGGAGATGGCCGGGTTAGTGTCGGTGTCGTCCCAGTTTTTGCGCGGTTTGAGATTGCTCCAGAAGTTGTCGTGGGGTTTCATAAGTGTGTATCGCATGCGGTTGTCGCGGTTTTCCCACTCGCTGTCCATCTTGTCATAGCCTTTGAACTGCGGGTTTACCCGGCCTCCGTAGGTGATCGGAAGACCATTCTGGCACAGATACATGTTGGCGAATTTGCCGCTCACCCATATGGCGTTGTTAAGGAACGAGTGGGTTACCGAACCCAGCGGGGACTCGACCATATCATAGCGGCGTGTGATGATATACTCGTGATTGGCACTTTTTGTGAGTCCGGCCGGATTGCACATGTCGTCTTCGAGGACAAACATGTACTTCTGTGATGTAACTCCGAGCCTGGAGTCGTAGAAGAGTTTGTAGGCACCGCTCTTTATGACATTGAGGGCGGCGTCGGCGGCTATGCCGAGCAGGTAGTGGCCACGCTCGGTGTTGTCGCGGAATTTCTGCCATGTGCCTTCATAAAGAGCTACGCGGGAGAGGAATGCCTCGGCGGCCTCGCTTGATATGCGTCCGGCCTCGGTGATCTGGCTGTTGGCCGGCAACATGTCGATGGCATGTCGAAGGTCGTCTATCACCAGGTCGATCACCTCGCTACGGTCATTGCGCGCGGCGTACATGGCAGGGGCTCCTACCTCGAGCGGCTCGGTCACGATGATTGCGTCGCCATAGAGCTGTACGAGGTCAAAGTAGCAGTATGCGCGGAAGAAGTAGGCCTCGCCTATGTAGGTCTTTATGTCGGCTATGCTTCCGGGATATTCGTCAGCTTTGGACAGCAGTATGTTGCACCGGCGTATGTGGCTGTAGTTCGAGCCATAGTTGCTGTCGGTGGCCGGAACGGAGTTTGATCCGTTGGAATAGTAGTTGCGCTGGTTGATATTTGTGATGAGGTCTGAATAATAATCAGAGTGGCAGGGTTTGTCGCTCTTGTATTCGGTAGCGGCTGCGAATGACCGTATCCAGCCATAGAAGTTGTTGGCGAACAGTTTGAAGTCATCGGGAGTCGACCAGTAGTTGCCGTCGGCAAGTTGCTGTCGTGGCTCGAAGTCAAGGCATGACACCGAGGTCATGGCTATGATGGCGATCGATAGCCATCGTGTTATAATTGATTTATGCATTGTAATGGTGTTGGTATTGGAGTCAGAAGGTGAGATTGAGACCGAATGTGAGGTTGCGTGTGAACGGATAACGCTGGAATGAGCTTACCGTGCGGGTAGCCTCAGGGTCAAAGCCGTCGTTCATACGAGTCGATTCCCAAAGGTCGGTGCCGGTGCAGTAGATGCGGGCGCCGGTCAGGATGTGTGTGCGTGCCATCAGCGTGGCCGGGAATGTGTAGCCTATGGTAACATTCTTGAGTCGCAGATATGAGCCGTTCTCGACCGACCATGACGAGCAGTAGTAGTTGTAGTTGTTGATTTTCTGGTCGTTGGTGTAGGTGGGATAGCGGTTGTCGGGGGTCTCGATGCTCCAGACGTTACCTACCGAGGCATTGGATGTATTGGTGTACCATGCGCGCAGTGGCACGAGCCAGTTGTCGGTGAGATACTGCGGTACGGATGTCGATGCGCGCCATACGGTGCGGTCGCCTACACCCTGGAATACGACAGAGATGTCGAATCCGTTCCAGCTGAGACCGGCATTGAAGGAGTAGGATATCTTGGGATCGTCTGATCCGAGGTATACGAGGTCGTCCTCATCAAGGCGTCCGTCCCGGTTTACGTCTTCATACATGTTGTCGCCAAGGCGTAGGTTCTGCGGCATTGATATGGAGTTGTTGTCGGCATAGCGATCCTTGTATTTGTCGAGCTGATCCTGGTTCTGTATCTTACCGCAGTAGCGGAATCCGAAGACCGAGTTTAGGGGGTATCCCTGGCGGTTGCTTACGACGCCGGCGCGGATGGCGTCGTCGCCGCCGTTGTCGACAAGGGTGTTTGTGGCATATGTTATGGTGCCGCCGATGTGGTATTCAACCCGGCCGATGTTGCTGTTCCATGTGAGCTGGCCTTCGTAGCCGTTGGCCTTGAAGCGTCCGAGGTTGGCTGTGGGGGCAGAGTCACCGAGTACTGAGGGGTAGCTGATGGAGATAAGCATGTTGTCACAGTTCTTCCAGAAGGCTTCGACCGTTCCGCGAAGGCGGTTGTTGAGGAATCCGAAGTCGATGGCGAGGTTGTAGTTCCTGATAGTCTCCCACTGGCGGTCGAGAGATATGAGCTTGCCGTTGGTGTCGACGATAGGGAGACGGTTGTCGCCGATGAAGGCGCCGCCGTTCTGGGTGAAGTTGTACAGTTGCATACCGTCATAGCGGTCGATTCCTCCCTGGTTGCCTACGGTGCCGTAGGATGCGCGAATCTTCAGGTCGGAGATTGCCCTGACGTTTTTCAGGAACGGCTCTTCGCTGAGTCTCCATCCGCCGGAGATGCCCCAGAAGAAGGCCCAGCGGTTTTCGGGCTGGAATTTGGATGATCCGTCATACCTGAAATTGCCTTCGAGCAGGTATCGGCCGGCATAGTTGTAGTTGAGTCGTGAGAAGTAGCTTAGCTGCGCTTCCTGCCAGCTTTGCGGATTCTCGTTGTCGGCATTCTTGAGGGTCACGGTGCCGGTGCCGTTTGGAACATTGAGAGAGGGGAGGATATTCTTTACCGTCAGGGCATAGTAGTCGTAGTCCTTGTAGCTGTACTGTACTCCTGCCATGGCGGCGACGTTATGACGTCCGAAGTCCTGATGCCAGTTGGCATAGGTGTTGAACGAGTACAGATTGGTAACGCCTGTGGTCTTGGTGTAGTAAGTGTCGTCGGCCGTGCCTCCGGCGAGAGACTCGATTGTGTCTCCGGCATAGTTGTAGTATGTGACCTGATACTTCTTGATGTCGCGTACTGCCGAGGAGTGGTTGTAGCCGAGGGTGGCGACGGCGTCGAAGTGGTCGTTGAACCTGTAGCGGAATGTCTCGCCGATGTTTATGCCCCAGCTTTTGAGCTTGTTGTCGCCGCCGAGTTCGCATACCCAGTTGGGGGTGTCCCAGTTGCCCCATGCATATGGCTTGCCGTCGACGGTCGATGCCGGCAGACCCGGCTGTGGGTTGGCGTTGCCGTTGGGGTTGAGGGCATATGCGATCTGTGATGGGGAGACGTTGTTGTTGAGGTAGTAGGCGATGTTGCTCTCGAGCGACAGGTGGCTTGAGAATTTAAGATTGTCGTTGAAGCGGATTGTCGCCTTCTGGTTGGAATTGTTTCCCCACTTGAGGTTTGAACCGTCGTACATATACCGTCCCGACACACGGTAGGTGTTTTTTTCGGATCCGCCCGATACGCTCAGTTCGTGGGATGTGGATGCGGCAGTGCCCCACATGATATCCTGCCAGTCGGTGTCGAAGAAGCAGAAGTCTTTTACCCCCGAGAAGTTGCTGATAGGTGACGGATTACGCAGGTTGTCAATGTAGTAGCCATAGTTGGCCTTTGCCAGCATGGCATACTGTACCTTGTAGTTCTCGGCTCCGAGACCGTCGTTGCCAAGGCCTGTTATAAGCATGTCGCTCCATTCCGGCAGGCTCATTGGCTTGGGTGACAGGCCCACAAACTTGGCTGTCACCGAGCTGCCGTACTCGACTTTGACTTTCCCGGCCTCGGCGCTTTTTGTCTGTACGATGATGACGCCGCCTGCGGCCTTTGAACCGTAAATGGCCGCCGATGCATCCTTGAGGAAGTTTATTGACTTGATGTCGTTGGGGTTGAGGTTGCCGAAGTCCTCGCTTTCAACGCCATCGATGATCACGAGTGCCGCCTGGTTGTTCTTGGAGAATGAACCGCGGAGTTTCATAGTCCAGCTTTCGGCTCCTGGAGCGGAGGAACTGCGTGTCACGAACACTCCCGGAACCTGTCCCTGGAGGGCCTGAGCTGGGTTGGACAGGGAGCCTTTGTCGCTGAGCATTTTTGAGTCGACGACCGATACGGCGCCGGTGAGAGATTCTTTCTTCTGTGTACCGTAGCCTACGACCACAACCTCATCGAGCAGAGCCGAGTCTTCCTCAAGGGTGATGTCAATGACTGTACGGCCGTCGACAGGTACGGTTGCAGGTTTGAACCCCACATAGTTGATTTCAAGAGAGCCGTCGGCCGGGGCTGACAGCGAGAACCTGCCGTCAAAGTCGGTCGCTATGCCGGTTCCTTTGCCTTTTACGAAAACGCTGGCGCCGATGAGTGGTTCGCCTGTGGCATCGGTAACCACTCCGGTCACGGTGATAAGTCCCGACACGGTTTCTTGTGATACCTGTGTGGCTGTTGCCGTAGAGGCGGCTACGGTCCACGGGCATGTTGCCATGACAGTGACTCCTGCCACAAGCACACCCGAGCTTGCATGGCGGGACAGTTGTTTTACAAAATTCAAGTGATTGTTCATTTATAATGGTTTTAGAGCTGGTTCGATATCGGTGGGATTATCTGCGGTGATATTGAATGAATGCGGCCAAGGGCATGCCCATAGACGGGTAGTTGGGATAGGGGTGCGGATTGCCGGTCTGGAGGCCTTCGCTGTCAACGCGGTAGCCGTTGTCGTTGTCGATGGTGATACCCATGTCGACGAGATAGATACGTTCTTGTTCCCGGTCGCCGAATGTATTGACCAGATGGTTGCGGAAATTCCACATGCATGCGTTCTGCCTGGCTGTGAAATCACCGCGGCGGTTGTTCATGCTGCCGCACGAGCTACACGGGATGACTATGGCGAATATCCCGTCGGGATTGGCCTCGAGGTATGAGTCTTTCATTTTGACAACCATCGAGTCCCAGTCGCTGTAGTCACCGTCGAGAATGTCGCGGAAGTCGTTTAGTCCAAGGGTCTCGAACAGGAAGTCGGGGGCTTCGACATTCCATATTTCAAGGTACCTGGAGTAGTTGAAGCTCCAGGTGGATTCATCGACATTGCTGTCGGGTATCCACCGCCGGCCGTCGAAACGTATGTAGCAGTCGTGTGTGTTGTCCCACATGAGGTCATCTTTCTCGGGTGACAGTGGCAGGCCGGTCGCGGGGTCAAACCGTGCGGAGCATTTTTCGAACCGACCACACTGATACCTGCTTTCAAAGTCGGTGAGTTCGCCTCGCTGTACCTTGTGACAGTTTATCCAGAACCGGCATGCTCCGAGATAGCGGCCCCTGGCGGGTTGCATGAAGCCTGAGTACGGGACATTGTCCCCCTTGGGAACTGAGAAGTAGTCTTTGAGGGTCCATCCTCCGCGGCCTTCGTCACAGTGTATGTCTGAGCCATTGAGTTGCCGTAGTCCCGAGAGTCTGATACCGGGCACATGCATGCTGTCGATCAGGGCGGTGCGGTAGAAAGCCCCCTGTACATAGCTGTCTCCGATTATCTGGACGTTGACCGGTGATGTGCTGCGTGACGCACCTACTCTCAGGGTGACGGTGTCGGCCGATACTGTATGGAAGTCATCGGCGCTGATCTGTGTCACGATAATCCTGTTGCCGTCGACGGGGTTGGTCACGGTGGTGACGGCAGGTGTGCGGCGTTCGAAACGGCAGTCGCCGTCGACGCGTATATGGAAACTGTGGGAGGGCCATTGGCTTGTGTATGCCTGAGTGAACAGGTTGTTGCATGAGCCCGGCAACATGTAAAGGCTGTGGGGCAACGCGATATTGCCTGTCGCACCGGCCGTGGCCGTCATGGACAGAGACAGCATTATAATAATGTATAGTGGTAGGCTCTTCATGATATAGAGTGGTTTTGGGTGTGAAATTATTTCACTGCAAATTTCGTGAAAGAGCCGTAGTCACATATGGATGTTTTATGTCAAAATGTTGGTCGTTTTGTGTTGTGTGGTATTGAAAATCATTGAAATAGGATTGTGAACATCTTTTGTGTGCAAATGTCACGATTGAGAACTGCGGTAGCCTGTTGGGGTGAGGTTGTATTCTTCCTTGAAGTGCTTGTTGAAATACTTGATGGAGTTGAACCCGGTCATGTCGGCTATCTCGGAGACGTTGAGTGTGGAGTCGCGCAACAGCTGTGCGGCGCGTTTGAGTCTCATGCGCAGTATGAAGTCGGCCGGACTCATTCCGGTAACCGATTCAAACTTGCGGTACAGCTGGCTGCGGCTTAGTCCGAGGGCTTCGCCGAGCTGTGCGGTCGAAAATGAAGAGTTGTCCATGTTGGCCTCGACTGTCTCAAGGGCTTTCTTTACCATTTTCTCGTCAAGGGATGTTATGGTGACGGCCGACGGTTCGATCTCGGCATCCTGTCTGAACCGGGTGTGGCGGTTCCGGGCCTGTGTAAGCAGCATTCTGAGTCTGGCCTGGAGGACATCATAGTTGAAAGGTTTGGAGATGTATGAGTCGGCTCCGGCTTTGTAGCTTTCGATGCGTGATTCGTCGGATGCCTTTGCCGTGAGTAGTATGACGGGAATATGTGACGTGGAGATGTCGTTCTTGAGCCGGGATATCAGCTCGAGACCCGTCATGCGGGGCATCATAAGGTCGGAGACGATTATGTCGGGGTGGGATTTGCCGGCCATCTCGAGAGCCTCGGCTCCGTCACATGCGGTCTCGACCGAGTACTCGGCCGACAGATAGTCGGACAAGAAATCCCTGAACTCGTTGTTGTCCTCGGCTATGAGAACCTTGAAAGGTCGGCGGGCGGTAGCACCGGTGGTGTCGCTGTTGTTGTCTGTCGGGGCCTGGGCCGACCTCATGCCGGTCTCTGGGATTTGTGCCGGGGACATGTCCATGGGTATGGTGAACGAGAAGGTTGTTCCCTCTCCGGGGGTACTGGAGGCTGTTATCGATCCGCCGTGCAGGCGTATGTATTCCCTTACAAGGTGCAGGCCTATGCCCGATCCCGAAGGATTCTCGGCCGGGTTGCCGGCCTGGTAGAAGCGATCGAAGATGTGGGGAAGGTCGTTCCCGTCGATCCCGATGCCCGAGTCGCTGACGGTGACCTGGAGGAAGCGTCGGCCGTCGGCTCCGTCGGTGGTGGCAAGGGTTGTGGTGACGGTGCCGTTGTCTGGGGTGAACTTTATGGCGTTGGAATATAGATTGGTGAGTATGTGCCTTAGTTTGTGGGTGTCGAGGTATACGTCGGTGTATTCGGGTATGTCTGATTCGAGTGTCAGCGTAATCTTCTTGTCGGCACAGATGTTGTCGAACGATGATATCAGGCATGACACGAACTGGACGATGCGGCACCTGGAGATGTTGATTTTCTCTCCTCCCATCTCAAGCTTGCGGAAGTCGAGCAACCGGTTGACCTGTTCGAGCAGATTCTCGGCGTTGCTGTATATGGCCGAGAGTTTTTTCCTTAGCTTCGGTGTGAGCGGTTCGTTGGACAGGAGATGGCTTAGCGGGGTCATGATCAGGGCCAGCGGAGTGCGGAATTCGTGGCTTATGTTGGTGAAGAACTGGAATTTCATCTGGTTGAGCTGTTCACGTTGCATGAATTCCCGGCGCTCGGCTTCCTCCCGGTGCTGTCTCTGTCTGCGGTGTCGGTAACGTATGATTGAGGTCATGGCAACCGATGCTATGACAAGGGCGTATATGAGGAATGCCCACCATGTGTGCCATGCCGGCGGGGTGACAGTAATTGTCATGAAGGCCGGGATGGTATCCCATGATCCGTCGATTCCCGAGGCCATTACCTCGAAGCGGTAAGTGCCGGGTGGAATGCCTGTGTAAATGGCCTGTGGCTCGCTGGCGGCATCGAGTCTCACCCAGTCGGAATCGTATCCTTTGAGCCTGTAACGGTAGTGCTTGTGAGCGCCGCTTATGAAGTCGAGCGACGAGAAGTGGATTGTAATGAAGTTCTCGTCGTGATCCAGGCTGATATTCTTGCCGTTGAGTAGCGATGTGTCGACTATGATTCGGCCTGCGGTCGTGTCGCCGGGCTGTAGATCCTTGCCAAACAGTGATATGCCTGTGATCAGCGGCCCGGTAGAGTCATTGGGATGGGGTATCGCCAGGTCGCGGGGATTAAAGCGTATTACACCGTTATAGCCGCCGATATAGATATCGCCTGTGGAGCTCATGAAGGTGGCGTTCTCGGTTATGCGTCCGGCGTTGAGACAGCCGCCATACAGATAGGCTGTCATGTCATATTGCCACCGGTCGTCGTTGTCGGGTCTTATGATGATGCGTACAAGGCTGTTGGTCGTGGTGATCCATATCTGGCCGTATTTGTCTTCGATCACAGTGGAGATGTAGTTGCCCGGAAGAGGGGAGTTGACGGTGAGCAGACGTGTTGTGGTGTATCCATTTGGGGCGTTTTTATCGGGGCTACTGATGATGAGGCCGTTGTCGGTCGCACACCATATGAATCCGCGGGAGTCGACCAGAGCGCTGTTGCAGTCGGCGAAGCATTGTATGTCATGTGCCGTCTTACGGTCGAGTGTGTCAAGGGCCTGGTTGTCAATGATATGCAGTCCATTCTCTCCGAAGATACCGGTAGCGGTGTCGTTGATGCGTATGAATCCGTAGTCGCGCCGGTGGGCCGACATGCGTGGCGCTGTCTCGTTCAACATTGTGATATGGCCGGTAGCGGTGTCGAGAATGCCTGATCCCATGTCGTTTACCGATACCCAGAAGCGGCCGTCGGGAGCTTCATGCACGGCGCGTGATATGTTGGTCTCGGATGCGGTAGTGTGGTTGTACCGCTGTATGGAGCCATCGGGCATGAGCCGTGTGAAGCCGTTGTTGTATGATCCTGTCCAAAGGGCGCCGTGCGAGTCGCGATAGAGACACATGTAAACGTCGTCGGCCGGAAAGATGTCGGGGCGTTCCCGGCAGGTGGTTCCGGTCTTGGGATTGTATCGTATGATGCCGTTGAATGATGTGGCTATAAGAATGTCACCGTCGGGCTCCTCGATAAATGATCTTACCGATTCGTTGCTGCGGCGCGCACCTCCTGTATCGGCGGTGTGGAATGATGTGAACGGGTTCATCATGTCATGGTAGTATGCGACACCCTGCCACAGGGTTCCTATCCATATGCCACCCTTGTGGTCGACATGTATCTCCTGGATGTCGTTTGAGAGTTCGTCGCCCGATTCGAGCTGGAGCCTGGGGTATTCGTCGATGCCGAGTGTATTGCCGTCGATCACTCTGAGTCCTGACCATGATGACCCTATCCATACATTGTCTCTGTGGTCGACTGCTATTGAAGTGAAGAAATTGGAGCCGCCCGAGGTTGACAATATCTCTCGCCAATGGCCGTCAGGCATAGATTTCATCCATATGTGGCTGTCGTACATGGCCCATGTGCGTCCGGTGGAGTCGAAGGCGAGCCTGAACTTCTTGTCGGGATCGGTGATGAGCCCTTTGAAGAACTCGTCACATTCAATAAACCGGCGTTGTGTCTTGTCCCACGATTTGAGGATTCCCGATGAGGTGCATATCGTGGTGATGTGGTTGTGGGAGGCGATCTCCACGATGTATCCGAGCGAGTGTCTCCATTCGCCGTCAAGGCGCACGACAGTGATATTGTCGTGCGAGCCGCTGTCGTGCATCACCAGCCGGTCGTCGGCTGTTATGAACCACATGTCGCCCTGGCCGTCGATATACATGTCGCGGATCTTCTGCTGCAGTCCATAGCGTGATGTAAGGATGCTGTCGATGTCGTAGATATATCTTGCTGCAGCGGGATCATATACGGTAAGGTATCCCGGCGATTTGAGCCAGAGGTTGCCGTGGGAGTCCTTGTAGTTGGTATAGACGTTCTTCTGGCTGTGTCTGAGCGTATATTGACGTTCGCGGTCGATCGACTGTAGCTTGAAGTGAGACCCGTCGAAGATGACCGTTCCGTTGGGTATCCTCATGGCGATACGTCCGTCGTCAAGGGTGGAGAAGCTCCTTATCTGGTCGCTCGGCAATCCGATGGATTCATCCCAGTGGCGGAAGACGATTCCGGCCGAGGAGTGTGCGGCCATCGATATCGCTACAAGCATCAGCAGTGACAGTATGCATCTGGTTTTCATGGATAATGGTGGTTGAATTTATGTTGATGCAAAAATAGCGATAATCGGTATGGCAGGCAATAGCCGCCGATGTCGATATGTCCCAAAGTAGGGTATATATTGTCCCGGATAGTGCATGGAATACCGTGTATAGGCGTATAATGTGACGTTTTGTGTATTTTGCATGCCGGAAAGAAAGGTATATATTCGGGGATTAATTGTAATATGGCGGTCATCGGGCTGTGTGTAATTTTGTGCTGTCTGAAAACCTGATCTAAACCAATATTTATACGTATGATGAAAATTCTACTCTCTACAGCGTTTGTTTCACTGTGTATGGCTTGTATATCGGATGTGGCCGCGCAGTCATTTGATGCCTCGAAGTGGGGCAAGAACCAGCAGTCGTTCAACAGTACAAAAAACTTTACGTATGGTGCTGACAGCAAGTCGCTGACTGTCGAACTCGGCGCGCGTGATGCCAACGGTCTTCTCAGGGCCGAGATCGCCAATCTTGCTCCGGTGACGCTGGGCGGTGAGAATACGGTAGTTATATTCAAGGTGACGTACAAAAACTCGACGTTCATAAACTTTGACAAGAATATGATCTATGTGCGCCGTCAGATGCGCGATGACTCAGCGACCACCAGCGAGGAGACTGCGGTGGCTCCGTATTTCATAACCAGCCAGAATGCCAATGCCGGCCGTTATGCCTCGGGCAATGACGCTACAGAGGCTTATTACTGGCGTTATATGCCCGGACTTGCCAATGAGAATGTCAAGCCTACGGTGGCTCCGGACTGGAGTGTGCCGTTCGAGGTGCCGTCATCATTTGCCAACAACAGGATGTTTGAGTTTGACGGGCAGGAGGTGTACGGTTACTCTTATCTTGGCATAAGAGTGGTGCATTCGGCCGATAATGCCGATTCCGCTCCAGGGGTTCTCGGAGATGACGCCGAGGTTACGTTCGATTATATAGGCGTAACATCGCCCGTCGGGCTGGGATATGCCTCGGCCGACGAGTTTACATCGGCTTCGAATGTAACAGCCGGCAAGAGTGTAAGGGATTATATAGAGAAGATATTGCATCCGGTATCTACCGGTATAGAGTCGGTTGGCGATGATTGCCGTATCGGTGTATCGGTTGACGGATCGACCGTATGGGCAAGCGGGGCCACGCGTATGGAGATCTATGACATGACCGGAGTGAGGGTGGCCGCATCGTCGGGACGCGTTGATCTGTCACCAGGATTATATATTGTGACTGCCTATGATGGCGGCAGTGCGATCACAAAAAAGATTTCAATCAGGTAAAGTTTGGAACATTAGGGTAAATGGTGATTGTCTGCTTCATGTAGGCGCTAAGTATGGCCAGGGCGTTTGTTGCTCTGGCCATTTCTGTAATTATATGGATTTGTAGTCGGGGGTTTTTGAAAAAAATATGTTTTACAGCATGATTTACATAAAAAAATTATTAAATGTGCTGTTGTTAACAAAAATTAACCCCAATGGGGGGGGTAATGTAAACTAATATTTATTTTTGCAAAAAACTAAAAAAAATACGATGTATTTTCCAGCAACATAAAATGGTGCCGGAGAGTAATGTAGAGATATATGAGAGTATGGAGAGCCATACATTGCGAAGAAAAACTATTTTACATTATTAACCTTAAATTTAAATCCTATGCGCGCTTTAAGCGAAAAAAGTACGAAAAGCATAGCGCACCGTATGCAGATGATGATGGTGTCGTTGACTATGCTTTTGGTGTGTTCTTTCACTGTTGCGGCTCAAGTCACAGTATCGGGAGTCGTCTCGGATGAGAACGGCGAGCCGTTGCCGGGCGTAACCGTGATGGTGAAGGGCACGACGATGGGTGCATCGACCAATATCGATGGCCAGTACTCAATCAAGGCACCTGCCGACGGAACGCTGTCATTCACCTATGTAGGCATGATCCCGCAGGAGGTGAAAATTGCCGGGAAAACTATTGTCAATGTAACCATGAAGGAGGATGCGAAGATTCTTGACGAGGTTGTGGTCGTAGGTTACGGTCAGCAGAAGAAGGTGACGATGACCGGAGCGGTGTCGGCCATCGGAGCCAAAGATATCGTCAAGACCACCGGTACCAGCCTGTCACAGTCACTTGTGGGAAAGCTCCCCGGTGTGATAACGATGCAGGGGAGCGGTCGTCCGGGCAGTGACGGTGTATCTCTGCTTGTGCGTGGTTATTCGTCTTATAATGATTCGGGAACGCCTCTTGTCATTATTGATGGCGTGGAGCGTGGCAGCGACGGCCTCTCGGCTATTGATCCGAACGAAGTCGAGTCAATCTCGGTGCTGAAGGATGCCGCATCGTGTGCCATATACGGTATGAAAGCAAATAATGGTGTAATCATCATCACCACTAAAAAAGGTCAGGAAGGCAGGGCCAATGTAAGTTACCGAGGCACGGTGACACTGAATAATCCTACTGCGCTACCCAAAATGATGAACGGCACACAGTACATGCAGTGGTATAATCTTGCCCAGACACTTGACGGTATCAACCCGGAGGATGTAAGGTTCTCTCCCGAGATGATCGCCGCTACCTGCAATGGTGATCTTACCGATGGCATTGAGAATACCGACTGGCTTTCGACAATGAAGAAGACCACACTCAACACCCAGCATAATCTTACGGTGACGGGAGGTACACAGAATACCCATTACTTCCTGTCGGGCGGATTTATGAAACAGAACGGTAATCTCAAGGGGCATTCTTACCAGCGTGGCAATTTCCGTTCGAATGTTGATGTGAAGGTGGTCAATTCGCTGACAGTCCAGTTTAGTGTTGCCGGTATAATTGCCGACAGCGATTATCCATCGGGGCAGACCTATGCAACCCAGTATGGCGGTTACTCGCTTGAGAACCAGATGCTCTATTCGGCTCCATACATACCTAAGAACTATTACATGTGTGATCCGAGTGATCCCCGTTATGGAATGCCTACAACCGGTTTCCGTGATACAGGTCATAACCCGGAATATGCAGCCGGCAACTCGGGATTCTCTAAATCGCGCCGTGTCACAATCAATACCTCGGGCCGTATCGATTGGGACACACCGTTCATTCCCGGCCTGAAAGCGTCGTTCTTCTTTGCCTGGGACTGGTATGATCTGAGCAGCAAATCGTTCAACTATACATATCAGGTGATGTCATGGAATCCCAGCAGCCAGACGTATATACAGAAGAATTGTGCGGCATTGACACCTAATGGAAACATGGTTGTTGGTGACCAGAAACAGCAGAAGGTTGTGATGCGTCCGTCAATAAGCTATCACAGGACATTTGCCGGAGTACATAATGTTGATGCGATAGTATTGTATGAGCAGACCCAGCACAGATCATCGCTGTTGAGTGGCGGTCGCAGAAATTTCGCATTCGTCGAGCTTCCGTATCTGAATTACGGTACGGAACTTGATCCCAAAATTGGTAATGTCAATTCGGAGTCGGCCGGGTTGTCGACAATCAAAGGCTGGGCCGGCCGTGTAAGCTACAACTATGATGAGAAATATCTTACCGAGTTTGCTTTCCGCTATGACGGTTCATATATTTTCCAGCCCAAAAAGCGTTGGGGATTCTTCCCGTCGGTGTCGGCAGGCTGGGTTCTCTCAAAGGAGAACTGGTTCCGCGAGACTATAGGCGGTAATGTTGATTTCCTGAAGATACGCGGATCTATAGGCTTGACCGGCAATGACAATACTACCCCGTGGCTTTACCGTAAGAATTATGTCCAGGCTCTTGGAACGTCGGTCTTCGGAACGACACCGTCGGCCGCTACCGTTCTTTACCAGAATGCAGCTTATCTGCAGGATAATCTTACCTGGGAGAAGTGCCGGTCGTATAATATCGGCGCCGAGCTTACCATGTGGAACGGACTTCTCGGAGTCGAGTTTGACTGGTTCTACAAGTACACCTATGATATCTTGACATCGGTTCCGTCATCGACATATGCACCGTCACTGGGCAATAATTTCCCCAGCGTCGATCCTACCGGACGTTTTGACAACCGAGGTCTTGAGCTCGTACTTCGTCACACCAACCGCATAGGGAAGGTTGGATATAATATCAATGCCAACCTTACATGGGCCCATAACAAGGTGTTGAGGCGCACAGAGAGTGCCGGAGTGATTCCATGGCAGAGCAGCCTTGGAGGGTCGATAGGGCGTGTAATGGGATTCAAGGCCATTGGTCTGTATCAGACGCAGGAACAGATTGACAATATGCCCAAACCTATAGGTCAGACTCCACGTCTGGGCGATATCATCTATGAGGATCTTAACGGAGACGGACGAATCACGTCGGAAGACCAGACTTATATAGCCCGTAGCGCGCGTCCCGAGATGATGTTCGCCTTGAATGCCGAGGCTAACTGGAACGGCTTTGATCTTTCATTCCAGTTCTCGGGAGCGGCATTGTGTGACAGGATGTTAGGATCGGGTGTAAGCGATTTTTGCCCTCTTACCCGTCCGTGGTATGGTAACTGGGACAACTCTCCCTTGTATCTTGTAGAGGGATCATGGCGTCCCGACAATACTGATGCAGAGTATCCTCGACTCTCGGTTTCGGGAAATTCCCAGAACTCGTACGTATCAACATTCTGGAAACGAAACGGTGCTTATCTGCGTCTCAAGAATCTGACTGTTGGATACACACTTCCCCGCGGGTTGACACAGAAAGCCGGCCTGTCAAATGTGCGCTTCTTCGCATCGGGCGTAAACCTGTTTACGATCACCGATTTCAAGTATCTTGATCCTGAAAGTGGCAACTATGCATGGTCGTTCTATCCCCAGCAGCGTACATTCACATTCGGTCTTGACCTTTCATTCTAATGTCAATACACTCATATTAAAGAATAAGGATATGAAAAAATATACGATAGGACTGATAGCGGCACTTGCTATCGCGGCTCCATCCTGTGATGACCTCGAGGTGGCGCCGACCGGCTTCTATAGCGAGGATATCGCTTATGCCTCGATTGAAAATCTCGATATGGTTGTCAAGTATTACTACTCGGCGTTTCACAATGTGGCCGATATAGAGACCGGAAAAGCTATGACGGCTGTAGACGACGGTGTGTCGGATCTCATCAAGTGTCCATGGTATAATGTGGACGGAGGAGCATTAAACAAGATCTTCTTCCAGGACAACTATGTGACCGTTGAAAGCAACTTCCGCAGCAACTGGGGTACCATGTACAACTGGATACGCATCATAAACCAGTTTCTTGATGATTACAATAACGGTATGATCAAGCTTCCCGGTGAGGAAGTGGCCGTACGTATAGCCGAGGCCCGTTTTATCCGTGCATTCGCCTACCAGGAACTTATCGCACGTCATGGCGGAGTCATACTGCGTACGGAGGAGGGTGGTGTAGATGATCACCGCAACAATAACAAGGCGCGCATGTCGACGGCCGAAAGCTGGGACTTTGTTATCGGAGAGTACAGGGATATTGCAGAGACTCTGCCTGTGTCCTGGAGCGAGGCCGACAACGGTCGTGTGACAAGAGGCGCTGCCTATGGAATGATGGCGCGCGCGGCCTTGTATGCTGAGCGCTGGGATGACGCCATAGCGGCGGCCGACAAAGTGATCGGATCGGGTACATACTCGCTTATGCCCGGAACGACGGTCGATGACTATAACAAGATATTTGAAAATCCGGGGAATACGGAGCTTATACTTCCTGTTTATTTTGAACTGGGCAACAAGCAGCATTCATGGAATTCGTGGGCGGCGCCAAATTCAGATGCTCTCGCGGCGACCGGTACTGAGGCCGGAGCGGCGATCAATCCTACCGAGGAGTATGCCTCGTCGTTTGATATCAAGGTAGGGGCTACATGGGAATCGTTTGACTGGAACAATCTCGCCAGATATGGCAACGAGCCGTATCAGAACCGTGATCCCCGTTTCTATGCGTCGATACTCTATAACGGCTGTACATGGAAGAACCGTACACTCGAGCTATATGAGGGTGGCACAGACGGATTCATGCCGTATACCGGCCTGCCTATCCGGGATAATGTCCATTATACGGCTACGGGCTATCTGGTTCGTAAGTTCTTGACAAAGAAAGAGTATAACTATACAAGCAAACTTAGTGACCAGCTGTGGCCCGAGATGCGTCTTGCCGAGATATATCTTATACGGTCGGAGGCTTATGCCCGCAAAAACGAGTGGACAAAGGCATATCAGGATCTTAATGAAATACGCACCCGCGTAGGTGTTGCGGCCAAGGTGCAGCAACCGTCATGGGACGGTTATCTTGCCGACCTGCAGAAGGAGCGTATCTGTGAGCTTGGTCTTGAGGGGCACCGTTATAATGATATCATACGCTGGAATATACATCAGCAGGTATTGAACGGACAGCGTGTACATGGTATCCGTATCACTAAGAACGCCAACGGTACGTTCGGCTATGAGGTAGTGGCTTGTGATCTGGAGGATCGTAAATTCCCTGTCAAATATTCGATATTCCCGATACCGTATACCGAGATTCACGCTAATCCACTATGTGAACAAAACGAACTGTGGAAGTAATAAAGTCGAACAGATCCTTAAAAACGTAATTCTATGAAACTTAAATATTTATTTATCGGCCTTACAGTCTCGGCCTTTCTGTTGCCGGGGTGTGTGGAGGTGGATGAGATCAACCGCCAGGATGGACTCGGAGTGCAGCAGTTGACCGTAAAGGGTTATCTGGTGAGCGACCCCAATGTGATGTATGACTCAAAGGTGGATGCCGAGGCAGGCACCATTACCATCCAGGTTCCATACTATATAAGCGATGTGGATCCGATCATGGGTGATCTCACGCAGATGAAGCTTGAGGCCAACATGCCTACCGGCTATGTGTTCTCTCCGTCGATATCGGGTATTCATGACCTTAGTGTGGGCTATCGTACAAACCTGCAGGATGACAGGGGCAACACCCGGCCGTACACAATCCTGGCCGAGTATGTGAAGTCTAATGCCGCCGGCATCTCGTCGGTGGTGCTCACCGAGATGGAACGTGCCACGATTGTGGTGTCGGCTCCGGTCTCGGAAGGGGAGCATGGCAAGATCTCGATCTACAAGACATCATCAAGCATAGACGGAGCCTTGCATTCGGCTGTCGTATCGGTGTCGCCATGGGCAACATTCGAGTGCTCGTCCTATGATCCTGAAACCGGGATATTTGATCTGAGCGGGCTCCCGCAGATCACTGTGACAGCACAGGATGGTGTCACGAAAATCGTGTATGATGTGACAATCGACTATCCGGCTGTCAAAGACTATGGCGCAGGTTATGTGGCTTCACTATTCGGTATCCAGCCCACAGTCGAGAATCCGCAGGGATTCCAGGCCGATGCCAATACAACGATGGCAGTGGTGGGTGACTACCTGATTCTCAGCAACCGGTTTGATGTGTCGCAGATGCCGGTATTCAACCGCTTTACAGGCAAACTGCTTGAGGATGTGCATGTCAATACTACCGGAATGCCTGTGGATCGTGAATTCCGTGCTATATGCACCGATGATGCCGGCCATCTTATCGCGGCTTCATACGTAAACAGCAGTGCCAACTATAATGGCGGTGTCATGACCGACCCCAATGTACGTGTCTTCGTATGGGAGAATGGTATCGAGAACGCACCCAAGAGCATCCTGTGGGCAAGTATGGACGGTGGATATTTTCAGAATGCTCCGAAGGGCATCAATGGAATCAATAACTACGAGATGTTCAATACCGTCACATGTAAGGGAGATATCACCTCGGGCAATGCTGCGCTGGGAACCGTGTCGAAGGCACATCCGCGCTGTGTCATACTGCCCTTTGTAGATGGCAAGTCGGCTACCAAAGCCTTTGTGGAGTGGGCCGGCAATGGTGCCGGTACTCCATCGATGTGGAGCGCGTCAAAGTGTACGATGCTGACATCGGAGGCTCCGTGGGGCTATGTATGGGATCAGGGAATGGCCCGTATGGGTATTTTCTACATACCGCCGGGCACCGGCGACCGCTGTATCTTCTTTGAGCAGCCCGGATCGCACTGGTGGGTGAACCCGACTACAGTCGGTACGCCAAACTATAGTTACTGCACAAGAAGCAATGCGGTGATCGATTTCAACGGCACTCGTTTCCTTGCAACGACAAATGGCTATACTTCAGGTCAGAATCGATGGAATTTCAGGCTGTATGTAGCCGATATCAGTATGTCGCCCAATTCGCAGTCTCTGTCAAGCGGATTTTTGTTTGACTCACGTGAAGGTAACGCCGGTGGCACAGCCGGAGTCCCCGGTTCGGGCGCAGTGGTGACCGGAATGTCTTCGACATATTCGTTTACTACCGGCACAATCATGGGTATGAACGGCCTGGAGATGAATGATGTGATATTTGCCCGCTCGGATGACGGGAATGCGATCCAGGTGTACATGCTGGTTCATGACCAGGCGCTGATAGCGTATGAGATAACCCGTTTTGACATCTGACAAGCTGCTTTAAGTATATGGCGGAGGTGGGTATCCTCTATATGCGGGAAACCCATCTCCGCCCATTATATAAATAATATCAATTGTGAATATGAACCGTATTTTGGCTTTTTTGACAGCAGTCATCACTGTGTCGGGCCTTTATGCCGCCAGGCCGTTGCCGGTGATTCCGTATCCGCAGAGTGTCGAGACCGGCAAGGGATATTATGATACTGTCAACGGTTATGATATCAATGTCACCGATCCCATTTTTACCTGCGAGGGGGATTATCTGCGTGAAGCGCTTTTGGCCAGGGGGAAGGTCTCATCGATAAATCCCGATGGCAGGATTGTACTGAGACGTGACGACAATGTCGATAATAGTGAGGGTTACCGGCTGGAGATTACAAAGGATGCTGTAGTAATAGGCGCCTCGGATGCGGCCGGAGCGTTCTATGGCGTTCAGACCTTCCTGCAATTGTCTGACAACGGCAGTAAGTTGCCGTGTGTGACCGTCATCGATGCTCCCCGTTATGGCTGGCGCGGATTCATGCGTGATGATTCCCGTCATTTTACAGGGGTGGAGAGTGTAAAGCAGTTCATTGATCTGATGGCATATTATAAACTCAACCGTTTTCACTGGCATCTTACCGATGCCCAGGGCTGGCGTATAGAGATAAAGAAGTATCCGAGGCTTGCAGAGGTGGGGGGAATCGGTTCCCACAGTGACCCGGACTCTCCATGTGCCTTCTATACCCAGAATGAGATACGTGATATCGTCGACTATGCCTTGCGCCGTCATGTGATGATAATCCCGGAGATTGACATGCCCGGACATGCGACGGCCGCAAACCGCGCCTATCCTGAGTATAATGGCGGCGGCGAGGGGATATTCCCTGATTTTACATTCAATCCCGGCAAGGAGGAGACATATGTTTACCTCAGTGATATTCTCGGTGAGGTAGCCGGGCTGTTTCCCGGCCCGTACATGCACATAGGAGGCGATGAAGTGGCCTATGGTATCAATGCCTGGAAGACCGACCCGTATGTGAAGGCGTTGATGGAGCGTGAGGGTTTTGACAATGTGAAGCAGTGTGAGCGCTATTTCATGAACCGTATGACAGCCGAGGTGTCGCATCTGGGCAAGACGCTCATAGGCTGGGACGAACTGCTTGATCTCGATGTGGACAAGTCGACCAATATAATGTGGTGGCGTCATGACAAGCCTGAGTATCTTACACGTTCGCTCAATGCCGGTTATACGACAGTGATGTGTCCGCGCAAGCCGCTGTACTTTGACTTTGTGCAGCATGAGAGTCACTCGGTGGGGCGTATATGGGACGGATTCTGTCCGCTGGAGGATGTCTATGCTTTTCCTGATCCATGGTTTGAGTCGATCGGTGTCACTGTCGAGATGCAAAAGAATATCTCGGGTATGCAGGCCAATGCCTGGAGTGAGCTGATGCACAATCGCGAGCGTGTAGGGTTCATGACATGGCCGCGTCTATGTGCCTTGGCCGAGTCGGGATGGACCGAGTTTCCAAACAAGGACTATAAAAGTTTTGAGAAACGTTTGGACGATGCCTACCGGCTGTTTGACCGTCTGGGCATATATTATTTTGACCATCGCAGACCCGGCCGTAATATGGAGCCGGAAGGTCCTGTAATCAAGAAAAAGTTGCGTGACAGTGATACCGACTACCGCGACTGATGAAAGGGCCGGTTCTCTGATACTATCGTTGTTTTTTTGATATTGCTCCAGTCTTTATGGAATACCTTCTCTCAGCGTCAATACCAAGAATGTTGAAAATGATGAATATTAATAATTGTCGACTTCCCAGGATAATATCGACCTCTCTGTTGCCGGCTGTCGCCATGGCGGCTGTTGCCGGTGATATCGTGTTGCAGAACGATGAGATGTCGCTTGCCATAGGCGAGGACGGATTGGTAAAGAGTCTTGTATACAGGCCTACGGGGGAGGAGTGTGTCCAGCCGGGGGTTGATGCGCCTGTGTGTGTCATCACTCAGTACAGGCCATATGACAATGAGAATTTTCTCATGTTTCCGGCCAAGCCTCGTTCATTCCCGTCCAACCGATGCTATATGAGAGGAGACACTCTTATGGCCGAGTTTACCGATACTTATGATATTGTCAAGATCAAGGTTGATATAACACCGTCATATATAGCGTTTACGCCTGTCGACCGGGATTATCGCATAGAGGATTATGGAGTCAAGCGCAAGACCGAACTTGACGAGCTGACTGTCATGCAGCTGCCGCTGAGAAAGCGTGAACGGTTTGGCGAATGGCTCAATGTGATGTGGGATGACTCTGTGGCCGTGGCATTGGTGGGCACACATCCCACTACGTTTATCGATTCGCGTGTCGAGCGGGACAATACGACCCTGATGGCGCAGACTCACACCTCGGTACAGTTGTACGGCTCAGGGGCTGCGCTTGTGGTGACCAGGCCCGACAGCGTTCTTGACCGTATGGATGCCCTTGAGCGAGACTTTGACATGCCGCGTGGCGTGGAGAGCCGTCGCAGGCCGGAGTATGCGATGAGTTACTATGAACTGAGGGATGTCACCATCGACAATATTGACCGTAATATCGAACTGGCGAGGCAGGCCGGCCTTAGGACGATGGTTGTATACTATGTTGATTTTGCAAAGGCATGCGGCCACTATGAGTGGCGGCCCGAGTATCCGCGCGGCATGGATGATCTGAAGGAGATAACACGCAGGATTACTGAAGCCGGTATGATCCCGGGTATCCATATCCATTATTCAAAAGTTGCAGTAAATGATCCATATATCAATAGTGGCGTGCCTGACAGGCGCGGTAATGTGGTGGCGCGTTTCAGCCTGTCGGAGCCGATCGATTCGGTGACCTCGACAATAACGGTCGAGGAACGCCCCGAGGGTGTACGCATGGAGAATGGGCGCCGCCTGTTGCATCTTGACGATGAGCTTATAATGTTTACCGATGTCACCACGACCGAGCCATATACTTTCACAGGTTGTCAGAGGGGATGTTTCAATTCCAAGGCTACGGCTCATGGAGCCGGAAGTGAGGCTCGTCATCTTGATGTGGATGACTGGCCGTTGTTCATACGTATCGACCAGAACAGCGGTATACAGAGAGAGATCGCTGAACGTCTGGGACGTATTTATTCGGAGTGTGGTTTTAGATTTGTCTATTTTGACGGGGCCGAGGATATCCCTATGCCTTACTGGTATAATGTGTCCCGCTCCCAGCTCGAGGTATACAAAGCCATGAGTCCGGCTCCGATGTGGGCCGAGGGTGCCCAGAAGTCTCATTACGGATGGCATATACTCTCACGTGGAAATGCGTTTGACATATTCCCGCCCGAACGTATCCGCCAGGCCATGAAACGTTATACGTTGAGATGTGCCGGGCAGGTGGCCTGTGATTTTACGTCGGTTAATTTCGGATGGGTCAATTATCTGGCCCCTGGCGAGAATACGATAGGCATGCAGCCCGACATGTATGACTATATATGCTCCAAGGCGCTTGCCTGGGATTCCCCGATCTCACTTGTGGCGAATATGCCTGAACTTGAACGTCATCCCCGCACTGATGACAACCTGCTGTCAATCAACCTGTGGGAGACTGCCAAGCTTGCCGGGAGTGTATCTCCTGAACTTAAGATCGCCATGCGCGATCCCGATAGCGAATGGACGATCATGCCTCGCCGTGGAGACCGGTATGAGATCCACAGGGTGTCACAGCTTACCCCCGACTCGCTTAATGCCCGGATCCCTGTGCGGGCATTCTCCTATAGGATAGATGACGGCAATACAGGCATAATATACTGGAATGGCAATGGAGAGTCGGTTGTGAGACTGGACTGTCAGGGTGCCGATGCCGAACTGTATACGTTTGACGGCAGGCGCCAGAAGATAAGGCGGGACAAGTCCGGCTACATTATCCTGCCCTCTGACAGGAGACGCGTTCTCAAGGTCGCGCTACCTGAGGAGGAGGCCCGTAGCATGTTCCTGAATGCATTGACTGTCGAACCGGCTATAAGTCAAATACGCTGACCATCAAATTCCAATATGATATAAACTACATAATATACAATGCTTCGGTAAAAATTAGTTTATACCATATTCCGGTTGTCTGAAGGCGATTTTCAACCTTACCTGTCGGTCACAGAGCTACGTCTATGCACCCTTCGCGCAAGGCCGAAACACATCCGGCATTCAACCATACTATAATATAAACTAATTTACAACACTTACATACTTATGATGAAAAAAACTATTGTGGCAACCGCGATGCTTGCGGGGCTATGTTTTGTGGCACAGGCCAAGACAACTACCGGGCGTAATACCGCCGGAGATCTGGTGCTGTCAAACGAAAATGTCTCTTTGGTATTCTCGGGTGACAAGAGTTTCCTATTCAAGGAATTCAATATGGACGGCCGGAATCTTTTGCCGGCCACAGGTTCGGTCGCTCATCCATGGCAGCTTACCTATAGGGGTCCTAACGGTGAGAATCCGCTGCTCATGCCTCGCTGGGGCGAATACCGTGGCACGGAGTTTACCGAGTATGACGGAGTCCCGGCGGTCAAGGCAAGCTGGGATATGGTTCTTGAGGATGTTCCACGGTGGCCTGTGACAGTCACGGTAGCGCTTCCTGATGATGCGGAGATGCCGTCGTTTTATATCGATGCGGCTCTTCCCGAGGGATGGGTTATAACAGATGTCGAGTTTCCCCGGGTGACATTCAGGCAGATTCCGAAGGGAAAGGCAGTGATGCCGAT
Organism: uncultured Muribaculaceae bacterium; assembly: GCA_964018905.1. GTDB lineage: Bacteria > Bacteroidota > Bacteroidia > Bacteroidales > Muribaculaceae > JAAVFS01. Next base: position 44,256 of record CAXHRO010000002.1, read on the forward strand.
CGCGTATGGCTGTGAGTACAATCTCAGTCGTGAGGGACAGCTGATGACCCGCTATCCGTCAGTTACCGGATCAATGCAGCTTATGATGATGCATGATCCTGACGGCGAGGCCGGTACGGTATTCTTTGCGCCACGCGATGAAGAGGGTGGCAATAAGATCATGCGTATGAAGATGGAGGGGGACAATGTGACCTTTCTGCAGGAGGTGGTTGCAAATTATGACTGGAGCAAGGATGGCCGGTTTGCGCTACCCTATGGTGTGCAGATGGGCTATAACCGGGATACATGGCAGGCTACGGCACTCAAGTGGTATCGTCCCTGGGCATTGTCGTCCAAATGGGCCCGGATGAATGTCCGTGACCGCAAGATAGCCCCGTGGGTCGAGAATGCCGATATGTGGCTTCGTCCCGGTGATGTGGATGATGCTACGATGGATGCCGTCCGCCACGCTCTCAAGTATTATGGCAAGGGGGTAGGTCTGCACTGGTATTATTGGCATAATTATCCTTTTGACACCCATTATCCCGAGTATTTTCCCGCCAAGCCTGGCTTTAAGGATATGATAGCCGAGGCTCAGTCGATGGGCGCGCATGTCACTCCCTATATCAACGGTCGCCTGTGGGATCCGGCTACTCTGAGCTATAAAGCCGAGAATGCCAGTGAAGCGTCATGTCGCAAACCTGACGGCACGCTGTATACCGAAGTATACAGTTCGAAGGTGCTCAACACTGTCACGTGTCCGGCCAGTGACATCTGGCAGCGGAAACTTCATTATCTCAACAAGTATATCCTTGACAGTCTCGGTACTGACGGGGTATATATGGACCAGATAGGATGTGCGGCGGCTGAACCGTGTTATGCCGGCAATCATGGACATGGCAAGGGAGGAGGTGCCTGGTGGCCGAATGCCTATAGGCATGTTCTTACCGATATGCGAGAATCGTTCTATAGCCCCGATCAGGCTATGACAACCGAGGAGAATGCCGAGCCATACATTGATCAGTTTGACATGATGCTTATTGTCAATTCGCCCCATGTTAACTATATGCGCATGGTGCCGCTGTTCCCGTTGATATATAGCGACCGGTGTGTGTACAGCGGGTTCACATATGTGCCCTGGAAAATCAATGACGGGTCACTCAGATATATGACGATGAAATCATTGCTGTGGGGTTCACAATTAGGTTGGGTAGAACCTAAGCTACTGATGAATGACGCCAACAAGGCCGAGGCTCTGATGCTTAAGAATTTAGCTAAATTCCGTAAGGACAATCATGATATCTTCTTTGGCGGACGGTTTATGTCGGAGTTTGTTCCGGAGGGTGATAACGAGATCTTTGATGTGCCGAATTATCAGCCCGCCAATGTCGTGACCGGAGCCGAGTGGAGTGATGTCAAGGGGCGGTCATATTATGTGGTAGCCAATATGAGTGATAGAGATCGAACGATTGTACTGCCAAACGGCAAGTCGTTGAAAGTCAAAGCCTACAATGCTGCTAAAATGGCAAAATAGTAATGCCTGGCTTTCGTGAGTTTATGAAAACAAAAAAACAGATTATTGTGAAAAAAATGATTATTATACCGGCAATAGGTTTAGCTTTGTTGTCGTGCTCGGATAATGTTGACGGGGGAGCGGTGCCGGCATTGTTGCCTCCGTCTGATGTGGCAGTAGAGCGTACCGGCGCAGACCGGGTGCTTGTCACCTGGAAGGATAACTCAACATCTGAAACCGGTTATGCCCTGTCTGTGCGCCGTGCCGATAGTCCGACATGGGAGGAGGTGGCGCAGGCCGCCGCCGATGAGACTTCGTACACTCTGGCCGGAGTGCTGCAGGAGGGCAATCAGTACTTTGTGGGAGTGAAGGCATTCAATGCCAAGGAACAGACTCGTGTCGTATCGGTGCTTTTCAATATGCTTGTCATGGCCGAGCAACCGGTAGTGAGCCTCGACGGGCTTGACTCGGAGGCCAATTGCATATATGGCACATACCGTGTCTCGAATGTCGATGCCGGACTGGTTGAAGAGTGTGGTCTGTGCTGGAGCGCGGACGGGGTGCCCACGGTATCTGACGGGCATCTGGCGGGGCCGGCTATCGGTGCTGACGGCAAGGTGTTTCAGGTTATTCCTAATACAGAGCTGAGCTATGGTGTTGACTATAAGGTGAGAGCGTACATCAAGGCGGCAGGTTCGGTTTATTACAGTTCGGTATCAACGGCTTCGATGACCGAAGAATATCCGAGAATCACACTGCAGTGGACCAGGGTTGCCGATACAGGTATACCATCGTCGATCGAGGTATATGAGACAACTTCCAGGCTTAACGGGTCGGCTTTCCATGCCTGGTATGCGATTGCTGATCTATCTGTAGGGGATGTAGAGTTCCGCGTAAGTGTCCCGTCAGCGGCAAAGACCATCGATGACCAGGCTGCCGCGTTTGGTGGAGACTGCTATGTGATGATTAACGGCGGTTACTTTTATAACGGTCGTAACACCGGTCTTGCTGTTGTAGGGGGCAATGCGGAAGGCGCTATCAACGATGTGCGGGGTTCGCTACGTACGACCGATGATGAGTATGATGTCATGTATTCTGTGACAAGAGGCTGTTTTGGCGTTGATTCAAACGGCAAGCCTGCGGCATATTGGGCAGGTACGGATAGTGACGGGAAGAGCATGTATTATGATACACCTCTTGCGACAGTAAAGGGCGAGAACAAGTATGGCAAGCCCTCGGCAAAACTTCCCGAGGCTCCTGTGAGCTGGGCTCCGAAGTATGCGCTTAGTGCCGGCCCCTTGTTGCTGATCGACGGCAAGATTCCGTTCAACTTCACGACTACGGCAAAGGGTGCCGACTTCTATCTCACCAATTATGAGGTAATGCCGTATGATATATTCGGCACGAATGTGACACCTGACCGTACAGCCGCCGGGTATACCGGTGATGGCAAGATAATACTGTTCATCTGTGACGGCCGTATCGCGTCTTCGGATGGAGCTACACTTCTTGAGCTGGCTCAGATAATGAAGGGCCTTGGCTGTGTAGGCGCTGTTAACTTTGACGGTGGCGGTTCAACCGGCATGATGGTAGGATCCAGGCACATAAACGATGTCACACCCAGCAATCGTCCGGTTGTCTCGACCATGGGATTCTTCAAAAAATAATGTGAAAACATATATCTGTATGAGTAAAATCATTTTCTGTAAGCTTGTCATTATGCTGGCACCGATGGTGTTGCTTATGTCATCATGTGGAGAAAAGGATCATACCGTTCCTGATTATGGTTTGTCGGGAGATAAGAAGCCACCGGTAAATCTGCCTGAACCCGATGAAATGTATTCGTGGGAGCTGTCGCGCGACGGACTTCTTGATTATACCGATATGGTTCTCCTGTATGGCGGCGGTCGCCAGCGTTATATCGCCAATTGGGATAATGACCGTCTGGCATCATATGTGTCGTATAAGGATCAGGCCGGTGTCGAGACATGGTTCTTCGACTCTTTTCTGTTTATTGAATTTGCCGACTATGGAGCCGGATCGGCAATGGTGACATATGCTACCGGTTATAAGGATCCGGTGACAGGCAGGATTCTTGATTCGGCCACAAAGAGCGACTGGGCGCGGCTTATTGATTATTTTTTCTTGGAAGGCCACAATCTTGCGGCACTTGACGAGACTATAGGCAATGTGGCCGCACGTATCGGAAAACCGTTGAAAAAACAGCGTGTGGTCATTACCATTCCCGAGCCTATTGTGCGCATGAATTCAAGCGTCACCGGCTCACCGACAGTCTATTGGGGCGAAGTTGACGGACGATCTCTTGACTTCTCAAATTCGGCCGACAGGGTTGAGGCCTGCCGCTGGTATATAGACAGAGTGCGTGCCTGTTTCAATGACTGCGCGTATAAGAATATCGAGCTTGCCGGTTTCTACTGGGTGGCCGAGAAGTCGACCGATTCATCGACTATTCTTACTGCTGTAGGGGATTATCTGAATTCGATGAATTACACATTCAACTGGATTCCGTATTTCTCGGCCCAGGGATATGCCCAGTGGGAGAAGTGGGGTTTTAATTACGCATACCTGCAGCCTAATTACTTTTTTAATGATGCAACCCCTCTGAGCCGTCTTGACGAAGCCTGCAATATGGCGATATCTGCCAAGATGGGAATGGAGATGGAGTTTGATGACAACGCTCTTGCGTCAAACGGACGTGGTTATAAGCTTCGCAACTACATGGATGCGTTCCGCCGTTACAGGATATGGGATGAGCGTCGTATCGCCTATTACCAGGGCAACAATACTGTGCATACATTGAAAAACTCGTCGAATGCCGAGGACAGGGCGCTTTATCATGAGTTTGCAAAGTTTGTTGTTACACGCCCGCTGAGATCGCGTGGCGAAAAAATGCAGTAGAGAATGGGGTGAGGTGATTTTCGGGCGGTAAGGCTCGTTATGTCGGGATTTAGATGTACCTTTGCAGTTGTATTTAATAGCCACATGTTATATATATTCTGACTATGAAGATTAATACTCCTGCAGAGATCGCTCTCGCCTCGCTGGCATCGGGGCGTGCTAAAGTCGATGCTACCCGTAATGCCAGGCCGAGGCTGTTTGTGCAGGCTGTACTGGCTGGTGCGTTTATTGCGTTCGGCGGTACGCTCTCACTGATAGTAGGTTATGGTTTTCCAGGTATTTCGGCCGAGAATCCCGGGTTGCAGAAACTGCTGTGCGGCTGTATGTTTCCTATCGGTCTGATACTGGTGGTGGTGCTTGGTGCCGAGCTGTTCACCGGCAACAATGCGTTGCTAATTCCCGCCTATATGCGCCGCAAGGCTACCCTGGGAGACATTGCCGTGAACTGGACACTTGTGTATCTTGGCAATCTCGCGGGGGCCCTGCTGTTCACCTATGCTCTGGTCTACTCGGTCGGTCTGCTGAGGCCGGCGGTATATCATGATGCTATCACCTCAATTGCTGAGGCCAAAGTGTCGATGGACTGGATGACGGTATTCCTCAAGGGTATAGGCGCCAACTGGTGTGTGTGCCTGGCCGTGTGGCTTGCATTGTCGGGCAAGACGTTGATCGAGAAGTGCATAGGGTGCTGGCTGCCTGTGATGGCCTTTGTGGCGCTGGGCTACGAACACTCGATCGCCAATATGTTCTATCTTCCTGCCGGAATGCTTGAGGGGGCTGATATTGATGTGTGGACCGCCGTGTGGCGCAACATCATTCCGGCCACAATAGGCAATATCGCAGGCGGTGCATTGCTTGTAGGTATGGTGCATTCTTACATACATCTGTCAAAAGAAAAAAATTAACCTAAATTATCTTAGAGATTGGACTAATTTTCGTAACTTTGCCACGAGTTACTGCCTAAGTGACTCAAATTGAAACGAAAAAATTAATTATTCACCTAAACACTTAACTGTAAAAATGGTAAGTTATAAAGAGCTCGGTCTTGTGAACACCCGCGATATGTTTGCCAAGGCCATCAAGGGCGGCTATGCCATCCCCGCTTTCAACTTCAACAACATGGAGCAGCTTCAGGCTATCATCAAGGCTGCCGCCGAGGACCGTTCGCCTGTTATCCTGCAGGTGTCGAAGGGTGCCCGTAACTATGCTAACGCAACACTGTTGCGCTATATGGCACAGGGAGCCGTAGAATATGCCAAGGAGCTTGGCTGGGAGCATCCCCAGATCGTTCTGCACCTTGACCATGGTGACAGCTTCGAACTTTGCAAGTCGTGCATCGACAGCGGATTTTCATCGGTGATGATCGATGGCTCACACCTTCCCTACGAGGAGAATGTTGCTCTCACAAAGAAGGTTGTTGACTATGCCCACCAGCATGACGTGACCGTCGAGGGTGAGCTTGGTGTTCTTGCCGGTGTCGAGGACGAGGTTTCGTCGGATCACCACACCTACACCGACCCCGAGGAGGTTATCGACTTTGCTACCCGCACCGGCTGTGACTCGCTGGCAATCTCGATCGGCACCAGCCATGGCGCCTACAAGTTCACTCCCGAGCAGTGCACCCGCAACGCCGAGGGCAAGCTTGTTCCCCCGCCTTTGGCATTCGACGTGCTTGACGCTGTCATGGAGAAACTTCCCGGATTCCCGATCGTGCTTCACGGCTCGTCATCGGTGCCCCAGGAGTATGTTGACATCATCAACGCCAACGGTGGCAAGCTTCCCGATGCCATCGGTATCCCCGAGGAGCAGCTCCGCAAGGCTGCCAAGAGCGCGGTATGCAAGATTAACATCGACTCAGACAGCCGTCTGGCCATGACAGCCGCCGTGCGCAAGGTCTTCGTAGAGAAGCCCGGTGAGTTCGATCCCCGCAAGTACCTCGGTCCGGCTCGTGACGAGATGGAGAAGCTGTACAAGCACAAGATCGAGAACGTACTCGGCAGCAACGGCAAGGCTGAGTAACAGCATGCAATAGTAATCATACATCAGTGCCGCCGGCATCGCTTAGACAGTACCGGCGGCACTTTCTGTATTTATCCTCTCGTCTTCAGTATTTCACTACGCTTCACCGCGCGCCAACACACACATCATCAGCCATTGAGTGTTTTCAGAACCACAAACGTATTTTCAGAATAAGCCCTGTGTCCACAGCGGTACCGACCGGATAAGTCGGTGACAGCATACGGGAGCTCCGGGCCTTTAACCGATCATACTAAACTAATATACACTAATTATGGTAAACTTCTCATTGGAGGGCAAGGTTGCCCTCGTAACCGGAGCCGCCTATGGCATTGGTCTTGCCATGGCCCGCGCTCTCGCCGGTGCCGGCGCTAAAATCGTTTTCAACTGCTCGCGTCAGGAGACTCTTGACCGCGGTTTAAAGGCTTATGCCGAGTTGGGGATACCTGTGAAGGGATATCTGTGTGATGTCACCAACGAGGCCGATGTCAAGGCCATGGTAGAGGATATCGAGAAGACTCTCGGCAGTGTGGATATCCTGGTGAACAATGCGGGAATAATCAAACGTATACCCATGGAGGAGATGGAGGCGGCCGACTTCCGCCGTGTCATCGATATCGATCTCGTGGGACCATTCATCTGTTCAAAAGCAGTCATCCCCGGCATGATAAAGAAGGGCCGCGGAAAGATTATCAATATATGCTCGATGATGAGCGAGCTTGGCCGCGAGACTGTCAGCGCCTATGCGGCCGCCAAGGGTGGCCTGAAGATGTTGACCCGCAATATCGCCTCGGAGTATGGCCACTACAACATCCAGTGCAACGGCATCGGTCCGGGCTATATAGCCACCGAGCAGACCGCTCCATTGCGTGAGCGTCAGGCCGATGGCTCACGTCATCCGTTCGACTCATTCATCATCGCCAAGACTCCGGCCGAGCGATGGGGTACACCCGAGGATCTCGAGGGGCCTGCAGTGTTCCTTGCCAGCGAGGCATCGGACTTTGTAAACGGCCACGTACTCTATGTCGACGGAGGTATTCTCGCCTATATAGGCAAGCAGCCCAAGTAATCGTAGAGGGCGATGAAAATCCGTTTACTATCAGCAGTGTTGCTCGGCCTGTCGGTCAGTGCCTGCTCAGACGAGACCATTGTCTCGGTAGCCGTGCCGTCAGGTACTCCCGGCGTGGAGCGTCTTATAGAGATTGACGCAGAACCAGTGGTGGCCGACCATGGCACGTCGCTCAGCGTCACCGCTCCCGACGGCACACGGTTGCCATATCAGATAACATCAGACGGTCTTCTGCTTTTCCCGGCCAATGTGGCCGGTGGGACGGAGGCTGTGTACACTATTACCTCAAGTGACGACGTGGTGGCCATGGATACGATTGCCGTGGCCCAGTTGCGCCCCGACAAGCAGGATGATCTTGCCTGGGAGAACGACCATGGCGGCTATCGTCTCTATGGTCCGTTGTACCACCGTGACGGCGGTCCCGTCAGGGGATACGATGTGTGGACCAAGTCGGTGGCACATCCGGTACTTGCCAAGCGATATGACGATGACCACAAGGGTATATCATATCATGTGGATCATGGGGACGGTATGGATCCTTATACCGTAGGACCTACGTTGGGGGCCGGACTTGCCGCACCGATCGACTCGGCCGGAAACTTTGTGTATCCTGTGGGGTATCGCAAGGCCGAGATTGTCGACAACGGGCCGCTGAGGCTCACTGTGAGGCTTGATATCGACCCGATCGTGGTTGACGGGGACAGTGTTGTCGAGACACGTGTCATCTCGCTTGACCGTGGTGCGTGGCTCAACCGTACTACGGTGAGTTACAGTGGGTTGACTCATCCTGTGACTCTTGCCCAGGGAATTGTTGTCCATAAACAGAATCCCGAGGTGTATCGTATTGACAATGAGGCTAAAATCGTGACTTATGATGATCTTACCGACAATGCCGATGCCGGCAACGGTACGATATACATAGGTGTGTCGGCCCAGGATGCCGACAGTCTCGTATACCGACCGCTGGCCGAGCCGGCGGGAGACGCTCTGGGGCATGTGATGGCCCTGAGCACCTATCATCCTGACGACGAGCCCCATATCTACTATTGGGGAGCCGGCTGGAGCAAGGGAGGCGTTGACAGCTCGGAGCACTGGGATTCTCTTGTGGCCGGTGATATGGCTTCGATAAAGGCGGCTCCGACTGTGACTGTAAGCAAGGCCGGGCTCTCGGTCGAGGATATTTTCAAGTATATCATCGGCCTTGGCGCCGCAGTGATGATGCCAGTCATCTTTACGTTGCTGGGACTGTGTATAGGCATCCCTTTCGGGAAATCGATGATGAGCGGTCTGAAGGTGGGCGTTGGATTCATCGGCCTGTCGATTGTCACCGCCCTGCTGACGTCAAGTCTCGGGCCGGCGCTGGAGAAGATCGTAGGGATATATGATCTGGAGCTGCAGGTGTTTGACATGGGCTGGCCTGCAGCGGCATCTGTGGCCTATAATACAGCAGTTGGCGCGTTTATAATCCCGGTGTGTCTGTGTGTCAATCTACTGATGCTCGTCACCGGGACTACACGCACGGTCAATATCGACCTATGGAATTACTGGCACTTTGCCTTTATCGGCGCGGTCGTATACTTTGCAAGCGACTCGCTGCTGTGGGGATTCGGAGCCGCAGTAATCTGCTATGTCATCACGCTGGTTATAGCCGATATGACAGCCCGTAAATTCCAGGGCTTCTATGACGGTATGGAGGGCATCTCCATTCCACAGCCCTTCTGTGCGGGCTTTGTGCCGTTCGCGTGGGCCATCAACAAGTGTCTTGACAAGATACCCGGCATGAACAAGCTGGAGATAGATGCCGAGGGGCTTAAGCGCAAGTTCGGAATCATGGGCGAGCCGTTATTCCTTGGTGTCATCGTGGGCATAGGAATCGGATGTCTTACCTGTAACAGTGTCAATGGAATAGTGGATAACATACCATATATCCTCGGACTCGGGATCAAGATGGGAGCCGTGATGGAGCTCATACCGCGTATCACGGCATTGTTCATAGAGGGACTGAAGCCTATAAGCGATGCCACACGCCAGCTTATCGCACGTAAGTTCAAGGGGGCCTCGGGCCTGAACATCGGCATGAGTCCGGCGCTTGTGATAGGTCATCCTACCACGCTGGTTGTGTCGCTGTTGCTGATACCTTTCACGCTGGTTCTCGCGGTCATGCTTCCGGGCAACCAGTTCCTTCCGCTGGCGTCGCTGGCCGGAATGTTCTACCTGTTCCCTCTGGTATTGCCGTTCACCAAGGGGAATGTTCTCAAGACGTTTATCGTTGGGCTTGTGGTCCTTGTCACAGGCCTGTATATGGTTACCGACATGTCGGCCGCATTTACCCGGGCGGCCGCCGATGTGTATGCCCAGACGGGAGACAGCGCCGTGGCCATCCCGGATGGATTCAGCGCCGGATCTCTTGATTTCGCGTCGAGTCCGCTAAGCTGGATGATCTACAAGCTCACCTGTTATCCCTCATGGCGCTGGGCCGGAGTATCGTTGCTGATACTCCTGACGATGGGTCTCGTGATCAAGAACCGTATCAATATCATACGAATGAAAAAAGTAAGTGAAGAAATTTAGTATTTGTAAATACAGAACAGATAACCGAACTTACTTACATGGCAAATGAAAACAAAATAGAACAATGAGCAAGATTGTAACACTTGGCGAAATCATGTTGAGGCTTTCGCCATCGGGATTCAACCGGTTTGTACAGGTTGATAACTTTGATGTCATATGGGGTGGCGGCGAGGCCAATGTGGCCGTTAGCTGTGCCAACTATGGCCATGAGGCCTGTTTTGTGACCAAACTACCGGCTCACGAGATAGGACAGGCGGCATTGAACGCATTGCGCCGGTATGGCGTCGACACACGCCACATTGCCCGAGGCGGTGACCGTGTGGGTATTTATTATTGCGAGACAGGTGATTCGATGCGTCCATCGAAGGTTATCTATGACCGCGCCCACTCGGCGATCTCCGAGGCCGATCCCGAAGACTTTGATTTCGATGCAATTATGGAAGGAGCCGACTGGTTCCACTGGAGCGGTATCACCCCGGCCATAAGCGACAAGGCCGCCGAGCTGACCCGTCTGGCCTGTGAGGCAGCCAAGCGTCACGGAGTCACCGTTAGTGTTGATTTGAACTTCCGCAAGAAACTGTGGACCAAGGAGAAGGCCCGGTCGATCATGCGTCCGCTTATGCAGTATGTCGATGTGTGCATCGGCAATGAGGAGGATGCCGAGCTGTGTCTCGGTTTCAAGCCCGACGCTGATGTAGAGGGTGGCGAGACCAATGCCGAGGGATACAAGGGAATCTTCGAGGCCATGGCCCGTGAGTTTGGCTTCAAGTATGTCATCTCGACCCTTCGCGAGTCGTTCTCGGCCAGCCACAACGGCTGGAAAGCCATGATCTATGACGGCAAGGAGTTCTACGAGTCGAAGCGCTATGACATCAATCCGATCGTAGACCGCGTGGGTGGCGGAGACTCGTTCTCGGGCGGTATCATCCATGGTCTTCTCACGAAGCCTACCCAGGGAGAGGCCCTGGAGTTTGCTGTTGCCGCATCGGCTCTCAAGCATACTATCCCGGGAGATTTCAACCATGTGTCGATAGCCGAGGTAGAGGCTCTCGCAGGTGGTAACGCTAACGGACGTGTACAACGATAAAAACTGAAACAATATGGCTCGTTTTGACAGCATACAGGTAATGAACAAGATCGCGGCTACCCGTATGGTACCCGTGTTCTATCATAGTGACCCCGAGATAGCCAGGAAGGTAGTGAAGGCCTGCTATGACGGCGGTGTACGCGCATTTGAGTTTACCAACCGCGGTGACTTCGCCCATGAGGTTTTTGAGGCGGTGGTCAAATATGCCGCAGTGGAGTGTCCGGAGATGGCGATAGGTGTGGGGTCTATAGTGGATGCTCCTACAGCATCGCTGTATATGCAGCTTGGCGCATGCTTTGTGGTGGGCCCGCTGTTCAACCCCGATGTCGCACGTGTGTGCAACCGTCGCTGTGTACCGTACACCCCGGGTTGTGGTTCTATCAGTGAGGTTGGATTTGCCCAGGAAGCCGGGTGTACTTTGTGCAAGGTGTTCCCCGGAGATGTGCTCTCGCCCAAGTTTGTGAAGGGACTTCTGGCACCGATGCCATGGAGCAAGCTTATGGTCACCGGGGGTGTTGAGCCTACCGAGGAGAATCTCAAGGGCTGGTTCAATGCCGGAGTATTCTGTGTGGGTATGGGATCCAAACTGTTCCCCAAGGAGGATATCGTCTCGGGCAACTGGGACGGGATCACGGCTAAATGCCGTGAGGCTCTTTCTATAATCTCTGAGTTTTAATTATATTTATACATTCCGGTAGGTGTTTTTTTTCGACTGAGTCGCTTAAATAAACAGCAGGCGGCATGATGGCCGTTATGGGTTATGCTGCCTGCGACTACCGGTTCTTATATATGAACTATATTATTTTCATTTATGAAAAAAACAATCATTTCACTTGCCATGGCCATGGTTGTGGCCGGAGCTGTGGCACAGACAAACTATAAGATTCTGCGTGCATGCAATCCGGAGGATGTGAAGCATTATGACACAGAGCAGTTGCGCTCACATTTCATGATGCCGAAAGTGATGGCCGTCGATACCGTCAATATGACCTATTCGATGTATGACCGTCTTATTTTTGGTGGAGTGGTGCCTGTAGAGCGTGTTGTCACTCTTGAGACTATAGATCCGCTTAAGGCCGAGTATTTCCTGGAACGTCGCGAGCTTGGAGTGATAAATGTGGGCGGTGACGGAGTCGTGACTGTTGACGGCAAGGACTATGAGCTTCATTTCAAGGATGCTCTCTATGTGGGGCGCGGCAATAAGGATGTGAAGTTCAGGAGCAAGGACAAGAGCAATCCTGCCCGGTTCTATTTCAATTCAACTCCTGCCCACAAGGCCTATAAGACACAGCTCGTAACCATTGACGGACGCAAGGGGTCGATCAAGGCCAATTCGTTTGCCGCCGGCAAGATGGAGGAGAGTAATGATCGTGTGATCAACCAGCTCATCGTGTCGAATGTACTCCAGGAGGGCCCCTGCCAGTTGCAGATGGGGCTTACCGAACTCAAGCCGGGAAGTGTATGGAACACCATGCCTGCCCATACCCATGACCGTCGTGTAGAGGCTTATTTCTACTTCAATGTTCCCCAGGGGAATGCTATATGTCATCTGATGGGTGAGCCTCAGGAGAACCGTCTGGTATGGCTTCACAATGAGCAGGCCATCATGTCGCCCGAATGGTCGATCCATGCTGCGGCCGGAACGAGCAACTATATGTTTATCTGGGGCATGGGTGGCGAGAACCTTGACTATGGCGATATGGACAAGGTCACTTACCTTGAGATGCGCTGAACAGGCCGGTAGGGTGCCGGAAGGTGCTTTTACTGAGAAGTTTTAAAATAATTTTAAACACTATTTATAATAATTCGCGCTTAAATGCCATGAAGATCAGATCAATTATCACACTTTCAGCTTTATGGGCCGTGGCGACCGTATCGGCGGGCAACCGCTGGGAGGATCCGGCGCTGGTGAGTATAAACCAGTTGCCGGCCAGGGCCACGTTCCACACGTATCCTACAGCCGAGTCTTTCCTTGAGGGGAAGCCTTCGCCCGACGAGGAGTCGCTCAACGGACAGTGGAAGTTTACATTTGCCGAGCGTCCCGCCGATGCTCCGGTTGACTTTTACAGTGACGCCGTGGATACATCGGCCTGGGGAGACATAATGGTTCCAGGAAGCTGGGAAACACAGGGCTATGGTGTCCCGGTATACACCAACACGGTGTATATCTTCCCGCTTGATCCGCCTTATGTCGACAACAATGACAATCCGGTGGGTACATACCGCCGTACATTCACTGTGCCGGCCGCATGGAATGGTGACAGGGTGATATTGCAGTTCGGATCGGTCTCTGGTGCTGCGACATACTATGTCAACGGTCATGAGGTGGGCTATACCAAGGCGTCCAAGCTCCCGGTCGAGTTTGACATCACTCCGTATGTCAAGGAGAATGGTGAGAACACACTGGCCGTACAGATATACAAGTGGAGTGACGGATCATACTTTGAGGATCAGGACTTCTGGCGTCTGTCGGGCTTTGAGCGCGATGTGAAGCTTGTGGCACGCCCACGGGTAGCTATTGCCGATTTCAAGGTGTCGGCCTCGCTTGACCGCAAGTACACCGACGGTATTTACGCTACTGAGGTGACTGTTGATAACAGCTCGGAGCGCAATATCTCGGGCTACAAGGTGAAAGTGTCTCTGCTCGACGAGCGTGATGCCACGGTGTGGAGTGATACGCGCCGAGTGCCATCGGTGAAGCCTGGCAAGGAGGCTGATGTGAAATTCTCGGCCACTGTTAAGTCTCCTAAACAGTGGAGCGCGGAATATCCCAATCTGTACAAGACTGTTGTCGAGCTGATAGCGCCTGACGGCAAGGTTGCCCAGGTAACAGGATGCAATACCGGCTTCAGGACGATCGAGATACGTGATGCCCAGTTGCTGGTAAACGGTCGGCCTGTATCGATAAAGGGTGTCAACCTGCATGAGCATCACGAGACAACAGGCCACTATCTCGACCAGGCTACCCGTCTTAAAGATTTCAGACTGTGGAAAGAAAATAATGTCAATGCCGTGCGCACCAGCCATTATCCCCAGGCTCCGGAGTTCTACGAGATGGCCGACCGTTATGGAATATATGTTATTGACGAGGCCAATATCGAGATGCATGGCTTTGGCTACAAATATGACAATCATCCGGTGGATAGTCCCGAGTGGCGCGGCCAGTTCCTTGACCGTGAACATCGTATGTATGAGCGAGACAAGAATCACCCGTCGGTAATCATATGGTCGTTGGGTAACGAGACGCAGATGGGTGAAGCTTTCAGGGAGATATATGCGTGGTTCAAAAAGACCGATCCGACGCGTCCGGTACACTATGAGCAGGCATGTGGCACTGACTATACCGATATATATTGTCCGATGTATCTGCCTACCGATCGTGCTGTGGAATATGCCCGTCGCAGTGACATCACCAAGCCGCTCATACAGTGTGAGTACCAGCATGCCATGGGTAATTCGAACGGAAACTTCGAGGATTACTGGCGCGATATCATGAGCTATCCGGCTCTGCAGGGCGGTTTTATCTGGGACTGGGTAGATCAGGGGCTTGCTGTCACCGACGAGCAGGGACGCAAGTACTGGGCTTACGGCGGTGATCTTGGCGGACATCGCTGGCACCATGACGAGAATTTCTGTATCAACGGTATGGTGGATCCCGACCGTACTCCCCATCCTGCTGTACATGAGATGAAGAAGGCTTATCAGCCTGTTGGCTTCACGGCTGTTGACGGTAAGGCTGGTGAGATAATGATAGAGAATCGCAATCTGTTCACTCCTCTCAGTGATTATTACTTTGACTGGCAGTTGAAATGCAACGGCGAGGTGGTCGATAAGGGGACTTTCACTATAGACGGCGCACCCCTGTCGACAGTCAGCTACAATGTGCCTGTGCCTCAGATAGCGCCTGTGGCAGGTAAAGAGTATTTCCTTGACATACAGGCTCACACTGTGGCCGGAGGTGCGCTTGTTCCAGCCCGTCATCTTGTCGCCGACGAGCAGATTGCGCTGTCAAACAATGATTTCTTCAAGGCTCGTCATTTTACCGGTAACGGTGAGGGTGTCGTGATGGAGAAGGGCACAGGGCGTCATGGCATCAAGACGATTGTCTTCAAGGCCGGAAATGTTGTGGCCACGTTCAATGAGTCGACCGGTTTGCTCGTCGGATATAGTATTGACGGTGAGCAGCTTGTGTTGGGGCCGCTGACTCCTGACTTCTGGCGTGCTCCGGTTGACAACGACTTCGGTTACGGCATGCCTTCGGAGGCTAACGTGTGGCGTGTGGCCGGAGGTCGTACCAAACTTGCGGGCTTGGATGTGAAGCAGGATGGCGATATCTACATTGTTACAGCATCTCTTGTGTTGCGTGATATCAATATCCCGCTTACAATCACTTATCGTATCAACCGTGGCTGTGTGATCGATGTTACAGAGAGCATGGATCTGACTGAGTTCAAGGATATGCCCGGATTGCCGCGCTTTGGTATGGCTATGGTACTTGATAACAGTCTTGATGTTGTTGACTATTATGGACGTGGCCCGTGGGAGAATTACAGCGATCGTAAGTGGTCAAGCTATGTAGGCCGCTACAAGTCGACCGTCGATGGTCTCGGTTTCGAGTATATACGTCCGCAGGAGAACGGTTACCGCACGGGTGTGAGGACTTTGAGCCTGACCGATCCCAAGACGGGACGCGGTATTGCATTCGAAGGTCTGGGCGGTGCGATATGCTTCGGTGCCTCGCATGTTAAGACGAGTGATCTTGATCCCGGTGTGACCAAGAAACAGATGCATACGGTCGATATCGATCCTCGCGGTGAGATATATCTGAATATCGATCTCGGACAGCAGGGTCTTGGCGGTACCAACAGCTGGGGTGCCCGTACGTTGCCTCAGTATCGTCTCGATTCGGGTAAGAGTTACAGCTATAGTTTCTCGATCTCTCCTCGGCTTTGAGTGGATGTTAATCCGGGATGTGATTTTTCGATCGCGGACTACGCGGATTAATTTTGCTGTCGGGATGTGATTTTTTCAATCGCTGATTACGGTGATTTTTTAAGTCCGGTGTTTTTTATTGCTAATCGCGTGAATGGCTTGAAGTTTATGCTTCTTGTGGTTTGCGCGGTTAGCTTTTTGTTTTGGGTGTATATATAAATATTTAGTAAAATGTGGTGGTAATTTTGAAATTTTTTAGAAAATACTGTGTGGTTTAAGAAAATTCAATTATATTTGCGTCATGGAAAATGCTCACGCTCGAGTGTGTACTGTCACGGCATGGTACGCTCATGATGCGAGAGAATAGTAATTAATGAAAAATCAATTTGTTATCTCTTAAATACTAACGCTATGACCGATCGTCGTCAATTCCTTAAGACAATGGCTATGATGGGTGCCGCAGCCGCGGCATCAGCCCCGTTTGCCCAGGCCGCTAAGGGTGTTCTTGAAACAAAGCCTTCTAAAATCATTATGCCCGATGGCGGCGACCTGTTGATCAAGAATCAGGGTCTGCCTATCACTGGAACTTTTCTTGACGAGATCTCACATGATATACCCCACCAGAATTGGGGAGAGAAAGAGTGGGAGCAGGATTTTCTTAATATGAAGGCTATAGGTATCGATACTGTTATCATGATACGTTCGGGTTACCGTAAGTTCATAACATATCCGTCGCCTTATCTCATGAAGAAGCATGGCTGTTATATGCCGTCTAAGGATCTTCTTGACATGTTCCTGCGTCTTGCCGACAAGCATGGTATGAAGTTCTACTTCGGACTTTATGACTCGGGTCGCTACTGGGATACCGGAGACCTGTCGTGGGAGATCGAGGACAACCGTTATGTCATAGACGAAGTATGGGAGAACTATGGCCAGCATCATCCGTCGTTCCAGGGCTGGTACATAAGCGGAGAGATAAGCCGTGCCACCAAGGGGGCTATCGACGCGTTCCATACCATGGGCAAGCAGTGTAAGGATGTGAGCGGAGGTCTGCCTACATTCATATCGCCCTGGATTGACGGTAAGAAGGCTGTGATGGCCGCCAGTTCAACGCTTGCCAAAGAAGACGGTGTATCGGTCGCCGAGCATGAGAAGGAATGGAACGAGATCTTTGACGGAATACATGATGTTGTGGATGCCTGTGCATTCCAGGACGGACATATCGACTATGACGAGCTTGATGCGTTTTTTGAGGTCAACAAGAAGCTTGCCGACAAGTATGGAATGCAATGCTGGACCAATGCCGAGTCATTTGATCGTGACATGCCTATCAAATTCCTGCCCATCAAGTTTGACAAGTTGCGCATGAAGCTCGAGGCCGCCAAGCGTGCCGGCTATGATAAGGCTATAACATTCGAGTTCAGCCACTTCATGAGTCCGCAGTCGGCTTATCTGCAGGCAGGTCATCTGTATGACCGTTATCGTGAATACTTTGAAATGGTATAAACAACAATATACGAGATGAAACGAGAAGAGGACTATAGATTCGGTTACATCCTCCTGCTGTCGGTGATCGCGGCTTTGGGCGGATTCCTGTTCGGCTATGACGAGGCTGTGATCTCAGGCACTGTAGACGAGGTTAGACAACAGTTTGACCTTGACGCGATGATGAAGGGATGGTTTGTGAGCAGTGCTTTGCTTGGCGCTATATTCGGTGTTCTTGCCGGCGGAGCGTTAAGCGACTATTTCGGCCGTAAGAATACAATGGTCACTGCCGCGGCACTCTTTGCCGTATCGATGGTGGGATGTGCTTTTGCCGCTAATTTCCCGTTGCTGGTGATTTTCCGTATTGTTGGCGGCATGGGAATCGGAGTCGCTTCGATCGTATGTCCGATGTACATAAGCGAGATCTCTGTCGCCAAGTCACGCGGCATGCTTGTCTCGCTCTATCAGCTTGCTGTCACTATAGGTGTTGTGGGCGCATATATATCCAACTATTATCTGTTGCACTATGCTATAGATAATGCCGGGGTGGACGGATACACATCCGGCACCGGAGGATGGATGCAATATGTCTTTGTCGACGAGTGGTGGCGTGGCATGCTGGGGGTAGGTGTAGTACCGTCACTTATATTCCTTATAGCCGTGTTGTTTATTCCTGAAAGTCCACGCTGGCTTGTGCTCAAGCACCGCATTGACCGTGCCGAGGGGATTCTTGGACGTATATATATGAACGTCTCGGAGATCAAACGTCAGATATCCGAGACGCTGGAAGTCGCCGCCAAGTCGACCAATGTGGGTTACATGGCGTTGGCCCGCCCGGGCATCCGTACGGCTGTCATTGTTGGTGTGTGTATCGCGATGCTGGGGCAGTTCATGGGTGTCAACGCTGTGCTGTACTATGGTCCTGATATCTTCAAGGATGCCGGACTGGGACAGGGTGACGCTTTCTTCTACCAGGTTATTGTGGGCCTTGCCAATATGATCACCACTGTACTGGCTATGTTTATCATCGACAGGGTGGGGCGTAAGGCTCTTGTATACTATGGCGTGACGGGTATGATTGTATCGTTGTTGCTTATCGCCGGCTATTTCCAGTGGCATGAGGCGATGGGTATAGGCAGTATTTGGCTTCTTGTGTTCTTCATAGCATACATCGTGTGCTGTGCGGGATCAATATGTGCTGTGATATTCGTGATACTTAGCGAGATGTATCCTCTGGCCGTGCGTGGTGTGGCTATGTCGGTCGCGGGGCTCGCATTGTGGATCGCCACATTCCTTGTGGGGCAGTTGACACCCTGGATGCTGGAGACGCTGACACCGGCCGGGACATTCCTGTTCTTCGCAGTGTGCTGTTTCCCCTATATGTGGATCATGTGGAAGAAGGTTCCCGATACAACAGGCAAGAGTCTTGAGGAGATCGAGGAATACTGGAATAAATGACGGTTATCAATGATTTGACAATAATTAATAACAATATATAATATGGCCGATTTTAAAGCACTTGCCAACCAGTATAAGAGCGAACTTCTTGACTCGGTTCTGCCCTTCTGGCTTGAAAACTCTATTGACAAAGAATGTGGCGGTTACTTCTCGTGTCTCAACCGCGATGGTAGCGTCTATGATACAGACAAATTCATATGGCTTCAGGGTCGTGAGGTATGGATGTTCGCTATGCTGTACAACAAGGTTGAGAAACGTCAGGAATGGCTCGATGCCGCTGTACAGGGAGCCGAATTTCTGAAGAAGTATGGTCACGACGGTAATTTTAACTGGTATTTTTCGCTGACGCGTGATGGTCAGCCGATTGTCGATCCATATAATATCTTTTCGTATACATTCGCTACGATGGCTTTCGGACAGCTGTCTATAGCTACCGGTAACAAAGAGTATGCCGATATTGCCAAGAAGACGTTTGACATAATCCTGTCGAAGGTCGACAATCCCAAGGGAAAGTGGAATAAACTCCATGCCGGCACCCGTCCGTTGAAGAATTTCGCTCTACCCATGATACTTTGCAATCTGGCACTCGAGATTCAGGATCTTCTTGACGAGAAGTTCCTTCAGCAGACGATCGATACCTGCATAAGCGAGGTTGAGCAGTTTGTGCGTCCGGAGCTTGACGGTCTTGTTGTCGAGAATATCGGTATCGACGGCCAGCTTGTGGACTGTTACGAGGGGCGTCATATGAATCCCGGTCACTCGATCGAGGCTATGTGGTTCATGATGGATCTGGGCAAGCGTCTCGGTCGTCCGGAACTCATCGAGAATGCCAAGAACACAGCCTTGCGTATGGCCGAGTACGGCTGGGACAAGGAGTATGGCGGCATATTCTATTTTATGGATCTCAAGGGTTATCCTCCACAGGAACTCGAGTGGGACCAGAAACTGTGGTGGGTTCATATCGAGACTCTTATCACAATGATCAAGGGTTACCAGCTTACTGGCGATGAAAAGTGTCTCGAGTGGTTCGAGCGTGTCCACAACTATGCCTGGGAGCATTTCAAGGACAAGGAGTACCCCGAGTGGTTCGGATACCTGAACCGTCGCGGCGAGGTGTTGATGCCGCTTAAGGGAGGCAAGTGGAAAGGCTGTTTCCATGTGCCGCGCGGCATGTTCCAGTGCTGGCAGATTCTTGAGGAGATCGCTTCTCGCGAAGAAAATAACTAACCGATAGGATTATATAGACGCGGCAGTCATGGTATGACATACCAGGCTTGCCGCGTCCATAACGGTAAAAAAAGGTTGTGTTGAAATAACGTTCACAATACTTACTCTTAATTAACCATCGTTTGTACAATATCTGAGATGCCATCCCGTATAAAGTATTACCCGATGTCGATTTATATAACCGTCATATAATTTAAACCTTTATACAGGCATGATATTAATCCACTTACAGGCGCCATGGCGCTAATGCCCTAACAAACAACTGAAAACCAAATCATACTTTAAATCATCAATTAATGGGAAAGCAAATGAAATCAATTCCAACAGGACTGATTCGCAGGCTGTCATTATGGATCGTGATGATGTGTATAGGCTCTATAGCCGTTGTTGCACAGGTCACCGGTACCGTAGTCGACGAGAATGATGACCCTCTGCCTGGAGTCACAGTCTTGATCAAGGGTTCGCAGGAGGGTGTGTCGACCGATATCAACGGTCATTACTCGATCTCTGCTCAGAAGAATGCCACACTGATATTCCGTTACATAGGCATGAAACCTCAGGAGGTTAAGATCAATGGCCGCAATGTCATAGACATTACACTCCAGGAGGATAATAATGCACTTGACGAGGTCGTTGTCGTTGGCTATGGCTCGATGAAGCGAGGCGCTGTTACATCGGCTGTATCGACGGTTTCAAGCAAGGATATTCTAAAGGCACCGACGATGTCGATGTCAAATGTCATCGGCGGCCGTGTGTCGGGTATCGCTACCGTGCAGACCTCGGGACAGCCGGGAGCCGATGCCGCCAGCATCACGTTGCGCGGTCAGTCAGGTATCATATATGTAGTTGACGGTGTGCGTCGCACAAGCGATGACTTCAACCAGATTGACCCGAACGAGATCGAGTCGGTGTCTATCCTGAAGGATGCCTCGGCCGTTGCGGTCTACGGTCTTGATGCCAATGGTGTGATCATTGTGACTACAAAGCAAGGAAACAGTGAAAAGACATCGATCAACTATACCGGTACATTCGGCTGGAGCCATAATGCCTTGCAACAGACTTGGCTTGACGGTCCCGGCTATGCTTACTGGTACAACCGTGCCTACGCCCTTGACAACGACATGGAGTGGGGGCCCGATTGTTACCCGGTGTTTACTCCCGAGCATGTAAACAGCATGCGTCTGGGAATCAACGGATGGGGTAATACTAACTGGTATGACAAGATGTGGGGTACGGGTACCCGTACGTCACATAATATCTCGGCTTCGGGCGGAAACGAGAAGTATAAGTTTTTTGTGTCGCTGGGCTATCTCAACGAGGATGGCAACCTTGACAACTTCGACAATGCCCGTTATAATCTTCGTGCCAATATCGATGCCAAAATAACCAATAACCTGACATTCAATCTCGGAGTCTCGGGACGTGTCATCGACAAGCATGAGCCGTATCTGAGCGCCAACCCCGATGACTATATGAATGTCCCCGAGCAGATAGTGCGTGCATTGCCTTTCCTGCCTGAGTATACAGAGTATAACGGCAAGATGTATCCTGTAGGATCATGGGGTGGCAATGTTCTCGTCGCAGCCCCTGGGGAGGCACTCAACAACTCGGGATACAACAAGATGAATACCACTGTTGTCTCGACCAATTTCTCACTTAAATATGATGCTCCGTTCCTCAAGGGACTGTATGCCAAGTTTACCGGAGCGTATGACGCGTCGTTTATCAATCAGAAGCGTCTTACCACCCCGTATGAGGTGATACGTGGCTATTATAACACATCGACAATAGGTGAACCCTCGCCTCTGTATGGCAACAAGGGGGACGGCAAGCCTGAGTACAGCGACCAGCCAAGCAATGTCAGTGTCATAGAGAGTACAACGCGTGCGTATACAATTACAAGCCAGACCTCTATCGGTTATAACAATAAATTCGGTGATCACAATGTGGGACTTCTCGCTCTTGGTGAGACCCGTGAGTACAGGGCCCATTCCATGGGAGTGACAGGCTATGGTCTTAACTTCATCTCTCTTGACGAGCTGTCAAATCTCACCAATCTGGGTATCAATGGATCGGTGATGAATCCAAATCCGGTGGGCAATACCCAGCATACACGTTCGGCTGGATTTGTGTTCCGTGGCAATTACAGTTATGCCGACAAGTATTTTGCCGAGTTTACATACCGTTATGACGGCAGCTATCTGTTTGGCGGAATGAACAAGCGTTGGGTCGGTCTCCCCGGTGTGTCGCTCGGATGGCGTATTGACCGTGAAGGCTTCTTCGGCGCCGACTGGATACAGAATCTGAAACTTAGGGCCGGATATGGCCAGACAGCCACTACAAGCGGTCTTAGCGCGCTGATGTGGCGTAATACAATGGGAATTGTCAATAATTCGGTCATCATAGGTGGAGTCGGATCTTCAAGCATATATCCGGCTGTACTGGGTAATCCGACGTTGACGTGGTCAAAGGCTAATAACTACAATGTCGGAGTCGATGCCATGTTGTGGAACGGATTGCTCAATGTCGAGGCCGATGTATTCTACAAATACGAGTATGACAAGATAGCCAGTACTACAGGAGCATATCCACCGTCAATGGGAGGCTATTACTATAATACCGGTAACGTGAATGCTATCGACTACCGTGGATTTGACATGACATTCACCCACACTAACCGTATCGGCAAGGTGGGATATGGTGCCAAACTGATATTCTCTTATGCATATGCCCGCTGGGTCAAATATGCCGGAGACTCTCCTAATCTGCCCGAGTGGCAGCGTCTTGCCGGCAAGCAGGTTGGAGTGAAGCGTGGTATGATAGCCGAGGGACTATTCCAGAGCTGGGAAGAGATCGAGAACAGCCCGACGACACCCCAAAAGGTGCGTCCCGGCTATATCAAGTATAAGGATCTTAACGGAGACGGCAAGATTGTCGCTCCATCAGCCGGAGCATGGGGTGATGATGACGGATACTTCGGTAAGAGCCATACTCCCAAATACACCGGCTCGCTGAATCTCAACGCCAACTGGAACGGATTTGACTTTGACATGCTGTGGGCATGGGGTCTTGACTGTGAGGTGGCATTGACCGGACTTTACACCCAGTCGGGTGCCGCTCACAGTGGTGTACAGGACCATACCTCGTTCACACGCCCATTCTATGAGGGTGGCAACTCGCCGATATACCTGGTGGAGAATGCCTGGACGCCGGAGAATCCCAATGCCGAGTTCCCTCGTCTCGAGGCAACGATGAGCTACTCCAACAACAACGGTTATGCATCCTCTCTATGGTACCGTAACGGCAACTATCTGCGTCTTAAGACAGCCCAGGTAGGATATACATTCCCGCAGCAATGGATCAGGAAGTCGGGTATTACCCGTCTGCGTGTCTATGCCGAGGGTTATAACCTGCTTACATTCAGTGAGCTTAACAAGTATAATATTGATCCGGAATCACCAGCTGTCAATAATGGATATTATCCTCAGCAACGTACATTTGCAGTGGGTGTGAATCTCTCTTTCTAATATACAAACCGACAATAAAATGACAATGAAATCTTTATATAAGTTCATGGCCATAGCCCTGCTGGGTGTTTCTATCACAGCCTGTGACAATTGGCTCGATGGTGTCGACAACACATCGAAGGTCGATGACGAGGCTACGTGGGACTCTGAGGCTCATGTGGATATGCAGGTCAACTATTTTTATGGCTATATCAACTCCTGGGGCCAGATGGTGGGGGGTGAGTTCGGCGGAAATCTGACCGAGGCTCTGACCGATGTCTTCAAGTACAATCACCCTACCTTGGGAACACGTGCCGCCCAGGCTTACCAGTATGCCACACAATATGACTATATGCAGCCCAACCAGAACTCGTTGAGCGGCTGGACTTCGGCATATACCCAGATACGTTACATCAATCAGTTTCTGGAGTCGATGGGCAAATACTCTAAGTTCAGTGCCGAGCAGAATCTGCTGTGGGAGGCTCAAGCCCGTTTCTTCCGTGCGTTTGTTTATTTCCACCTTGCCAAGCGTTATGACGGTTGTGTGATATATGACGCACTGCCGGCCGGCTCGGATAAGGCAATGTCGACCCAGAATGAGGTATGGGACTTCATACAGCGGGATCTTGACTTTGCGATCGAGAACCTGCCTGAGAAGTGGAATGATGCCAACAGCGGACGTATCGACCGTATTATGGCGCAGGCATTCAAGAGCCGTGTAATGCTGTATGCCGAGCGATGGCAGGAGGCATATGATGCAGCCGATGCTGTAGTGAAATCCAAACGTTACGCTCTTGTGGCAGGCTATGCCAACTCATGGAAGGGCGGTAACAAGGAGTCGATCATCGAGTATAAGTTCAATGCCAAGCAGAATCCCAGCCATAGTTTTGACCAGTGGTATGCTCCGGTTCTCTACGGTAACGGGTATGAGTTCGGATCATGTGGCGTTCCTACCCAGGAGATGGTCGAGACCTACGAGTCTAAAGATGGTGGTAAGATTGACTGGACCCCCTGGCATAACGGATCGACCGAAACACCTCCATATGACAAGCTGGAACCTCGTTTCGCCGCCACTATCGTGTATCCCGGCTCGACATGGCAGGGGGAGATCATGGAGAATTGTGTCGGCGGCAAGAATGGTACATTCCAGGCCTATGGTACAGCCGCGTATGGCTGGAATACGACCTGTACCGGATATTTCCTGCGCAAGCTTGTGGACGAGTCACACACTGACCTCAAGAACACCAATAGTGCCCAGTCGTGGGTGGCTTTACGGTATGCCGAGGTGCTTCTCAACAAGGCCGAGGCCGCATACCGTCTAAACAAGCCGGCCAGCGAGTATCAAGGGCCTGTCAACGAGATAAGAAGCCGTGTGAACCTTCCCGGAAAGACCTCTATGGGCGACGAATGGTTTGACGATTATCGTCATGAGCGTAAGGTGGAACTCTCATATGAGAATCATCTTTACTGGGACATGCGTCGCTGGAAGCTTGCCCATATCGAGTATGAGGGCTACCGTCAGCACGGTTTCAAAATCGAGAACGGCGATTACAACTATGTAGAAGTAGATCTTGATGACCGTCGGTTCAACGAGAAGACATATTGCTTCCCGATACCATACAGCGAGGTTCTTAACAATGGCCTTATAGATCAGTATCCACAGTGGCAGTAATCACCAAAATTAGACAGTTAATAATATGAAGACAAAAATATTATCAGTAATATCGGCTCTGGCCATGGTGATCCTGCTACAGGGTTGTCATGATCCCAAAGATGTAGTGTCGAGCGGAGATCCGAAGGGACTTCTGAAGTTGACCGCCAAGATTCCTGGCGATGACAACGCCGATAACAGTTTTGACGCGGAGATTGACTATGACGCCAAGAGTATCGTTGTGGTATTTCCAAGGAATTATCCTATTGCCAGCGATGATCTTCTTCCTGAGGATGCGCTGAAGAACATACGTCTGATAGCTTCGCTCTCAAGCAATACTGTCATAGAGCCGGCTCTCACTACGATGGATCTGTCGAAGACCAACTATATCACGGTCAAGAATCCCCAGGGTGTGCGTACACAGTACTCGATACATGGCGAGATACGCGATTACTGGGAGTGTGACCTTAAGGAGATCACACTTGCAGACGGTACCGACGGTATCGTGGTCGACGAGGTTAACAATATTATAATGTTTGTAACCCCCGATGCCACGGTGGGCATACCGGCCCAGACGGCCCAGGTGGCGCTATCGCCCCATGCTACCGTAATTCCCGATATCATCAATGAGCCGTTTGATTTTGATGCCGAGGGTGCCAAGATAACGGTAGTAGCCCAGAATGGTGTCGATAAGAAGGAATACACCTTTGTCAAGGGTCTTCCGGAGAAGCTTCCATTCGGTATCGACCAGTCTTCGGCTCGCCTCATGTGGGTCAAGAAGCTCTCGGACTTTGGTATTGCTCCCGATGCCAATGGTACACATAATGGTATTGGAGTGACCGATGACTATATCATCATAAATGAAGAGGGTAATATGAAGGCTGTGGTGCTGAATGCAAAGACCGGCGAAGATACAGGTCGTCGTCTTGACATGAACATCATACCTAACGGTTATAACCACAGTATGACATCTGACGAGGCCGGTAATATCATCGTCAACAGCAATCACAACCAGAATATGTTCACAGTGTGGATGTTCAACGGTATTGACGACGAAGGACAGAAGATTTACGAGGCCAGCGTATATGGCGCAGGTAACCGTCTGTCGATAATGGGTGATGTTACTGAACAGGCTGTCGCATTGAGTTCGATGAACGGTTCGTCGGTTAGCGTATTCAGATGGGAAGTTTCTCCTGGTACTAACTCCAAGGGAGCTACCGAATACTTCAAGAATTTCATGCAGATTGATCTTCAGGGACTGTCGGCAACACCGTGGACAAGCTGTGACT
Source organism: uncultured Muribaculaceae bacterium (assembly GCA_964018905.1). Classification (GTDB taxonomy): domain Bacteria; phylum Bacteroidota; class Bacteroidia; order Bacteroidales; family Muribaculaceae; genus JAAVFS01. Next base: position 70,958 of record CAXHRO010000002.1, read on the forward strand.
TCGCACCCACCAGTCTTACCGATCCCAATGCCGATATCTTCAGTGCATTCTCGGGTACCGCCAATATCAACGGCAGTTATGGCCCGGCAAGTTTCAGAGTCGCCAATAAGAAGGGTACAGCCAAGAGCATGGGTTATCCCAATACCTATAAGGATGACCCAAGTGACGCATCCAACTGGAACATAAATGCCTGTGACTACAAGGTGTTCAATAACAGCAAGTACTTCCTTTATAACTCGGTCAACGCACAGGGATGGGGTTCTAACGACCTGTTGTTCCTTATGGATGTTACAGGCGGTCAGCTTACCGAGCATGCCATATACTTCGGTAGTGGCGGCAAGTTTGTCAATCCCGGCACCAAGCCCGATGATCCATTGAACAGCACCCCGCTTCCTTACATCGATGTCAATCATAACTATGGCGCTACGGCTGCCGGCAACCGCGGTGTTGCAGGACCAAGTAACGATGTACGACTGTGGGTAGACAAGAACGGTTTCTACATGTATGCTTACTTTATGTATGCCAACGGCTATATAGGCTGTGTGCGAGTGGACTGCATCAAGCGTTAACCTCCATCTAAACAGGAATGACAATGAAAATAAACAATATGCTTAACAAGGTAGCTGTGGCACTTGGTGCCACAGCCGCCATCGCGATGGCGGCATGCAGTGATACAGAGTGTCCCAACTACTGGGACGAGTATTACGGCCCGTATGAGTTCAAGGAGAAACCACGCTACATCTGGGTTGATGCCGCCGCCAACTCTTTCTATGTGCTCAATAACAGAGAGGGTATAAAGGATTATGTCACAAAGGCACGCCGGTCGGGATTCACCGATATGGTGGTCGATGTGCGCGGTACAAACGGAGATGTGCTTTTCCGCACCGACCGTGTCGATCAGGCCGAGGTCTACTGGCAGTATAAACGCAATGCCGAGACCGGAACTTCGTCATATGAGTATTGTCAGAACGAGAGGTCGTTTGACTATCTCCAGGCCTGGATCGAGGAGGGGCATGCCCAGGGTGTGCGTATCCATGCCGCCATGAACACCATGGTGGGCGGCCAAAAAGTAAAGCATCCACTAACTGGGAATATAATTGAAATTGGTATGGCTTTCCGTGACAAGACTAAGAAGGATTGGGTTACTACCCTGAATATGCCCGACAAGATGTTTGATATTCCCGGATTTGAGGATGTTATCGAGACCCCCGGCGGCCTGAAGAACATGCTTGACATCTCTTTGGAGTCAGGCGAGATGTTCCTTAATCCCCATCATCCCGATGTGCAGGACTTCATTGTAGGTCTTGTAGGGGATCTGGCCTCCAACTATCCAGAGCTTGACGGTATAATTCTTGACCGAGGCCGATATCTTGACCACCGGAGTGATTTCTCTGATCTGACCCGTAGTAAATTTGAGGAATTTATCGGAGAGGAGATCACCAACTGGCCCGATGACGTAATGCCATTCAAGGCCGCGGCAGTCCCCACCGAGAATTTCCCGAAGTACTACAAGCAGTGGTGGCAGTTCAGGGCTCAGACTATGCATGATATCGTGGAGAGAGCATCGGCTGAGGCTCATGCAAAGAATGCCGGCATACAGTTCGGCTGTTATGTGGGAGCATGGTACGGTTCCTATTACCAGAACGGTGTGAACTGGGCTTCGCCCAACTTTGATCCCGTGCAGACCCAGAGCTATCAGGTATGGGCCAACAATGAGTACAGGAACACGGGTTATGCCGATCATATCGATATCCTTATACTTGGTTGCTACACTGCCCCCGACAAGATCTACGGATCGACCGACTGGACTGCCGAGGGATTTGCCGCCAACGGCATGATGCGTACGATGGGATCGTGCCCGCTTGTTATAGGTGGTCCCGACTTTGGTAACTGGCCTACCGAGAACTATCAGTATGTAACGGCCGGCAGCGGTTATGACGCTGAGTTCTACCACACGCAGGCGACCAATGTCGTTGATGCATGTATCAATGCCTGTGACGGATTCTTCCTCTTTGACATTATTCATCTGGTCAACTCTCCCGAGTATTGGAAGGATGTAAAGGCCGGCATAGATCATTACTATGACGTGAGCGGTGTTGCACGTCCATATGAGGACGGCTCGCAGGAGGACGGGGATGCGGCATGACGCTCATTAATTGATATTAATGAGTCGAACAGACTCTAATTACAAGGGCAGGACATTGCTGTCTTGCCCTTGTGTCATAAACCAGATACAGCAATGAAACTATCAATTATATCACTTTTACTTATCTTCTCTCTCCAGGCCTCTGCGGCCATTGTAAACGGGACTGTAAAGAGTGGCAGGAAGGCTTTGGCCGGTGTGACGGTGTCGGACGGATACAACTGCGTGGTCACAGATAAAAAGGGAGTGTTCGCTCTTGATGTCGATCCTGATGCCAATTATGTGAGTGTGTCGACACCTGCCGGTTATCTTCCCCCGGTTGATTCGCTCAATCACCCGCTGTTCTATCTCGCCGTGGACCCGGCCCGTGAAAGCTATGACTTCAATCTTATAAAGAACAAGCGTAACGACCGCCGCCATGCTTTCATGACCCAGGCCGACATCCAGGTGGTGGCCGAGGAGGAGCTTGTAGAGTATGATCGTCAGGTGGCCGATGCCCGCGACCACTTCAAGTCGATGGGCAATATCGATGTGTTTGGTCTGGACTGTGGCGACATCGTCGGTGACCACCCCGAGCTGTACCCGTCGAGTCTGCGTCACAGGGCCGGTCTCGGATTCCCTGTCTACCATGTGATGGGCAACCACGACGAGCAGTACTATGGCCGCACGCATGAAACGTCTAAGAAGCGTTTCGAGCAGTACTTCGGCCCCAGCAACTATTCGTTCAACCGTGGAAATGTGCATTATGTGGCTATCGACAACTGTTTTTACATAGGTCGTGACTATTTCTATATGGGGTATGTGGACGAGCGTACATTCCGCTGGCTTGAGCAGGACCTGGCCAATGTGCCGGCCGGATCGAGTGTAGTCTTCTTCATGCATATACCGCTTAAGAACGAGGCCGGCGACCAGGCCTTCAGATATGACGGTAAGTCGGTGTCACAGGAGACGGTCAATGCCAACCATCTCATAGAGCTTCTGCGTCCGTACAATGTACATATGATTACCGGCCACCAGCACTGGAACCGCAATGTAGAGCACCATGACTCGCTCTACGAGCATAATACTGCGGCCGGCTGTGGCCTGTGGTGGCAGACCGAGGTGTGTGAGGACGGTACCCCCAGGGGATATGGCGTATACAATGTCGACGGTGACCGGTTTGACTGGTACTTTAAGTCGACCGGCTTCGACAAGTCCCACCAGATGCGTGTCTACCTACCTGGCGCGGCTCCGGAGGCTCCCGGTGATATCGTGGCCAATGTGTGGAATGCCGATTCGCATTGGCGAATAGAATGGCTTGAGGATGGCAAGGTTATGGGCGAGATGACTCAGTTTACTGCACGTGATCCACTCACCGTGTCTCTGATAGCCGACCGTTCGAAACTCAAGTATTCATGGACGGCGGCGTCGCCCAATCCTCATATGTTCAGAGCAACGCCGGTGAATCCTTCGGCGAAGATCACAGTGCGTGCCACCGACCGGTTTGGCCGTGTCTACGAGTCTGCTCCGACGGCAATTGAGAAGTAATCATGCCTGACGGCTCTAAAAATTGATCCATGAAGCGGACGTTCTTTTCACTTACCTTATTTACAGCGGTCGCCATCGCCTTCGCGTTATCGCCGGGGCATGGCGACTGTGTCACTCGGGATGGTAAACATAGTGTCTCCGGGAAAAACAACATCATGTGGCTTGACCTGTCGGGGATGTGGACCCGTTTCACAAATCCCGATACCGTCGACTACTATATGGACAGGATTGTCGACTGCGGGTTCCAGACGGTGGTTATTGATGTGCGTAATACCGGTAGCTCGGTGGGTTACCGCAGTGATATCGCGCCGATGCTGCTTGACTGGAAGGGTGTGTGTATAGATCCGTCATACGACTATCTGGATGTCGTGCTGAAGTCGGCCAAAAGGCATGGTCTTACAGCCTATGCGGGATTTAATGTCTTCTGTGAGAGTTATCCTCATTTTGTGCGTGGCGGAGGCATACTCAGCGGTGACACTCTCGCCTGGCGTTCACAGAACTATGTGCCAGGCAAAGGGATTGTTCCCGCTCCCGAGAACGAGGGTCCGGGAACGGCATTCTGTAATCCTGCCCTCAGGCAGGTGAGGGAATATGAGCAGAGTCTCCTGATGGAGTGTGCGTCCAGATATCCGGTCGACGGTATACTTGTGGACCGTTGCCGTTATGACAACATTACCAGCGACTTCTCGCCCGAGAGTCGCCGTCAGTTTGAGGAATACGCCGGGGTGACACTCGACCGTTTCCCCGAGGATATCTATGAGTGGGTTGCCAAACCTGACGGTGACGGATATGACCGTGTCGACGGGCCGTATTTCAAAAAGTGGATTGAATGGCGAGCCTCGGTTATATATGACTTTTTCAAGGACACACGCGATAAACTCAAGGCGATCAACCCCTCGCTGGGATTTGGCGCCTATACCGGGGCCTGGTATCCGAGCTACTATGAAGTGGGTGTCAACTGGGCCGGATCGGAGTATGACCCGTCGGAGCATTTTGACTGGGCGACACCCGAGTACCGCAATTATGCGCTTGCACCGCTTCTTGACATATACACCAACGGCAACTATTACAAGAATATATCGCTGGATGATTATTACCGGTCGAACGGGCTTGTCAAGAACGAGACCGACTCACAATGGCAGTCGGGCGATCACCTGTGTGTAGAGGGTGCCTGCCGTTACAGCCGTATGATTCTGGGTGGACGCCGGTTCCAAGGTGGCTTGTATGTCGTAGATTATGACACGGATGTCGACGAGTTCAAGCGTGCTGTCGAGATGAATGTGCGTGAAAGCGACGGGGTGATGGTATTCGAGCTTTACCACATAATACGTACAGGCTGGTTTGATGCCCTTAAGGAGGCGATAAAACGGGGCTCGTCACAGGAATGAGCCTTGGGCGTGAAATTATAAATCTGATTTCTGATAACTTTTAATAGCAACAATAGTGAAACAATTCAGAGCCGACTCCCTCGATGCAATGCGGGGACTTACAATCGCCATGATGGTGCTTTGCGGTACTATCATCACTACGGTGCTCCCGCTGTGGAATTCCCACTGTCAGGTACCGCCGACGGGTTTTGACCCTTCTATCTATGGAATTACCTGGGTTGACCTGGTGTTCCCGTTCTTCCTTTTTGCCATGGGTGCCGCGATGCCGTTCTCCACAGGGTCGCGCATGGGGCGTGGGGCACGCCGCTTTACAATCGGCCTGGAGTCGGTATGGCGCGGGCTTAAGCTTGCTTTCTTCGCGATATTTATTCAGAACTGCTATCCGTGGGTTGTGGCCGGCTCGATGGGTTGTGATGCCGGCCCCGGTGTGTGGTCGGTGACTCTTGGCGCATTCCTGGTGCTGTTCCTTCTCTTCGGACGTTTCCCCGGTAATCATGGCCGTGTGTTCAATACGGGGTTGCCCGTTCTCGGCTTTGTGATTGCCTGTGGTCTCATGGGGTGGCTCGAGAGTCATGTCTCACTCCCGTCCGATTTCATGTCGACCGATCCGGGCATGTTGGCCATAGTTGACCGACATATTGACGGTATCCTCTATAAGAGCAATATCATAATACTGTTGCTCGGAAATATGGCGGCTTTCGGTACGGTGATATACATAGCTACGAAAGACAAGCCTATTGTCCGCCTTGCCATGTTGCCGTTTATCATGGCTATCCTTCTTGGCAAGGACACCGACGGGTCATGGCAACAGGCGGTCTACCACTGGAGTCCTTTCCCGTGGCTGTACCAGTTTGAATTCCTTAAATACCTTTTTGTCGTTATACCCGGAACCATTGCCGGCGAGTATCTGCGCGGCTGGATAATGAACGGAGGTACAGGCAACTCGGGCACCGAGTCACGCAGGGCTGTGTCGACCGCAATGGTTGCGATATTGTCGCTGGCTCTGATTGTTGTCAATGTTACCCTGCTTTATGGCCGGCATATGACAGCCAATCTATTCGTCAGTGCCGTGCTGGCGTCTATGGCTGTATATTTTGCCCACCGCATGCCGTCAGACCGTAAGATACTGAGCCATCTTGTCAAAGCCGGAGCGTTCGCTCTTATGCTCGGTCTTTTCTTCGAGGCATTCCAGGGAGGAATACGTAAGGATGATCCCACGTTCAGCTACTATTTCACCACATCGGGCCTGGCATTCTATTGTCTGGCCATGCTCGTCATCGTTTGTGACGTATACCGCTGGCGTCGTCTGTCGGCTCCTTTCACTCTGGCCGGCAAGAATCCCATGATCGCCTATGTTGCGCCTACGATGTTCATCAATCCGATACTCAATCTCATGGGGATTGGTGACCGTGTACTGTATATATGGGAGCAGTCATGGTTCATGGGGTTGTCGCGCGGTATCATTTTCACGGCGCTTGCCATATCGATTGCCGCAGTATTCTCTAAACTCAAGCTTTACTGGCGCACATAGATTTACCTGCTCATACTATCTTGAAATGAAACTTATTCCAGTTACACTTGTTGCCTTAATGGCAATGTCGACGACCGCCATATCGGCCCGTACGGTCGCCCAATACCGCACGATACCACAGCCTCAGAGCGTGGTGCTTACTCCCGGTGTGTCACCGTTTGTTATAGGAGCCGATATAGTCATCGATGCTCCCGACTCGCTGGCAAGCGAGGCCCGGTTTATGAGAGATTTCTTGCCCGAGGGGCTTTCAGGCCATTCGAGCGGTCGTATCACTCTGCGTGCCGATCTTGTTGATATCAATCCCGAGGCCTATATGATCACCGTGGAGCCTGATGGTGTCATTGTGAACGGAGCTTCGGCTGCCGGAACATATTACGGAGTACAGACTCTGCGCAAGTCAATGCCGCAGGTCCTTGACCGGGACGGCGAGGTGGAGTTGCCGTCGGTTCAGATAATCGATCGTCCTCGGTTTGCCTACCGCGGTACCCACTTCGACGTGTCACGTCATTTTTTCACGATCGATGAGGTCAAGAGCTTTATCGACATGGTCGCCTTGCACAATGTCAATACACTCCACTGGCATCTTACCGACGACCAGGGGTGGCGTATCGAGATAAAGAAATATCCCGGTCTCACCGAGGTAGGCTCATATCGTCCCAATACGATCATAGGCCGTACCGGCCCCGGTTTCGACAATACTCCGGTGAGTGGTTTCTATACCCAGGATGATGCCCGCGAGATAGTAAGATATGCCGCCGAGAGGCATATACAGGTCGTGCCGGAGATAGATCTTCCTGGGCACATGATGGCGGCCATGGCTTCTTATCCGGAGCTTGGCTGTACGGGCGGCCCCTATGAGGTGTGGCGCCAGTGGGGTGTCAACGACGGTGTGCTTTGTCCGGGCAAGGATGTCACAATGCAGTTTATCGCCGATGTGCTCACCGAGGTTATGGATATCTTTCCTGCACCGTATATTCATATAGGAGGTGATGAGTGCCCCAAGGTGGTATGGGCGCAGTGTCCCCACTGTCAGGCCCGTATCAGAGAACTCGGGCTGGTGGAGAAGAATGGTGTAAGCGCCGAGTCTCAGCTTCAGGGCTATGTGACGGCTTTTGCCTGTGATGTCGTGCGCAAGCATGGCAAGAGCGCCATCGGCTGGGATGAGATTCTCGAGTGTGACATACCCCTTGACGCCATCATCATGTCGTGGCGCGGTGTGGAGGGAGCGGCCGAGGGTACGAGCCGCGGTCACCGTGCGATCCTTACTCCAACGAGTCATTGTTATTTTGACTTTTACCAGACTAAGGATACTGCCAATGAGCCGTATGCCATAGGCGGGCTTACCACTGTCGAGCGTGTATACTCGCTCGAGCCGTGCCCCGATGACATGACTCCGGAACAGAAGTCTCTTGTAATGGGTTGCCAGGCCAACCTGTGGACCGAATATATCCCATCGTTCTCACATGTGCAGTATATGGAGTTGCCTCGTCTGGCCGCGCTCAGTGAGGTGCAGTGGGTGTCGGGCAAGAAAGACTTCGAGGATTTCAAGACACGTATCCCGGCTCTTATGGCCATCTATGACCGTATGGGGTATAACTATGCGCGTCATATCGCCGATGTCGATGTGAGGTATGATGTGGACTCTGAGCGTGGCGCTCTCGTGATGAACTGTTCGGCCCTTCCGGGTTATGAAATACGTTATACACTCGACGGCACCGATCCTACCACATCGTCGATGTTGTATTCCTCACCTGTCTCGCTTGACCGTGATTGTGTGATAAAGACCACTACATTTAAGGATGGACGTCAGGGCCGTCCTGTATGTGATACCCTGACAGTGGGTGCGCTGACGTTCTCGAAGTGCACGCTGGCTGTCGAGCCTGATGCCGGATATGCATTCGGTGGCGCCCAGTCACTGGTCGACGGACTCTCGGGTACGTGCAATTACCGTACGGGCCGATGGATCGGATTCTCGGGAAAGAACTGTGATGCTACGATAGAGCTGTCAAAGCCCATGACGTTGAGCGAGGTGTCGTTCAATGTCGATGTGTTCTCGTGTGATGGTCTTGTTGACTGTCGTGGTGTCGAGGTGTATGGACAGGTTCCGGGTAGTAATGAATTCAGACTGCTTGTCTCAGAGGAGTATCCTGAGATGGATAGGACGTGCGAATTTGAGGTAGTCAACCATGCTGTAAGGTTTACTCCGACAGAGGTGTCCGGGCTTCGTGTGGTAATCAAGCCACAATGGGTATTGCCGGAGTGGCATCCGTTGACCGGATGTCTCGGTTTCCTCTTTGTCGATGAAATCAGTGCCCGATAAACGGCTTGTGGAAAGGTGGCATTCTGATGCCATATGAGAGCCTGCTCCAATGCAAGCTCGTAATGATAATGTATATAGCGCAGACTGGTGGCATGGTGTCGCCAGTCTGTGTTTTTTTATATTTCTTAACAAGGGTGTGCGTGTTTGCGGTTGTAGCTGTGTTGTATATTTGCATTGTAAAAATTGCAATATAAATTGTATGTAATTCAATCACACTATGAAACACACACTATCACGACGTGATGTCGATTTCATGTCAGCACTTCGACATGAGGTGCTGGCATGGGATGACACACAGCCACCTACCTTGATGGCGGTTGTCCTCAAGGTGCTCGGGAAGCCTGCCCCGAGATTCTATGTAGATTATGAGACGGCCTACAGGAATGTAAGCCTTGCCATGCGCGACCTCCTGCCGCACCGGCTTACAGGTCGTCGCCGTCAGATGTGGATGGATCTTGCCGGTATGGTGCTTGCGGTCATGTCGACCAATTCAGGATATTCAATGTCGCAGGCACTTGTAGATGTGCTGGAGACCCGTGAGGCACCGTCATTCTATATCTCATCCTCATGGGCGATAAGGATATATCATAACTACCGTTCGATTAGCCGTTCGATGAAGCGGCCGAAGTCTATAACAAAAGAAAACACCCGCATAAGATTATGAAAACAACCGTTACAGTGGCACCTGATGTGATCCGGGCCCGCATACAGGCACTTACCGCTCTTCATGTATTTGTAAAAGATCTTGACCGCAGTCCTCTGACAGCCGATCAAAATCCGGCAGTCAACCAAGCTATCGCATTCGCTTTCTCGCGTGCCCTTATGAGGCTTGGCGGGTGGGTTGACGACTTTGTCATTGATCCGCTTGATTTTTATAGCAATCCTGTAGATCTGCTTATGCTCGAGGTCACATTCAAGACGACCGACGAGCACGGACGGGCAGTAAGCTGGCCCCTTGTGCGCCGCGCACTCGAGGAGTATGTCAGCGTCGAGGTTATCCGAGAGACTCTTCCCGACTGCAAGCTGGTTGATTTCTATGCCGGCCGGGCCGCCGATGCTCTTGACGAGCTGGTGCATACTATCGAGATGCCTGCCGGCGGATGCCCGCCACGTATAGTGCGTACGATATAAGAATCAAAAAAAATTCTTACATTTGTATCCATAACCAAGACCATGTATTATGGATGACAAGAAACTGTTCCTGCTCGACGCATATGCGCTGATATACCGTGCCTATTACGCTTTGATACGCGCTCCTCGCGTTACATCCAAGGGATTCAATACCTCGGCTATATTCGGCTTCTGCAACACCCTTGACGAGATACTGCGTAAGGAGAATCCGAGCCATATCGCCGTGTGTTTCGATCCGCCCCACGGCGTGACCTTCAGGCACGAGGCTTACCCGGCGTATAAGGCCCAGCGTGATGCCCAACCCGAGGATATCACTCTGTCGGTGCCGTATATAAAGCGTATAGTCGAGGCTTATGAGATTCCGGTCATCGAGGTGCCCCGTTATGAGGCCGACGATGTTATAGGCACGCTTGCAAAGCGGGCCGAACGGGAGGGGTTCACTACATATATGATGACTCCCGACAAGGACTACGGACAGCTCGTCACCGACCATATATTTATGTACAGGCCGGCATTGAAGGGGCAGGGGTTCGAGATACGTGGTCCGCGCGAGGTATGCGAGCGTCATGGGATATCGTCACCCGCACAGGTTATCGACCTGCTGGCCCTTGAGGGAGATGCCAGCGACAATATTCCGGGTTGTCCGGGAGTGGGGGAGAAGACCGCAGCCAGGCTTATAGCCGAGTGGGGGTCGGTCGAGGCTCTTCTTGACAATACGTCTTTACTCAAGGGGGCTCTGCAACGTCGTGTGATCGAAAATGCCGAGCAGATACGTTTCTCGAAGTTTCTTGCGACAATCAAGACCGATGTCCCTGTGGACATTGCAATAGAGGATCTGCGTCGGCGCCCGATGAATACCGTGGCTCTTAGGGAAATATACAAGGAACTTGAATTCAAGACGTTTCTTAACCGTCTTGGCGGGCCGGAGCCTGCCGAGACGGTCAAGCCGTTACCGGTCTCGATGTATTCGGACGGTATGGCAATGGGGTCGCTCTTTGATATACCTGCCGATGATACGGCTCTACAGCCGGTTGCCACGCCTGTAAAGCGGGTGGAGTCTGTCCGGGTCGATGATCTTGATGCGGTTGCCGACGTAGTGAAACGTTGTTGCGGGTCGCGTATAGGCATATATGTGAATGCCGAGGGGTCTGAGCCTATGAGTGCCCGTATCACGGGACTGGCATTGGCTTTGCCGATGTCGGACGATGCAGGTGATCTCAAGGTTTCATATATCCCGTTATCTGACGATGGAGCGTCCGGTAGAATGATCCTGTCGATTATTGAGCCGCTGTTCTCCAGCCCCGATACTATTGTGGTAAGCCATGATGTGAAGCGAGACTACCTGTTGCTCAAACGTCTGGGTATTGTTCTTTCAGCCCGGTACTATGATACATCTGTAGCCCATTATCTCATCGAGCCAGAGATGCGTCATCGTCTAAGCGACCTGTCGATGCAGTATCTCGGGTATGCCACGGCCGACTATGGAACATCCGAATCACGCTCCCGCGTCAAGGAACAGCCGGCTCTGACTCCCGATGCCGCAGCTGAGCTGGCGTCGCTTCCTTTGCGTTTGGATTCCATACTGCACTCTGTACTTGTAGAACAGGGGCTCCTGTCATTGTATGATGAGATCGAGTTGCCTATGGTAAGAGTGCTTGCCGAGATGGAGTGGACAGGTGTGCGTGTCGATACATCAGAACTCAGCGAGATGTCTCAAGCCCTCACCGGGCGCGTCACGGCTCTTGAGCAACAGGTCTATGAGTTGGCCGGCGGTACATTCAATATAGGCTCACCGATGCAGGTGGGTGAGATTCTGTTCGATAAACTGAAGATAGATACAAAGGCCAAGCGTACCAAGCGTGGTTTCTATTCCACTACCGAGGAGATTCTTGAGAAATACCGTTCGACACATCCAATCGTGGGGCTGATACTTCAGATACGTGGTCTGCGCAAGCTTCTCACTACCTATATAAATGCCCTTCCCGAGCTTATCAACAAGTCGACGGGACGCATTCATACCACATATAACCAGACAGTCACAGCCACGGGCCGACTCTCGTCGGCCAATCCCAATCTTCAGAATATCCCTGTGCGCACCGATGATGGTCGTGAGATACGCCGTGCCTTCATTCCCGATGAGGGTGATCTGATCCTGTCGGCCGACTATTCGCAGATTGAATTGCGCCTTATGGCCGAACTAAGCGGAGACCCGGATATGGTGGAGGCGTTTGACTCGGGGGCGGATATACACCGTGCTACTGCCGCCCGAATATATCACAAGACGCTCGACGAGGTCTCGGACACGGAGCGCCGTAATGCAAAGACCGCTAATTTCGGCATTATATATGGTATATCGGCCTTCGGGCTTAGCGAGCGGCTGGGTATATCACGGGTCGAATCAAAAGAGCTTATCGACGGATATTTCAGATCCTATCCGCATATCAGGGAGTATATCGAGCAGTCGGTCGAGAAAGCCTGTGAGCAGGGGTATGTGACCACCGTCATGGGGCGTAAGCGTATGCTTCCCGATATAAGTTCGCGTAATGCTGTCGTGCGTAGCTATGCCGAGCGCAATGCTGTGAATGCCCCGTTGCAGGGATCGGCCGCCGATATCATCAAGATAGCAATGGTCAATATATATAATGCCTTTGAAAAAGAAGGACTCAAGTCGAGGATGATAATACAGGTCCATGATGAGCTGGTGTTCAATGTCAAGCCAGATGAACTCGACCGTGTCAAGGAACTGGTGACGTCACTTATGGAGTCGGCCTATTCGGGGCGTGTGCGTCTCGAAGTTGGACTCGGTGTCGCTACCAACTGGCTTGAGGCTCATTGAACCACAGACTACGTGTGTTAACCGCAAATCACGCGGATTACGCAATTTTTTTAGTCCGTCCGGTATAGGACCTTCTAAATTCAATTTGCGTAATTCGCGTGATTTGCGGTTAGAACCACCCGACCGGATGGTTAAGTTAAAAGTTAAATGCTGTGATGGCTATTTGCGTCCTTTGACTTTCTCGAGCTGCCGCTCGATGGCTTCCAGGCACATGTCTATGGCCTCTTCAAATGTATCGGCAGTCTTGTCGGCAATCATGTCGTCCTGCTGTGGTACCACAGCTTTGACAATAGCTTCTTTATTCATGGCAGTCTCGGGCTTGACGACCTTGAGTGTCACGTCGATAAGGCTTATAGTGGCGAAGCGGCGCGCCAGGCGCTCGGCTTTACGGTTGATGAACTCCTCGAGTTTCTGTGATGCGTCAAAGTGGATGGCTTGAATTCTGATCTCCATAGTAATCTACGTTTTTTGTGCACGAGGGTGTGCGAGTTGATAATTCTGTTTAAGCTCTCGGTAAGTCAAATGAGTGTATATCTGGGTCGTGCTTAAGGATGTATGACCCAATAGCTGTTGAACGGCTGTGATGTCGGCTCCGTTGTTGAGCAGGTCGGTAGCACAGCTGTGTCTCAGTACGTGGGGGCTGAGGCGTGATGCATGTGCATGTCCTGTAAGCGTGTTTTTTACTACCCGCTCCACAAGCATAGGGTATATAGGTAACCCGCCGGGTCTCACGAAGAACATCTCGGGGGTGTCTATAGTCTCTCTGTCGCGTAGTGTGCGGTATAGCGTGATCATTTCGTTAAGTTCGTTCCCGAATGGGATAATTCTTTCCTTATTACGTTTACCCGATACCTTTAGTTCACTACGTTTGCAGTCGACATTTACATCCTTTAGCCCTATGAGTTCGGCTCTTCTCATGCCTGTGGTATATAACATCAATGTTATCAGTCGGTCGCGTGTCTCTATGAAGTTGTCACGGTCAAATTCGCCGTCAAACAGTTCCTGTGTTTCGGATGGCCTGATGAATGCTGGCAACGGTTTGTCGGGTTTAGCCAATATTACGTCGGCGGCCGGGTTGCGATCGGTTTTCCCTGTCTTCATAAGATAACGGTAGAATGATCTCAGGGTTGTGGCTTTGCGCCGGAGGGTACGTGGATTGTTTCCTTCATCCTGGCTGAGGTGAAGGATCCATTGTCTGATGTCGGCAGTGGTCATGTCGATGGGGTCGAAGTCATCGGTATTACCGCCCGTAGACCATTCGCGCCATTGCTCCAGATCGGTGCGATAAGACAAAACGGTGTGAGCCGAGTAGTTCAGCTCACACCGTGTGTATGTCAAAAAATCCTCTATAAGCATAGCGCACAATGTTATGTTACACTACGCAAGTTAGGACTTTATTATGATATGTGCAAATAAATTCGGGTAAAAATCACCTCCTCTCGGGTAAACGTTTCATAATCACTTCCTCTGTGGATGTGAGGGTAGTGGATTCCTGAAGTCGTTGTCGTCCGTGCAGTCTGGTTGCTGGTATCCTGTAGCTTGGATTACTCCTCGACAGAACGCAACTGCTGAACGTAAACAGCCTTCATCATCTTCTTGCGGTTGGTTACCGAGGGCTTTTCAAAAGCCTGGCGGCCACGCAGTTCCTTGACAATGCCGGTCTTCTCGAATTTACGTTTGAACTTCTTGAGGGCTTTCTCGATGTTCTCGCCTTCTTTTACTTGTACGATAATCATTTTCTTTGTTCTTGAAATTTAAAGTGTTAATTACTTGCTTTAATTGCGCGGCAAAGGTACGAAAAAAAAATGATTTGACAAATTTTTTATTTGCCGGTTTTTGCCTGTTTTTTACGCGAATTATGTGGATTGTGCAAGTTTTCGGCGGTTCAGGTTCTTTTTTTTGAGGGGATCAAAGGTTTTTGACGGTAGTGGCGAAGTGGTGCATTTTTATGGCAGCCTCGGCGGCTTCGGTTCCTTTGTTGCCGAGTGCCCCGCCTGCCCGGTCGAGTGCGTCTTGCTCGGTGTCTACAGTCAATACTCCGAATATCACCGGAATATCACAGTCGGCATTAAGCGATGTTATCCCCTGGGTGACGCTCTGGCACACGTAGTCGAAGTGGGGTGTGCCTCCGCGAATGACACAGCCGAATACAATTATGGCGTCAAAAAGCGATGACTCTATGAGCTGTGACGCTGCGAACGTGAGCTCGACTGCTCCGGGAACCTGGAATACCTGTACATCCTCGTCGGCAAACCCCTGGTTTTTGAACAGTTCGACAGCTCCGCGGGTCAGCGCGCCGGTGATATGGCCGTTCCATTCGGCCTGTACGATTGCCACTCTCATTCCCTCGACATGTGGTAGGGCGGTAGAGGGGGCGCCTGTAGATAATGCGGTTGACATATGTTATAGTATTAATATTAAAAATGTAATAAGACGTGTTGATAATTATTCTTGTAAACGTGGTTCTGAATTATCTGTTGCAAAGGTAAGCATAAGTGGCGAGTGTTACAACAGCGGTCCTGCCAGAGTGGGGAGCTGAGTTACCGTGTGATTTTGTTGCAGACGGGGTTACTCCGAGCAGTGTCCTTGCAAAGAGGTCGAATCGCTTGTGTTCACCGTATTCTTCGCCAAGGGTGTGATGCACACCCGGCAATCTATCCGGTGTCCTTGTTTATATACCGGAAGATATGGGCGCCGTCGATCCATCCCAATTACTATAGTTGCTTGTAAATGTATTGAAATTTAGTATTTACAGGTGTGCATTATTGTGTGATTTGGCTATTATTATTACTTTTGTGTCATTCAAATACCTGATTATATTATGAACACTACAGTATTACCCGATATAGTTCTCAGCGATCCTGAGGGGGCGCGTGAGAATCTGTTGCCGTTGTCATTTACACGTCCTTTGAGTGAGTTGCGTCTCGGTATACTTACTCTTCGCGAGAAGTGGGAGCGCATGCTTCCAGGTAATTATTCTTGGAGAACCGAGCCGTATCTTGCCTCCAAATTTCAGGAATCGGCCGAGCCGGCCACCTATATCATAGACAGTGATATTATTCCGACCCCGGTTGTGGCTGATGCCATAAGGCGCGGTGGAGAACCGGAGGGGGTGGAGCGTATCGAACACCTGTATGATATTTTTATGAAGAACGGTGATGCTATCGAGGCCGATTATCGTCTGCTTACCGCCGGTAGGGAGTCGATGCCGTTGTCAGGCAGCAACTCGCTCATCGGTGACCGTTCCCTACTATTTATCGAACCGGGTGCCAATGTTGAGGGTGCCATACTCAACACTACCCGCGGTCCCATATATATAGGCCGTGATGCTGAGGTCATGGAGGGGAGCTGTCTGCGCGGACCTGTGGCTATATGCGAACATGCAACGGTTAACATGGGTACAAAAATCTATGGAGCGACCACTATCGGTCCGTGGTGTAAAGTGGGTGGTGAACTCAATAATGTGGTGATGATAGGCTACAGCAACAAGGCTCACGACGGGTTCCTTGGCAATGCTGTGATAGGAGAATGGTGTAATCTCGGAGCCGGCTGTGTGGCATCCAACCTAAAGAATGACTATACCGAGATAAAGCTATGGAACTACCCGGCTCACCGGTTCCTGAAGACGGGTCTTCAGTTCTGCGGCCTTATTATGGGCGACCATTCAAAAGCCGGTATAAACACGATGTTCAACACAGCGACTGTGGTAGGAGTAGGGGTGAATATCCATGGCTCCGGTTTCCCGCGTAACTTCATCGCTTCGTTCAGCGAAGGTGGTGCATCGGGATTCAGTGATGTGTCACTAACAAAGTTCTATGATATAGCGACGCGTGTGATGGCGCGGCGCGGCAAGTCTCTCACCGATATTGACCGTGGAATATTCCAGTATATATATGACTTTGCCGACCGATTCAAATGATCTGATATGATTCGGCGCCTGATATTGCTGACGTGTGTGGCGGCTGTCATGATGACGGCCGGCGCTGTCGAGCGCTTCTATCGCAATATCAGTGATATGGGTGATTATGGAGACCTTACCGTCAACCGTATATACAGTGACTCTGTCGGTTATGTGTGGATGGCCTCTGACCGCGGCATACTGCGTTGTGACGGTATACATACCCGACTTTTGCCTATGGGCGATCATCCCGAGCCGTTGTTTGTCACGTCTTTTGCGAGTATGCCCGGGGGTGTCCTTGCT
Organism: uncultured Muribaculaceae bacterium; assembly: GCA_964018905.1. Lineage (GTDB taxonomy): Bacteria > Bacteroidota > Bacteroidia > Bacteroidales > Muribaculaceae > JAAVFS01. The sequence goes on from CAXHRO010000002.1 coordinate 88,035, forward strand.
GTGGGAACCCGTCACGGATTGTCTTTTGTCGATACATACATGATGACAGCCCGGCCGGTTGACGATATGCCGGAGATTACGGCTCTTGTCAAGTGGTCGGCTGATACATTGCTGGCCGGTACCACTCATGGATTGAGGGCCTATGATTCTTCGGGCGCTACGGTCGAGTTCCCTTCGTTGCCGGTCGATAATCTTTATTCGCCTGATTCGCATGTGATGGCTATGGCTGCTGATGAGAGCGGAAATATATATATCTATACCCTTACGGCTCTGTTGCGGCTGGATCGTGCCACTCACAGGTATATCGAGATTTATCGTCAGCCGTCATGGAGTGACCGTCCCATAGGGATGGAAAGTCATGACGGACGCGTATGGGTGGCCATGATGTCGTCAGGACTGTGGATGATAGATGTCGAGGGGGACGGCATGCCATGTCCCGTCAATGTTGGATCGCCGGTGGTGACCAGTCTGTCGCTGTCTCCCGACGGAGATCTTTATGTAGGTACCGATGGCGGTGGTGTATGTATTGTAGACACCGAGACTCTCGGAGTGAAGGAGCGTATCACTCATGTAACCAACCGTGCCGGTTCGCCGGTGAGCAACCAGGTGTATTCATTGCTGGCAGGCCCCGATGGGATACTCTGGATAGGTTATTATCAGCATGGAGCGGATTATTCGGTCAACAACTCGGGCTTGTTCGAGGTCTACAACGACTCTCGTTACATTGATACCAGGGGGATAGCCATACGTACCATAAATCGTGGTGACGGATATCTCGCTCTCGGAACTCGCGACGGTCTACTCTTGCTTGCTCCGGGTGGAAGGGTCTCTACAATAAGTACTCCTCTCCTGCGCAGTAATATGGTTATCTCGGTTCGGCAATATCGCGAACGTCTTTATATAGGCACATATGGCGGTGGTATGAGCGTATATGATCTTGTTTCGGGAAGGGTGTTGCCGTTTGCCGACGAGAGTGTCATTCCGTTCACGCGTGGTCATGTTTTTTCTATGGCAGTCGATCCTGCCGACCGTCTTTGGGTAGGTACATCCAATGGACTTTATCTCTATGACGGAGACACGCTCGAGGGACACTTTACATCTGATAACAGTATAATACCACACGGGAATGTCTACGAGCTTTACTTCGACTCTACCGGTCGAGGGTGGATATGTACCGAGAGCGGTATGTGTGTTTACGATCCGTCATACGGGACGTTGCGCGATGATGTTTTCCCTGCCGGATTTATCAGCCGCGACAAGATACGTACAGTCTACGAAGACCCCGATCACAATCTGTATTTTCTTCCGGAGCGTGGTGCTGTTACCATGGCGGCCATGGATCTGTCAGCCATAAGTACGATTGACTTTCCCGCGCTCGCTGGAGCTGATGCCAAGGCTATTGCCTGTGATTGCAACGGGTTCATATGGATCACCACCAATCGTGGTATCTTCAGGTGGAACCGTGCCGACGAGGTGATGAAATTTGGCGTTGCCGACGGGCTACCATCGCAACAGTTCATACAGTGTTATCCTGTAGTGGGAGAAGACGGGCGTATGTTGTTCGGGAATTCAGAGGGTCTGGTGATGCTGGATTCTTCACGTGACCCACATAACAAGTCGATTGACCGCCGGCTCATGCCTACGACTGTAATTGCCGACAATTCAGGCGCTTGGTCGGGTACCATATCCAGGGTCGACTCTGCGACATTCGATATATCGCTTAGCGGATTCTCATCAAGCGTTGCCATTGATTTCTCTCCGTTTACATTCGCTTCTCCCGATGCCATTACATATGAATACAGTCTTGATGGTAAAGTCTGGACACCGATGGCTTACAGTATGCGTGCCGGTGTGTATAACAGTTTTAATGTCAGAGGATTTACGTTGTATGCGCGTCCTGAGGGAAACTCGGAGCTTCTGACTATCGTAAGGGTCTCTATGCCTATGAGTATGGCCCTGCGGGTCATCATCGGGCTTGGAGTGGTCGCTGTGATACTGGCGGTGTATATTGTGTTTTTGTTGCTGAGGCATTTCAAGGCAAAGTATGAGGCTCGCCGTCAGGTTGCCAGGCCGGTACGCGGAGATAGTCCGAAGTATAGTCAGAACCGTGTGAGTGACGAGGAATGGAGCCGTATTCTTAAACTTGTTAAAACTGTCATGGAGCGTGAGAGACTTTATATCGATCCCGATCTTAAGATTTCCACCCTCTCGGCCCGTACCGGAGTCTCGAGTCATCGTCTCAGCCAGATGTTCAGCCAGCATCTTGACCTTAAATTCTATGATTATGTCAACAGATATCGTGTAAATGAGTTCAAGCGCATAGCCTCGCATGGTGGTGCGGCCCGATATACACTCACGGCTATGGCTGAGAAAGCCGGTTTCAGCTCTCGTGCCTCGTTCTTCCGCCACTTCAAGGAGGTCGAGGGTATATCCCCCGGAGAGTATCTGAAAACTCTGAAATGACAGCTTCTGCATATTGCTCTTTATATGGGTTTGAGTATGGTTGGCCTTGTTTTACATTTACCGGTGTCGTTTTTATATATTCGGGTTTGTCCTTTTTTGTATTTTGTTAATTGTTGTTAATTGTGGTGGCGGTGCTTGCCGCCTTGATTGGTGTTCACATTTTATTATGTTACCTTTGCGTGCTGTTACGGGCTTTTTTGCCCATCACTTTTGTTTTGTAATCAATCATCATTTAAATAATGGCAAACGATAAGAATAACGCTCCCGAGACTCAAAACTCTATTGATAATCTCAATGAGACGCTCACCGACATGAGCCGTAAGGTCGAGAACAATAAGAAACCGATCATCATCGCTGTAATAGCTCTTGTGGTTGTGATCGGTGCTGTACTCTTTATCAAGAACCGTAGTAGCGAGAATGCCGCCCGTGCTGATGTTGCCATAGGCAATGCCGACTATGAGATGGTGGCCGGCAAAGACTCGCTTGCCCTGGGACTCTATCTCAATGTAGCCGATATGGGCCATGATGCAGGAAACCGCGCCGCTCTCAATGCCGCTATCATCCTCTTCCAGCAAAAGAAGTATGACGAGGCTATCAGCTATATAAATAAGTATGACACCAAGGAGAGTATCGTAGGTGCTGCGGCTCTCTCGCTCAAGGGTGACTGCTATGTGAATCTCAAGAACTATCCCGAGGCTGCCAAGGCTTTCAAGGATGCTGTGAAGCAGAGCGACAATAATCCTTACTATACTCCCTATTTCATGCAGAAACTTGCTCGTGTGTATCGTGCACAGCAGGACTATGCCGCTGAGCTTAAGGTGTATGAGGAGATCAAGAAAGAATATCCCGCTTATGCCCAGAGCACAGGTCTCAATGTTGACAAATATATAGAGCGCGCTCGCCTCGACAACAACAAGTAATAGAACGAATTTCCCTGACAAAACATATTCGAGAGCACGAGACGCCGCTTTTAACGGCTTCGTGCTCTCGTTGCATATATGAATACCGATAAAGACAATCTCAATGAACTGGCTACCCGTCCTGTTGGACGGCTGTTGTGGAGCTATAGCCTGCCGGCTGTGGTGGGGATGCTCGTGATGCAGCTTTACAACTTTGTCGACCGGGCTCTCATAGGCCATTACGGTGGTATCGACGGTGCGGCCAGTCAGGAGGCCATCGCCGGGCTTACAATCACCTTCCCCGTGATGAATATCACCACGGCTCTCGGGGTGCTTATCGGTGCAGGAGCATCGGCAAGATTGTCGATATTGCTGGGTAATGGAAATCCCGGCGCCGCACGCAATGTGCTCGGTAACGCATTGACAATGACTGTGGTGCTTGGCGCGGCATATCTTATGCTTTTCGCGTGGTTCATGGATGATCTGCTTGTGCTCTTCGGGGCTACAGATACAAATATAGGCTATGCCCGTGAGTTTATGACTTATATACTGCCGGGGCTTTTCCTGATGAATCTCACCTATTCGTTCAATAATCTGATGCGTGCCTCCGGATTCCCTATACGGGCTATGGTGACAATGTTCATAGGTGCTGGTCTTAACATGTTGCTTGTCACTCTTTTTCTCGTTGTCTTCAGGATGGGGATCAAGGGCGCGGCTATAGCCAGTGATATCTCGATGGGGGTCACGACGGTCTTTGTCATGGCTCATTTCTTCAGGAATTCGGGTCAGATTGTCTGGACTCGTGGCACATATGCCCTTCGTCCGCGAATTGTGTGGGGTATAATAGGCATAGGGGCTGCTCCGTGTATTGTCAATGTCGCCGCATGTCTGATAAATATATTTATCAACCAGAATCTTAAGGAGTTTGGTGCACAGAGTGAGCTGGGGGCTGACGGTGCTCTTGCTTCGGCGGGGGTATTTGTCACATTCACGTCAATGATTGTCTGTGCTATCATTGGCATATGCCAGGGTATGCAGCCTATAGTGGGGTATAACTATGGCGCGGGGTTGTTTCATCGTCTTAAGCGTACCTATTGGCTCGCGGTGGGAAGCTCTACGCTTATATGCTTCATTGGCTGGCTTATAGCGATGGTAAATCCGTCGATGATTGCGTCTTTGATTATTCCTGACGAGACATTGGCCGGTCATACGGGCAGATTGCTCACGATATCCATGTCTATGTTCTGGATGATAGGTTTCCAGATCGTGTCCACCAATTTCCTGCAGTCGATAGGGCGGGTGGGATTCTCCATTGTCCTGAGTTTGTCACGTCAGGTCTTATTCCTGTTGCCGATAATGTATTTTATGGTGCACCAATTAGGGTTGGACGGTCTTTGGGCTTCGTTTTCTACCAGTGATGTGTGTGCTACGGTTGTGACAATTGTATTGATTGTGATCGAGTTCCGTATGATAAAGCGTTTGCAACGTGAAAAGCGTCCCTGTTTGCCATGACTGTGTGTTCTTCGACATATTCGGGTAAGGTGGTTCCGCGTCTTGAGGTTCTCATCTCGACAATAGGTCGTGCGGGGATAGTTCGCGTCGCCGGCATGGGCTTACCCTGTGTTGACGGGGTTGGGTATCTTGTCTCATGGCAGGAAGCTGTGGGAGATGTGCCGGCCGAATTGGGGAGACCTGACGTCAGAATTGTGACTACACAGTCAAAGGGATTGAGTAACAATCGTAATGATGCGTTTGCGTCATCGGTCGCTCCGTTGCTTCTTATCGCCGATGATGATCTTCGATATACAGAGAGTGGTCTCAGGACGGTTATTGATACGATGGATGAGCATCAGGAGGTCGATCTTGCTGCATTTATGCATAGTGGTGGAGGTGGTAAGGCATTTCCTGACAGTGAGTTTGATATGCGCAGTCCGGCCAGTGGATATTATGTGACATCGTTTGAGATTGCTGTGCGACGACATGTTGTTGTGGGGGAGCGAGGCGTGGGTTTTGATCCTCGTTTTGGTATAGGAGCCCCGCTGTTCGGAGCTGGAGAGGAGCAATTCTTTGTGGATGATGTTATCGCCCGGGGGTTTGCTTGTCGCTATTTTCCCAGGCTCATTGTCGAGCATCCGGGGATCTCTACCGGTGAGAGGTATCTTAATCCGGGTGTGCTGATGGCTCAGGGTGTGTATCTTAGAACAAGATACAGATGGCCTAATGCATTGATTCGTATTCCATTGCTGGCATGGCGTCATTATCGGGCACACCGTTATACTATGTTTCCGTCGATGTGGTATCTTGTCAAGGGATGGAGTATAGGGCGTACTCCCAGAAATGAAAGTTGTAAATAAACAATAAAACAATATATTACGTTTTAAAATAGTTAATAATAAAAATGATGATTATGAAGACAAGTTATTTGCTCATAGGCGCTCTTGTGGCCGTGATGCCTTTGACTTCATGTGTTACCAACAAGAAGTATGCCGAGCTCAATTCAAAGTATGAGGATCTTAACCGTGAGTATAATGATACCAAGCTTGACCTGGCTCAGTGTAACTCCAATACCAAGAACCTTAACCGTATGCTTGCCGATCAGCGTGACCGTTATCAGGAATTGCGTGACGACTATGCTGCATTGCAGGGATCTCTCGATCAAAGTCTTAAGCAGAGTACACAGGGAAGTGTAAATATTGCCAAGCTTGTTGATGAGATTAATGCCTCAAACAAGTATATCAAACAGCTTGTTGACGCAAAGTCAAAGAGTGACTCTCTTAACATGGTGCTTACCAATAACTTGACCCGTTCACTTAGTCGTGATGAGTTGCGTGATGTCGATATCAAGGTTCTGAAGGGTGTCGTTTATATATCGCTTGCTGACAATATGCTCTTTAAGACCGGTAGCTATGAGGTTAGTAGCCGTGCTATGGAGACTTTGAGCAAGATTGCCAAGATCATCAAGGATTATGGCGACTATGATGTGCTCGTGGAGGGTAATACCGATGATGTGCCTATCTCGCGTACAAATATCCGTAACAACTGGGATCTCAGTGCATTGCGCGCTTCATCGGTGGTACAGGTGTTGCAGAATGATTTTGGCGTGAATCCGGCCCGTTTGTCGGCCGCAGGTCGTGGAGAGTATAATCCGGTGGCTGATAACGATACCGCCGAGGGTCGTCAGCTCAACCGTCGAACCCAGATCATCGTTACACCCAAACTCGACCAGTTCCTGGATCTCATTGACAAGGCTCCCGAGACACAGGACACTGACGCTTCGACTTTTTAATCTTAACGTAGTTTAGGGTTAACAATAATTATCATAAAGCTTCTTGATCGCGGCGCAACTTTGTGCGCCGCGATTTTGTTTTTTATATCGGAACAGATATTGGCAGGGTAGGTGAATCACTCGCTGTCGAGACGATCCCCCCCCTTCTGACGTGAATCTGTAATTGTATTGCATTGACTGATATTTTAAAAATTTTATTACTATGAACACCGCACCACTTCAAGGAATTAAAGTTGTTGACTTTACCGAGGTCCAGTCGGGCCCGTCATGTACTCAGATGCTTGCCTGGCTGGGAGCTGAGGTTATAAAGATTGAACGTCCGGGCGTGGGTGATGCCACCCGCAAGGAGTTGCAGTTTGATCCCGATGAGCCAAGTTATTATTTTCTACAGTTAAACAGTGACAAGAAGTCGCTTGCACTCAATGCCAAGACGGTTCGAGGCCGTGATATTCTCACAAGGCTTGTCAAGCAGTGTGATATCTTTGTCGAAAACCTGCATCCTGGAGCGATGGAAAAGCTGGGATTCGGATGGGATGCCGTCCATCAGCTTAATCCGCGTTGTATCTATGGCACTATCAAGGGGTTCCCTGAATCGTCAAAGTATAAGGATCTGAAGGCCTATGAGCCTATCGCGCAGGTTACTGCCGGAGCGGCTTCTACGACGGGATGGTTCTCGGGTGACGATAATGTTCCAACCCAAAGCGGAGCCGCTCTTGGTGATTCAAATACAGGTATGCATCTCACTATCGGTCTGTTGGCCGCGCTTGTGCAACGGGAAAAGACCGGTAAGGGATGTTATGTGTATCAGTCGATGCACAATGCTTGCCTTAACCTGTGCCGAATCAAGACGCGTGATCAGATGACACTTGACCGTATAGGCTATCTTACTCAGTTCCCGCAATATCCCGACGGTAAGTTTGGTGACTGTGTGCCTCGTTCGGGTAACACCGAGGGTAGCGGAGTGCTTGGATGGACTTATAAATGTAAGCCGGCCGGCGGCCTGGACTCAGAGCTGGATGCAAACAATTATGTCTATGTCATTCTGCAACGAGGAGCCAAGGACTTTGAACTTGCCTGTCAGGCGTTTGGATTTCAGGACTGGCTCAGTAATCCCGACTTCAACACGGCTGATGCCCGCGACCGCCACAAGGATCAGATCATTGCGCGTATTTCGAAATGGTGTGCCGACAAGACGAAGTATGAGGTTACGGAGCAGCTGTCCAAGTATGCTGTTCCTGTTGGACCGGTGTTGTCAACCAAAGAGGTAATGAGTGATGAGAGCCTATATGACGGCAATACGCTGGTGAAGATCAATCAGGGTGGAAAGATAGGTGAATTTGTGACAGTCGGCTGTCCGTTCACGATGAGTAATTATCAGCCTGTATATGGACCGTGTCCGACGTTGGGTGGCAATACAGATGAGATTCTGACAGCATTAGGATATAGTGCCGATGATCAAGCTGCAATGAAATCTGATGGCACTACTGCTCCTCTCGCTGAGAAAACCGAGACACCGGCCCATTCTGAGTCGTCTAAGTAAATTGAAGTATTAACATATAATACATTGTATATGTCAGCAACTGTAACACCTTCAGCACCTTCGGCTCCAAAATTTCCCGACCAGGTGACGGGTATGTATATATTGGCCGAGTCTTTAAGGCGTGTGGGCATTGATACTGTCTATGGTCTGGTGGGTATACCGGTGACAGAGACCGCCTATGCTATTCAGAAACTCGGAATGCGATATGTGGGATTCCGCTTTGAGCAACAGGCCGGAATGGCGGCTGCCACACATGGTTTTCTCACCAAGACACCGGGCGTGCTTATGACGGTCTCGTCGCTTGGGTTTATGAACGGACTTACTGCAACAGCCAATGCGACGGTCAATTGTTACCCGATGATTCAGATTTCGGGTGCAAGTGATCCGACGATGGTCGATATGGATATGGGAACCTATGAGCAACTTGATCAGTTGAATACGGCCCGTCCGCTTGTTAAGGCCGCCTTTCGCTGTAGTCATGCCAAGGATATTCCTCGGGCTGTCGCACGTGCTTATCGAGCGGCTGTAAGTGGGCGGCCCGGTGGAGTTTATATCGATATGACAACCCCGGCACTTGCCGAGATCATGGATGCCTCGGAGGCTGAGAAACTTTATTATGATCCGGTGGACATGTACACCCCTGTGGCTCCGGTCAAGGAGGCTGTGGATCGGGCAACCGAGATTATCGCCGGAGCCAGACGTCCTGCCGTGCTGTTGGGCAAGGGTGCGGCTTATGCCCGGGTTGACGATAGAATCAAGACTTTGGTAGAGAAGTATAACATTCCATATCTGCCTATGTCGATGGCAAAGGGGCTGATGCCTGATGATGGGCCATTGAGTGCGGTATCATGTCGCTCGACTGTGATGCAACAGGCCGATGTTGTGATAGTTATAGGTGCAAGACTTAACTGGATGCTGTCGTTTGGCCGTGGAAAGTGGAATCCGGATGTAAAGTTTGTCCAGCTTGATGTGGAGCCGCGTGAAATTGACCGTAATGTGCCTATCGTCGCACCTGTGGTAGGAGATATTGGTGAGTCGCTTGATGCTATTCTTGCTGGATTGTCGGCTAAGACGGTGTCTTTTGATCCTGCATGGGTGGCATCGTTGCAGGTCGAGGCTAAGGTGAAAAACGGCAAGTTCTCTGATCGTCTTGCTTCTGCCGCGTCGGTACAGCCGATGAATCACTGGACAGCACTGGGGGCCATCAAACCTGTAATGGAGAATAATCCGGATGTTATACTTATCAATGAGGGTGCAAATACCCTTGATGACACCCGGGATACTCTCAGTCAGGTGCTCCCGCGTCATCGAGTCGATTGTGCCTCGTGGGCTATCATGGGTATGGGTATGGGATCGGCTATAGGTGCCGCCGTCGCTACCGGCAAGAGTGTCGTTGCCATAGAGGGTGACTCGGCGTTTGGTTTCTCAGGAATGGATTTCTCGACCATTTGTCGTTATAATCTGCCATGTACTGTGGTGATTTTCAATAATGGAGGTATTTATAACGGTGTCGGGGTAAATCCGGGCGGCGGATCAGATCCTGCTCCTACGACGCTTGATATCAACGCCCGTTATGACAAGATGGGAGAGGCCTTCGGTGCCAAGAGCTATTATGTTACTACTCCCGGTCAGCTTAGTGATGCACTTGCTGAGGCTATTGCTTCAAGGAGGCCTGCTTTGATTAATGTACAGCTTGCGGCTGATTCGGGGAAGGAAAGCGGCCACATCGGTTATCTTAATCCGGCTCCTTTGATTGATTATACGGTGTGATGAATTGATTGATATGAGAATGACACCTGTCCTGTGGTGTGACGCTGTCGACCTGCAGGGCGGGTGTCATGGCTTTTTGTAAATGATTTAAAACTATTTGTTATGGATATTTCTCATGTAATTATGTACGCGATTGTGCCTATAATCGTTGTTATGCTGGCCGGCTACATCTCGGGAAAGAGAGGGATTTTCTCGGGCGACGATGCAAAGAAGTTCAACAAGGTTGTGCTTGATTATGCATTGCCTGCGGCTCTGTTTGTGTCGATCGTGCAGGCATCGCGTGAGGATCTTGTTAAAGACATCAAACTGACTGTTATCTCGACAGTCGGAATTATGGCTTGCTTCATGCTTGTGTATTTTGTATTCAGGTATTGTTTTAAAAAGAACACGGGAGCTGATGCGGCTATAAGTGCGTTGATAAGTGGTTCGCCTACAATCGGTTTCCTCGGTTTTGCTGTACTGGAGCCTATCTTTGGCACGTCTCCGTCGGTGGCCCTTGTTGTAGCTATAGTCGGTATTGTTGTAAATGCGATTGGAATACCTGTCGGGCTGTCTCTTATGAATGCGTCAAACGAGAAGACTGCTGTCGCCGGCGGCGGTAAGAAGCAGAGTGCTTGGGGGCCTGTATTGCATGCTCTTGAACAGCCTGTGGCATGGGCTCCGATACTTGCTGTGGTGCTTGTTGTTTGTGGTCTGCGATGGCCTGCATGGGCGAGTCCGTCATTCGAGCTGATTGCCAAGGCTAATGCCTCGATGGCTGTGTTCTCAGCGGGTATAACCCTGGCTGCCATAAAGATATGCATCAACTGGCAGGCTGTTTTGGGGTCTATAATGAAGATGGTGCTGATGCCGGCCGTGGTGCTCATTCTCGGACTGGTATTCAGGATGGACCCTCTTAATCTGAAGATGCTTGTTGTGGCATGCGCATTGCCGCCGGCTTTCTCTGGAATCATCATAGCCGATGAGTATGACACGTATGTGGCTACCGGTACATCATCTCTAACGCTTTCGGTCATTCTGTTTATCGGGTTCTGTCCGTTGTGGATATGGCTGACTGACATGGCGATTAATGCCCGTTTGTTTGGTTTCTGAATCACGGGCTTGTTTTGTTGCTGTCCCGGGTGTGTGATTCCTGTCATGCGCCGGGACAGCTGTGTTATGTGGATGTTTTTTTAGTTGTGGAATTATTTGGATATTAGAAAATTAAGTTGTACTTTTGCAACGAATTTAAGCCGTCACTGTGCCGTGATCGATTTAATCTGTTGAGGGTTAAAGCGTTAAGCGGTGCATATGATGTGTGTAAAAGGATTGAATTATCACAAGAAGAGAAAATAAATTTAGTAACAAAACCAAAAAACTAAGATGCCTACTATTCAGCAATTAGTAAGAAAAGGACGTGTGGCTCTTGAGGACAAGAGTAAATCGCCTGCACTTGACAGCTGTCCCCAGCGTCGTGGTGTATGTGTGCGTGTTTACACTACCACCCCTAAGAAGCCTAACTCGGCTATGCGTAAAGTAGCCCGTGTAAGATTGACTAACGGTAAGGAGGTTAACTCCTATATACCCGGAGAGGGACACAACCTTCAGGAGCACTCTATCGTGCTTGTACGCGGTGGTCGTGTTAAGGATCTTCCCGGTGTACGTTATCACATCGTTCGCGGTACACTTGACACAAGCGGTGTTAAGGATCGCACACAGCGTCGCTCTAAGTACGGAGCCAAGCGTCCTAAGGCCGGTGCGGCCAAGAAGTAATCCTTGATCTATAAGGTTGAGGGTGAAGTTACTGAAAGCACCACGAGAAAATTTTTTATAACTCGTTTTTGAACAATTTGAGCTGCCAACGGTTGAGTAAACCGGGCCGGAGGGCCTGGTTGAAGATAGACACCAGCCAAGCATGACAAAAACACAACAAGAAGACTCACAATGAGAAAAGCTAAACCAAAGAAGCGGGTCGTATTGCCCGATCCCGTCTTCCATGACGTGAAAGTGTCAAAGTTTGTCAATCACTTGATGTATGATGGCAAGAAGAACACTGCCTATACTATTTTCTATTCGGCACTTGAGGCTGCGAAAGCCAAACTGCCCAATGAGGAGAAGAGCGCGCTCGAGATATGGAAAAAGGCTCTCGAGAATATTACTCCCCAGGTAGAGGTTAAGTCACGTCGCGTAGGTGGCGCTACCTTCCAGGTTCCCACCGAGATTCGACCCGACCGTAAGGAGTCGATATCAATGAAAAACCTTATCCTGTATGCCCGCAAGCGTGGTGGAAAGACCATGAGCGACAAGCTGGCTGCCGAGATCGTAGATGCATTTAACGATCAGGGCGGTGCTTTCAAGCGTAAGGAGGATATGCACAAGATGGCTGAGGCTAACCGTGCATTCGCTCACTTCCGTTTCTAATAAATTTCATTGATACTACACATTATATACAATGGCAAAAATAGACGAACAACTTAAGTATACGCGCAATATCGGCATTATGGCTCATATTGATGCCGGTAAGACCACTACCTCCGAGCGCATTCTGTTCTATACCGGCCTTACCCACAAGATCGGTGAGGTACACGACGGTGCAGCTACTATGGACTGGATGGAGCAGGAGCAGGAGCGCGGTATCACTATTACATCGGCTGCTACAACCACATTCTGGAAGTACAACGATGATAAGTTCAAAATCAATCTTATTGACACTCCCGGACACGTTGACTTTACTGTCGAGGTAGAGCGTTCGCTCCGTGTCCTTGATGGTGCTGTCGCTACTTTCTGTGCTGTAGGCGGTGTTGAGCCTCAGTCGGAGACAGTGTGGCGCCAGGCTGATAAATATAACGTTCCCCGTATCGGATATGTAAACAAGATGGACCGTTCGGGTGCCAACTTCTTTGAGGTTGTACGTCAACTCAAGGATGTGCTTGGTGCTAATCCGTGTCCCATACAGATACCTATCGGAGCAGAGGAGACGTTCAAGGGTGTTGTAGACCTTATTCAGATGAAGGCTATCTTCTGGCATGACGAGACAATGGGTGCCGACTATAGTGTAGAGGATATTCCCGCAAATCTCGTTGATGAGGCCGAGGAATGGCGTGACAAGATGCTCGAGAAAATCGCTGAGTATGATGATGACCTTATGGCCAAGTACTTTGACGATCCCTCGACGATCACTGTAGAGGAGATCAAGCGTGCGTTGCGCAAGGCTACCCTGTCTATGGATCTCGTGCCCATGATTTGCGGCAGTTCGTTCAAGAACAAGGGTGTTCAGTGTCTGCTTGACAGTGTCTGCGCATATCTTCCCTGTCCTCTTGATGCCGGTGCTGTTGAGGGTCACTCGGTTGACGATCCCGATAAGATCGAGACCCGTGAGCCGTCAAGTGAGGCTCCCATGTGTGCGCTTGCATTCAAGATCGCTACCGACCCCTATGTAGGCCGTCTTACTTTCTTCCGTGTATATTCGGGTGATGTTGTTGCCGGCAGCTATATTCTTAATGCCCGTTCCAACAAGAAGGAGCGTGTATCGCGTCTGTTCCAGATGCATTCGAACAAACAGAATCCCATGGAGAAGATCGGTTGCGGCGATATAGGCGCAGGCGTAGGCTTCAAGGATATCCGTACCGGTGATACACTGTGTGATGAGAACCATCCTATCGTGCTCGAGGCTATGGAGTTCCCCGATCCTGTTATCGGTATCGCAGTAGAGCCTAAGACTCAGAAGGATCTTGACAAACTTGGTGTCGGCCTTCAGAAGCTGGCTGAGGAGGATCCTACCTTCCGTGTGGAGACTAATGAGGAGACCGGTCAGACCGTTATCTCGGGTATGGGTGAGCTTCACCTTGATATTATTATCGACCGTCTGCGTCGTGAGTTCAAGGTTGAGTGTAACCAGGGCCGTCCTCAGGTTACTTACAAGGAGTCGATCACACAGCCTGTCGAGCTTCGTGAGGTATTCAAGAAGCAGACCGGCGGTCGTGGTAAGTTCGCTGATATCATTGTACGTGTCGAGCCTGTCGATGAGGGCTTCGAGGGTAACCTCCAGTTTGTTGACGAGGTAAAGGGTGGTAATATTCCCAAGGAGTTTATTCCTTCAATCCAGAAGGGCTTTACTGCCGCTATGAAGAACGGTGTTCTCGGTGGCTATCCTGTAGAGCAACTCAAGGTTACCGTGATAGACGGTTCGTTCCACCCGGTTGACTCTGACCAGCTCTCTTTTGAGCTTTGTGCTATCCAGGCCTTCAAGAAGGCTTCGGAGAAAGCGGGTCCTGTCCTGCTCGAGCCTATCATGAAGATCGAGGTAGTGACTCCCGAGGAGAGCATGGGTGATGTAATCGGCGACCTTAACAAGCGTCGTGGTCAGGTTGAGGGAATGGAGACCAGCCGTAGCGGTGCCCGTGTTGTTAAGGCCAAGGCACCTCTTGCCGAGATGTTCGGTTATGTGACCGCCCTCCGTACCATTACCTCCGGTCGTGCGACATCAACCATGTCGTTCTCACACTATGCTGAGGTAAGTTCATCGATAGCTAAGGCCGTTCTGACCGAGAGCCAGGGCCGTGTAGACCTTTTGAAATAATTTCTTATTCATAACACAGATATGAGCCAAAAAATCAGAATCAAATTAAAATCTTACGATCATAACTTGGTTGACAAGTCGGCCGAGAAAATCGTGAAGACTGTGAAGGCTACCGGTGCGGTTATAAGCGGTCCTATACCCCTGCCCACCCACAAGCGTATCTTCACTGTAAACCGCTCGACATTTGTCAACAAGAAGTCGCGCGAACAGTTCCAGCTTTCCAGCTACAAGCGTCTTATCGACATTTACAATTCAACTACCAAGACTGTTGACGCCTTGATGAAGCTTGAGTTGCCCAGCGGTGTCGAGGTTGAGATCAAGGTCTGACAGGCCAAGGCGATACGTAGCAAGAACAAATCGTAAGTAATAATAAACGAATACAACGAATATTTTAAAATAACAACGAAATGCCAGGATTATTAGGAAAGAAAATCGGAATGACATCCGTTTTCAGTGCCGACGGAAAGAATATTCCGTGCACTGTTATCGAAGTAGGTCCTTGTGTTGTTACTCAGGTCAAGACAGTGGAGAAGGACGGATATGACGCCCTCCAGCTGGGTTTTCAGGAGCAGAAGGAGAAGCACCTGACCAAGCCCGAGCTCGGCCACTTCAAGAAAGCCGGAGTAGAGCCCAAGCGCCACTTGGCCGAGTTCAAAGGATTTGAAGGAGAGTATAAGCTCGGTGACACTATAGGTGTCGACTTCTTCAACGACAACGACTTTGTGGATATCGTAGGTACCTCGAAGGGTAAAGGCTTCCAGGGTGTTGTGAAGCGTCATGGATTTGGTGGCGTAGGCCAGTCGACCCATGGTCAGCACAACCGTCTGCGTGCTCCCGGTTCGGTAGGTGCATGTTCATACCCCGCCAAGGTGTTCAAGGGAATGCGTATGGCAGGCCAGATGGGTAACGAGCGTGTTACTGTTCAGAACCTCAAGGTCGTTAAGGTTATCCCCGAGCACAACGTGATGATGATAAAGGGTTCAATACCCGGATGTAAAGGTTCAATCGTATTAATTGAGAAATAATGGAACTCGCAATCTATAACATAAAAGGAGAAGATACCGGCCGCAAGGCTGTGTTGAACGATGAGATATTTGCCATCGACCCCAACGAGCACGCCATTTATCTCGACGTAAAGCAATACCTTGCCAACCAGCGTCAGGGTACACATAAGTCAAAAGAGCGTAGCGAGATCTCTGGCTCGACCCGTAAGCTTCATAAGCAGAAGGGTGGAGGCGGTAGCCGTATCGGTGATATCAACTCGCCTGTACTCGTAGGTGGTGGCCGTGTATTCGGTCCCCGTCCTCGCGACTATCGTTTCAAATTGAATAAGAAACTTAAGCAGCTCGCTCGCCGTTCGGCACTTGCTCTGAAGGCTCAGGAGAACCAGATTATGATCGTTGAGGACTTCACTTTCGAGGCACCGAAGACTAAAAATTATGTAAATTTTGCAAAAAATCTTAAAGTCGACGGTGTAAAGACCCTTCTGGTTTTAGCAGGTCAGGATAAAAATGTATATTTGTCATCGCGTAACGTACCGAACACTGCCGTAATGACAGCGTCCGATCTTAACACGTATGCGGTGATGAACACTAAAGCCATTCTGGTAACAGAGAGTGGCCTTGAGGTGATTAATAAACTTTAAACCAAGACACAGAAAGTAAAAGGACAATGGAATTTCAGATACAACCCATCGTTACCGAGAAAGCTACAAAGCTTACCGATAAGCTTAACCGCTATACCTTCCGTGTTTCGCAGAATGCCAACAAGTACCAGATAAAGGCACTTGTTGAGCAGCTGTACGGTGTGAAGGTAGTTAATGTCAACACAGCGGTCGTACGAGGCAAGAACAAGTCGCGTTACACCAAGAGCGGCCTGCTTCGCGGCAAGTCGGTCGGTTATAAGAAAGCCTTCATCACCATCGGTGAGGGACAGACAATAGACCTCTATAGCAATATTTAAATAAAGAAATGGCAGTAAGAAAATTCAAGCCCACAACACCGGGGCAGAGACACAAGATTATAGGCGTATTTAAAGGTACGATCACTGCTACCACGCCTGAGAAATCTCTTACAGTCGGCAAAAAGAGCACCGGAGGCCGTAATGCCGAAGGTCATCTCACCACCCGCTACCTTGGTGGTGGCCACAAGCGTAAATACCGCATTATAGACTTTAAGAGAAACAAGGACGGTGTACCCGCAGTAGTAAAGTCGATCGAGTATGATCCAAACCGTTCGGCTCACATCGCATTGCTTTACTATGTAGACGGAGCAAAAGCATACATCATTGCACCCAACGGCTTACAAGTAGGCTCGACCGTTGTAAGTGGTCCCGACGCTGCACCTGAGGTAGGCAACGCACTCCCGCTGAGCAAGATCCCCGTCGGTACTGTAATTCACAATATCGAGCTTCGTCCCGGTCAGGGAGCCTTTATGGCACGTTCGGCCGGTACGTTCGCACAGTTGACTTCGAGAGAAGGCGACTACGCTATTATCAAATTACCTTCGGGCGAGACACGTAAAGTGCTTGCCGCATGCAAGGCTACCATAGGTGTAGTAGGCAACAGCGAGCATTCGCTCGAGAGCTCGGGCAAGGCCGGACGTTCGCGCTGGCTTGGCCGTCGTCCCCACAACCGTGGCGTAGTCATGAACCCTGTTGATCACCCCATGGGTGGTGGTGAGGGCCGCGCCTCAGGTGGACATCCCCGTTCGCGCAAGGGCCTGTACTCCAAGGGTCTCAAGACACGTTCGCCCAAGAAGAGCTCTTCGAAGTACATTATCGATCGTAGAAAAAAGTAATCTGATAAAGACAAAATATTATGAGTCGTTCATTAAAAAAAGGCCCATTTATCAGCGTGAAGCTGGAAAAGAAAGTCTCGGCAATGGAAGAGAGTGGCAAGAAGCAGGTTATCAAGACCTGGAGCCGTGCCTCTATGATTGCGCCTGAATTTGTGGGACATACTTTTGCAGTTCATAACGGAAATAAATTTATTCCTGTCTACGTAACCGAGAACATGGTAGGTCACAAGCTTGGAGAGTTTGCTCCGACACGTACTTTCCGCGGTCACGGTGGTAACAAGAAAAAATAAATGAGGCCCTGTTTATAAATAATTTTGATAATAAAAGAATTAAGATAAAATGGGTGTAAGAAAAAGAAACTCAGCCGATGCAAGGAAGGAAGAGCTTAAGACCGTGGCCTTTGCCAAGCTCAACAATGTACCTACATCGCCCCGAAAAATGCGTCTTGTTGCCGACCTGGTCCGTGGCAAGGAAGTAAACCGTGCGCTTGGTATCCTCAAGTTCTCGAACAAGGAGGCTGCCGCACGTGTTGAGAAACTCCTTCGTTCGGCTATCGCCAACTGGGAAGCTAAAAATGAGAGAAAAGCCGAGGATGGCGAGCTGTACATCAGCACAATATATGTAAACTGTGCACCGATGCTCAAGCGTCTTCGCACTGCCCCCCAGGGCCGTGGTTACCGTATCCGCAAGCGTTCGAACCACGTAACACTGATTGTTGATACTATCGCTAATAACACTAAAGAGTCTAAGTAAACAATGGGACAGAAAGTTAATCCGGTCAGCAACCGTTTAGGCGTTATCCGTGGTTGGGATTCCAACTGGTACGGAGGAAAAAA
This sequence comes from uncultured Muribaculaceae bacterium, assembly GCA_964018905.1. Classification (GTDB taxonomy): domain Bacteria; phylum Bacteroidota; class Bacteroidia; order Bacteroidales; family Muribaculaceae; genus JAAVFS01. The sequence continues at coordinate 106,185 of CAXHRO010000002.1, forward strand.
GTACGGAGATACTCTGCTCGAGGACTCGAAGCTGCGTAAGTATCTTAATGTACGTCTTGCCAAGTGCAGCGTATCGCGTATTGTGATCGAGCGCACACTGAAGCTTATAACCATCACTGTCTGCACTTCGCGTCCCGGCCTAATCATAGGTAAGGGCGGATCGGAGGTTGACAAGCTGAAGGAAGAGCTTAAGAAGATCACCGACAAGGATGTACAGATCAACATTTATGAGGTTAAGCGTCCCGAGCTCGATGCTGTCATCGTAGCTACGAACATCGCTCGCCAGGTAGAGGGAAAGATCGCTTACCGTCGTGCCATCAAGATGGCCATTGCATCGACCATGCGTGCCGGTGCCGAGGGTATCAAGGTGCAGATCTCAGGCCGTCTCAACGGTGCTGAGATCGCGCGTAGCGAGATGTTCAAGGAGGGTCGTACTCCGCTTCACACACTTCGTGCCGATATCGACTACTCTCTGGTCGAGGCCCACACCAAGGTAGGTGTTCTGGGTGTCAAGGTATGGATCTGCCGTGGAGAGGTTTATGGCAAGCGTGACCTCGCTCCTCAGTTCACAAACAACACCAAGGAGACACGCGCACCCCGTGCAGAGGGTTTCCGTCGTGGCGGTTTCCGCAAAAACAATAACAACCGTTAACCATTAATTGAAACAGTACAATGTTACAACCGAAAAAAACTAAATTTCGTCGTCAGCAAAAAGGACGCATGAAGGGCAATGCCCAGCGTGGCAACCAGCTGGCCTTCGGTTCGTTTGGCATCAAGACCTTGGAATCAAAATGGATTACCGGTCGTCAAATCGAGGCCGCGCGTATTGCTGTGACACGTTATATGCAGCGTCAGGGTCAGATCTGGATCCGTATATTCCCGGACAAGCCCATCACAAAGAAGCCTGCCGAGGTGCGAATGGGTAAAGGTAAGGGTTCGCCCGAGGGCTTTGTAGCTCCTGTAACTCCCGGTCGTATGATCATCGAGGTAGAGGGTGTAAGCTATGATATCGCCAAGGAGGCACTTCGTCTTGCCGCTCAGAAGCTACCAGTAACCACCAAGTTTGTCGTACGTCGCGACTATGACCCCACTCAAAACGTGTAAACCGCTATGAAGAAAGAAGAAATCAAAGAGCTTAGCACTGCCGAGCTGAAGGAGCGTCTGGCCGAGATGGAGAAGGCATATCTGCAGCAGAAGGCTAACCATGCCGTGACCCCCCTTGAGAACCCTGCTAAGATCACACATGATCGTAAAATGATTGCACGCGTCAAGACTGAGTTGCGTCAACGCGAACTTAACAATAAATAATCCCAAGAAATGGAAAAGAGAAACTTACGTAAAGAGCGCATTGGGGTTGTATCGAGCAACAAGGGTGACAAGTCCATCACTGTGACGATCAAATGGAAAGAGAAGCACCCCATCTATGGTAAATTCGTGAACAAGTCAAAGAAGTATCACGCCCATGATGAGAATAACGAGTGCAGTGTTGGCGATACAGTACGCCTAATGGAGACCCGTCCCCTGAGCAAGACCAAGAGATGGCGTTTAGTTGAAATCATCGAAAAAGTAAAGTAAATTATGATACAGACCGAATCACGTTTAACCGTAGCCGACAACAGCGGCGCCAAAGAGGCCCTGTGCATACATGTACTTGGCGGCACCGGACGTCGTTATGCCTCAGTAGGCGACATCATCGTGGTGTCAGTAAAGAGCGTTATTCCCTCGTCGGATGTCAAGAAGGGCACTGTATCTAAGGCCGTTGTGGTGCGTACAAAGAAGGAGATCCGCCGTCCTGACGGTTCGTACATCCGCTTTGATGACAACGCCTGTGTATTGTTGAACAATGCCGGTGAGCTTCGCGGTACCCGTATCTTCGGACCGGTAGCCCGTGAACTTCGTGCCACAAACATGAAGATTGTCTCACTTGCCCCCGAGGTACTTTAATCCAATCAAGTAAAAAGCAAACCCACAGAAATGAGCAAACTACACATAAAGAAGGGAGATACCGTTTATGTTCTTGCCGGCGAGGATCGCGGCAAGACCGGTCGCGTGCTGTCAGTGCTCGCTGCCAAGGGCCGTGCTATTGTTGAAGGTGTGAACATCGTCAGCAAGAGCACCAAGCCCAGCGCCAAGCATCCCCAGGGAGGTATCATCAAGATGGAGGCCCCCGTCCACATTTCAAATCTCAGCCTTATCGATCCCAAGAGCGGCAAGCCTACCCGTGTAGGCTTCCGCAAGAACGATAAGGGTGTGACAGTCCGTTATTCTAAAAAATCAGGAGAGGAGATTAAGTAATGAGCACTACAACTCTTAAGAAAGACTACCAGGAGCGCATCGTCCCCGCCCTGACCAAGGAATTCAACTATACTACTGTCATGCAGGTACCCCGCCTTGAGAAGATTGTGATCAATCAGGGTCTTGGCGAGGCTACTCAGGACAAAAAGATCATCGAGACCGCGATCAATGAGTTGACCGCCATTACGGGTCAGAAGGCAGTTGCCACCCTGTCGCGTAAGGATATCTCGAATTTCAAGGTTCGTAAAAAGATGCCGATCGGTGTGCGTGTTACTCTGCGTCGCGAGCGCATGTACGAGTTCCTGGAGCGTCTTATCCGCATTGCGCTTCCCCGTATACGTGACTTTAAGGGCATCGAGGGCAAGCTTGATGGCCGTGGTAACTATACTCTGGGTATCACCGAGCAGATCATCTTCCCTGAGATCAACATTGACAGCATCAGCAAGCTCCTTGGCATGAACATCACATTTGTGACTACAGCCAATACCGATGAGGAGGGATATGCACTGCTGAAGCAGTTTGGCTTACCGTTTAAAAACGCTAAATAAACCAAGAGATTACTATGGCAAAAGAATCAATGAAGGCCCGCGAGGTAAAGCGCGCCAAGCTTGTAGCCAAGTATGCAGCAAAGCGTGCCGAGCTCAAGAAGATTGTAAACTCGGGTGTAAACGAGGAGAATCGCTATGAGGCCTTCGAGGCAGCACAGAAGCTCCAGAAGTTGCCCAAGAACAGCAATCCGATCCGTGTTCACAATCGCTGCAGCATCACAGGCCGTCCGAAGGGATACATCCGCCAGTTTGGTATCTCGCGTATACAGTTCCGCGAGATGGCATCGGCCGGACTGATCCCCGGAGTTAAGAAGGCAAGCTGGTAATCCCTCTGTACGGCGAGCTGAAAAGCGTATTTAAACGCAGGACAAATAATACACAGAGAGAATTAAATATTGTTGGGAAATTGCCCAATCAATTTAAACCTTAAAAGAAATGACAGATCCTATAGCAGATTATCTGACAAGATTGAGGAATGCCATCAAAGCAAACCATCGTGTTGTGGAGATTCCGGCCTCAAACTTGAAGAAAGAAATCACTAAGATTCTTTTTGAACAAGGCTATATACTTAACTATAAGTTTATAGAGGGTGAGACCCCCGCCGGCACTATCAAGATAGCGCTCAAGTATGATCCAGTAGATCGTGTGAACGCGATCAAGAACCTGAAGCGTGTGTCGCGTCCGGGTCTTCGCCAGTATACCGGCTACAAGGACATGCCCCGTGTTCTCAACGGCCTCGGTATTGCAATCCTTTCGACATCGAAGGGTGTGATGACCAACAAGAAGGCTGCCGAGTTGAAGATAGGTGGTGAGGTACTGTGTTATGTTTACTAATAAAAACTGGAGGAACAAGCAATGTCAAGAATAGGTAAAGCACCCATCGAGATTCCCGCTGGAGTCACAGTTAAGGTAGACAATAACGTAGTTACCGTCAAGGGCCCCAAGGGTGAGCTCACCCAGGCCGTCAATCCCGACCTTACCATTAAGGTAGAGGACAACCATGTAGTATTAACCCGTCCGTCGGACGACCGCGAGCATCGTGCCCAGCATGGTCTGTACCGTGCGCTTATCCACAATATGGTGGTAGGTGTGTCGACAGGCTATCGCAAGGAGATGGAGCTTGTAGGTGTAGGTTACCGTGCGACTGCCACCGGCCAGGTGTTGGAGCTCGCGCTGGGCTTCTCACATGCCATCTACATCAAGTTGCCGAACGAGGTGAAGGTCGAGGCCAAGACCGAGCGTAACAAGAACCCGCTCATTATCCTTGAGAGCGATGACAAGCAGCTCTTGGGTCAGGTATGCGCCAAGATCCGTTCTCTGCGCAAGCCCGAGCCTTACAAGGGTAAAGGTATTAAGTTCGTCGGCGAGGTTATTCGTCGCAAGTCTGGTAAATCGGCTGGTGCCAAATAAAAATCACTGAATCATGTTAACCAAGATAGAACGCAGAAATAAGATCAAGACCCGCATTCGCGGTAAAATTTCAGGCACCGCCGAGCGTCCCCGCATGACCGTGTTCCGCAGCAACAAGCAGATCTATGTTCAGCTTATCGACGACCTGGCCGGCAAGACTCTTGCGGCCGCATCGTCCAAGGGCATAGAAGAGGGCACAAAGTGTGAGATCGCAGCCAAGGTGGGCGCAGCCATCGCCGAGAAGGCCATCGCCGCCGGCATCAACGAGGTAGTATTTGACCGCAACGGATATCTGTTCCACGGTCGTGTTAAATCATTAGCTGACGCAGCACGCGAGGGCGGACTTAAATTTTAATCATCATGGCAAAGAGAAACAATAGAGTAAAATCGACCAATGATATCGAGCTCAAGGATCGCCTTGTAGCGATTAATCGCGTTACCAAGGTAACCAAGGGTGGTCGTACCTTTACCTTTGCAGCCATTGTGGTTGTAGGAAACGAGAACGGAATCGTAGGCTGGGGTCTTGGAAAGGCCAATGAGGTTACCGCCGCTATCGCCAAGGGCGTGGAGGCCGCCAAAAAGAACCTTATCCAGGTGCCTGTACACAAAGGAACAATTCCTCACGAGCAGGTTGCCAAGTTCGGTGGCTCTCGCATTATCCTTAAGCCCGCGTCGCACGGTACCGGTGTAAAGGCCGGTGGTGCTATGCGTGCCGTACTGGAGAGTGTAGGTATCACTGATGTACTTGCCAAGAGCAAGGGCTCGTCGAATCCCCACAACCTTGTTAAGGCGACTATCGCAGCGCTTGACGAGATGCGTTCACCCGCTACTGTGGCCCAGAACCGTGGTATCTCGGTAGAGCAAGTGTTCAAAGGTTAAATCACTAAAAATCTACTGACACATAATGGCACAGATAAAAATCAAGCAGATCAAGAGCCGTATCAATTGTCCAGCCGTGCAGAAGCGTACGCTGGATGCACTCGGCCTTAAGAAGATGAACCATACCGTAGTCAAGGAGGATACTCCCTCGGTAATGGGCATGATAACTAAAGTAAGTCACCTCGTGGAGGTAACCAAAGCCTAAAATTATCAAGTACAATGGATTTAAGTAATTTACAACCAGCAGTAGGCGCTACCAAGCGTTCTACTCGTATAGGCCGTGGTCCCGGCTCAGGCAAGGGCGGAACATCGACCCGTGGTCACAAGGGCGCCAAGTCGCGTTCGGGTTATAGCCGCAAGATTGGTTTTGAGGGTGGCCAGATGCCCCTTCAGCGTCGCTTGCCTAAGTTTGGTTTCAAGAACATCAATCGTGTGGAGTACAAGGCTGTTAACCTGAGCCAGCTGGAGACCCTTGCCGCTGCTCAGAACCTGAGCAAGATCGGCATTGAGGAGCTCCGCAAGGCCGGCTTCATCAGCAAGAACCAGTTGGTGAAGATTCTTGGCAACGGCACTTTGAGCCACAAGATCGATGTAGAAGCCAACGCTTTCTCGGCCAGCGCCGAGAAGGCTATCGTCGCTGCCGGCGGCACCATCAATAAAGCCTAACCTCCAATGAGATTTATTCAAACCATAAAAAACATCTGGGCAATTGAGGATCTGCGTAAGCGCCTTGTCCTGACATTCCTGCTCGTGGTGGTTTACCGCCTGGGCTGTTTCATTGTGCTGCCGGGAATAGATCCCGGTCAGCTCAATGCCATGCAGGAGTTCACTGAGAAGAGCGGTCTGATGCAGTTGCTCGATATGTTCTCGGGTGGCGCGTTCTCCCAGGCGTCAATATTCGCACTCGGTATCATGCCTTATATCACTGCTTCGATTGTGATCCAGTTGCTTGGCATGGTGTTGCCTTCATTCCAGAAGATGCAACGCGAGGGGGAGAGCGGACGCCAGAAGCTGAACCAGTATACGCGTTACCTTACAGTACTGATACTGTTTGTGCAGGGACCCGCATATCTGTTTAATCTTCAGCACCAGTTGCGTGCGGCGCAGGTGAACTTTGAGATGACATGGTTCCTTGTGATCATGCTTACGGTGATACTCGCTGCCGGCTCAATGTTCATCATGTGGCTTGGCGAGCGTATTACTGACCGTGGAATCGGTAACGGCATATCGTTTATCATCCTGGTAGGTATCATCGCCCGTCTTCCCGAGGCTCTCTTCTATGAATTTGTAGCCCGTACACCCGGCAGTGCCGAGACACAAGGCGGACTTATCATGTTCATAGTGGAGCTGATCCTGTTGTTTGCTGTTACCGTGGGCGCTGTGTTGCTTGTGCAGGGAACCCGTAAGGTGCCTGTGCAGTATGCGAAGCGTATTGTGGGTAACCGTCAGTATGGAGGTGCCCGCCAGTACATTCCTTTGAAGGTGAATGCCGCCGGTGTGATGCCTATCATCTTCGCCCAGGCTATCATGTTCATTCCGTTGACACTGGCCGGTTTCAGCACCAGCGATGGTGGCCGTGGTTTTTTTGCTGCGTTCACCGATATCAATGGTTTCTGGTATAACTTTGTTTATTTCATCATGATCGTAGCGTTCACCTATTTTTATACGGCAATCACGGTGCGTCCCACCCAGATGGCCGAGGATATGAAGCGTAACAATGGCTTCATACCTGGTGTAAAGCCCGGCAAGGCGACCGCTCAGTATCTTGATACCATTATGTCGCGCATCACATTGCCCGGCTCGCTGTTCCTCGGCATTGTAGCCATCATGCCCGCATTTGCCCGCATGCTCGGAATCAGCAACAACTTCGCTCAGTTCTTCGGCGGTACTTCCCTCCTTATTATGGTGGGTGTAGTGCTGGATACCCTGCAGCAGATCGAGAGCCACCTGATGATGCACCATTATGATGGTTTGATGAAAGACGGCAAGATCAAGGGCCGTACAACAGGCAGTGCCTATTAATGACCGTGAATCAGGCTTTTAAAACGCTTAGAACAACGAAATGATTTATTTGAAGACACCCGAGGATATGCGTGGCATGCAAGTGGCATGCGACCTCGTGAGCAGAACACTGGGTGAGGTAGCCAAGTGGATAGCTCCCGGTGTCACCACCAACAAGCTCGACACCATTGCTCGTGAATTTATTCACGACAATGGGGGTCGACCTGCTTGTTTAGGGTATGGAGGTTTTCCGGCTACGCTGTGTATCGAGGTAAATGACACTGTGGTTCATGGATTTCCTTCCAATTATACTCTGCGTGACGGCGACATCATAGGTATAGATACAGTGACCGAGATAGGAGGATTCAACGGAGACTCGTGCTACACGTTCATGGTGGGCGATGTTGACCCGGCGGTGCGCCAGTTGATGGTGACCACCAAGGAGTCTCTTTACAAGGGTATCGAGGCGGCCCGGATAGGGCAACGCATAGGAGACATATCCAATGCGGTCCAGACATATTGCGAGAGGCGCGGGTATAGCGTAGTGCGCGAGATGACAGGACACGGGATAGGCCGTAAGATGCATGAGGATCCGGAGGTTCCGAACTATGGACGTCGTGGTATCGGTCCGATAATCAAGAATGGCATGTGTATATGCATAGAGCCCATGATAAACATGGGTAGCCGTAACATTGTGATAGGGCAGGACGGATGGACATGTAAGACGAGGGATCACAAGCCTTCGGCTCATTATGAGCATACAGTCGCCTTTTATGATGACGAGAGGCATATACTGACGACGTTCGACTATATCCAGGAGGTATTGGGCGACCGTTTCATCTAAGCAACAATAGAACTTAAAAACCCGATATGGCAAAGCAATCAGCAATAGAACAAGATGGTGTGATAGTAGAGGCATTGTCGAACGCAATGTTCCGTGTCGAACTTGAGAATGGTCATGAGATCACGGCCCATATCTCAGGTAAGATGCGTATGCACTATATCAAGATACTTCCCGGTGACAAGGTGAGGGTAGAGATGTCTCCCTATGATCTGTCCAAGGGTCGCATCGCCTTCCGTTACAAGTAGTCTCGGCGGCATGCGAACCGGTGTCTTGACACATCTAATCAAGTAACAATAAATTACTCACGCACAATAAACCAAACTCGACATGAAAGTAAGAGCATCAATCAAGAAGCGTACCGCCGACAGCAAGATCGTGCGTCGCAAGGGCCGTCTTTATGTTATCAACAAAAAGAACCCCAAGTATAAGACTCGTCAGGGCTAATAAAAGCGCATAGCGAGATACTTTATCAACAAGAGGCAGCCTCTGCGGTTGGATTGACCCCGCCAAGGTCGAGAATGATAGCAAAGGGATCGCGGAGGCAGTTAAACGGCTGATTATATTTTTTTTGGAATAAAAATAATCGGTCGGTCAAAATTTTTTATTACCTTTGCACGAAAAAATTTTTTAAACATAGTCAAGAACATATGGCAGTTAGAATCGTGGGAGTTGATCTCCCCCAGAACAAAAGAGGTGAAATCGCCTTGACTTACATTTACGGTATCGGTCGCAGCGCCGCCAAGAATATCTTGGACAAGGCTGAGATTGACCGCGATATCAAAGTAAAAGACTGGACCGACGCCCAGGCCGCCCGTGTCCGTGAGGTAATTGGCGCCGACTACAAAGTAGAGGGTGATCTTCGTTCGGAGATCCAGTTGAATATCAAGCGTCTTATGGATATAGGCTGTTATCGTGGCGTGCGTCACCGTAACGGACTTCCCGTACGCGGTCAGAGCACCAAGAATAACGCCCGTACCCGCAAGGGCCGTAAGAAAACCGTTGCTAACAAGAAGAAAGCTACTAAATAATAAAGGAATATGGCAAAAAAGACAGTCGCAGCTAAGAAGAGAAACGTTAAAGTTGACGCCGCAGGCCAGCTTCACGTTCACTCATCTTTCAACAACATCATTGTCTGCTTAGCAAACAGCGAGGGACAAGTAATTTCATGGTCAAGCGCGGGCAAGATGGGATTCCGTGGTTCGAAGAAGAACACACCCTATGCCGCTCAGATGGCAGCGCAGGACTGCGCCAAGATCGCATATGACCTGGGCCTTCGCAAGGTTAAAGCATATGTAAAGGGACCGGGTAACGGTCGTGAGTCGGCAATCCGTACGGTACATGGTGCCGGCATCGAGGTTACCGAGATCATCGATGTAACACCGCTTCCCCATAACGGATGTCGTCCTCCGAAGCGTCGTCGCGTATAATGCGGAGTCCAAAGGGAAAGGATACGATATAGAAAAAACAGATTAAAGAAGTAACGAAGAAACTTTAACCAATCGATAGGTAGATAAAGTTCTCTTGAATGTGAAATATAGACCATAACATTCACCTCCTCTATGGTCGCGGCTGCACTAAAGGAGAAACTATCGACCATCAAAAATATCAGAACAAACAATGGCAAGATATACAGGCCCTAAGACCAAGATTGCTCGTAAGTTTGGCGAGCCCATCTTTGGCGAAGATAAAGTTCTCGCACGCAGAAACTTCCCTCCTGGCCAGCATGGCGCCAACCGTCGTCGCAAGACTTCGGAGTATGGTGTACAGCTGCGTGAGAAACAGAAAGCAAAATATACCTATGGCGTTCTGGAACGTCAGTTCCGCAACCTTTTTGAGCAGGCATCATCGATGAAGGGTATCACCGGTGAAATACTGTTGCAGTTGCTGGAGAGCCGTCTTGACAATGTGGTATACCGTCTTGGTATCGCACCTACTCGTGCGGCAGCCCGTCAGCTGGTACTCCACCGTCATATCACAGTGAACGGCCAGGTAGTAAATATCGCTTCGTATCATGTTACTGCCGGTGAGGTAGTAGGTGTGCGTGAGAAGTCGAAGTCACTCGAGGTGATCGCCGGAGCGCTTGCTGGTTTCAATCACAGCAAGTACCCCTGGATCGAGTGGGACGAGGCAAGCAAGAGCGGCAAGCTGTTGCACGTACCTGCCCGCGAGGATATCCCCGAGAACATCAAGGAACAGCTCATCGTCGAGTTGTACTCTAAGTAATAATTATAACACCTCATAGATCCATGGCTATTTTAGCATTCCAAAAACCTGACAAAGTCCTAATGTTAGAAGCCGACAACTTCTACGGTAAGTTCGAGTTCAAGCCCTTGGAGCCCGGCTATGGTATCACAGTGGGAAACGCTTTGCGTCGAGTACTGCTGTCGTCGCTCGAGGGTTACGCCATCTCGTCGATCAAGATCGATGGAGTAAACCATGAGTTTGATACCATTCCCGGAGTGATAGAAGATGTTACGAACATCATTCTTAATCTCAAGAAGGTTGACCTCAAACAGATCGTGGAGGATACCGAGGCCGAGACAGCCACTATCACGGTGTCGGGTCAACAGGAGGTGTTCAAAGCCGGTGACATAAGCAAGGCGTTGACGGGCTTCGAAGTATTGAATCCCGATCTTGTGATATGTCATTTGGATCCCAGCGCAAGTTTCAATATCGAACTTACGATCAACAAGGGACGTGGATGGGTTCCGGCTGACGAGAATCCTGTGCAGAGCGATGATGTGCATACACTTGCCATCGATTCGATTTACACTCCCATAAAGAACGTAAAGTATACGGTCGAGAACTTCCGCGTAGACCAGAAAACCGACTACGAAAAGCTTATAATAGAAATAACAACCAACGGCTCAATCCTACCTAAGGATGCTTTGAAGGAGGCCGCCAAGATCCTGATTTATCATTTGATGCTCTTTAGTGACGAGAAGATTACCTTGGAGACCGCCGAGACTGACGGTAACGAGGAGTTTGACGAGGAAGTGCTGAAGATGCGTCAGTTGCTGAAGTCGAAGCTTGTCGACATGGACCTGTCGGTACGCGCTTTGAACTGCTTGAAGAGCGCCGAGGTGGAGACTCTGGGAGAGCTGGTTGTGTTCAATAAGACCGATCTCCTGAAGTTCCGTAACTTTGGTAAGAAGTCGCTGACCGAGCTTGATGAGCTGTTGGCCAATCTGAACCTTTCGTTTGGAATGGATATTTCAAAGTATAAATTAGATAAAGAGTAATAACGATGAGACACAATAAAAAATTCAATCACCTCGGCCGCAAGAAAGCTCACCGCGACGCTCTGTTGGCCAATATGACCATATCGCTGATAAAGCACAAGCGTATCTTCACTACCTTGGCAAAAGCAAAGGCTCTCCGTGTATATGCCGAGCCTCTGATCAACCGTTCGAAGGAGGACACAATGGCTAACCGTCGTCTGGTATTCAGCTACCTGCAGAATAAGGAGGCTGTTACGGAGCTTTTCCGCGAGATCTCGCAGAAGATCGCTGAGCGTCCCGGTGGTTACACCCGTATCCTTAAGACCGGTAACCGTCTCGGTGACAATGCCAAGACTTGCTTTATCGAGCTTGTTGACTACAATGAGAATATGCTCAAGGAGAAGAAGTCGGCCAAGACACGCCGCACCCGTCGTGGCGGTGCCAAGAAGGCTGCCGCTGTCGAGGCTCCTGTAGCAGAGACTCCTGCAGTTGAAGCTCCCGTGGCTGAGTAATCTACTGCAGATCTATCTCAAGCGTATATTTTCATCGGCTTTGAACGTTGGTTCAGGGCCGATGTCTTTATATATTCATATCGGGTGGGGGGAGGTTGTTGAATTTATTGTTGAACGGGTTCTTAATTGGTCAAAATTTTTGGTGTTGTGTCGGTATAGTTTGTATCTTTGAGGTAAATAACCGTATTATGGAAGATTTTTTATTGTGTACGCTTGCCATAGCTCTTAATGTGGTTGGTATCGTGGGGTGTTTTATTCCTATGATACCGGGACCTCCGATCTCATTCCTGGGGCTTATGTTGATTTACTGGAACTGGGATGGTGAAATCGGTGGATTGGCTTTGACTGTATATGGTGTGCTGACGATTGTGACGGTGATACTGGATTATGTTATACCGTCGTTGGGGGTGAAATACTTCGGTGGTACCAAGTATGGCAAATGGGGTAGTTTTATCGGTACAATAATCGGTCTGTCTTATTTTCCTGTCGGACTGCTTCTGGGTCCGTTTTTGGGGGCTTTTATCGGCGAGCTGATAGGACGTCAGACTAAGTGTGCGGCGCTAAAATCGGGCATCGGAAGCCTTTTGGGATTTGTTTTTGGTGTAATGATGAAGTTCATTGTTTGTATTTACTTTCTTTGTGTTAGTATTGCATCTGTGTGGAACATCGCGATGTACTGACACAGTAAAGGTCCGGCCGGTTATTTATCGTGAGATGAAGCGAATCATGGTGGCATCGTGTGGCTTAGGTAGCAATCTTGGCGATGTTAGCTTGCATTTCTTGTTTTGTTTAGACATCCATACCGCGCGTATCACCAGATGATACTGTGAGGTCATGTAGGCTGTATCAGTGTATATTATCGGGAATTCTGTGATAAGACGTTCGGGATAGTTGGCGCGTGATTTCACTGAGTCGGTTTTCACTGAGTCGCATGGCTCTACTGCCAATATGGATGTGGTTGTTATGATTGACAGCAAAGTTACATATATATTTTTTTTAAGGGTCATAAATCTATAACGCGCCTGATGAATTTGTGGTTCGTCAGGCGCGTAAGGTTATATTGTGTCTGTTGGTGTAGTTAGAGTGATGTAAGTGCTCCTGTAGTGGAGTCCATGATGTATCCTCTGACGGTAATGTCATGTGGCATGAGGGGGTGGTTGCGTATTAGGTCTACGGTCTCGGTGATGGCCTGTGGTGTGTCTTCAAAGCCGTGAAGCCATTCCTTTAGGTTTATGCCGCAGTGTTGCATCAGTGAGATGTGTTCTTCGGATATGCCGCGTTGGCGCATGAGGTGAAGCATTTCGTTGGCGTCCATTCCCTGTACGCCACAGCCTGTGTGGCCTATGATCATGATTTCGTTGACGCCGAGTTCATAGACGGCAACGAGGAGTGAGCGTACTGTTGAGTCAAAGGGGTTGGTGATTGTGCCGCCTGCGTTCTTTATCATTTTGACGTCGCCGTTTTTTATTCCGAGCGCGGCGGGTAGAAGTTCGACCAGGCGGGTGTCCATGCATGTTACGATGGCTATGCGTTTGTCGGGATATTTGGATGTCTCGAAGCGGCGGTATGTGCCCTGGGCTACGAACTGCCGGTTGTATTCAAGTATTGCATCAATCATAATGGTGAGCTGAGATGTATTTTATATCAATTTGTATGTCGTAGGGTGTATACTGGCGTCGTGGACGTATGCTTAATATGTAGTAGAATGATCGTTGTATGTCCCATGTAGGGAATGTGGCGAGCTCGGTGTGATGTGGACCGATGGTGTGGTGTAGGTCGACTGTGCGCCTGTGAAGCTCGCGTCCCTGTCGGTCGAGGTATCGTATATCGAAGTTTATGCAGGTGATGGTGAGTGAGTCTGTAAGGTTGGATATGTGTAGTGTCTCGCGTGATGCGGATATCGGTTTGTCGTATCCTGATAGCTTTACAATGCTGTCAAGGTTGTGGGTGACCGATGTGATTGTGATGGTGCTGTCGGATGCTGTCAGTGTCTCTTGGCATGATGTTGTCGCTGTCCGCAACGGGCCTGGGATGGTTGTACGTTGCCGCTGGGCGAGGGTTGTGTTGTTGCCGGCTGACAGGGTGAACAACAGTGTTGCTATGGTGATGGAGAGAGTGTGTTTCATAGATAAACGGGTATTAGTGGCTGGCCATCGGGATAGGGATATTGTTTTATGAAGCCTTCGTTGGCTGGGGCGGCGTCAGCGGGGCGTGTTGAGATTGCAGCTCTGAGCAGGAATTTCAGGGAATGGTGGAGTGTGATGCGCCATGGAGACTTGTCGGCTGTCATGGTGAGGTGTGACTCGTCGGTGAGGTCAAGGGTATAGCCGCGGTGTTTCTGAAGTATTGACCGATGGCGGGAGGTGTATATGCGGGCTTCGTAGTGTTTTTTTCTGGCTGTGGGGATTATGTATCCGAGGGTTGTTCCGGGCCTCAGTGATTTACGAGGAGAGGATACTATCACTATCTGCCATGCGTGGAATCCTGCACCGGCCAGGGATGGTTCGGTAGCCGGTTCGATCACTACAAGTGTCTGGGTGGCCGACATGAGCCATAGCCCTTCGATATCTACCGGGCCGCTGTTGTCGATACGTGATCTGACGGAGTCTATATCGTTGTAGCCCGGTATTACGTGTGATGTGGCCGGAATGTGCCGTGGCAGGTCGGAGGCCATCGCCGGCAACAGCGCAGCGATGGTGACCAGCAGTGTCATTGTCATAACCCGGGTGACCATGGGGGAGCAACTTTAATCAAATTGAGTTGAATTTATAGGAGAATCCGAAGCTGAGTATCTCTTTCAACTGCCATTGGTGCCATTTTGTATCTTCGAGTTTCTTGGTAGATGAGTCGTAGCGCAGGTGAACGTATATCTGGGTGGTCAGGAAGCGGTTGATGTCAAACGAGACGGTGTGCTCCCAGTCACCCTGCAGGTACTCGTAGTTGGTGAAGGTGTATAGCCTTGATGAGTATGTGATGTTGTAGACTGGTTTCCACGAGAGCTTGGCCTCGATGTTGGAACCATACTGGTTGAGTACTTTCTTGTCGGAGTAGGCTGTAACGCGTGTGTCGCGGTAGCATATCATGTTGTAGGAGAGGGGGTCGATGGAGATGTTGAAGGTCGTTTTCTTGTCTTTGGAGTTGTAGTTGTAGGTCATACCGAGACCGAGATTGAGTTCGCCGGGTGAGAGGAATGCGGCTGTCAGGGCGCGGCTGTTGGTGGGGTGGTTCTGCAGGAGCTGTGTCTTGAACTGCATGTTAACCGAGTAGTACCAGTTGTGGGATGCCTTGAGACCGAATTTGGTGTTGATCTGGAAGCGGTCTTCGCTGATGCTGTAGTTGCGTAGGGTGTCGTCGGGGGCGCTGTTGACGGCGAGTTTGTACTGGATGGTGTTTTCGAACAGGAGGTTGGGGTGGAATACGGAGTTGAGTTTTACGTTCCAGATGAAGTTGCCTATGAGGTTAAGGTTGTTGTTGCCGCCCTGGTACCAGTTGGGGGAGTTGTAGGCTTGTGAGAATTGTAGTGATCCCTGGAAGGTGTGTAGCCAGTTCTTATGGCGAACCTGAATGCCGGATATTTCTTTGTTGGCTTCTTTGAGGTCGACTTTGACCTCGGTCACCTTGATGGTTGCTGACGATGGGTCGACGGTTGCCACATAGGTCTTGGGTGGCTCGGGCAGGGATTCCAGGTTGAGTCTCACTACCCATGGGTAGGATACGCAGAATTGCTGTATGTTGGCCTCCATGGCTTTATGGCGTGAGACTTCGTTGTTGATCCATTGTCCGGCCGGAAGTATTGAGGTGCTGTTGGGTGCGGGCTGTGAGGGGAGTGATATATTGTCGTCGTTGTATAATCCTATGGTGTAGGGCTTATATACGACTGGCATGTAGAAGAGTGGTGGCATGAGCCGGTCGGAGACATCGATGGAGGTGTCGATAACGAGTGGTTCGAGCAGGCGTTCCTGCTCGATACGCAGTCGTTCGGCAAAGTCGGGAAGAGAGTCGGGTGACACTGATGGTGTGATAAGATTGTCGGGTGATGTCAGGCTGTATGAGCGTGTAGTATCGGCATTCGCCGGCTCATCGTCAACGAGACCTCCCATGATTATGACTTCGGGATCGTCGGCAATGGCCTGGATTGAAAGCGTTGACAGGGTGATGAATGATAATGAGATGATAGCGTGTCGAATATTCATTGTTATGTCTTTTTACCTTTAAGAAATTGTGTTGTGGCGGATGGTGTTTTGTGTTGGGACTGCAGATGTTATTTTCTGAAGCGGTCGTTGAAGAACTGGAGCTGATATAGTATGGCGTTGCGCCAATACTGGTGGGTGTGTCCGCCGGGACGTGTTATGTAGTCGTGTGGTATCTTGGCCCGGAGCAGGGCGTCGTGCAGGTTGTTGTTGACGTTGAAGAAGAAGTCGTCGACGCCACAGTCGAAGATGATGTTGAGTTGTCCGGGTTTGAGTGTCGGTACGAGCGATATTACTGTCGATTTGTGCCAACGTTCCTTGTTGTCTTTGTATGAGCCGAGTGCCTGGCTGATGTTCCAGTTGCCGGGCCATGGGGTGAAATCAACGCCTCCGCTTGTGGCGCCTGCATTGCCCCATATGTCGCTGTGGCGTATTGCGAGCCAAAGGGCTCCGTGTCCGCCCATTGACAGGCCTGTGATGGCGCGTTGTGAGGCTTCTGGCCGTGTGCGGTAAGTGGCGTCAATATGTGGTACGAGAGTCTTGGTGATGAATGATTCCATCTGCATGGCGGGGTCTGTACTGGAGTCGAAGTACCAGCTGTTGCGTCCGTCGGGGCATACGAAGATCATGTTCCAGCGAGTGGCAAGTGAGTCGATGGCCGGCTGTGTCCGTGTGGGCCAGCAACGATAGTCGTCGCCATATCCGTGCAGGAGGTATACTACGGGGTATCGGATGTCTTTATTGTCAGGGTTGTCATATCCGGCCGGTTTCACTACTACGACTTTCATGGCCGGGCTTATGAATTCTGAGGACACGGTGATGGTGTCTCCCTGCTGGCGTGCATGTATCGAAGTTATAGCCATGAGTGCTATAAGCATGGTTGTAAGTATCTTTTTCATATGCTGTCGTTATGGTGTGTTGAAGTTGTGACTACAAAGTTAATACTTTTTTGAGTGACGAACATTTTTTGAGTCTAAAACTTTAAATTAATATATACTATCCTTAACTTTGTGCTATGATTGAACGCATCATAATAATCGAGAATGTCGACCCGGTGGTTTTCTACGGAGTCAACAACAGTAATATGCATCTTATCAAGAATCTGTTTCCGAAATTGCGTATCGCTGCTCGCGGCAATGTGATAAAGGTGATAGGTGATGATGATGAGACGAGTCTTTTCGAGGCCCGTATAAAGGAACTTGAGGGATACTGTGTGAGATACAACAAGCTTCCCGAGGATGTGATACTTGACATAGCCAAGGGGGCCAGTCCCAGGGAAATGAAGATGGATGATGTGATCATTTATGGTGTCAACGGCAAGCCGATACAGGGTCGTACTCCCAATCAGCAGTTGCTGGTGGATACGTTCATGAAGAATGATCTTACTTTTGCGATGGGGCCGGCCGGCACGGGTAAGACTTATGTTGCTATAGCCTTAGCTGTAAGAGCGTTGAAGAACAGAGAGGTGAGGAAAATAATCCTTTCGCGTCCGGCGGTAGAGGCCGGGGAGAAGCTGGGATTCCTGCCCGGTGACATGAAGGATAAGATCGATCCTTATCTGCAACCGCTGTATGACGCGCTGGAGGATATGATCCCGTCAGTGAAGCTGAAGGAGTATATGGAGACCAATGTCATACAGATAGCGCCGCTGGCATTCATGCGCGGACGTACGCTCAATGACGCGGTGATTGTTCTTGACGAGGCTCAGAATACGACGACTCATCAGATAAAGATGTTTCTGACTCGTCTTGGTATGAATGCCAAAATGATAATTACGGGAGATGTTACGCAGATAGATCTGCCGAGATCGACAGTTTCGGGTCTTGTGCAGGCTCTTAAGATACTGCATGACATACCTGGGATTGGAAAGGTGGAGTTCGGCAAGAAGGATATCGTACGTCACCAGCTTGTACAACGTATAGTGCAGGCATACGAGACGTATGACAGGGAGCAGGCTGAGGCTCATCGGTCTACGGATGCCGAACGTCAGCGGCAAGAGTCGAGAGGTGAAAATCAATAATCAATTAAACATAGATAAGCAATGGCTAATACATTAGTTACTACCGATTTTAATTTTCCGGGTCAGACCGCGGTATATCATGGCAAGGTGCGTGATGTGTACACGATCGATGACGATCTGATGGTGATGATCGCTTCGGACCGTATCTCGGCATTTGATGTTATCCTCCCGGAGGGTATTCCTTACAAGGGTCAGGTACTGAATCAGATCGCGGCTACATTCCTTGATGCTACAGCCGATATTGTTCCTAACTGGAAGCTTGCCACTCCCGATCCTATGGTCACTGTGGGCTACAAGTGTGAGGGATTCAGAGTTGAGATGATCATACGCGGTTATCTTACCGGTAGCGCCTGGCGTGAGTATGAGGCCGGTTGCCGTGAGCTGTGTGGAGTGAAACTTCCCGACGGCATGAGGGAGAATGAGCGTTTTCCCGAGCCTATCATCACACCGACAACCAAGGCTGATGCCGGTCATGACGAGAATATCTCGCGTGAGGAGATCATAAGACAGGGTATTGTCAGTGCCGAGGACTATGAGGTGATGGAGCGCTATACGCGTGCTCTCTTTGCCAAGGGAACTGAGATGGCTGCCGAGAAGGGGCTTATACTGGTTGATACGAAGTATGAGTTCGGCAAGCGTGACGGCAAGGTTATTCTTATTGACGAGATACATACACCCGACTCGTCGCGTTATTTCTATGCCGATGGCTATGAGGATCGTTTTGAGAAAGGTGAGCCTCAGAAGCAGTTGAGCAAGGAGTTTGTGCGCCAGTGGCTTATCCAGCATGATTTCATGGGTAAGGCCGGGCAGGTTGTTCCTGAGATGACTCCTGATTTCATCGAGTCGGTAAGCAACCGCTACATTGAGCTGTATGAGCATATTACCGGCAAACGGTTTGAAAAGGCACCGGAGGCTCATCTTATGGAGCGTATCGAGCGAAATGTGCTTGATTGTCTCGATCAACTCAAAAAGTAAAAGGACGTGACTCGCGATACTGAGGCTAAAGGTGCCGAGTGTATAACGCCTTACGGTGATGAGCGAGCGAAACATGAGCAGGTGCAGGAGATGTTTGACTCCATCGCACCTGCTTATGATTTCATGAACCGTGCGATGACGATGGGTATCGACAAGTTGTGGCGTCGCAGGGCTGTGAAGATGATCGAGTCGACATGTCCCGGACGTCTGCTTGATGTCGCTACCGGTACAGGAGATCTCGCTATAAGGCTTGCCAGGACGATGCCGGGGTGTCATATTACCGGTATTGATCTGTCGGAGGGTATGCTCGATGTGGGGCGTCATAAGGTCGAGGAGGCCGGATTGGGTGACCGTATTGATTTTGCACAGGCCGATTGTCTTGCTTTGCCATTCGATGACTGCAGTTTTGACTGTGTGACGGTGGCATACGGGGTTAGAAATTTTGAACGTCTAGTGGACGGCTATCGTGAGATGGCGCGTGTGCTGAGGCCTGGAGGCATGCTGTGTGTGATCGAGCTGAGTACGCCGCGTGGCTGGCTTACGGGGCCGATGTATCGACTGTATACGCGCCATGTGATTCCGTTTGTAGGGCGTATGATATCCAAGGATGTAAGGGCATACAGTTACCTGCCTGAGAGTATCGCCGCTGTGGCGCAGGGCGAGGCTATGCTTGAACTGATGCGTGAGGCCGGGTTGTGTGAAGCGGCTTTCAGACCGATGACATTCGGAGCCTGTACTATATATACGGCATTCAAGGGCTGAGAATATATGTGACCGAGGCACTCTCTACAGGGGCATTTATGTGTGCCTGTGGGAGTGCCTCGGTTGTATATGTCTGTGATGGGAGATGTCTTCAGGTGGCCTGGAGTGATGTGGCCCAGGGTGTGAAGAGTAGTTGTTTTAGTATCCAGAGTATGAGTAGGGCGTAGGCTCCGGCGGCTACGTCGTCAAGCATTACTCCCCAGCCTCCGTGTATCTTTTCTTCGACTTTGCGGCAGCCGAACAATTTAAATATATCGATGACGCGGAAGAGCGCGAAGCCGAGGAAAGCGGTTATGGCTGTCATCCACATGTTGTCGCCCATGGGGGCTATGAGTAGTGGAATCCATGTGCCTACGTATTCATCGATGTTGACTGTGCGGGGGTCTTCTCCCCAGTATCGTTCCATGACCTCGGATGTCCATGCTCCGAGGATTGTGGTGATTACTATAAGGGCTATGGTGACGAGAGTCAGGGCAAGGCCGGCACCGAGCCACCAGTAGATGAGGTACCATATGACAAGAGCCATCAAAGCTCCCATGGTTCCGGGGCCCCATGGGAAGAAGCCTGACCCGAGTCCTGTCGAGAAGATTACGTGCCCCCAGGGTGCTTCGCCCAGCGGGTGGTTATTGTTATTGCTCATGATTATTTCAAGGGGAGCGCCCCGCCGCGAGGTTATATTCGTGGCGGGGCGCTGATTATAGAATTGTTATGACTATTCTATATGTTTCGGGACTATGAATTAGTCCTGATTGAGGTTTACGCGCTTGAACTCAACGACAGCAAGTCCTTTTGCGCTCTGCTCGAGGAATTGTGCGATTGTGAGTTTCTCGTCTTTAACGTATTCCTGCTCCATGAGACAAGACTCTTTGAAGAACTTGTTCATGCGGCCGTTGGCGATGTTCTGGATCATCTGCTCGGGGAGGTTTGCGGCCTTTGCCTCGGCTGTTTCCTTGGCAATGGTACGTGCCTTGTCGGCTTCCTCGGCGGTGAGCCATCCCTTGGCGATGTTTGACTCGATGTGAGCCTCGCTGTCAACGAGGTTGGGGTTGATGCCGGCTTTCTTGAGAGCTGCCTCGACAGCTTTCTTGACCTGCTCTTCCTTTGTCTTCTCGATGGCTACGCTGAGCTCGGTGTCCTTGACTGCCTGAGGAACGCTGTCGCGGTCAACTGCGACGGGGTTCATTGAAGCGACCTGCATGGCTACGTCGCGGCCCACCTGATAGTCTACGCCTTCCTGGTTGAAGCCGGCGATGGTCGACAGCTTGTTGCCAAGGTGGTTGTAGCTTGTTGTGGAGGGAGCCTCGATGAACTCATAGGCGCTGATCTCGGTTTTCTCACCGGTCTTTCCGCTCTCTTCGACAACGAGGTCGGCTACGGTGCGACCGTCAACAGAGAGGGCTTTCAGCTCGTCGATCGACTTTACCTTATTGGCGACAGCGAGGTCGAGGAGTTTCTGGGTGAGTTCTACGAAACCGGCATTCTTGGCAACGAAGTCGGTCTCGCAGTTAAGAGCTACGATAGCGGCGAAGTTGCCTTCGTTCTTGGCGAGAACGCAACCCTCGGCGGCGTTGCGGTCTTCACGCTTGGCGGCTACGGCCTGACCTTTCTTGCGAAGGATCTCGACGGCGGCCTCGATATCGCCGTTGGTCTCGGCGAGGGCTTTTTTGCAATCCATCAGGCCGGCACTTGTGAGGTGGCGCAGCTTGGTGATTTCAGCCATTGTTACTGCCATAATAGTAGGTAGTTAGAATTGTTATTAGAAAGTTTAGCAGGAGAGAGAGGAGGAGCCGGAATTACTCGGCGGGAGTCTCGGCGGGAGCCTCTGAGGTCTCGGCCTTACGGCTTACGCGACGACGCTCACGCTTGGGAGCGGCCTCGCCTTCGCCGGCAGCCTCGGTGTCGACTTTCTCGGCTTTACGCTCTTCGAGACCCTCGGCCATGGCAGAGCATACGGTGTCGAGAATGATCTCGATTGACTTGGATGCGTCGTCGTTGGCTGGGATTACGAAGTCAACGTCATTGGGGTTGGAGTTGGTGTCGACGATAGCAAATACCGGAATGCCCAGACGGTTGGCCTCGGCAACGGCGATGTGCTCTTTGAGGACGTCAACGACGAAGAGAGCCGAGGGGAGACGGTTTAGATCGGCGATAGAGCCGAGAGTCTTCTCGAGTTTTGCGCGCTGACGGCTGATCTGGAGTTTCTCGCGCTTAGAGAGATTGTCGAATGTGCCATCCTTTGTCATCTTGTCGATGGTGGCCATTTTCTTGACGGCCTTGCGGATGGTTGGGAAGTTTGTAAGCATGCCGCCGGGCCAGCGCTCGATAACGTAGGGCATTCCTATGCTCTGAGCCTTGTCGGCAACAACTTGTTTGGCCTGTTTTTTGGTGGCTACGAAGAGAACCTTCTTGCCTCCTTTAGCTATGTTCTTTAAGGCAGCTGCAGCCTCATCAAGCTTTGCAGCGGTCTTATAAAGATCAATGATGTGGATACCGTTACGCTCCATAAAGATGTACGGAGCCATGGCAGGGTTCCATTTACGTTTGAGGTGACCGAAGTGGCAACCTGCCTCGAGTAGTTGGTCAAAATTAGGTGTTGACATTTTTTTAATGTGTTGTTTACGTTCTGTTTGGTGTTACAACCCCGGGGTAGGGAACGTGTTCCATCGACGGGATTTAGATACTAAACACTGACGGTGAGGGTATAGGCCCTCAAGCCGTAGAGTAGAGAGGAGAGGTGGAGAGCGGGAGTATTAACGCTTAGAGAACTGGAAGCGCTTACGGGCCTTGGGCTGACCGGGTTTCTTACGCTCGACGGCACGGGGGTCGCGAGTCATGAAGCCCTGGGCGCGGAGAGCTGCCTTGTCGTCGGGGTTGATCTTGACAAGAGCGCGTGCGATGGCGAGACGAAGAGCCTCGGCCTGGCCTTTGTAGCCGCCGCCGTCAAGGTTGGCCTGGATGTCATATTTCTCGAGTGTCTCGAGGGCTGTGAGAGGCTGTTTAACGATGTACTGGAGGATCGACGAGGGGAAATAAACCTCGAGGGGACGCTTGTTGATTGTGATGGCTCCGTTGCCTTCCTTTACAATCACACGTGCGATGGCGGCTTTACGGCGGCCTACTGCATTAACTGTTTCCATTGTTCAAGAGGTTTATTTAAAATTGTTGATGTCGATTACTTTGGGGTTCTGAGCCTCGTGCGGGTGGTTGGGACCGTTGTACACGTGCATGTTCTCGATGATGCGGCGTCCAAGACGGTTCTTGGGGAGCATGCCTTTGAGTACATGAATGTAGAGTGGGTGCATACCGGGCTTGATGTGCTTGTTGAATGATTTCTTCATCAGGGTCTCGGGGGTAGCGACGCGCTGACCGCCGGGATAGCCGGTGTAGCTGAGGTAGGTGTGGTCGGTCATTTTCTTGCCGGTGAGGACAACCTTGTCGGCGTTGATGATGATGACATTGTCGCCGCACTCTACGAATGGAGAATAGGTGGGTTTGTGTTTTCCGCGCAGGATCTTGGCGACTTTAGAGCAAAGACGACCGAGATGTTGACCTGTAGCGTCGATGAGTACCCATTCTTTCTCTACGCTCTGGGCGTTGGGGGTAATGGTTTTGTAACTTAGAGTATCCACGTCTAAATGTTTAATTAATAATTAGTTAAATGGCTACGCCGCAATGCGATGCTCGGCCAAAAGCATCTTTTGTGTCGTGAACCGTTGATATACCTTGGATATAATCGGCCTGCAAAGGTAATGATTTTCATTTGAATAACCAAACTCTTTTTTTGAAGTGGCGGATGATTTTGTTAATTTCGCGTCGGAAAACATTTTGTTGAACCGATTCTTATTGCAATGATGAAAAATATATTGAATGTAGTGGCAATGGCTCTTGCTGTCGTGTTACCCGGGTGCTCTGGTGAGACTGCGGGGCAGGATTTGGTTTTGAGGTATGACTCGCCAGCCGAATACTTTGAGGAGGCCTTGCCGATAGGTAACGGTCGTATCGGAGCGATGGTGTATGGAGGTGTCGGAGAGGACAGGTTGACTCTCAATGATATAACATTATGGACCGGAGAGCCGGCTGACAATTGTGCTCCGGATGGATCACGTGAGGCTCTGAATGCGGTGAGAGAGGCGTTGGAGCGGGATGATTATCGCGCCGCCGATGTGTTGCAGTGTGGTATGCAGGGGGATTATACGAATAATTATCAGCCGCTGGGTACTTTGATTGTGGAATTTGCCGGGGAGGGTGTTGTCGATGGTTACAGTCGAAATCTTGATATATTTGATGCTGTGGCCAGTACGTCTTATCGACGTGATGGCTATAATGTGAGACGGCGATATTTTGCTTCCGCGCCCGACTCTGTGATCGTCATGGAGGTGGATACGGATGAGCCGGATGGATTGACGCTTGCAGTGTCGTTTGAGAGTAAATTGCCTTGCGAGGTTGTGGCTGATGGGAATCGAATTGTGGGTCGTGGTTATGCTGCTTATAAGAGTATGCCAGGTTATACGGGTGACGCCGAGAATAGCTTCATGTATGATGAGGGGCGTGGTGTGCATTATATGACAATCGTAGGTGTTGAGGCTGACGGTGGAACGGTGGAGGCCAATGATAGTGGCCGGATATGCGTTACGGGGGCTAACCGGGTTGTGTTGAAGCTTGTAAACGCAACTTCGTTCAATGGTTTTGAATCAGATCCGGTAAGTGACGGGCGTGACTATGTGACTGAGGCTTTGCGTCTGATGGCTAAGGTAGAGGGTATGCCGGTCGATGAGCTGATCTGTAGGCATAAGGCTGATTTTAATGAGTTGATGGGGCGTGTGGCTCTTGATCTCGGTGATACTGATGAGGCGATATCCTGTTTGCCGACCGATGAGCAATTGAAGCGTTATACCGATAGTGTGTGCTGTAATCCTGATCTCGAGGAGCTGTATTTCCAGTATGGCCGTTATCTGCTTGCCTCGTCATCGCGTACGCCTGGTGTGCCGGCTAATCTGCAGGGGTTGTGGAATGAGAAGATGTTGCCGCCATGGAGCAGTAACTATACATTAAATATAAACCTTGAGGAAAATTACTGGCCAGTGAATGTCGCTAATCTTTCGGAACTTGAGGAGCCGTTGATCGGATTTATTGAAAATATAAGCCGTAACGGTAGTGATGTGGCATGTAATTATTATGGAATGCCGGGATGGTGTACGGGACACAATTCGGATATATGGGCTATGGCCAATCCTGTGGGCTGTGGCGGCGGTGATCCGGTGTGGGCTAACTGGACTATGGGTGGAGCATGGCTTGTCACTCATGTGTATGACCATTATCTGTTTACCGGAGATGTAGACTTTCTGAGGAAATATTATCCGGTGATGAAGGGGGCTGCGGAATTCTGTATGGCCTGGCTGGTGGTGAGGGATGGTGAACTGGTGACATCTCCGGGGACTTCGCCGGAGAATGTCTATGTGGCAGACGATGGTTATCGGGGTGCGACTCTATATGGATGCACGGCCGATCTGGCTATTACCAGGCAGTGTCTTGCTGATACTCGTGATGCGGCAGCGTTGCTTGGAGTGGATGCTGATATGGTTGAGTCGATATCGTATGTTCTTGACCATATTCATCCTTATATGATAGGGGCTGGGGGAAATTTACAGGAGTGGTATCATGACTGGGCCGATGCGGACCCTAAACATCGTCATCAATCTCATCTGTATGGTGTGTTTCCGGGGCGTCATATCACTATAGACGATGATCCGGAGTTGTGCAGGGCTGTAGGACGGTCGCTTGAAATTAAGGGTGATGATACTACGGGGTGGAGTACAGGCTGGCGGGTTAATCTGTATTCGAGGCTTGGTGATGGAGAGTCGGCTTATCGTATGTACAGACGGTTGTTGAGGTTTGTTACCCCGGATGATTACCGTGGTGATGATGCTCGTCGTGGAGGTGGAACGTATCCCAACTTGTTTGATGCGCATTCTCCGTTCCAGATAGACGGAAATTTTGGGGGAACGGCCGGAGTGGCCGAGATGCTGTTACAGTCGTCGTCAGAGAAAATTGTTCTGTTGCCGGCGTTGCCAAAGGAGTGGCGTGATGGCCGTTTCTCGGGTTTGTGTGCTCGCGGAGGATGGGTTGTCGATGCCGAGTGGCGTGATGGTCGTGTTGTGTACTGCAGGATAAAGTCGCGCAATGGCGGGCATACTGTTGTCAGGGTTAATGATGAGAGTCGTGATGTCGTATTGTCGGCTGGCGGTGAGGTTGTTCTAAGGTTGTAATATATTTTGATAGGGATTATTTGGAATTGGTATTGATTTGCTTTTGAAAGTTGTATCGGCGTATTTTGGGTTGTTTATGGGTCATATTGCACCGGATGCGCTTCGCTATCATGTGTAAAAATACGCATGCATAGATCAATTTGTATAATCTCCTGAAAATATCATTGGTGATGAAGCGGCGCTGTAATGGATGCGGGCTCATCACCAATGATAGTTATTTTTGGGAAATGTGTTTATGATTCAATCGGGCTGGCATCGGGTTCGTCGTACCATTTTGAGTACATGAGGTAATTGCGGGCTATTTTCTGATTCATCTCGCGGGCTTTTTCGGGTTCGACCATTTTTATAAATTTGGCCGGTGCTCCTCCCCATAATTCGTTGGGGCCTATGACTGTGCGTGACAGGACTACTGATCCTGCGGCAACGAGGGCGCCTTCGCCTACGACAGCGTCGTCCATCACGACAGCGCCCATGCCTATTAGTGCGAAATCGTGAATTTTGGCGCCATGGATGGTGACGTTGTGTCCTATCGAGACATCATCGCCGATTTCTATTGTGGACTTCTGGTAGAGGGTGTGAAGGACGCTGCCGTCCTGTATGTTGACGCGGTTGCCGATTGTTATAGTGTTTACATCACCGCGTAGTACAGTGTTGAACCAGATGCTGCATTCGTCGCCTATTGTCACGTCTCCTATGACGGTGGCGTTGGGGGCCAGGAAGCAGTCGCGGCCTATCTTTGGGGTGAAACCTCGTAGTGGGATTATTAATGACATTGTTATTATGGTTTATATGTGGTTTTTTAGTGTCTAAGTGGTCTTGTGGCGTTGTCGAGCCATGTCTTTTCCTTGGGATCGAGATGTGGCGCGAGTGTCTGGTATACGCGTTCGTGGTAGTTGTTGAGCCATTCGATCTCGGTGTTGTCAAGCAGAGAGGGATCGATCAATTTGAGATCGAACGGGAAGAGTGTCAGAGGTTCAAATGTGAGGAATTCTCCCATTTCTGACTTTATGGCCGGGACGACGAGCAGGGTGTTTTCGCATCGTATGCCGTATTGTCCCTCGAGGTATAGGCCGGGTTCATCGGTTACGAGCATTCCGGCGTGCAGAGGGGTGGGGATGTCGTTGGTGCGTATTCCATGGGGGCCTTCGTGTACGTTGAGGAAGTGTCCTACCCCATGTCCTGTGCCGTGCAGGTAGTTGAGACCGGCTTTCCATAGTGGCTGACGGGCGAGGATATCGAGCTGGGTTCCTCGTGTTCCGGTGGGGAATACGGCCATAGACATGTCGATGTGTCCTTTCAGGACGAGGGTGAAGTCGCGTCGTTGTCTTTCGGACGGGAGTCCGAATGTCATTGTGCGCGTGATGTCGGTGGTGCCGTCGAGATATTGCCCGCCGGAGTCGACGAGCAGTAGATTGTCGGTATTCACGCGGGTGTCGGTCTCTGGGGTGGCTGAGTAGTGTACGATAGCTCCGTGTGGTCCGTATCCTGCGATGGTGTCAAAGCTTTCATCGAAATACAGATTCTGGCTGGATCGGAATTTGTGCAGAATGTCGGTTACGGTCATTTCGGTCACGATCTCTCCCCGTAGTATCCGTTGTTCGATTTCGATGAATCCTTTTACGAGTGCCAGGCCATCCCGCATCATGGCCTGGCGTATGCCTTGGATCTGTATGGGGTTTTTTATGGCTTTGGCAAGTTGGACGGGGGATGTGACGAGGAGCGCTCTGTCGCCCAGGGTATGTAGGATGCGTGCCGATGTGGTGGCCGGGTCAATGGCTATTACCGGTTGTGTTGACTGAGACAGGAATGGGACGATAGAGTCGTATGGTCGCGTGTCGATGTTGAGATTTGATAGGTGGTCGGCTGCTTCGACGGTTATCTTGTCAAGGTTGATGAACAGAGTGCCACCGTTGGGTGTAATATATAGATATGATGTTGCGACTGGGTTGCATTTGACATCGCGTGAGCGTATGTTGAGGGTCCAGGCGATTTCGTCAAGGGCTGACAATAGCATTGCATCGGCATTGTTTGATGTCATGAATTGTCGTATGTTGTCAAGTTTGCTGGATGCGCTTTGTCCTGCATATTTGTCTTTGTGTATTATTACGGGGCAAGATGGCAGGTCTGGACGGTTGGTCCATAGCGGTGTGGCCGGATCGAAAGCCGGATTGATTTTAACTCCGGCGGATTTGAGGGCGTTAGTCAAACTATCGTATTCGCGGGCTGAGAATAGTAGTCCGTCAATGCCTACGACGTCTCCATGATGCAGATTTGCGGCCAGATATTCATTGATGGTCGGATAGTCGGGGATTGCAATTTTCATCATTTTGATTTCTGAGCCCTTGATTTGTCGGGCTGCCTGCAGGAAATATCGGGAGTCGACCCATAGGAGTGCCTCGGTGCCGGTTACGACAAGGGTGCCGGCCGATCCGGTGAATCCTGAGAACCATCGGCGGGATTGCCAGTGGGCTGCGAGGTATTCGCTTTGGTGAGGGTCGGTCTGAGGTATGATTGTAGCGGAGATGCTGTTGAGTGACATCAGTTCGCGCAGGCTGTTGATGCGTTGGTTGGTTGGGTTGTTCATCTGTATTGGTTGTTTGTTTCGGCAAATATAGTGACAAGTTTTTTGAAAAACTATAGTTTGAGGTATTTAAAAGGGGTGGCGATAATGGGGATGCAGGTAGTTGCTGATATAGGGAGCGTGTTTGTGGTGTATAAAATATGTTTTATGGATGTGGTTGAAAATTAGGCGAATGTGAAATATGATGTAAAAAAGTTCGAAAATAAGTCTGGAAAATTTTGGAGATATAAAAATTGTTCGTAACTTTGCACCGCAATTGAGACGGAAACCTGCTCAAGATTGCAAGAGAAAATTGATAATGCCTCTTTAGCTCAGTTGGCCAGAGCACGTGATTTGTAATCTCGGGGTCGTTGGTTCGAATCCGACAAGAGG
>CAXHRO010000003.1:0-132617 GCA_964018905.1 uncultured Muribaculaceae bacterium
GGCCTAAACCGGTACGACTTTCACGCACGCCAGTATGACCCCGCTCTCGGTCTGTTTGACCGTCCGGATCCCATGGCTATAAACTACCCCGGTCTTAACCCCTACCTGTACTGTGCCGCAAACCCCATCAGGTTTATTGATAAGACTGGAAAATACTTTGTCGATGCAAACGGAGTCAAAGTCACATATGATGCAAAATCCCAAACATGGTCTGAGAATGCGACACAGAATATCAAACGGTTCGCCGGATATCTTAATAAAACCCCTACAGGTCAAGGTATATTGTCTGATATCTTTAATTCGGATATAAAAACATCCGTTATGTTTGAAACCAGATATGAAGAAGATAAAAACAAAGGTAATATAAGTTTCGGATTAACGGATGTAATACCGGAAGATGAAAATAAGCTGAACAGCCCCTTAATTGCAATAATCAGTATCTTTGAGGAAACTATTAACGAGAATGCCATATATTATCAGGGATCGACAGACGAATACCGTGTCATACCAAAAGATGATGCAAAGGTAGGTTTTAGAATGCAACTTTCAATTACTGTTGATGAATTTATCGAAGCGGTGTGTGCTCATGAAGGACGGCATGCTGTTGATAAGGAAAACCTGACACAAAATCCACTTGATATCAATTTTCGGGAACAAAGGGCTGATGAGACCGAAATAGATGTTTTAAGAGATATTTATTTACGAAAATTAGGAGAATATGAAAAAGACAAATTTTAGTTTCCGGGTAATCGCGTCTGTTGTATTTATACTGTTCAACGTTGCATCGGCAGTATGTAACGACATGCCGGGATCAGCAACAAACCCGCTGGAAAATGAGTTGGAGCAAGCTCTTAGGAAAAGTTTCTTTTCTGGAGATTCCACTCTGGAGTTATCGGAAATTCCTATTGTCGTGAACAGATATATTGATTATTCTTTCGTCTCGGCGCAACGACAACAGGAAATAGAGGCGCGTATACACAGGATAGACTCATTGGGACGTGTTTACTCAATATACGATAATGACCAATTTATTACATCTGTACTTTCTATAAAATGTGAAAATAATATATATGTCATAGGACGACGTGATGATCCGGCCGGCATCGTTTACTTATACCATACCTTACCCACGTATTTAGGTAACGGTTCGTTTTATAATACAAAAGTAATGACTATCGGCAGTATCGGCAAGCGATACATGCCTGTATACAATTACAAGGATAAATTATATCTTTGTCCGGATAGTATCTATGATCTGACATCTTCTACAAAATGTACGCTTTATGATGTCTTACTGGATTCAATTAATGTCTATGCGGATATTCCAGCTCGGGAAATAAAAGAATTGATTGGTCATTCCTTTGATCCGGAACTGATTCCCAAAGACAACAGCCGTCTACTGTCGGTTATTCCTTTGGATATATCGGAAAGTGCGGATTCCGTTCTGAAGATGTATAAGATAAACATGCCCATTGAAAAGGTGTGTTCTGATATAAACAATTGTTTCTTTATTCTCATACAATATAAAAACAAATATTTCTTATGTCCTAACTGGGACTATGGTACATGGGCGGTTATTATATATAATATAATAGGTACCCCGTCATCGGTAATCGACATAAATGACATGATATCCATTTTTCAAACAATTAACAGCTTGAATGGATATCAACCCATTCAAATAGACAATGCCATATATTCACCTAAGATATATAGAGAGCTGAAACAACATAAAACATTGAGCAACAGATGTGATTAAGAGCAGGATTGTTGTGTACAGATATATTGATTATGCTTTCGTCTCGGGACAAAAGTTGTTAATAGGATTCAGTCAATAATTACGTTAAAGTCAATGATATGAAGTACAATTTATTTTTATTTATACTGGTATATACTGTATTGACAGCAATTGGTCTTACAAATGTGCTTGATATAATCATTAATTCTTACGAAGTACTTATAATAATATTTTAACAGATATACAAAAATATAGAAGATGAGGACTAAAACAATAACAATAACAGTATTTCTTTTTTGTTGTGTGGCTGTAATTCGATCAGCTGGTATTGATATAACAGCTTTTGATTCATTATCCATAAGAAAGATTCTTTTGGAAAACTGTACCAAATTGGAAAAAGACAGTGGCTATTCACAATTGCTGTTCAATTATGTAGATAAATCCATGTTTAATGATGATTTACATTTGAATGAAGATTCAATCTCAATGTTATTCCGCAGGTATTCATTTTTTGAATATGGAAAGATGTTGCTGGATGATAATTGGTGGGACTCATTTAATCATACCGACTATTCTAAAGACTATTTACTTGATTATAGATTCAATTACCTGTTCAATTGCAATAATGATTCAGTAAAACATATTATTGCAGACGAATTGTTGTTCAATAACAATATAAATGGAATTATAGGGATATGGGACTATCTGGATATTTCAAGATTGAACAATTACTATGATTTTGTTAAGAATACCATAGCTGAAAAACAAATTGAGAATATAATCTGTCTGATTATACCTATACATAACATTAAACATAAAAGTGAGGAAGAATATTTGAAAAATGTAATAAACTCCTTATCAGGAAGTTGTAAAAAATTTAAAACAGTTGATTTTTTATATTTCTTGAATCTAATGATCAGATACCGTATGATCAATATTTATCAATAATCCAATTTTTTATTGAGTTTTAAAGCGTATTTGAGTATATATGATTGGAGATAGCGGTTCTAACGTAGCATACAGCTACAACCTGAATTTCAGCCCGACATGCATCATGCGACCTGGTCTCATGTCAGACGACACCACCGGAACCATTGATGACCTCTCCCTGACTTATGACGGCAACAGCCTGATCAAGGTTACGGACGATGCAGACCCCGTACTGCTGGAGAGATCGTGTGATTTTTACGGACAGGAATCTGTATACGGCTACAATGCCGACGGGGCCTTGTACAGCGACACATCCCGTGGAATAGAGGCGATTGAATATGCCCCTGCCGGCCAGCCTGTGGCGATAAGGGACACCGACGGCATTCTTATCGCACGCTACGCATATAGTGCCGACGGCCGGAGACTCTCTTCGGGGTATTCTACGGTACCGGGTCAGGAACCAACGGGTAACCGACACTTTATCGGCTCGTTTGAAGTCTTTAAATACGATCGTGACATAATGAATAGAACTATGCTTGAACGTATCAGGATACCATGGGGCGAGATTCTGTATGACAATACAGCATTGCTGCACATGCGGGATTATCAGGGAAATGTATGTGCTGTGATAGAACCGGTTTCGGGTGGTGTAGCACAGACCACCGAATACTATCCATACGGACTGCCGACAGCCTCTTCGACCGGACAGGTACAGAATACATACAAATTCAGCGGTAAAACCTTCGAGGCATACCGTGGCCTAAACCGGTACGACTTTCATGCACGCCAGTATGACCCCGCTCTCGGTCTGTTTGACCGTCCGGATCCCATGGCGGCGGAATACCCCTGGCTAAACCCCTACCTGTACTGTGCCGCAAATCCGGTGATGCACATCGACCCCACCGGCGAGGATACCTGGCGTATCAATGTCAAAGGCGAGGTGGTGGAGTGGATAGACACCAAGGAGTTCGACTGTCTCGAATTTATCGATGACAAAGGCAATATCCGGGTAAACAGCGATGGAGAAGAGCAAAGACTGCAGTTCAAATACGGCACAGTATCACATACAAGTGAACGATACTCTAATATCAGATCCGATAATAACGGTAATATGTCGGGTGAGTATGATCTGTTTACTGTTAAAGGAGATAGAAACGGAACTGATCTGTTCGAGATGTTTGCAAAGAATGTGACAGCATTTTCAGGAAACGAAATCGGACTGATTCGCACCGGCGAACTTGGAAAAGGAACCAATTACATCACCTCTGCCCATCAGTTCTTATCCGAACCCGGAGGCCCGGCTCTATTCCATAACCGCTTGAAGAAAGGATATTTTGTCAGGGAGATAACACATTCACACCAACGTGTAGCCAAAGCTTCTGAGAATGATGGAAGATCCCACCTCCAGATACTGGATAAATATATTTTTTCAAATACAATCCGTTTTAAAATATATCTATCAACTCTGGATTATTACATTCAATATGATCCATTAAACTACTAAAACCATGAATAGATTATTGATTATTGTAGCAACTTTGATTGTGGGGCAATGTCTGTATTGCAGAGAGTATAACTGTGATTCTATTGGATATAGTTCTGATTATTATGAGGTTCGGTCTGACCGTAAAAACTGTCCGCCGGACAGTATATATAATATATACACATATGCTGTCGTGAAAGATACATTCTTAATGGATCTGATAATTGACAAAGTGAATTATGTTTTGGAGAATGATTCGATATGCAACCTTATAAAGAACGAATATTTTCATGATTGGGATAAAATCAGATACCCCAAATATTTTCAAATCAACACAATGTGTAAAAGTGGTCTGCCATTATCTGATCAAGACATCAACGAGAAATTCATTCCGGATGAATTTGATCGCGAGATACTGAACAAGAAACTCCTTACAATATCGGTAGTGTTTGATTATCATAACAAACCATATGGAGCATTTTATTCTAATTATAAAGGCAATACATACTATTTTTCTCAAACACTACTGATTACTCCGACTAAGAAAAAAAGAAAAGATCTGGAACCAATAGAGAACGATTATTTCACGCATATGTATGATTTTATTGCGTTGCAGTTTTTTTACTATAAGGGAGAGCTGTACCTTGATCCTACGATTAATACGTGGCATTGCTATCAATAGGATATGTTTAGTCATCATGACAACGTACTTGAATTGCCTCCCCACCAATATGATCCCACCGACGAGGATGTATGTCAAAGGCGAGGTGGTGGAGTGGATAGACACCAAGGAGTTCGACTGTCTCGAATTTATCGATGACAAAGGCAATATCCTGGTAAACAGCGATGGAGAAGAGCAAAGACTGCAGTTCAAATACGGCACTATAAGCCACTATAGAACGATGGAATACAGCAGTTTTACACGTTCTAACGGGACAAAACAAGATGCTGGTAGTGCCGATGTGTTTGAAGTCAGAGGAGATAATGAAGGCACTTTATTTTTTGAAATGTTCGCACAGAATGTCACCGGACGTTCATACAATGAAGTGAGCCATATAAAAACCGGACTGGCTGGAGACAAAGGTCTAAATTTTATCTCAAGCGGGCATGTAATAGGATCAGAACCAGGTATGAGCAGGTTATACAACACCCAACTTAAATATGGTTATAATATTAGGGAAATGATCCATTCTCATCCACGTTCAAATTATCCATCAAAAAGTGACACATATGTTAAGAATTCAGTTACATATTTATCAGCTCTTCAAAAATTATGTACTCCGGTTTTCATGATTTACCAAGTAACGTCTTCAAAATATTTTAAGTTTTAAAACTAATATTTATGATCAGGTTTTATACATTATTGACAACTATTTGCATGATTACATTGCTGATTTGTGCTCATACAGATAAGAAAATTGATTTAGATCATATATATGTCGAAATTCATAATTCAACTGTAGCGGATAGTTCTTTTATGGATGAGTTACTTTCTTTTATTTCAAATGATTCGATATTACATAAATTACGGGAATCGTATATGCCCGATTTGGATTTTTATCCATATTTTAGTGGTCAAAATTCTATAGATATATCAGTCCGTAACCGTATTATTTATGAAGATATCGAAGGATTAAAGCAACAACAAATCAGTAATTCTTTGCTTTCTCCAGAAATATCAAATGTAATTGATAATGACAGTCTGATTCAAGTGGTGATATGCCTATCTGATTTTATCTGTTCAAAGTTTGAAACTGTATATAAAAATAAAAGGATATTTTTTGATAGTGACTCTATTTCTATTGATGGACATCCGATTATAAATGTCACTGAAGAGAAAAAAATAATCAAAAGTAATGTAAGTGACATTTTGTTTGGAGTATTATATAATAGATGTATCCCACTTATATATTACAATAACAAGTTATTTATTGATCCAGATAGTATACAATGGTTAATTGTTCGAGAATAAATAGTATTCGAACTCGTTTAATAATCGTTTTAATATTAATAAATTAGACACTTATGTTAGTTTTATCCTTCTGTCAGTTATTATATATGGCAGCGGAATACCCCTGGCTAACCCCCTACCTGTACTGTGCCGCAAACCCGGTGATGCACATCGATCCCACCGGCGAATTGATACTGATTAATAATATTGAAGATCAAGAAATTTTCAAGCAATTATTTCCAAAGAACGATCGTGAATTTATAGTATTCGACAACGATGGATTTATCGTTCAAGAATCTTTAATATCTCATCACTCGGATAGTTGGCTTTATAATTCTATTATAAAGATGAACTCAGCACAAGAAATTACATCAATAAATCTGTCATATGGATTTTACTATAAAAATGATATTGGCGAAACTAATTATCTTGACTTTGGTGAAATCGAATATGAAGGTTCTGAATTTGAAGATACAGAATTTATTACAACTGGAGTAACAACCGGAGAAACCGGTAATATGGGTAAAACTCTTTTCCCAGGTATTGGAATAAGTGGACAGAATTCAACAGATGCAAATACATATGTTTATATAAACAAGCGACTAAGTACACTTGGCGCACTTGAAACAATTGGACATGAATTATTTGGTCATGTTTATATATTCTATCTAACAAAAGACAGAATTGAAGCTTCCCATAAATTCGCACCTGGACTTAGAGATGTCAATTATAAACTTGTAAATAACATTAAGCGTGCTCGCAGAGAAATTATATTCAATCAAAAATGAAAAGAATAATATTAACATTAATTGAATTAGTTATTTTTGGTCATATTTCATTTGCCCAAATGATTAACAGACCGAATTATTCAATAGATAGTATACCAAGAGAGTATTCAGTTGAAAAATATTCCATTAGCTATAACACGCGGTCATCGGATTGCGATACAGTCTGGTATTCGGTTATGGAGGTGAAGAATAATTCTAATTAC
Source organism: uncultured Muribaculaceae bacterium (assembly GCA_964018905.1). Taxonomy (GTDB): domain Bacteria; phylum Bacteroidota; class Bacteroidia; order Bacteroidales; family Muribaculaceae; genus JAAVFS01. The sequence continues at coordinate 7,094 of CAXHRO010000003.1, forward strand.
AATTATTTTATACTATTTGATAATCAATACCACGACAATAGTTTTAATGTATATGATCTTCTATATGATCGTTTTCTCTTAATAGGTGACATCTCGCTTATTCAAGCAATTACAGAATCAAACATATTATCTTCTTTTGATTTGAATGAAACATTCATAAAAAGGATCAAACCTGGAGAGAAATTTACGTTGATATCTGATTGTGATGATAATATGATTGACTCTTTATATATGAGAATTTGCATTGTTTCGGGCCTCAAAGTTGATAACATAGATAAATTACGAATTCTAAATGATTTAGACAGTTGGATATTCGATATTCCAGATCTTTTGTATGTTCCCAAGAGTTTGATCGATTCAACCAATTTGATTAATGATAATAACATTAATATAAATACAGCACAAAGCTATTCTGACATAATAGAAAAAGTGAAAAAATTTATATACGAATACTCTCTCTGTTATATTGACAATACGGGCCTAAATAATTGGCTCGAGTTCATTGATAAATTTGGATATAGTAAGAATTTTTCTAATAACATAAAAAGGTTGTATACAAATTTACATATTCAGAAAGATCCTATTTTTAGAAACAATGATCCTATGGCAAATAATTGTATCTCATTCGAATTATCTGTTGATGAAAAAGATTACCAACAAAACTATACTACTATAAAATTGAAAATATCCTATAAAGACTGTAATAATAATACTATCGATCGATTTATCAGAGTCTTAAAAAACAGACATGATGTGGTAATCTCACATATCTATGATTTACAGAATTAGATGCTGGTGAGTATGATCTGTTTGCTATGTTTGCAAAGAATGTGACAGCATTTTCAGGAAACTAAATCGGACTGATTCGCACCGGCGAACTTGAATTACATTCAATATGATCCATTAAACTACTAAAACCATGAATAGATTATTGATTATTGTAGCAACCTTAATTATAGGGCAATGTCTGTATTGCAGGGAGTATAACTGTGATTCTATTGGAATTGCCTCCACGCCAACATAATCCCACTGGCGAGATTTGATAATAAAAACTACCAAACATTTATAGATAGAAAAAATCCATGAAATATGAGATACATTATAACTCAAATTATCAAAGTAGTCATTTTAGCAATATTCTCAGTTAAAACAGTCCACGTCGAAGCTCAAAATGAGCCGAATATGGATTTATACTACCTGCCTGCAAGCAAATCGCATGGAGGTCGCGGCAATTGGATCGACAGGCAACCAGGGCTATATTCCATTATTGAACAAATTATAAAGGGTAATCAAAAAGACATAAAAGAGTTTTGCAATGTCACGAACGACACGATCTTTGGAGGTTGTTTGCCTTTAATCTTCAATCTAAGTATTAGAAGCAAGGATCCTGTTGACACATTATTGTATAAATGGCATAGCGATACCATTTATTGTGCTAATTTTTTACAAACTCGAACAAATTTAGTTTCATCTCTACTATGGTCTACTGAAGATTGTATATTTGTGTCAGAAAAGACATTTGCTCGTAATCCAAATCTTGGATTAGGTAAGAGATATATTCTTCCCCAGGAAATAATACATACAGGTATCTGTGGATTGAACTATCTTGACAGTCTTTTCTTCAATGTCATAGAAAACTGGAAATTTGAAAAAATAAAACGTGAAATGTCATTTTTTATCAATCCATATCGAGATGGCAATAAAACATATGGTTTCATCAACTTCTTTCTACGAATAATAATTAAAGATGGAAAACCAACTGAAACCAATTGTCTATCTACTATACCGACAATAAATCAAGTCAATTGGTTTAAAGATGGCGTAAACAGAGAACTTAACACCTGTTATCCTTGGAAGTATCCGGATTTATCAATACAAATAAAGGCTGATGAAGACAGTATTCTGAATACTCTACGAGAATCACAGCCAGCAAAAGAGTTTGACACAATCCCCAGAATACCTCAATCTGCTATAATAAAATTATTTTAGTACATGACAAGAAAATGTATTCAATTTTAAATTTATGAAAAATTTAATTTCATATATCACGTTCTCCGTTGTATCTGTTTTAATTATGCTAATTATAAAATTAAATTATCATAATTGAGGGTGCTTAAATTGAATAATTCAATTTAAAATACTGTTTTTAACATGGGATGCAATGCAATCTTAAATGAAAGAGCCGTGGCGGATTGCTGAAATTTTTCTTTAATTTGTGCTTTTGTTTGTGATATTATTTTTACATTTGCATTATAGAACGCGAAAGATTTCGCTATTTTTGAACAAAACACTTTTGAGTCATGAAAAAGCATAACTTCTATGCGGGACCATCGATCCTAAGCCAGTACACAATCCAGAACACTGCCGACGCTGTGTTGAACTTCGCCGACATGGGTTTGTCGATTCTTGAGATTTCACACCGTAGCAAACAGTTCCAGGCTGTAATTGACGAGGCTGACGCTCTTGTCAAGGAACTGCTGGAAATTCCGGCCGGCTATTCGGTATTGTGGCTTGGCGGTGGAGCCAGCATGCAGTTTGCCATGGTGCCCATGAACCTGCTCGCCAGCAAGGCCGGTTATCTCGACACCGGCGTGTGGGCCTCGAAGGCTATCAAGGAGGCAAAACTCTTTGGTGATGTTGATGTTGTGGCATCATCCAAGGATCGTAACTATACTTATATTCCCAAGGATTACGCTGTTCCGGCCGATTGTGACTATTTCCACTATACAACCAACAATACCATCTACGGCACCGAGATACGCAAGGATCCCGAGGTAGGCGGTGTGCGCCTGGTGGCCGATATGTCGTCAGATATCTTCTCGCGTCCTGTCGATGTAGCCAAGTATGATCTTATATATGCCGGCGCACAGAAGAATCTTGCACCTGCCGGTGTGACTATTGTCATTGTGCGTGATGAGGCACTCGGACATGTGGATCGTGTGCTCCCCACGATGCTTGACTACCGCACACATGTGAAGAAAGGCTCGATGTTCAATACTCCACCTGTATTGCCTATTTTCTCGGCGTTGCAGACTCTTAAGTATTATAAAGAGATGGGTGGCGTGGCCGAGCTTGAGAAGCGGGATCTGGACAAGGCTGCAAAGCTTTACGAGGCAATTGATTCCAGCAGGATGTTTGTTGCTACCGTTCCCTCTCATGAGGATCGCTCGATCATGAATGTATGCTTTGTGATGAAGCCTGAGTATGCTGAGCTCGAGAAGGAGTTTATCGACTTTGCCGGAGAGCGTGGTATTGTGGGTATCAAGGGTCACCGTGATGTAGGCGGTTTCCGTGCGTCGCTCTATAACGCAATGCCCATGGAGAGTGTCGAGGTACTGATTGAAGCAATGAAAGCGTTTGAAAAGAAATGAAAGTTTTAGTAGCTACTGAGAAGCCCTTTGCAGCGGTTGCAGTCGAGGGGATAAAGAAGGTGATACTTGATGCCGATTATATTCTTGAGGTTCTGGAGAAGTATACCGACAAGAGTCAGATGCTTGATGCTGTGGCCGATGCCGATGCATTGATCGTGCGTAGCGACAAGGTTGACGCAGAGGTGCTTGACGCGGCAAAGCAGTTGAAAATCGTTGTGCGTGCCGGCGCCGGATATGACAATGTCGATCTTGATGCTGCCACGGCCCATGGCGTTTGTGTCGAGAATACTCCCGGTCAGAATTCCAATGCCGTGGCCGAGTTGGTGTTTGGAATGGCTGTCATGGCCGTGCGCAACATGTACAACGGTACATCGGGCACCGAGCTTAAGGATAAGTCGCTGGGTATTCACGCCTTTGGCCAGGTTGGCCGCAATGTGGCCCGTATCGCCAAGGGGTTCGGGATGGATGTCTCGGCCCTTGATCCCTATTGCCCGGATGAGGTGATGGCAGAGGCCGGGGTAAAACCCGTACATGACATTAAGAGCCTCTATAGCGACAACCAGGTGGTTTCGTTGCACATTCCTGCTACGGCTGAGACTCGAGGCTCGGTTGGTTATGACCTGGTGACACTGATGCCAAAGGGTGGAGTGCTTGTCAATACCGCCCGTAAGGAGGTGATTGACGAGGAGGGGCTTATGAAAGCCATGCGCGATCGTGCCGACCTGAAGTATGTCGCTGACATACGACCCGACCGCGCCGATGAGATGGAGGCGGAGTTTGCGGGCCGTGTATTCTTCACACCAAAGAAGATGGGTGCCCAGACTGCCGAGGCTAATATCAACGCCGGTATAGCGGCCGCCCGTCAGGTGGTAGCCTACCTGCATGATGGTATAGATCGTTTCAGGGTCAACAAATAGGCGTATATATAATTTATTTACCGCGAATTACGCGGATTGCGCAAATTATGGATGTACGGCATGTTGCCGTTGTTCGGTCGATATAATTTAATTTGCGTAATCCGCGTAATTCGTCGTTTTATATTGTATCTTAGAGATTGTTGATGGCCGATAACGGTTATATTTATCCTCGTTTGTCTGTGGTATAAGATGCCATCGCATCGGCCAGGCGTTAACAAATATTGGGGAATGTGGTCGTCTAAAATTCATATTGCTTTGCTTTTGAGAGTCTTGCCGGTGTCTTGTTTTTAAATAAGCTCTTAGTATGCGATTTATTGGAGTGTGGATGTTTTGACTAGTTTTTTGGAAATTTACAGAGATAAATTTGTGAAAATTTGTAGATGATCTCAAAATAAATGTGTAACTTTGTAGCGAATTTTGGCAAAATGAAAATGGTTTCTAATCTGAATATTTAGCCTATTATAAGTGTGAAAAATATACTAATCAATACGTAATTAAGCAATGAAGAAGAAAATCCGGTACAGTCTTGTCTCCACGGGAGTCCTGCTTTTGGCAGGATGTAACGAGAGCTGGAATCCAGGTGTTGACGGCGAGGGTTCGATTGTTCTGGTCGTAGGTCTTGATACCAATACCATCAGTTCCAGGAGCGACAAGGGATCGTCACGCAGTGACGCCCAGGCTATCACTGTCGATGATCTGCATCTTACATTGACATCTACCTCGACCGGCACCGTGCGCGAATGGAACACGGTCGATGAGTTCAATGTGGAGGAGAAGTTCAACATAGGCGCCTATACTCTGGAGGCCAGTTATGGCACACGGGGAGAAGAGGGATTCGGCAAACCCTATTACTATGGTGTCACATCGTTGACTGTGAGTGAGAACAAGACTACGACTGTAGCATTGACCGCATCGCTTGCCAACTCGATGATATCAATCAAATATACCGATGCCTTTACAAACTACTTCGGCGACTATAGCGTGAGTGTCAAATCTCTCGCCGGGAAGGAGCCGATTTCATATTCAAAGTTTGACAGCGAGCCGGTCTATGTCAATCCGGGCAACGTAGAGCTTGGCGTGAATGTTGTGAAGCCCAATGGCCAGTCGCTTACGATCCCGGTATCAATCGTGGCTAAGGCAAAATATCACCATAATGTGACTCTTGACGTCAATGGCGGTAATGTGGGTGAGGCTGAGCTTGTGATCGTGTTTGACGACACGATGGATAAAGAGAATATCAGCATAGATCTGAGCCAGGATCTTGAGAATATCGCCGAGCCTACGGTTACGGCCGACGGTTTTGACGAGTCGCCTGTCGAGGTTGTAGCCGGTTGTGATCCGGAGAATCCCCTGACGTTCACTGTCAAGGCCAACGGTGGCATTGCCAAGGCTGTGCTTGAGACCCGGTCGACCACGCTCCTGGAAAAGGGGTGGCCGGGGACTGTCGACCTGATGGCTACCCCCGCGGCTACCGGCGCTACCATGACGGCGCTCGGATTTAGTGAGACCGGCATGTGGCACAACCCCGACAAGATGGCTGTGCTGGATTTAACCAAGGTTGTTCCCAACATTCAATATAAGGATGGTATAAACAACCGGTCTACATTCACGCTGACTGTTACCGACCGTCTGTCGCAGGAGTCGAATGTCGTTACCTTGACGGTGAATGTGGAGAAGCTTGAGTTAGAGGTTGTCTCGAACGAGACATTGCCGTACTATGAGACGAATATGACATTCGGGCTGGCTTATAACGGAGCAGATCCGGAGAATCGTATCGCGGCTGAATATAAGGATCATACCGGTACCTGGAAGCGGCTTGCCATCGGGTCGATCACGGCAAAGAGGCGAGCCATGATGAATTATGTGGTCAATGTAGGCGGACTCCCCTCCGATGCCGTCTATGGCGAGCGTGACGTGCTGTTGCGTGTTCTTGCCCTGAATGACAAGGGAACGGTAATGCAGACTTCGCCCGAATGGACTGTCGTGCGTCAAAAGGTTCCGTTCTCGTTCACAGTCAACGAAAATGATGTCTTTGCACTGCGTGCGTCGGGACTGGTAGCCCACGATGAGAAGCCGGTTGCCGACTTTGTGGCATCATCAACACCTGTGCTTGAGATGTCGACCGACGGAGGCGCTAACTACAGCGAGTACAACTACACGGTTGACGGAGACCGTCTGAAGATCGAAGGCCTGAAATCTTCGACCACCTATACCGCCCGTATCAGTGCCGACGGCATGAACTGCCGCCCCGTGACTTTCACCACCGAGGCCGAGCTTCAGCTGCCCAATGCCGGTATGGACGAGTGGTACAAAGCCGATGGTGTGACAAGTAATCAGATCTGGTACTATCCTTGGTCGCAAGGTAGTTCAGTAATGGCATGGAATACCTATAACCCGGTGACTATGTCTCAAGGAAAGACGACACCTCAATATAATTATGCATATGATGCGACTTCGGGCACTGTGTTCACGGATGATTCAAAAAGTGGAAGTGCAGCCCAGATACGTACTGTAGGATGGGGCGGTGGAAACACTGCGAGTGCCAGCATTCCTACCAGTGGCAATCGCTGGAAGTTCGGCACCTGTAAATATGTTTCGGCTGGCCAGCTCTTTTTGGGTAATTGGGAAAATGTGAATCCCGAGCAGAATGCGATACCCAATTATGGTATTGATTTCGCGTCGCGTCCGTCATCAATGACATTCTGGTATAAGTATGCTGTGATGAATCGAAACGGTAATGATAACGGACAGAAAGGTGTTGCGATTATACAGATACTTGATGGTAATGGTAATATCATATCAGAGAAAATCGAACTTCTTGATGTGAACGCTTCATACAACAATTTGTCGGCTGATACTGATTATAGTGTTGGCGGAGTATATGCCGAAAATACCATACCGCTGGAATACCCGATCAATGCATATAAGGCAAGCCGGATTGTCGTTACGTTTAAGTCTTCTCAGTTGACTAATTCAGAACTGGAGAATTTAAAAAACCAAGATAATATGAGGCCTCCGAAACCAATGAATCTGAATAATCATGAGTATTTGGGGTCGAGTCTTTTAATCGACGACATCACACTAAACTATTAATTGAATAATCGCAATGAAACATAAGATATTTACTGCTGTCATGCTGATCGCCTCGATCGTAGGCTTCAGCTCATGCAATGAAAAATGGGAGCCGGGTGGTGTTGACACTGACGACAAGGGCACCTTGTCGACCGCCGACCTTGCCATCGACCTATCTAATGCCGAGCAGGTTATTGCCAAAAGCCGTGCTACGGTAGATCTTACCAACTTTATCATAACAGTTACCGACAAGAATGGCCTCGTGGTCAACGAGTGGACTTATGCCGAGATGCCGGGACTTCCGGTATTCAGCGTAGGAACCTATACGTTGAAAATAGAGTCATGCAAGCCTCAGAAGGCGGCATGGGATGCTCCATACTATGTGGGAGAAAAGCAGTTTGAGATTGTCAAGGACAAGGTGACCAATGCCGGCACCGTGACATGTTCGTTGCATAATCTAAAGGTCACCGTAATGTTTGACGCAGATCTTATTGAATCGTCGGCAGGAGATCTTGACTGTGAGATAAGGGTCAACGAGTTTGGAGTGCTTCATTTCACTCCGTCTACAACCGCATCGGGTTATTTTGAGATTGTCCCTGGCAACACAACTATGGTTGCTATCTTCAGCGGTACGGTCAACGGCTACAAGGAGGAGATCATACGCCTGTATAAGGACTTGAATCCAGGCCAGCACCGCATAATCACCTTCGCGTTGAAGGGTGCTGACATCAAGCCTGATCCAGAGACCGGCTTCATTGATCCGACAGGCGGATTCAACGTCGACTTCTCGGTGATCGACGAGGATCTGAGCGGCAATGTGAATGTCGATGAGGATATCATCAAGGGGGATCGTCCCGGCAAGGAAGACTGGCCCACGGATCCCGAGAATCCAGATAAGCCCGACGTGCCGGTGCCCCCGGTAGGAAACGTCATTGATTTTACCAGTAAAAAAGATAAAGACGGAAACGATTATCTTGACTTGAAAGACGGAAACCGTAACCCGGCGTCGGAGTTCGGTCTTGAGGAGGATGGGCTTAAGCCTGCTGTTGTGATGATAATGGCTGAAAAGGGTATAGCTCATCTTAATGTTACGATAGATTCCAAGTCTTTGGATGTTACCGATGTAGGCTTGCAAAACAATTTTGACCTTGCATATCCCGGCGATCTTGAAACGGCTCTTGGTCCCGAGGGACTGAAATTCCCGATCACCGACCAGGTTATTGACCAGACGGAGGTCACCTTCGATATTTCTCAGTTTGTACCGATGCTTGCATTGCCTATGTTTCCCGGAGAACATAATTTCATTATCGAGGTGATTGATAACGAAGGGAACAGCAAGACACTTAAGTTAACGTTTGTAAATGAATAGTCTGATGAAGAAGATTGCATATATTATTGCTTCGGCTGTCACTCTGATGGCGTCAACGGGCTGTTCTGACTCCTATAACGCCCAGGATGCCGCCGGTGAGGGTAGCATCATACTCAAGGCTTCGGTCGACAGTGATATCAAGAAGTCCCGTTCCATAGAGTCGGGTGAGAATGCCCGACTTGAGGAGACTCTTAAGGTATGGATCTCGAGCTCGAAAGGACTTGTGAGACAGTATATAGGTCTCGAGAATGTCCCGGCCGAGCGGATATGGCTCACCGGAGGAACATATGTTGCCGAGGCATGGGCCGGCGACTCGGTTCCGGCCTCGTTTGACAAGCGTTACTTCAAAGGTCGCGAGGATTTCACTGTGGCTGCCGGCAATGTGGCGCAGGTAAACCTTGTGTGCAAGATTGCCAATACGGCTGTGTCGGTAAACTACGATGAATCGATCGACAAGGTGCTGAATGACTATAAACTGACCGTAAGCCAGACCTACAGTAGCGGCAAGCTGGAGTGGGAGGGACGAGACGCCCGTCGCGGTTACTTCATGATGAACTCGCGTGACCATGATCTCAGTTATGTTATATCGGGTACAAAACAGGATGGATCGGAATTTATATACGAAGGCAGTATCGAGGGTGCAAAGCCGGCTACCGAGTATGTGATCAATGTCAAGTACAATGGTACCGAGGTTGAGACTGGCGGAGCATTCTTCTCGGTAGAGATCGACGAGCGCACAGTTGATGTCGAGGATACGATCCTTATCGTGGCGGCTCCGTTGATAATGCGGCTTGACGGCAAGACATTTGATGATGCCTTATATGTAGAGGCCGGCAAGATGAGCCGCCAGTCGATATATGTGGCTGCCGCAACACGGCTGAATTCGGTGTATATTACGTTGCCTGAGTCGATGAAGGAGATTCTCGGGTATGGAGGGTTTGACATGATCAGTGCCGATGAATCGGTGATCGAGGATATCGCGTCAAGGGGTCTCACAGGTCTGCGCAAGACCGACGAGGTCAATGACCTGGACAATATCAAGATCTCGTTGGAGCCGGAACTGCTCAATCAGCTCTCTGACGGAACATATGAGATCGGCATCGATGCCTCGATCGAGGTTGAGCAGACTGATGGTGACGGGAATGCATACAAGCAGGAAAAGTCGAGCCGTGCCGTATTGACTATTGTAGTAACTGATGCCGATGTGCAGACCGAGCCGATCCCTGCCAACGATCCGACGATATGGGCTACCGAGGCTACTGTTACCAGCAAGGTGATGAAGGATGGTGTCGAGTCGGTAGGATTCAAGTATCGCGAGAGAGGTACAGCCGACTGGATCGATGTTCCCGGCATTGTGGCGCAGAGCGCTATTGAGAAGGGCGCGAAATACAGTGCGGTGCTTACAGGGCTTAAGCCCGGTACTACCTATGAGTATGTTGCCGTTGCAGGTGAGTTCACTTCTGCCGTGGTCTATGAGTTCACCACCGAGGCTGCCACGCAGTTGCCTAATGCCGGATTTGAGGACTGGTATATGGATGGAAAGGTGCAGCGTATATGTGCCTCGGCCTCGGAGATGTTCTGGGATTCGGGCAACAAGGGATCGGCTACTCTTAATATAAATCTTACGACTCCCTGTGAATCACCCAGGCATGGTGGAAATTATTCAGCCAGGCTTGGCTCTCAGAAGGTTGCGATAGCCTTTGCGGCTGGCAATCTCTTTGTCGGTGAGTTCCTTGGTACGGAGAGTCTGACAAAGGGTATCCTGGGATGGGGACGTCCGTGGACGTCACGTCCGCGTGCTCTCAGGGGGTATGTGAAGTATGTACCTGAGGCTATAACCGAAGTAAATGGAGCTCCATCGGGGGTAACCGTGACCAAAGGCGATCAGGATACAGGTATAATATATATAGGTATAGTTGATGGATCGACCATGACATATGGATCACATGGACCGTGGCCACAGATTGTCGCAACCAAGAATATCGACAGTTATGGTTTCAAATCAACCAATGCCAATGTTATAGCCTATGGCGAGAAGATCTTTACCGAGGCTACGGCCGGAGACGGTTTGATTGAGTTTGAGATACCTATAGAGTATTTCAAGACCGATGTCAAGGCAGCCAATATAGTAATTGTCGCATCGGCAAGCCGTTATGGCGACTACTATACCGGAGGCCCGTCGACGATGTGGCTCGACGATCTTGAACTGGTATATTGACCGTAGATCCAGAAGTGTTGAAAGTTTCAACACTTGACTGACATAAAATGTGGAGCATGATCCTGCAACTCGGGGTTGTGCTCCAATTTTTTTGTACTTTTGCAAAAAAAATGCTGACTTTATGAAACTGAAAGCCTGGATCGAGGCCATGAGGCTTAGGACGTTGCCTGTGGCTGTGGCCGGAATATTTACCGCATTGGGATACAATTTGTTGAACGATAACGTCAATACCCTGCCGCTGGTGTTGTGTCTCGTTTTTGCATTGCTGTGTCAGGTGGCGTCGAATTTTGCCAATGAATACTTTGACTATAAGGCCGGTCGTGACAGGGTGGGGCGCGAGGGGCCCCGACGCGGTGTCACTGAGGGGGATATCACACCTGCCGGCATGAAGCGAGCCATCGTTGTCACTGTCGTGCTTGCCTGTTGTGTGGGGCTGAGTCTCGTGGTATGGGGCGGCTGGTGGCTGGTGGCTGTCGGTATGGCAGTAGTGGCCGGCCTGTTTGCCTATAGTACGGGGCCTTATCCGCTTTCGACCCATGGACTGGGTGAGGTAGCTGTGATCCTGTTCTTCGGGCTGGTACCGGTGTGCTGTACCTATTATGTCGAGACGCTCCAGTGGTCGTGGCAGGTGGCCCGTGGTGGTGCGGCTGTGGGCTTGCTGGGTGCTAATGTATTGATTGTTAATAATTATCGTGATGTGGATGATGACCGTTCGGTGGGGAAAAAAACACTCGCCGTGCGGTGGGGGCGCACGGCGATGATTGTTCTGTATATTTTTAACGCATTGGCGGCCATGGGGCTGATGATGCCTGAATGGCTTGAGGCTGGAGTCGGGATGAGTCTGTTGCCGGCTCTGTTCGCATTTTTGGCGGTATGTATAGCGTTGTCGCTGCGACGTCACGAAGGGGCGGCACTGACTCCGTTTTTAGGCATGACAGCGATGCTGATGTGCCTTTATTCGATCGCCTTCGCCATAGTAGCCGCTATTGCCTGAGGAAGCCGGCGCGGTCGATCCATGTAGCTTTCTTCCATATCCACTCCATGGGGCCATGGCTGTAATGTCCCATCCACCAGCGGCATGCGCTGTATTGTATGATGAATAACAGGATTCCTACACCGGCGCTGGCTGTAATGCCAAGATGGGCATGCAGGCCCAGTCCCCAGTTGTAAAATATGAATGATCCCATGATGCTCTGGGTGACATAGCTGGTCATGCTCATGCGTCCATATGGTATCAGTTGGGAGAGAGTATGTGAAACACGCTTAGTGCAATAGAACCCGAAGTATATGCCGGCAACGAGAATGGCCATGAACGAGAGATTGGCCAGTGACGAGATAATGATCGCGAGCGGTTTCATAATGTTGGGATTGTCGATGAACTTGGGCAGCATCATGTCGAGGCCGTGGAGGGGGAAGAAGGCTATAACCGAAACTGCGAGAACCGGGCCCCACATCTTGCGGGCGGTTTTTAGCAACCATCCTTCGCGTCCGGCCACCATGCCGATGATGAATAGTCCGGCGGTCTGGAATATGCGTCCGTGATCCCATGCCCAGGCGAGACTGGCGAGCTGTCCGTCCACAAGGTTGACCTTGACGGTTTCCAGGAATGTGCCGCCCGACTGCATCTTGAAGCAAGCCGCCCAGTAGTCGCCGGTAGGGATGGCCGGGGTGACATAGGCCGGATCGAGGCAAGCCCTCACCGCGTTGTAGATGGCGGCAGGCTGTAGCAGGAATACCGAAGCGAGGATTATAAGCGTGCGGGTAGAGAGTCGGCATGTGGCGATAAGCACAAAGCCTATGAGCGAGTACATCACCAGTATCTCGGCTGTGAAGAAGCAGGCGTTGATGTTGCCGATGATGAACAGCAGTATCAGTCGCCATGCAAAGCGGGCGCGGAAATCCTTGCCGCGCATGCGGCTGTTGTCGTGCTGAATGAAGAAACTGAAGCCGAATAGCAGGGCGAATATGGCATAGGCCTTGCCGCCGAGCATGAAGAAGAGACCGTCCCATATGGCACGGTCGGTAAAGTTGAGGAATGCACCCTGTGATGATGTATCTGGGAACGAGTAGAAGTTGAAGTGTTCGATGGAGTGTAGCAGTATGATGCCCATCACAGCGACTCCGCGCAGTACGTCGGCCAGGTCGACGCGCGCATGTGATACGGGAGAATGTGTTGTTGTGGTCATTGTTGCCGGTTGGAGAGGATGTTGCGTATTTCGTTCTTGAGGATGTGTATGGCGGGGACAGCCATGTCGCCATGATTATAGCCGTCAAGCTCGTATATCCTTACGTAGGGGTGTCCCTGCAACTTCATCATGCGCCACATGTAGGCGTTCTCTTCATATCGGCCGAAGAGTTCCAGCTCGCGGTCTCCCGATATGATTACATATGGCGGACAGTCCTTGCGCACGTGATAGAGCGGTGCTGTCTCGTCGATGGTGGGTGTCAGAGGGGCGATTCCCTGCTGGTCGCGCCGGGAGAAATGGGTGATCACCTGGCCGCTTAAGGGAATGAGTCCGGCCAAAGAGTCGGGATCCTTGCCATAAGCGGCGAGCCGTGTCTTGTCCAGTCCGACCATGCTCGTGAGGTATCCTCCGGCCGAGTGTCCGGTTACGAAGATTCGTGCCGGGTCTCCGCCATATGAAGCGATGTTATCGATTGTCCATGAGATGGCTGCCGCCGCGTCGTCAATGCATTCGTTGACGGTAACATCTGGGATGAGTCGGTAGCTTGGTGATACCACTATGTAGTTGCCGTCAAGCATGCCATCGGGAAAATGGCGGAATCCGCCCGTGAGACCCCCTCCGTGAAACCACACCACGACGGGTAGAGCGGCGATGCTGTCGGCCGATGCTGCCGGATGATATATGTCGAGAGCGCAACGCTCGTGTATGTTGTTGTCGCGGTAGTGTATTCCACCGGTGGTTACAAACTCACGGGCTGTGGCATAGAGTGCCGTCAGCATTCCTATGGCAAGGATTAAATGTTTCATGGTTTACTGGTGTATTGTACAATCTTTTTGATTGGTTTTTTATAGAGAAGACGATCAAAGAGGGTGTATCTACTATGTATTGGTCAATGAAGCTGCTCGGCTTTTTTCTTTTCGAGGAACTCGTTGATGCCACACAGGTGTTCCCTGACACGTCCGCCTCCAAACTCGTATACCTTGGTGACGAGTCCGTCAAGGAAGTCGCGGTCGTGGCTCACGACAATGAGGGTGCCGTCAAAGTCGCGCAATGCCTGTTTGAGAATGTCCTTTGTCTTGAGATCAAGGTGGTTGGTGGGCTCGTCGAGGATAAGCAGGTTGATGGGTTCGAGCAACAGCTTGATCATGCACAGGCGCACACGCTCGCCGCCCGACAGTATCTTTACTTTCTTCTGGTTCTCCTCTCCGCCGAACATGAATGCTCCCAGCAGGTCGCGCACTTTGAGTCGGGCATCGCCCACAGCTATATCGTCGATGGTCTGGAACACGGTGAGTTCTCCGTCAAGCAAGGATGCGCTGTTCTGGGCAAAGTATCCTATTTTTACATTATGTCCCAACGTGAGCGTGCCGTCATGAGTGATCTCGCGCATGATGGCCTTGACCATGGTTGACTTTCCCTCGCCGTTGCGTCCGGCGAAGGCAACTTTATCACCGCGCTCGATGGTGAAAGATGCACCGCTGAATACCGGCACACCGTCGTAGCTCTTGCCCACACCATCGGCTATCACCGGATAGCTGCCGCTACGGGGGCATGGCGGGAATTTGAGTCTCAGAGCCGATGTGTCTTCTTCGTCGACTTCAACAATCTCGAGTTTCTCAAGCCATTTAACCTTGCTTTGCACCTGATAGGTCTTTGAGTATGTGCCTTTGAAACGTTCGATAAACTCACGGGCCTCGGCTATCTGTTTCTGCTGGTCCTCAAATTGTTTGATCTGTTGCTGGCGTCGCTCCTTGCGCAGTTCGAGGTAGTGGCTGTATCGGGCCTTGTAGTCGTAGATACGGCCCAGTGTGACCTCGATCGTACGGGTGGTGATATTGTCGATGAAGCGACGGTCATGGCTTATGACCACTACGGCCATAGGGCTGTTCATGATGAATTCCTCGAGCCATCCTATCGACTCGATGTCAAGGTGGTTGGTGGGCTCGTCGAGGAGCAGTACGTCGGGATTCTGCAACAGCAGTTTGGCCAGTTCGATGCGCATGCGCCATCCTCCTGAGAACTCGGAGGTGGGGCGGCCGAAGTCTTTGCGCTCGAATCCGAGTCCCAGCAATGACTTCTCGACATCCTCCTCGAAGTGGGTCATGTCGATGGAGTAGAATTTCTCGCTTGCTGCGGCTACTTTCTCTATAAGGGCCATGTAGGAGTCGCTCTCATAGTCGGTGCGGGTGGCGAGCTCGTTGTTCATGGCATCTATCTCGGCCTCCATCTCCTTGAGGTGGGCGAAGGCCTGCGATGCCTCTTCAAAGACTGTGCGTCCGTCCTCGGTCATCATGTGCTGGGGCAGGTAGCATACAGTGCAGTCTTTGGGTACCGAGACCGATCCGCGAGTGGGATTGCGTACCCCGGCAAGGATTTTGAGCAGGGTGCTCTTGCCGGCGCCGTTCTTGCCCATGAGAGCGATACGGTCTTTGGGGTTAATGACAAATGATATGTCTTTGAAGAGGGTTGTGCCTCCGAATTCTACGGTAAGTGCGTCTACTGAAACCATTTATTTTTAAACAAGCTTTTATTTTTTTTCTTTGGGGATTCGCCACTCGGTTATTATAGGTCCCGATGAGCAATATGGCATGGATTTATTTGTTGACTACAGGTTTACTACTGTGATGCCTGCACCGCCGAAGCGTACATCCTCGTCATGGTACGAACTCACTCCATTGACTGTTGAGAGATACTGGCGTATGGCCTGTCTCAAGGCTCCTGTGCCTGTGCCATGAAGTATGCGCACCCGCTGGGCGTTGAACTGCAGGGCATCGTCAATGAAGTATGTAACAGCCTGGATCGCCTCGTCGGCACGCATGCCGCGCACATCGATCTCCTGTTTGAACTGTAACTGGCGGTCGCGCTGAGAGTCGATGGTCGACGGGCTTATGAATGTTGTCTTGCCGGCTCCCGACTTGGGTTGGGCAAGGGTGGCTTTCAGACGGTCGAGTTTGACGGTAGTCTTGAGCAGTCCGAATGCTACGATAGCCTGTTTGCCGTTGATCTCGAGTATACGTCCGGGTTCTCCCTGGCCGTCGAGTTTGACATTGTCACCTGGCTGTAGTGGCTTTTCCTGCGCGGCAGGTCTGGCCTGACGTTGTTTCTTGCTTTTGGGAGCTTTGTCGAGTAGGGGATGGCGCGATGTAGAGTCACTGTCGAGTGAGCGCCGGTGATCGGCCAGTCGTTGGCGGGCGGCAAGAGTCGATTCGCGTTCGGCCTGGGCTGAGCGTATGTCGTGTATGGTGCGTTCGATGGCGGCATTGGATCCTTCGAGTATGCGTCGGGCCTGGTCACGAGCATCGGCGATGATTTCCCTACGCTGTTGGCGCAGGGTTGCCGCATCCTCCTCGTATGATGCTAATACCGACTCTATCTTTTTCTCTTTTTGTTTGATCGAGAGGCGTTTGTTCTCCCAGTAGCGCTTGTCTCGGGCGATGTCGAGCAGATACTTGTCGGCGTTGATATAGTCACTGCCTACAATCTCCTCGGCATTGGCTATGATAGTGGCCGGCAACCCTATCTTGCGGGCGATCTCTACGGCAAACGATGATCCGGGAGAGCCTATGGCCAGCCTGAATGTGGGTTGCATGAGGTGGCGGTCATAGAGCATCGAGCCATTGACGAGTCCTGGGGAGGTCTCGGCCAGCTGCTTTATGTTGGTGAAATGAGTATTGATTACTCCCCACATACCCAGTTCGTTAAACCTTACCAGTATGGCCTGGGCCAAGGCGGCGCCTATCTGGGGCTCTGTGCCGGCTCCGAACTCGTCGATCAGAGCCAGTGTGCGGCCATCGCCGTGTGCCAGAAAGAACTTCATGTTCTTGAGGTGGGACGAGTAGGTTGACAGATCGTCTTCGAGCGACTGGTCGTCACCGATATCAATGAATATACTGTCGAATATGCCTATGTGGGAGTTCTCGTATACCGGTGGCAGGAGGCCACACTGTGCCATGTATTGCACTATGCCTACAGTCTTTAGACATACCGATTTTCCGCCGGCATTAGGGCCTGATATTATGAGTATGCGGTCGGTGGCGGTGAGAGTAATGTCGAGCGGCACTATCTCCTTGTCCTGTCGCCGCAGGGTCTCGAGTAGCACAGGGTGGGTAGCGTGGTACCACTCCAGCTCGGGCGTGTCGTGCAGATGTGGCAACGTGGCGTTGATTTCGATGGCATACAGGGCCTTGGCCCGTATGAAGTCGAGCGTGGCGAGAGCCTGCAGGCTTCCGGCCATCTCTTCAAGGTGTGGACGTAGTTCGTCGGCGAGGGCCTGGAGCAGTCGCGTTATCTCGCGCCGCTCATCCATCTGCAGCTCGCGCACACGGTTGTTGGCCTCGACGATCTCGGCAGGCTCGATGTAATAGGTCTTTCCCGAAGCCGACTCGTCGTGTACGATACCGCCTATCTTGCGCTTGAATGCCGGGGCGACAGGTAACACAAGACGACCGTCGCGCACCGACGGTGTAGTGTCACCTTCAAGATAGCCTTCGCTGACAGCGCGTGAGATCACGCGGCGCATAATGGAGTTGATTGTGCCTGAGGTCGACTGAAGCTCCCGGCGTATGTGGCTGAGTTCGGCCGAGGCCGAGTCTCTTACCTCGCCATACTGGTCGATGATGCGATTTATGGCCGTGATAACAGTCGGGGAGGGAGCAAGATCGCGCGCCTCAAGGTCCAGTTCGGGAAAAGCCGATGTGCCGTCATCACGACGATGACGCTGAAAGAATGCGGCGAGATCGACCACACACTGCATGGAACGCCGCACACTCACAAGTTCCTGGGTTGAGAGAAAAGTGCCGGGTATGCGCAGAGTCGACAGGGCAGGTGTGATGTCGTTGACAGCTACCAGTGGCAGCGGGTCGTCACTCTGTTCGATGCAAAGCATCTGGTATGTGGCTGAAAGCCATCGCTTGACGGTGTCGAAGCGTGTCGAGAAGCTGATCCCGTCAATAAGCGCGGCCCCAGGAGGGGTAAGGCAAAGTGAACGTAGCCGTTCTTTGACTGAATCAAAACCTATCTTGTTTTCGTATTTGGAGTCTGGATAAATCATCTGCATGAATTTGAATTGCAAAAGTACGCAAAAAACCTGACAAATCCACCAGAGAACAATAACGCGTCTCCGACATCCCCGGGTTCCGCTGGCTTCACCTGTGGCTCCTGACAACGACGCGTCTCCGACGCTCGGTTGTGTGGTTGGTCTTCCTCCCCCTCCCCCAGGTTCCGCTCTGCTTCACCTGGGGTTAGTGACGACGACGCGTCTCCGACGCTCGGTTGTGTGGTTGGTCTTCCTCCCCCTCCCCAGGTTCCGCTCTGCTTCACCTGGGGTTGGTGACGACGACGCGTCTCCGACGCTCGGCAGTGTGGTGGGCTTCCTCCCCCCTCCCCAGGTTCCGCTCTGCTCCACCTGGGGTTAGTGACGACGACGCGTCTCCGACGCTCGGTTGTGAGGTTGGTCTTCCTCCCCCTCCCCAGGTTCCGCTCTGCTCCACCTGGGGTTGGTGACGACGACGCGTCTCCGACGCTCGGCAGTGTGGTTGGCTTCCTCCCCCCTCCCCAGGTTCCGCTCTGCTTCACCTGTGGTTGGTGACGACGACGCGTCTCCGACGCTCGGTTGTGGGGGAGGGGGGAGCACCTGACGGATCCTGTCGATTGGGAATTTCTGCACTATTCTCTTTGATGTGGGGGGGGATGGTGGGAGCACCGGAGGTGCGGGGTTGTGTGTAACCCCAGGTGAAGCGTAGCGGAACCTGGGGGGACAGGAGAAGCCCTCTCTCTGAGCGTCGGAGACGCGATGTTGTCGGAATCCGATGCGCGTGATTGTAGTGGATGTCATAAATTATGACTACCTTAGCGAAAAATTTATTATGAGTAAAGTTAAAGCATTATATCATATCGTTTTTTGCACCAAAAGACGAGAAATGACAATCTCTGAGTCAAGTCAGGAAGACTTGTACCGATTCATATGGTCGATCATCAAAGAAAACAATTGCAAGCTGTTGAGGATAGGTGGAATTGAGAATCATGTACACATCCTTTTAGAACTGAATCAGGCCGTCGCGTTGTCACACTTAATGAGAGAGATCAAAAGTAAGTCCAGCGGGTGGATGATCAAGGACTCTCGTTTTCCTGATTTTGCCGGATGGGCAAAAGAATACTTTGCCAGCACGATTTCACCAAATCAGCTGGATCCGGTAATAAACTATATCAAGAATCAGAAAGAACATCATGGTTCAAGGCCAATAGAAATAGAACTATGTGATATGTACAGATATGCAAACCTGGAATACACCGAGAAGGATATGATGTAGTCTCATCCACCTGTGGCGTCTGGGCTGAGCTTCACCTGGGGTTCGTGATTACGACGCGTCTCCCCCCTCCCCAGGTTCCGCTCTGCTCTACCTGGGGTTAGTGACAACGACGCGTCTCCGACGCTCGGCTGTGTGTTTGGGCTTCCTCCCCCCTCCCCAGGTTCCGCTCTGCTTTACCTGGGGTTCGTGACGACGACGCGTCTCCGACGCTTGGCTGTGTGTTTGGGCTTCCTCCCCCCTCCCCAGCTTCCGCTCTGCTTTACCTGGGGTTCGTGACGACGACGCGTCTCCGACGCTTGGCTGTGTGTTTGGCTTCCTCCCTCCCCAGTTCGCTCTGCTCTACCTGGGGTTAGTGACAACGACGCGTCTCCGACGCTTGGCTGTGTGTTTGGGCTTCCTCCCCCCTCCCCAGGTTCCGCTCTGCTCTACCTGGGGTTAGTGACAACGACGCGTCTCCGACGCTCGGTTGTGTAGTGGGGCTCTCTCTGAGCGTCGGAGACGCGGTGTTGTCGGGGGGAAGGGGGACTGGTGAACTCTCCCGGTGATGTGGATGTTATTCTTTTGATGATTTATAAAAACTTGATATTATGAAAACACATGGCTTTAATTATTTCGGGACGTCACGTTACTGGTGGTTGCTTCTTGCAGTCGGTATTCTTTTGATTATTGGCGGTTTTGCCTACTGGTTCTGGCCGTCGGCCGGTTTTGCTGTCGCTTCGCTTATATTCGGCTGGTTGCTTGTGCTCACAGGTGTTGTCCAGCTGTGTGTCTCGTCGGGCCGTAATCGTCCGCGCGGATGGGGGTGGTGGCTTGTCGGCGGCATCATCAATGTATTTGTTGGATTCATGCTCGTGCGCAATGTTTTTCTTGCCGAGCTGGTCTTGCCTTATTTTCTGTCGGTAGTATTCCTTTATACCGGTATAATGGCATTTGTCCAGGCATTTGGAAGCCGACGCGGCGGAGGCCGGTGGCTTTACCTGGTCAACGGTATATTGCTTGTGGTGATTGCCGGATTCTTTCTTTGTGGCGGCTACCTGCAGGAGATGAATATGGTAAGTTTTCTTGCCGCGCTCGCCTTTGTATACTGGGGCTTTATTGTCTCTGCCTTTGCTTGTGATCTGCGTCCACGTCGTCAGGCGTGATCAGTGAGTTGGTCAAAAAGTCATATTAATTGTTAAAGTTTGGCTTAATGACCAATTTTCTTGTATATTTGTGGTTCGGATGTTAAACTATAGGACTTTAAGTACGTCTAATAGGTATAAACAACATAAAAACAACAACGACTATGAAGAAAATGCTCACAAGATTTATGCCGTTGTTCGCCATGGTATTATCGGCCTCGTTCGCATTGCAGGCTCAGGGATTCTATGACGACGATATTTACTATGATGCCTCCAAGGCCAGGAAAGAGAAGCAGGCCAAGGCTGTAGAAGCCGCCCGTAAGGCCGCCCGCTCCAACTATATACCCTCTCAGCCGGTGACCGACTATCCCGGCTCTGACACGTATGTCGTAAACAGTGGCAGTACGCGTGATGTCGATGAATATAATCGTCGTTACACGTTGCAGAATGGCCGTGAGATGACCGACTCGGTATCGCTTGACCAGTTCACGCAGGGAGGTTTTGTCAATACGCGCCGTATCGAACAGTTCTCCAATCCCGATATAGTGTCGGGTTCGGGTGATGCCGATCTGATGGACTATTACTATGCCGAGCAGTCTCAACCACAGACTACGATCATTGTCAATACAGTCGATCCATGGTATTATGGTGGCATGTATAGCCCTTGGTACAACGGCTATTACAGCTATAATCCCTGGCGGTGGGGCTGGAATTCGTGGTATCCTGGATACTACGATCCGTGGTATAGCCCTTCGTGGTCGTGGGGCCCGTCATGGTCATGGGGCTGGGGATGCGGCTGGCATCACCATGGCTGGCATCATCCCGGACATGGTCCGATATGGAGCGGCAACAGCTGGCGTCCAAGTTCGCCCGGCGCATCGCGTCCTCATTCTCCCGGTGGCGTGACACCATCGACACCCGGCCGTCGTCCGGGCAATAGTTATTATGGCAGTGGCAGTTCGCGTCCGGCCTATACGCTTCCTTCCGGTTCAGGTTCAACCACACCGGGATCGCGTGTCAATCAGGGTGCCGGCCGTCGTCCGACAGCAGTAGGCAATGGATCGTCTACTTTAGGCTCGGGATATCGCAATTCGGGAACTGTATCAGGATCACGTGCCAACCAGGGCCGTTCCTCATTGGGCAACAGCTACAATAACAACCATAATACCAACCGTTCGAGCTGGAACAGCGGATCGCGCAACAGCGGCAGTGGATCGTCATGGGGCAGTGGATCACGCGGTGGCGGCGGTGGCGGCGGCCGTTCAAGCGGTGGTGGTCGCTCGGGACGTCATTGATGTCTTCCATGTGACTAACGTGATTTACACTAATAGAAAATTTAATATTAAGACTGATATATCTTATGAAAAAGTCAATCATACTGGCCGCTGTCGTTGCCTTGCCGACTATCGTTGTAGCCCAGTCGGCGGTGGATGCCTACAATCTCTCTACAAGCGATCTGCGTGGAACCGCCCGTTTCATGTCGATGGCCGGAGCGTTCGGCGCCCTTGGCGGAGACCTGTCGACTCTCACGCAGAATCCTGCCGGCATAGGTGTATACCGAGGCAGTGATATAGGCATAACCCTCGATATCAACATGACATCGTCCCGCACAAACTCTGGTTCGGGCATCGGAACGATGAACAAGACCCATGTATACTGCAACAATGTAGGCTACATAGGCACTTCGATACTTGGAGGCGAGGCCATGCCTACATTCTCATGGGGTGTGAGCTATAACCGCGCCGCGTCGTTCGACCGCTCTTACCGTGGATCGATAGGGTCGCTGAATACCTCGATGTCAAATTATATTGCCAATTTCTCACAGTCATATTCTCCCGATGATCTTGGAGAAACCGACTCATACAATCCTTTTCAAAGTCCGAAAAACATAGACTGGATGAGCATAATGGCATATAACAGTTATCTCATAAGCCCGAGCGGCCCTAACGGCTTGTATAACGGACTATGGGTTCCGGGCACAACATTAGGTAATGCTGAATTCTCTACCCGGGAGCGCGGATATGTCGATGAGTATTCGATCAATGTGGGCGGTAATGTAATGAATACGCTCTACTGGGGCATAGGACTCGGTATCACCGATATATCCATGACCCAGGATACATTCTACGATGAGGAACTCGCCGATGCCGATGTCTATGACGTGCAGCAGAAAGCTATCGTCCCCGGCGACGCCTACTATGCCCTTCGCAATCACAGCACGACATCGGGTACCGGCTACAATCTTAAATTGGGTGTCATCCTGAAGCCTATAAACGAGCTACGTCTCGGTCTTGCCGTGCACACCCCTACCTGGTACAGCATGTCGACCCACTATGCCAGCACGATCGACTACTCGTATGGATATAACTTTAATGTGAATGGAATGCCTGAGGGATCAAACGAGGGGCAGTACTACAGTGACGATGCCTACTATGACTGGCGCATGAAGTCACCCTGGCGTCTTATAACCAGCGCGGCTGGAGTGATAGGCGGACGCTTTATCATCAGTGCCGACTATGAATACAAGGCTATGGACAATATGTCGGTCTCCGTACCTGTGGGATATGGTGACTTTGAGAAGGACAAATATGTGAGCGAGGATGTAAAGGCTTACTACAAGCCTACCCATACTCTACGCATAGGTACCGAGTACCGTGTGACACCTCAGTTCAGCCTTCGTGCCGGCTACAGCCATTCGACAACTTCGGTCGACAGCCGTTACAATGAGGGTGCGGCCGGATGCTATGTGGCTACCTCAGGCACCAATCCGTCTTACACGATGGATAAGGGTACCGACTATGTGACCTTTGGTCTCGGATACCGTACGGGTGGCTTTTATGTCGATGCGGCATATGTCTATAAGAAGGCCTCGTCGACCTGGCACGCATTCTCGTCATATGATGATCCTGCAGCCGCAGGGGCATGGACATATGCTCCGCGAGCCTCCCTTGACCTCAAGAATAACAACATTGTCCTTTCGATAGGCTATAAGTTCTGAACGGCGGGTTTTACCGCTCCAGGTTTTCTCGGGAGCGGGCCGGATATAATACTGCATTCACCGCGCCCCGGTAGACCGCGTCCATGATGGCGCGGGCCACCGGGGCGCGGTAGTGACGTGTGTCATACCAGTTGCTGTCCTGCATGGCCACGTATGACATTCGTGCGGTAAAGTCATGGAATCGTCCTGAGCCGAATATCTCAGCCAACAGGCCGGCATCGCGGCCGCTCAGTGTGTCACACCGTAGAGTGGGGCTTGCCACCACATGATAGTCTGAGCCTTCAAGCAGTTGAGCTACCTGCCGGTATTCGTGTTCCCTCACACGGTCTATACGGCAGGGGTTGCCGCAATGCGGGACTCTTGACTCGGGGAATGCACGCCGGGTGTAGAAAGAGGAGGGTGATTGCCGTATATCCTCGTCCCATGCAGGTATTGACTCCTCGTTGCGATACATGTCGTACACGATGGGCTGGCGGTCGAATATCTCATGCAGGCCATATCGGCGCTGTGTCCCGGCCAATTGTGACGGGAGGTAACTGGCAAGAAAATCGGCGCTATAGAATGCCTTCATGAATCTCGTGTGCCATATGGGCCAGGTCCACCATCCTGCAGTCTCGGGAGGGTCGGCCGACATGATATTGTCACCTGTGACATCGGTTTCGATCGTCAGCGGATCGATGACAATTAGAGCGTTACGGATTTCGATTTTGCGGGATTTCAGATACTCGAGTTTATAGCGCAACGAGCGGGCACCCTCGCTTGACGAGTCAAAATGAATGGGCATCGTGCCGGTATCAATCAGTTCGCGCCAATAGTCGGTCTCGTAGTAGCATGATATGCTGGCCCCGAATATGAATGAGTCGGGGATGTCGCCCGATTCCATACGCCTATCCAGTGCCTGTATCGACAGCATCCCCTTGTTGACCGATAGCTTGAGGCTGTCGGCGATGACATTTCCAACTGTATCCGAATCGTATTGGCTTAAGACTTTGAACGGGTCGATAGGGATGTATATCGATGCGAGCACTGCTACGGGTAATATCATTATTAGTATTCCGCGGACAATGAACGCTGTTACGCCGGGCATGGCGGTATGGCATCTTATGATACGGTGGTGGGGGTGTGGACGTTTCATGATGTGTCAGAATCGGTAATAGATGAAGTGCTGTCCGGTTGAGTTGCCGAGCAATATGGCCATGGATATCACCCAGTAGATGAGGATACGCATGTACCGGGGTATAAGGGACATGTGCTCAAGCGCGAAAGCCCGGCGACGTTCCCGCCACTCGGTTATGAGCATCCCGGTGATTGATGCCGGATAAATACCCAAGACCGCCACGGCTATGGCCTGTCCTGGCGAGACGGTGTCCCATTTCAGTATCATAAACGGTATTACCGCGCATCCGATAATGGCAAAGATGGCCGGGCCGATACGGAAGTATAGAAAAGTCACCCCATACAGGACTATGAAAATCAATGCTATAATCCACCATGATCGTTCTGTCGCATTAACGGCATACCGGATGTCATCAATGCGGAAGAAGATGAAGACAAGAGTCGCGACGTATATTGTCGCAAATATTTTCAACAGATCGATGGCAGTGCCTGAGGGTACGTTGGCGTGGGGGTATCTGCGCTGGTGTGATATGTGTGTCAGTATCATGATGATCCCCCATAGCGCTCCCCAAACGATATAGTTGAGCGAGGCTCCGTGCCAGAGGCCTGAGAGCAGGAATACGATAAGGATATTGCGGCAGGTGGCGAGACGTCCGCCTTTGGAGCCGCCAAGCGGTATGTAGACATAATCCCTGAACCATGTCATGAGCGTTATGTGCCAGCGGTGCCAGAACTCGGCCGGATTGCGAGAGAACAGCGGGTATCTGAAGTTGACCGACAGCCGTATGCCGAGCATGGCCGACAGTCCGCGGGCCATATTGCAATAGCCCGAGAAGTCACAGTAGATCTGTAGCGTGAACAGTATGGCGGCGACCGACAGTATTGCCGGCGAAGCGCTGTGGTCGCTGTATATGGCGTCGACATACAATCCGCACGAGTCGGCTACCGCTACTTTCTTGAACAGGCCCCATAACGTCTCACGCGCGCCGTCGACGGCCAGGCTGTAGTCCCATCGTCGATGACATGAAATCTGGGGCAGCAGTTGCCGGCCACGTTCGATTGGGCCGGCCAGTAGCTGGGGAAAGAATGCGATGAAAGTGGCGAATGTCAGCAGATCACGCGTAGGGGTGATATGTCGTCGATATACATCAATCGAGTAGCTGATGGCCTGGAATGTATAGAATGAGATACCTACAGGCAACAATATGTCGAGAGTGAATGAGTCGATATTCCAGCCCCACATGGCTGTGAGTCTCGCAAGTCCACGCCCGAAGAAGTCAAGATACTTGAATACCGCCAGGATACACAGATTGATGATCACGTTGAGTGTGATCCACCCGCGACGGTGGCCGTTCAGTGACAATAATGCCGTGCCCCATGACGTGACGGTGGTGAGCATTATGAGCCCCAGGAAGCGCCAGTCCCACCAGCCATAGAAAACATAGCTCGCGCCAAGCAACAGCGTGTTCTGCCACTTCAGTCGGTCTCTCATGGTCCAGTAGGAGGCAAAGAATGTGATGTAGAATATCAAGAATCCGAGCGAGTTGAATTCCATTGCTGTTTTATCGATTGATTTGTGTTGCCGGGCCGGCTCTGAACACTTTATTACCCTGACCCGACAAAAGTACTAAAAAAATCCTGCTTCACCCCTCTAAAGTTCAAAAGTCCACCTGAGTGTGTCAAAAAAATCATTACCTTTGTAAAAAGTTTCACCTATATTCACCACATAATTGTAGTCTATGAACCTTAGATCAATCATGACGGCCACAGCGGCCGCTACGGTGGCATTGGCCGCTTCTGCAGCAGTCAATACACTCACAGTCAAGACATCAAAGCTCGGAGCACCTATCCAGCCTACGATGTATGGGCTTTTTTTCGAAGATATCAACTATGCGGCCGACGGCGGTCTGTATGCCGAGCTGGTCAAAAACCGCTCGTTTGAGTTTCCACAGTCGTTTATGGGCTGGGATACATTCGGCAAGGTAGAGCTTAAGGATGACGGACCGTTTGAGCGTGCTCCTCACTATGTGAGACTCTCGCCGGCAGGTCACCGGGAAAAGCATACTGGACTTGCCAACGATGGTTTCTTTGGCATCGGTGTCAACAAGGGAGAGGTGTATCGTTTCAGTGTGTGGGCGCGTACGGTCGCTCCAGGGCAGAAGGCTGTCCTCAAAGTCGAGATAATCGATCCCGACACGATGGGTGACAAGCAGGCGATCGCCAGTGTAAACGTCGACGTTACTTCGGACGAGTGGACCCGCTATACCGCAGAGATAACACCTTCGGTCACATGTGACAAGTCAAAGTTGCGTATCTTTCTGAAGAAACCCGAGGCGGCTGTTGATCTCGAGCATATATCGCTATTCCCTGTAAATACATTCAATGGCCATGAGAACGGTCTGCGCGCCGACCTGGCCCAGTTGCTAAAGGATATCAAGCCTGGCATACTGCGCTTTCCTGGCGGATGTATCGTCGAGGGTACCGATCCTGCTACCCGTTATCAGTGGAAAGAGACCGTCGGGCCGGTCGAGAACCGTCCTACCAACGAGAACCGCTGGCACTATACATTCCAGCACCGTTTCTTCCCCGATTACTATCAGAGCTATGGCCTTGGCTTTTACGAGTACTTCCAGCTGGCCGAGGAGATAGGAGCCGAGCCTCTTCCTATCCTCAACGTTGGGCTTGTGTGTCAGTTTCAGAACGATGCCGACCATCAGATACCGATGGATTCGCTCGATGTGTTCATCCAGGATGCGATTGATCTTGTCGAGTTTGCCAATGGCGATGTGTCTACCACATGGGGCCGGCTGCGTGCCGAGATGGGGCATCCCGAGCCATTCAACATGAAGTTCATAGGCATAGGCAACGAGCAGTGGGACTCGATCTATCCCCAGCGTCTTGAGCCGTTTGTCAAGAAGTTCCGTCAGGCTCATCCCGAGATCAAGGTAGTAGGCTCATCGGGTCCTGACAGCGAGGGTAAGCAGTTTGATTACCTCTGGCCCGAGATGACGCGTCTTAAGGCCGATCTTGTCGACGAGCACTTCTATCGTCCCGAGCAGTGGTTCCTGTCTCAGGGTGCGCGATATGACAATTATGATCGTAAGGGACCCAAGGTGTTTGCCGGAGAATATGCATGCCACGGCAAGGGTAAAAAGTTCAACCACTATAATGCCGCTCTACTTGAAGCCGCTTTCATGACCGGTCTGGAGCGTAACGCTGATCTGGTGCACATGGCCACCTATGCACCTCTCTTTGCCCATGTTGAGGGCTGGCAATGGCGTCCCGACATGATATGGTTTGACAATCTGCGTTCAATGCCTACATGCAGCTATTATGTGCAACAGCTTTTTGCCCATCACAAGGGTACCAATGTATTGCCTCTCACCATGGACGGCAAGCCGCTCACGGGGGCTGACGGTCAGAATGGTCTCTTTGCGAGCGCTGTGGCCGATACCGATGACAATACCATTATAATAAAAGTGGCCAATACCGGTGATGAATCACAACAACTGGACATCAACTTCGATGGACTGAAGAAGAAGGAGACTATCAACGGTGGCAAGGTGATAACATTCACAAGCACCGATCCGATGGCCGAGAATACACTTGATGATCCCGACAGGATGGCTCCTGTTGAGTCTCCGGTGTCGGTTTCGGGCAAGACTTTTGTGGCAGAAATCGCTCCCAAGACATTCCAGGTTTATATATTCAACCGGGTGAAGAACTGATATATGTGGCGTCGTTCATGGCGTCATTACTGACAGCAGTCCCCGGTGACCGTGATCATGGTCACCGGGGACTGTCTTTCTTACAAGGTGTGGGCCTGAGACCAGGGAGTGGACGGAGGATAGAAAATCAAGGGTATAAAAAGGCATCCGGCCGTAGATTCAAACGGATCCTCGCTTACCGTAGTTACATCACGTGCGAGTGTCCATGACAGTAAGGATGTGATTGGATTAGCGATAGACACAATTTGTAAATATCCGACAATAAGATTGTTGAAGGCCGGTAACGGTTATATTTATCCTCGGTTGTCCGTGGCATAAGATACCATTGACTCGGCCAGGCGTTAACAAATATTGTGGAACGGAGTCGTCTTATGCTTGGGGCTGGTAAGGCTTATCGTTGTTTGCGTATTCGGTCGGGGTCACGCCGAAGTGTTTCTTGAATGTGGTTGAGAAGTTGGTGGCATTGGAGAAGCCGCAGGCATATGCCACTTGTGTGATATATACGTTTCCGCCTCGTTTCAGGAGTTCGGCTGCATGATTGAGACGAAAATTGCGTATGAATTCTCCACATGAGATACCGGTGATGTCTTTCATGCGGCGGTGTAGCTGTGCCCGGCTCAGTCCCACTTCGCTTGATAGCATCTCGACGTTTAGCGCTGTATTGTCGACGTTGTCGTTGAGGACTTTCATAATGTTCTTCATCAGCTGATCGTCCACATCTTTCATTGAGACTTCCTTGACGAGGTCGGCCTGATCCTGTGCACCCGAGAATTTTCCCTTGATGAGCCGGCGGTTGCTTATCAAGCCTTCGATGCGCGCCAGCAGTTCGTCCATGTCGAACGGTTTGTTGAGGTAGGCGTCAGCTCCCTTCTGTAGCCCTTTTATGCGGTTGTCGGGGTCGGTGTTTGATGTTAGCAGTATCACCGGGATGGTATTTGTGCGGCTGTTGGTCTTGAGGCGTCTCAGCAGTTCGTATCCGTCCATGTCGGGCATCATGATATCAGATATTATGAGGTCGGGCTGTTGTGTCATGGTCTCTTTCAGAGCATCGGCTCCGTTTTTACAGGTGCGGATGTGGTAGATAGGATGGAGTTCGGCGGCGAGGAATGATCTCATTTCCTCATCATCGTCAACGATGATAAGGTGATGGTTGGTCTTCTTCGGGACATACTTCAGCTTTGTCGTAGTAACGGGAGAGGGAATGGCCTGGCGTTTGCTGAATGTTACAGTGTCGACAGTTGTGTCGCTATCGGCTATCTCGTTGTTGTCGAGATGCTTTTTGCCAAGAGGCAGGCACACGGTGAAGCGGGCTCCGGTGGGGCCGTCGGTTCGGTTTTCAACCTCAATGGTGCCGTGATGAAGTTCGGCCAGCTGACGTGACAGATTGAGTCCCAGTCCGTGTCCGGCCGATCCGTCGGCCGATCGGGGTGATATCTGATAGAAACGTTCGAATATCTGTTTTTTCTGGTCGTCTCTTATGCCGGGGCCCGAGTCGGTGACCTAGATGCGTACCTGCCCATCGGGGTATCCGGCCCGTGGAATAGGGTCGGTCATTACCGATACATCTATATTGTCACCGTCCTTTATGTGTTTCATGGCGTTGGACAGTAGATTGTATATGATCTTGTCGAAGTGATCACGGTCTATCCAGGCTTCGATTGATGGCAGTGTGGAGTTGAACGATATGGTGACGTGACGTCTCTCGGCTTCATAGTCGAATATCTGGCATACATCATGGGTGAACGCTACAATATCGGTTGGAGAGCATGCAATCTTCATCTGGCCTTTGTCGATTTTTCGTATGTCAAGAATCTGATTGAGCAACTGTAGCATACGGTTGGCGTTACGGTCGATGTTATGCAGTGCCCGTATGGTCTTGTCATCGTTGCCGGGCTGTTTGATAAGCTTGTCGAGCGGAGCCTTCATGAGAGTTATGGGG
This sequence comes from uncultured Muribaculaceae bacterium, assembly GCA_964018905.1. Lineage (GTDB taxonomy): Bacteria > Bacteroidota > Bacteroidia > Bacteroidales > Muribaculaceae > JAAVFS01. The sequence continues at coordinate 37,437 of CAXHRO010000003.1, forward strand.
GAGCGGAACTCGTGGGCTATGTCGATGAAGAATCTAAGTTTGGCCTCGTTGTTGATGTCCAGCTGGTGGCGTGCCCATAGTCTGAACATCCATATGGCTATACCGGCCATTAATATTGTGTATAGAATGATTGCCCACCATGAAGCATACCATGGTGGCTGAATTCTTATGCGGTATTCGGCGATGGGTGATGTCACACCGTTCTTGATCGCCCGTACCTGTAGGTCCCAGGTTCCGGCCGGCAATCGTGTGAACTGTATCTTCATGTCGCCGGGGTCGGTCGATAGCCATCGGCCGTTGTCGTTGAGACGGTATTGAAGCTGTTGGTTGTCAGGATCTTTGTAGTCCATGGTGGCGAAGTACATGGAGAATACATCCTGGCGGTGTGACAGTGTGAATTTGTGCAGTTCCTCTATAGGTGTGTCCGATGTATAGTCCTTGTCGGTAGTCGATTTGTCGCTGTTATGATGGATTGTCATGCGGGTGAGTGTGACATCGTGAGGTTTGGGGGGTGTCACTATAAGTCCCGGATTAATGTATACGACCGAGTGGTCGTTGGCGAAGTATATGAGGCCGTCATCACCGTTTGCGTATACCGATCGCACGTAGTTTGATCCTTTCAGTCCGTTACCGGCCAGATATGGCGTGAAACTTTCTTCCTCGGGTATGAACCGGGACAGGCCGTTGAATGTACTGAGCCACATGTTGCCGCTATTGTCCTCGGCTATGCCGCATACGACATTATTAGTAAGGCCTTCGGCTGTTGTATAGTGGCGCGATATGCGTTTGTCTTTGTCGTAGGTGTACAGGCCATGTGATGTGCCGAAGTACATGGTGCCGCGCCGCTCGGCCACGGCATAGCAGATAGTGCCTTCGGCAATGGTGTCGATCGGTGTTACGATGTTTTCCATTGATTGTGCGTTCAGGCAGTTTATTCCGTTATAGTGAGCAATCCATAGCATTGAGTCGCTGTCAATATACAGCTTGTTTATGAATTTATATCGACTCGAATCGGAAAGTTCAAAATTTTTACGGGGTGGGGTATGTCTGACGATTCCCCGATTGAACACTGCATAGAGTATTGTGTTATCGGCTGTTGTGACGATGCTTTTGATGCGGGTGTAGTCAAAGTCGTTTATTTTTGTATTTCCGTCAGGCTGTCGGAGTAAGGCGACTCCACGGTCATAAAGACCAATGTGATAGTTCCCGTCGTTGCATTCGGTCATGCATAGCGGTGTTGTGTCATCAAGATAGTGGGCTGTATATTTTCGGTCTGGATTGAGTTTAAACAGGCCGTTTTTTTCCTGTCCTATCCACAGGTTGCCGTGGCGGTCATTGTAGATCATCGATACCGGACGGGATGTTCCGCCTGGCAGTTCGAGCATATTTATGGTTCCGAAAGCCGACGGGCTCATGTGAACCACCGATAGCCCTTCATTGAAGCAGCCTGTCCAAAGGTTGTCATCTCGATCCTGGAATACGGTGGTGACGTTGGCTCCGTCAAGTATCGGTGGCAGATAGGTGATATAGGACAGAGGCCGGGCACAATTCTCTTCGATGTCGATGTAATACAGGCCGTTACCATATGTGCCTACTATGGGGCGTCCGTGGGAATCGACTATCACATCGCGTATGCTTGAGAATGCGGCGTCATGTTTTACGGGCGTCAGGCGGTCGTCGGCTGTGCTGTGCCGCCATATTTTTGTCGATGTGGCTACAAAGATTGTACCGTCGAGCGTTGATACTATGCTGTTGACGCTCTCGTTGCCCATGTCGGGTTCATGATAGTGTTTGATTCGGTGCCCCTCTCCGTCAATGCGGTATATACCGTCATTAAGTGTTCCGATCCATATACTGTTGCGGTTGTCGATGAATATGCGGTGGATACGGGTGTTGTCTTTGGCGAGGATGTCGGGACGTTGATATTCGGTAAGGATGCCTTGGCTGTATCGGTATATCGGGCCGTCTTCGCTGGCGATGAGGGTAATGCCGTTGTTGCTTGTCATGTCGATACATCTTACTGACTGTCCGCTTTGGTCTTTTATTTCCAGGAAACTGTCGGTTATACGGTTGTATACCATTATGCCGTTGTCGCATAATGCGAACAGGCTTCCGCTACAGTCGGTGCCGAGTCGTCTTACCGAGTTGCTTGACAGCGATCCTGGGCTGGCGGTCGAATAGTAGTGTGTGAAATGGGAGCCGTCAAACTTGTTGAGACCATACTCGGTGGCTATCCATATATAACCCTTTTGATCCTGCATTATGTCGCTGAACAGGTGGGATGTGACCATGTCGGTACGGTATGTCAGCTCGTCGGCGCCCTTGGCTTGAATGGGCATAATGAGAGATAGTAGTGACGCTGTCACAGCCAGGAGTGTATATACATGTCTCATGGTTTGGTAGTTTTAAGGTGTTGCAAATGTAGTATAAATAAAAATGTAAATTTCCATAAAGATGTTAAAAAATGAGATGTCAAGATATAAATGAGACAAAAGCAAACATAATAGATACGCTTTGAATCTCCATAGGGAATGTATAGAAACAGATATGAGCTACGTGAATTTCCTTATGTGCAGGGGCTGACTGTATCTTTGCATTGTCGCATTGCTGTAGCCGGAGGCTTTGGCAGAGGGTTGAAAACATGTTGTAAAACATAAACGAAACGACGTAATATGACAATGAAACAAAATCAATTCCAATAGTCACATTATATATATTTGATGAAACGTGGTTAATGTCAGTAATCAATCGGGTGCTGTAATTTTGTGTCTGGATGGAATGCCCGGATGCATTGCTGTCTGTTACTCGAAAAGAACAGAATCTATTAACCACCTAATCAAATTATCCATGAAAAGTAAAGCTTTCAGTTTGCGGTATTTGGCAGTACTCCTTGTGGGGCTGCTATTCCCATTATGGGCTTTCGCTCAGGACATCACCGTGACGGGTACCGTCGATGATGGACATGGCGAGCCCTTGATTGGAGCGAGGGTGCAGGAGACCGGCACCCAGAATATAGTCGTTACCGACTATGATGGCAACTATACCATCAAAGTCCAGCCGACGGCTAAGTTGACAATCGCCTATGTTGGCTTCAAGACCACCGAGGTTGATGTGGCCGGACGTAAGGTCGTCAATGTCACACTTCAGGAGGATGCCGCCTTGCTCGACGAGGTTGTCGTTGTCGGTTATGGCCAGATGAAGCGCAGTGACCTTACCGGTGCGGTTGTCTCGGTTGGAGAGGATGCCGTGAAAAAGTCCATTGCCACCAGTATTGACCAGGTACTGCAAGGACGTGCGGCCGGCGTGACTATCCAGGCCAACTCAGGTACTCCCGGCGCGTCAACATCGATCCGTATCCGAGGTATCAACTCTCTTAACGCTACCAATCAGCCTATATTTGTCATAGACGGAGTTGTCATTGACTCGGCTACCGACAGCGATAGTTCCAATCCGCTGGCTTCGATCAACCCCAGCGATATAGTGTCGATGGACATTCTCAAGGATGCATCGGCTACAGCTATATACGGTTCGCGCGCGAGCAACGGTGTCATCATGGTCACCACCCGTCGTGGACAGGCCGGTGATGCTGTCGTGACCTATGACATGTATCTGGGCTGGCAGGAGATGCCCAGACAATATGAGATGCTCACGCTACCTGAGTTTGCCGAACATTACAATTATCTTGCCACCGAGAAACATCTGATGGATCCCAGTAACGCTTATCTGCGTCCCGACCTTCTTGGTAAGGGAACAAACTGGCAGGACGAACTTTTCCACAAGGCGTTCATGATGCAGCACAATGTGTCGATCACAGGTGGTAACGAGAAGACGACCTATGCAATATCGGGCGGTTATCTCGACCAGGACGGTATTGCTTATGGATCATCGTTCAAACGTGTATCCTTGCGTTCGAGCATCGAGACACAGATCAAGAGTTGGTTGCGCGGAGGTGTTAATCTGTCATTTACCGAGTCTAAACAGAGAGTGGGCGTTGATGACACTTCGATCATGAGTGCCCTGCAGCAGCAGCCTTCGGTCGCTCCTACCTCGGCCGACGGGTCGTATGACGGTCCTGACGATGTGTGGATGCCCGACAACGCGCTTGCTCTCGCCGAGTTGATCACCAATAAGAATACGCGTGACAATCTGCGTTTCAATGTTTTTCTGGATGCGGCTATTATCGATGGGCTGACATTCCGTACCGAGCTGTCGGCTGACTATAACTTTAACAAGTATTATTATTACAAGCCCGACTATAAGTTTGGAGTGCGCTCGAGCGATATACGCGAGGGCAACTGGACAAAGACTGGAACCAAGTACTTCTCATGGCGTAATGTGTTGACATTCAACCGTGACTTTGGCGTGCATAATGTCAATGTAATGCTCGGTCAGGAAATCTCGAAGAGTAACTGGGAAACACAGTATGGCGCTACATCGGGTTATCTTACCAACTCTACCCCCGACCTCAGTGCCGGTGATATCACGGCCTCGACATCTACCGGTTATCGTAACGACAATTCTATTGCATCGTTCTTCGGTCGTGCATTCTATTCGTTTGACAACCGCTATCTTTTGACAGCCACTCTGCGTCGTGACGGCTCGTCTAAGTTTGCCGAGGGTAAGAAGTGGGGCTGGTTCCCTGCAGTGGCTCTCGCCTGGCGTGTGTCGCAAGAGGATTTCCTTAAAGGTGTACGTGATGTAAATAACCTCAAGCTACGTCTCGGCTGGGGTAAGACTGGTAACCAGAATGTACGTGACTGGGCCTATATGGCTTTTCTAAGTTCCAAGACTACTCCCTGGGGTGTAGGTATGCTAAGCGGCAATACCGCCAATCCTGATCTTACCTGGGAGACCACCTCTTCATATAATGTAGGTATCGACCTTGGCCTTCTCAACAACCGTATTGAGCTTGTGGCCGATGTATATTACAAGAAGACCGACAATCTTCTGCTCGAGGTTCAGTTGCCGGGTTATCTCGGTTCTCTCGGACATGGTGCCGCTTCCAATCCATGGATGAATGTCGGCTCGCTTGAGAATAAAGGTATAGAACTGACACTCAACACCACCAATATCACAAACCGTGATTTCCAGTGGACATCAAACATCGTGTTCTCGCTCAACCGCAACAAAGTCAAGTCGCTTGATACGGCAACTGCCTCGATCGAACGTACAACCTCAACGGTGGCCGGAAAATCTGATATTGTCACCAAGACTGTCGTAGGACAGCCCATCGGCCAGTTCTGGGGATACAAGGTCATTGGCCGCTTTGACAAGGCTGAGGACTTCTATTATCATGATGCCAACGGTCAGCTACGTCAGGTAGCTATCCCCGAGGGCAATACGATATCATCGACATCTACCTGGATCGGCGACTATATCTTCGAGGATAAGAATGGTGACGGCAAGATTAATGCCGAGGATTGCGATTTCATAGGCAATCCTGAGCCCCGGTTTACATGGGGTTTTGGCAATAACTTCAGCTACAAGGGTTTTGATCTCAACATCATGTTCTCGGGCGCATATGGTAATAAGGCTCTCAACCTTACCCGTATGGTTATTGGCGATCCCCGTTCAAAGGGCAATATCATGCGTAGCTCGCTCAATGTGGCTCAGATAGGTGTGATCGATCCCAGCCTACCGGCTACCGATTATCGTAATCTGATTGTCACCAATCCCGGCGGCACTTCGATGCCGGCCATCCAGGAGTCTGACGCCAATGCCAACTTTACCCGCGTGAGTGACCTCTTTGTGGAGGATGCGTCATACATACGTCTGCAGAATATCTCGCTCGGTTATACTTTGCCCCGCAAGTGGCTTCAGAACATATTCCTTGATAATGTGCGTGTATACTTCAGCGCCCAGAACGTTTATACCTGGACCAGGTACAAGGGTCTTGACCCGGAGATCGGCGCCATGTATGGGGACGCGCTAAAGACCGGTGTCGACATGGGGCGTTATCCCTCGCCACGTATCTATACCTTCGGTCTCAATGTTTCATTCTAATAGTTGATGACAATGAAAAAGAAATTTATAATATGCTCTGTAGGTTCACTGCTCGCCATGGGATTAAGTTCGTGTGACGATTTCCTCACCCAGTCAAACAGCTATCAGGCCAATGACGAAACTTTCCTTGACAGCGATGCCGCAGTTGAGGCTACAACAGCTCCGCTATATAATTATGTATGGAACATGTTCAATGACAAGTTCTATTACAGTGTGGGTGACGGTCGTGCCAACAATATCACCGCCCCATGGTCAAATTACATCTATCCATATGCCAATTTTACCGAGACTTCGCTTTCCAACGGTCTTGAGGATGCATGGGGATCTCTGTACTCGGTAGTAGCTCAGTCCAACAATACCATTAACCGTATAGTCGGCAACTCGGGACCCGGTGTCTCTGAGGCGGCCAAGGTGCAGGGTGTTGCCGAGGCCCGTTTCATGCGTGGTCTGGCCTACTGGTACATAGGTTCGATATGGAACTGTGCCATTCTGTATACCAATACCGGTGAGAAGGTCAATGATTATGTATGTCCGCCTAATCGTGTGACCGATGTCATGGAGTTTGCCATACGTGATCTGGAATATGCCGCGGCCAATCTGTCACGGTCGGCGGCCAATGAGGGTCGTGTGACGAGCTACAGTGCGTATGGTATATTGTCACGTGTCTATCTGTCGATGGCCGGGCTTACTACCGACGGTATCTATGACGGAACCAATATCGCTACCGACTACAATCGAGGCACACGTAATGTCTACTATCTTGATCTTGCCCGCAAGGCTGCCGGTAAGTGTATCGAGGGGCCGTACCGACTGATGAGTGACTACCGTGATCTCTTCAGGGTCAAGACATGGAATAACAACTCAGAGTCGGTTTTCCAGCTTCAGTGGCTCACGGGAGCTACATCGGCTATAGGCTGGGGTGCAAACAACAGTATCGCTACCTACTTCGGATGGTCGACGATGGTCTGTGAGGAAAACTGGGGTAACGCCACCTATGCTTCGTTTGATCTTGTGCGCGAGTATGACGATCCAAAGGACTTCGCCATGCGCCGTCACGCCACGATTGCCACCAGCGGTGAGTACTATGAGGAACTCAATGTCAAGAACGGCGGTTATACATATAATGTCGACGAGAGTGGTTATGACAACAAATGCAATATCAAGAAATATGTCATAGGCAAGATTGATGACAACGGTATAAGCTACCGTCAGTCGATGGGTGTCAACACCTATATGATGCGTCTGGCCGAGGTTTATCTCAATATGGCCGAGGCTATATTGGGCAACAATGACCGCACGTCCGATGAGACCGCTCTGCAGTATTTCAATGCAGTGCGTAAACGCGCCGGTGTGGCCGTGAAAAGTTCGATCACCTGGGAGGACCTGCGCAAGGAGCGCCGTATCGAGCTTGCGCTCGAGGGTCAGTACTGGTATGACCTTGTGCGCCGATCGTATTACAAGCGCAACGAGATCGTGAGCTATCTAAATACGCAGGACCGTAACTGCAGTTATGTATACGACGAGACCGAGAAGTGCCAGTATGCCAAGAACAATAACGGTACCGGTGTATCGCAGGCTACAGAGGCAAGCCTTGTATTCCCATTCAGTGATGTCGATCTCGGTCGTAATCCTCAGCTCAATTCGGATCCTGTCGCATATGACTTCGGCCAGCGTGAGGTGACCCATGATCAATTGTATAACTAATCATTACTAAAAGACTGCATCTATGAAATATATCAATAATATTCTGAGTATAGCCGCTATGGCATCCATTGCCATGGGTGTGGTGTCGTGCTCGGAGAATGACGAGTACTTTGACAGCGAGTATCAGAGTACCCCCATTGAAGTCAGCAAGGTGTATCTCGAGGATTACAAGTCGAGTGTTCCTGACCGTGAAGTCGACTTCGGTCGCCTTGGACAGATGCTGCGCCTTGAGGGTAGCGGATTCATGGGCCTTAAGAAGGTTACTGTCAACGGATATGATACATATTTTAATCGCAACTATGTGACTGATAACTCGATGTTGATCACTCTCAATGCCAAGACGCCCATCACGACGGCCGATGAGAGCGAGCGTGATATCATACGCCTTATCAAGGACAATACCGAGCTGGCATATCATTTTACAATCCGTGCCGCAATGCCGGGTATCAAGAGTATCTCGAATACCCTGCCTGTAGCGGGCGAGACTGTGACTGTATTTGGTAACGGCCTTCAGGAGACATCGAGTGTGACTCTCCCGGGTGACATTACAGTTACCGAGGGTATCGTGAGCGATGACGAGGATGGCGAGTGGTTCATGTTCGTGATGCCTCAGGGTGTTTCTCAAAGCGGTTCGATAACAGCTGTATCGGCTAATGGCACAGCTGTGTCGCCGGCTTGTTTCAATTATACCGAGTGTATGATTCTTGACTTTGACGGCCGATACGAGCAAGGTTCATGGGGATCATCAAACAGCATGATAATGGCCGAAGACCTGGTGGATGATCCGCTTGGACAGCGTGGCAAGGTATGGCAGGTGGTGCCTGACCGTATTCTTGAGGGTGGCGTCAAGTCAAGCATGTCACGTGTAACCGAGTGCTGGACCGCCGGTAATGGCAATGCCAATGACGACTGGTCGCGCATGGCTGCATACATTGATCCGGCCACTCCTGTAACCGAGCTGGCTTTCCAGTTTGATATCTATTGTCCCGACCCGTGGTCGACTACCGGACAGATCGAGATTCTGCTGATAAACAACTTTAACTTCGCCGGATATACCAGTGACGACAACAACAAACAGAGTCTTACGCTGTTTTTCATCCCGTATGCCCAGAACGGCGAGCCGTTCTCGACCGACGGATGGACTACGGTAACCATACCATTCAGTGAGATGGGCAAGTATGCCGATATCATAGCAGTGGGCGAGGAGCCTGTTCCGACCCTGCAGACGATCATCGACGACCGTAATGCTTCAACGTACTGTAACTTCGGTATGGGATTTGTAAACACCGACTTCACATTTGACGGAGTGGAGTTCAAGTCGGAGAATTTCATCGGTCCTAAAATGTATGTCGACAGCTGGCGCGTAGTGCCGTTTGCCGCAATAGAGATGTCCGATTTTCCTGAGGACGAGTAGACCCGTTAAATACTTAAATTATTGAAACAATGAAGAACTACTATAAAATAATTTCGGCTGTAATGGCTGTCGGCCTTGTCGCTACGGCATGTGACGAGGAGGTAATGGAATGGAGACCTTCCGACTCGTCGGTGAGTTCGTCCGAGCTTCCGTTACAGCTCTCAGAGCAGATTGCGCTGTATAAGCCGATCAGGGAATATGCCGCCGAGTATCGTCAGGGTGTCGATGTCACCATTGGCATGGGACTTGACCAGTTCCTCAAGAAAGAGGATTACCGCAATGCCGTTCTCGAAAATTTCAACGGAGTTACATTCGGCAATGCGATGAAACACCAGTCGATCGTATCGGCAAGCGGTGTATGCAACTGGACTGCAGTCGACCGGTTCTTTGCCATGAATACCGGTCTTAGGCTTCATGGACACAACCTGCTGTGGCACACTCAGCAACAGCAGAACTACATGAAGTCTCTCATAGCACCCAAGCTTGTTCAGGAACAACAGCCCGGAGTCGGTGACGGTATCACCAACATTCTTGTCGGAGACAACAGTGACTTCGAGAACGGCACATCGGGAAGCTGGAGTTCATGGGGCAACGAGTCGTCAAAGAGTGTAGAGGATGGGGTCGGTGTCGACGGATCCAAGGCGTTGGTACTTGTTAATCCGTCAGACGGCTCTGACTACTATGTCGCTCAGATGGCCTATGATCTTGATGCGCCTATGGTGGAAAACCAGACCTATAAGATCAAATTTGACGCACGGTCCAGTTCTGCAGCGGGATCACTTCAGATCGCCTATCAGAACAGTTCAAGTTACGCCGGTGGTCTGTACAAGGGTGTCGATGTGGGTACCGACTGGGTTACGGTCGAGGTTGAGTTCACCGTGCCTGAGGATGGCAAGGAATATAACCGCCTGCTCATCAACTTCGGCAAGGTGGCTGCCACATACTACATTGACAATGTGAAATTTGGTGAGTACAGCGAGCCTGTTGCCGCCGATCCGATGGAGAATGTTCTCGTAGGGGATAACAGTGACTTCGAAGGTGGAACAACCGGTGGATGGGGGTCTTGGGGCAACAGCTCTACAAAGACAGTTGAGGCCGGTGAAGGTGTTGACGGTTCATATGCCATGGTGCTCGACAATCCCAGTGATGCCGATGTATGGTCAGCCCAGTGTGCTTATACATTCGACCAGCCTTTTGAGGTAGGTGCAACTTATATTATCCAGTTCCAGGCCCGTTCAAGCAGTGCAGCCGGCGAACTCCAGTTCCAGTATCAGAAATCAGAGGGTAGTGGTCAGCAGGGCGGTTACAATACATTCAATGTTGGTACCGACTGGATGCTATGTGAATGTGAGTTCACATTACCCGAGGAGAAAGAGGGAGCCGACCGTATTCTCTTGAATTTCGGTAAGGTTGGAGCTACCTATTATATCGATAATATAAAATTCGGTAAGAAGATTGAAGCATCGGTAGCCCGTGTGCGTAGCCGTGCGGCTGCTTATCACTATGAGCTTAAGAGCGCACAGGAGAAGCGTGAGATTCTGCTCGCATACATGGAGGCCTGGATCAAGGAGGCTATGGAGCATTGCGGTCCGTACTGCTCGTCATGGGATGTCATCAACGAGCCTGTCGATGACAGTGGCAGATGGCGCGGTTTTGACGGTGCGTTCATGAGCAATGAAGATGCAGATCCTGACCGGGAGCCTGTCGAGACCGAGCAGGATGGTCTTACTCTCAACTGGGCAAACAGTGCAGGTAACAGCCACTGGTACTGGGGATACTTTATAGGCAAGGATTATGCCGCCAAGGCGTTTGAATATGCTGCCAGATATAATCCAAACGGCGCCAAACTCTTTGTCAATGACTATAACCTTGAGACCAACCCCAATAAGCTCGCCGAGCTTATCAAGTTTGTAGAGTACATTGATGCCAACGGCGGTCATGTCGACGGTATCGGTACCCAGATGCATGTCCAGAAGTCGATCACCAAAGAGCAGGTTGACGCGATGTTCAAGACTCTCGCCGCTACAGGTAAGCTTATACGTATCACCGAGCTTGATGTTGCCATGGGATTGTCTAAACTCAGCGATGCCGACCAGCAGGAACAGGCCGATATCTACAAGATGATTCTTGATTCATATTTCGAGAACATTCCTGTCGGACAGCAGTCGGGTGTTACCATTTGGGGCCTCAGTGACAAGGAGGACGAACATGAGTATTGGCTCAAGGGTGACTGTCCTAATATTTTTGATGCCGACTATGCGCGTAAGATAGCCTATAAGGCTGTATGCGATGCAATTGCCGGTTTTGATATCTCATCACAGTTCAAGGGTGAAGACTGGAAAGACGCCGTAGACAAGCCTACCGATGAAGAGACTGAATAATATGCAATAGACTTGGCTTAATGCATCCCGGGGCATCGGTCTCGGCCGATACTCCGGGGTGTTTAAACAACCTTATGATACGTTAATTTAAAATTATGCACGTCATGCCGTGCACATACCGACAAAAAACGATGTTCAATCGACTTTCAATATTCGTGACAATGATACTCGCTGCGACATTCGCCGCGAGTGCCGATGTATACCTCGACCGTACTTGTTCTGCCCCGAGGCTGATTGTCGATGGCCGTCCGATGCTGATTCTCGGTGGCGAATTGGGTAACAGTTCAGCGACATGTACCGAGGATGTATCCTCTATCTTTCCAAGGCTTAACCGTATGGGACTTAACACCGTTCTTGTCCCGGCTTATTGGGAACTGATCGAACCCGAACAGGGACGGTTCGATTTCTCTACCATCGATGATGTCCTCTCTGAGGCGCGTCTCAATGGCCTTAAGGTCATATTCCTGTGGTTCGGAGCATGGAAAAACTCTATGAGCTGTTATGCTCCGCTTTGGTTTAAAGCCGATTATAAAAAATATCCACGCGCCAGGACTCGTGCCGGCAAACCGCTTGAGATAGCCAGCGCGTTCTCTCCCGAGGTTTTCAAGGCCGATAGTCTGGCCTTCGGACATCTGCTTGATCATATAAAAAAGGCCGACCATGATGACACAGTCATCGCTATACAGATTGAAAATGAAATAGGTATGCTTGAGGATGCCCGCGACCATTCCAGGCTTGCCGACAAGATATACAGCCAGGGTCTCCCGCCCCGGCTATGTGATTATATAAACAAGAATCGCGACAGTCTTACACCTCATCTTGCCGGGGCGTTGAAGGTAAGGCGTCTTGTCCCGGGGATGCCATGGGATGAGGCTTTCGGTGACAGGACCGATGCCGATGAGATTTTCATGGCCTGGCACTATGCTTCCTATGTGGAGCGTCTGGCCCGTTGCGCAAAGTCCGGTTCAGCGCGCCCGCTCTATGTTAATGCGGCCATGGACAGCCGTGGACGCCGTGCCGGTCAATATCCATCGGCCGGCCCTCTTGCCAAGTTGCTTGATGTATGGATGGTTGCAGCACCTTCGCTTGATTTTTATTCGCCCGATATATATGATGATGGTTTCAAAGACTGGGTGGCCGGATATGTGCGCCCGGGCAACATACTGTTTGTTCCTGAAATAAAGCGGTCGGGCGGTAATGCCGCTCAGGCGTTCTATGTCATTGGCGAGCATGATGCCATCGGGCTCAGTCCGTTCTCCATAGAGAATTGCGATGATTCTACATCCAATGCCATGGGATACAGGCTGTTGGCCGAGATGACACCGTTGCTTGTTGAGGCGCAGGGTACAGGACATATGCATGGGCTCTTTTTTGATAACGACTCTACAACCCGTGTCATGGTGCAGGATGGAATGAAAATCACTGTATCTCATTATTTTACATTGCCATGGGATCCTCGTGGAGGTGACGGCTCGCGATGGCCTGAGACCGGTGGTGTCTTAATACGTGTCGCTCCGATGGAGTATATCATAGCCGGCTCGGGACTGGTAGTGAAATTTGAGGATCTCAATGCTCAGTCAGACAGTAAGTTGCGAGGCGAGGACGGTTTCGTAAGCCAGGAGACCGGTCCTGATGTCGACAAGCGGTGGCGCGGTGATCGTGTAATAGGTATTGGTTCGGTCTGTGAGATCGAGTTCAAGCCCGACGGTTCTTATCGGCCTGTGAGATATTTCAATGGCGACGAGACTCATCAGGGGCGTCACGTACGCATAGGTGTGGATGACTTCAAAGCTCTGCATGTCAGGCTTTACGAATATAAATAGAAACTGATAAACTGTTATGGTCATGAATCGATATATAAAATCATTGCTGTTGCTGGCTTGCTGTTCGGCGCAGATGGTGACTGCACGGGTGGTATTGCCTGATATCCTGTCATCTGGTATGGTGGTGCAACGTGGAGAGGAGGTATCGCTATGGGGCAAGGCCGATCCCGGCGAAAGTGTATGTGCCCGTTGTGGTAAGACGTCTGTGTCAACCGTGGCTGATAGCTGTGGTAACTGGTTACTGAAGTTGCCTGCGCTCAAGGCCGGTGGACCTTATATCCTGCAAGTCAACGATCTGGTGCTTGAGGATGTACTTTCGGGCGATGTTTTTGTATGTTCGGGACAGTCAAATATGGAACTGCCTGTCAATCGGGTACTTGACATGTTTGCCAACGAAGTCTCGGAATATGCCGATGAGCATGTAAGGCAATTCATGGTCGACAGGCAATTCTCTTTTAATGCCAATGAGTCGGACACGCAAGGGCGCTGGAGCAAGGCTGATCCTGTGACAGCATTGAATTTCAGTGCGTTGGGGTATTTCTTTGCCAAGGAACTCCATTCAGCCACAGGTGTGCCGGTGGCCATTATCAATTCCAGCTGGGGTGGAACTCCGATAGAAGCTTGGATGTCAAGGGAATATCTCTCGGATGATCCTTTGGCTCTCGCGCAGTTGAAGATATATGATGATGAGACGTATCGTGATAATATAAAGCGTCTTGAAAGTGAAAATTATGCTCGCTGGAATGCTACGCTCTATTCAATGGATGAGGGTGTTAATGGCGATGTTAAATGGTATGATTGTCAATTGGATATATCCGACTGGACGGATGTTGTGATTCCCGGTGAGTATGGTTCGTCGCGATCCTCCTGGGGCAGTGACGGGCTGAATCCGGTCAATGGAACCCATTGGTTTAGGAAAACTGTGCAAGTCCCTGCCGGTGAGGCTGGTAAAGATGCTGTGTTGCGTCTTGGATGCATTGTGGACGCAGACTCGGTTTTCTTTAACGGCGAGTATGTGGGATCTACCGGTTATCAGTATCCTCCCCGTGTGTACAAGGTGCCGGGCCGATTGGTGAGAGCCGGTAGTAATCAGCTTACGGTAAGGGTGATAAGCCAGAACGGATATCCTCAGTTTGTTCCCGAGAAGCCATATAAACTTATATTTGACGATCTTGAGATCAGTCTCGCGGGGAAGTGGAAGTACCGTCTTGGCGCTGTGATGCCGTCGGGCCCCGGAATGCAGTTTTACTGCTATGTACCAACGGTGCTGTATAACAAGATGATCTCTCCGATAGTGAAGTATCATGTATGTGGCACAATATGGTATCAGGGAGAATCGAACGTTGGTCGTCGCAATCAGTATGACCGTCAGCTTGTCAACCTTATTGACAACTGGCGTGCGGCGTGGAGTAACGCGGATATGCCGTTCTATGTTGTCGAGCTGGCCGATTTCCTGCATCCGTCCGATAAGGGGGGACGTCAGGCCTGGGCCGAGATGAGGCAACGTCAGGCCAAGGCAGTCGGTGACACACACCATGCCAGTCTCATATGTAACAGCGATCTTGGCGAGTGGAACGATATTCATCCTCTTGACAAGAAGACTCTTGGACAACGTGTTGCGCGTCGGGTGCTTGAGAATATTAATAAGAAATGAAATATATTAATGCCATGGAACAATCATCGTTACTGGATAACAGCAAGGGTTTTTATAAATTAAACTGGCTGCAGCGTATAGGCTTCGGTTCGGGTGACCTTGCCCAGAATCTTATCTATCAGACAATAAGCATGTATCTGCTCTTCTTTTATACCAATGTGTATGGTCTTGCACCAGAGGTGGCGGCTGTGATGTTCTTGATTGTCAGGATTGTGGATGTCATATGGGATCCTCTGGTAGGTGCATTTGTCGACAAGCGTAATCCCGGTATGGGCAAGTATCGCGCCTATCTTATTTTAGGGGGCATTCCGTTGACGGGATTTGCTTTACTGTGTTTTTGGAACGGTTTCAGCGGTTCGTTGTTGTATGCCTATATCACTTATGTAGGTCTGTCAATGTGTTACACACTGGTCAATGTGCCATATGGAGCTCTCAATGCGTCGTTGACACGTGATACAAAAGAGATCACTATCCTGACATCGGTGAGGATGTTCATGGCCAATATAGGGGGGCTTGCTGTGGGTATGGGTATACCTTATGTGTTGAAGTTCTTTGACCCGTGCGAGACCGAGGATCTTTCAACCAGCGATAGCGCATGGCTTGTGACAATGGCTATCTATGGTGTTGTAGGTCTGGCGCTTCTTGTATTCTGTTTCTCGCAGTGTCGTGAACGGGTGGTGATGGATTCCAGTGAGACCGATAACGTGAAAGTATCGGATCTTTGGCTTGAATTTGTACACAACCGTCCGCTACGGGTTCTGGCCTATTTCTTTGTCACCGCTTTCGCCATGATGGCTATAGGCAATGCCGCGGGTGCTTATTATATCAATTACAATCTGCATGGCAATGCCGACAATCTGTCGATTTTCATGGGGTTAGGCTCGATACCTGCCTTTATATTCATGCCAATGATACCGGCGATCAAGAGTGTCGTAGGAAAGAAAGGAATGTTCTACATATTTCTTGTGACTGCTATCGTTGGCATGGGGCTTTTGTATGCCATATCTATGATCGAGGCCTTGAAGTCCCAGATGTGGCTGGTGTATGTCGCCCAGTTTGTCAAGTCGACAGGAGTGATAGTTGCTACTGGCTATATGTGGGCACTTGTTCCTGAGGTTATTTCATATGGCGAGTATACTCACGGCAAGCGCATCTCGGGCATTGTCAACGCTTTGACCGGAATATTCTACAAGGCTGGCATGGCTCTCGGTGGTGTGGTGCCTGGACTGGTACTCGCTTATGTGGGCTTTGACAAGGATACCGTATCGCAGTCACCGTTCGCCCAGCAGGGTATTCTGTGGCTTGTATCGGTTATTCCTGCAATCCTGCTTGTTCTCGCAATGTTTATCATATCGCGCTATGAGCTCGACGACAACCGTATCGATGAGATTAATGCCGAAATTGAATCACGTCATAAGACATCATGAATATAATGATCAAGAATTATCACACTTTGTTTAAGAAATTAGTTTCGCCTCTGTTTGCTGTGCTTGCAGTCACTTCGTGTTCTTCGCCACGGAGCGATGTCCCGGCCGGAATACCTCTCAAGGATGCCTTTGCCGGTAAGTTCCTGATGGGTGCGGCTTTGAACACCCGTCAGGTTGACGGGTCTGATTCGGTAGCATCGGCAATTGTAGTCAGACATTTCAACTCGATCGTTGCCGAGGATGACATGAAATGTGAAAAGATACATCCGTCAGAGGGTCAGTACTTTTGGGATAACGCCGACCGCTTTGTGGAGTTTGGCGAGAAGCATGGTATGAATATCGTAGGGCACTGTCTCGTATGGCATTCCCAGTGTGCTCCATGGTTCTTCGTTGACAGTGTGGGCAACCAGGTGGATGCCGAGACCCTCAAGGCCCGTATGAGGGATCATATCCATACGGTCGTAGGCCGTTACAAAGGTCGTATCCATGGCTGGGATGTTGTCAATGAGGCGATTGTGGAGGACGGAAGTTTCCGCCAGAGCAAGTTCTATGAGATTCTTGGGGAGGACTTCATCAGGCTTGCATTCAGATATGCCCATGAAGCAGATCCTGAGGCCGAACTATATATCAATGACTACGGTATGAATGTCCCGGGGCGCCGTGATGCATATGTGAGGATTGTCAACGGGATGAAAGCCGAAGGACTGCGCGTGGATGCCATCGGTATGCAGGGCCATATGGGTATTGATTATCCGGATTTCGGCCAGTTTGAGAAGTCGATAATTGATTTTGCGTCAACGGGATGTGAAGTTATGATAACCGAACTTGACATGTCGGCTCTACCTACACTACATGAGGGTGCCAATATATCTGACACGGTGGCTTTTGACAACAGTATGAATCCATATGTCGAGGCATTGCCCGATGATGTGGGTGAATTGTGGAACGATCGTATGGCCAGAGTGTTTGATATACTTGTGCGTCATAGTGATGTAATAACCAGAGTCAATGCCTGGGGTGTGAGTGATGGAGACTCATGGAAAAACAACTGGCCGGTGTCGGGGCGTACCGATTATCCTCTTCTCCTTGATCGTGAGTATAATGTAAAGCCGTTTCTAAGAGAATATACACAGCCACGCAAGGCTGTCTTCTCGCAGTTCAACTACAGGCCGCTCGGTGTGGATGGACACAATGCCGGTGACGATGTCGTGAATCCTCTCTTGCCAGGCTGTTATCCCGATCCGAGCATAGTGAGAGTGGGGGAGGACTATTATCTTGTCAACTCGTCGTTTTCATTTTTTCCCGGAGTGCCGATCTGGCATAGTACGGATCTGAAGAAATGGAACCGCCTGGGATTTGTGCTCAACCGTCAGTCTCAGCTGTCACTTCCCGGCGGCATCAGTATCAGAAACGGTATATATGCTCCTGATATCTCATACAATCAGGCTAACGGGAAGTTCTATATGATCACCACCCTTGTAGGTAACGGCGGGACATTCTATGTAACTACCGACGATCCCAAGCGAGGAGAGTGGAGTGACCCGGTGTGGCTGCCTGAGGTGGGTGGCATTGATCCGAGCATACTGTTTGATGTTGACGGCAAGGCGTATATCGTCAATAATGATGCTCCGGTGGGGAAACCCCGTTATGATGGCCATCGTGCTATCTATGCCCGCGAGTTTGACTGGGCCAATGACCGTGTTACCGGACAACCGGTATGTATTCTTGACGGTGGCATAAGACCGGAGGAGAATCCCGTGTGGATCGGGTCCGCATCTCTATCATGTAGGTGACAAGTATTATCTGATGTGTGCCGAGGGTGGTACCGGTCCTGATCATCGTGAAGTCGTTCTTGAGAGCACTTCGCCACGTGGAAAGTTTACTCCATGTGCTGTAAATCCGATTCTTAAGGCTCCGTCGGCCGATCGTTTCCCTGTCACATGTACCGGGCATGCCGACCTTGTCGAGACCCCCGGAGGGGAGTGGTATGCTGTATTTCTCGCCATGCGTCCGTACAATGCCGACGGGCATGATATATGTGGACGTGAGACGTTTATCCTGCCTGTAGACTGGTCGGCCGGTCAGCCGGTGGTGGTGGGAGGCGACAGCCCCATACCATATCGCGGAGGTACAGGCGAGGCTGTCGGTCTATGGGATGATGATGGTCTTGCCGTGGATGCTTTCTTCATTCGCAATCAACAGGTTGACCGCTATCATGTTGATGGTGGACGTCTTGTGCTGACGGCTTCATACAACCGATTCCCAGATGTGTGCGCTCCGACAGCAGTAGGGCGTTGGATCACCGAGAATGCTTTTGAGGCTTCGACTACAATTGATGCTTTTGATGCTGTTGACAATGATGATATTGCCGGGATCGTGATATTCAAGGACGATGATGCCAATATATTGTTCGGGCGGTCGGTTACAGCCGATGGCCGGCCGTGTGTGAGACTGTCGGTCTGCATACGCGAGGGTGAGCCTATGTACAGGGATTATGAGATTGCCGATGACGGCAAGCCGATGACATTTGTGGTGAGAAACAATGGCGACGGTTTGTATAACTTTGCATACGGGACTGATGATTCATCGCTGGTAGAGCTGGAGGATGTCATCCCGGCCGACCTTTTGAGCAGTCGTACCGTAGATAATTTTACCGGCACGATGGTCGGTCTCTGTGCTGTTGCCAGATAATCTTTTAACCATATAATATAGACTAATTTACAACACTTACTTATAAATAATTAATTGATTATGAAACCTCGATATTTAGTACCGGAAGACTATATGGCCGATCCTTCGGTTCACGTTTTTAACGGCCGTCTGTATATTTATCCGTCACATGACCGTGAGAGTGGGATCCAGGAGAATGATAACGGCGACCACTTCGATATGGTCGATTACCATGTGTTCTCGACCGATGATCCCATGACCGGGGAGATCGTAGACCATGGTGTTGTACTGGCCGTCGGCGATGTGCCTTGGGCCGGACGACAGTTGTGGGACTGTGATGTGGCCGAGAAAGATGGCCGGTATTACATGTATTTTCCGTTGAAGGACCGTAACGATATCTTCCGAATGGGAGTGGCGGTCGCAGATCGTCCCGAGGGGCCGTTTATTCCACAGCCCGAGCCGATGCGCGGCAGTTATTCGATCGATCCGTGTGTATTCAGGGACGGGGATGACCATTATGTATATTTCGGTGGACTGTGGGGTGGTCAACTCCAGCGTTATACCGATAACAAGGCCCTTGAGAATGCCTACTTGCCGGAGGGTGACGAGATTTCGCTCCCGTCACGTGTTGCAAAGCTTTCATCGGATATGTTGCAGTTTGCCGAGGAGCCAAGACCGGTGGTTGTGGTCGACGAGGAGGGCAATCCGCTCAAGGCCGGAGATCCTCACCGTTTTTTCGAGGCCAGCTGGATGCATAAACACAATGGCCGGTATTATCTGTCCTACTCTACCGGTGACAGCCATTTCCTGTGCTATGCCATCGGTGATAATCCATATGGTCCGTTTACCTACAAGGGGGTGATACTCACTCCGGTCGTGGGCTGGACTACCCATCATTGCATTGTTGAGTTCAAGGGGCGTTGGTTCCTGTTCTATCATGACAGTGTGCCGTCGGGAGGGCGCACATGGTTGCGCAGTCTTAAGGTACGTGAACTTAATTATACTCCCGACGGACTGATCGAGACTATGGATGGAATGGAATAATCGGCTTCTATGAATAAGAGACTTGGATCTTTAGTAGGTTTTATGTTGATAACCGCGGTGCTGTTATGGGTTAGTTGCGGCACCGCTTCTACGGGCGTTGACGGGGAGTCGGCGCCCGCTTTCAAATTGCGTCTGCTCAATCACTGGGATAATCCCGACGGTACTATCGAGCGTGGATATGCAGGTCGTAGTCTCTGGGACTGGGAGTCGTTGCCCGACTCGGTGTCACCACGTTACAGTGAGTATGCCCGCCTGGTCACTGCGGCCGGTATCAACGGTACTGTGCTTAATAATGTCAATGCCTCGCCAAGTATTCTTTCTACCGTGTATCTGGAGAAAGTAAAGGTTCTGGCCGATATATTCAGGGAGTATGGACTTAGGGTCTATCTATCGGTGAATTTTGCCTCGCCGATGTTGCTTGACAGCCTGGATACTGCCGATCCTCTTGATCAGCGTGTGGCAAAATGGTGGGGCCTGAAGGTGGATGAGATATATGGCATGATACCCGATTTTGGCGGATTTCTTGTCAAGGCCAACTCGGAGGGGCAGCCAGGCCCGTGTGACTTCGGACGCACACATGCCGAGGGGGCCAATATGCTTGCCCGTGAGCTTGCCCGTCATGGCGGACTGGTGATGTGGCGTGCATTTGTCTATTCACCCGGTGACGCCGATCGTGCCAAACAGGCTTATATGGAGTTCAAACCGCTTGACGGCCGGTTTGACGACAATGTCATAGTGCAGATAAAGAACGGGCCTATAGATTTCCAGCCGCGCGAACCGTTCAGTCCGCTGTTGCTGGCAATGGACAGTACCGCCACGATGCCTGAGTTGCAGATTACCCAGGAATATCTTGGTCACAGCAATCATCTGGCTTATCTCGGCACGATGTGGGAGGAGTTCTTCTCGCAGGTTCCTGCCGGGACGCAGAGTGGTATAGCCGGAGTGGCCAACATAGGTGACGCGGAGAATTTTACAGGCCATCCTTTTGCCAGGGCCAATCTATATGCTTTCGGCCGGTTTGCCTGCGATCCCTCTCTTAGTGCCAGGGATATTGCCCGCGACTGGGTGAAGCTTGAACTTAAGCCGGCTACCGAGGCTTCGGCCGAGCGTATTGTCGACATGATGATGAGATCGCGCGAGGCTGTCGTTGACTATATGATGCCCATGGGGTTGCATCATCTCTTTGCATTCGGTCACCACTATGGTCCCGAGCCATGGTGTGATGTAGAGGGGGCACGACCCGACTGGCTCCCAAGTTTTTATCATAGGGCTGACAGTGTGGGGCTGGGTTTTGACCGGTCACCGTCGGGAAGTGATGCTGTGTCCCAGTATCCCGAGCCTTACAGGTCGCAGTATGCATCGGTTGAGACATGCCCCGAAGAGTATCTCCTGTGGTTCCATCATGTGCCATGGAATTATGTGCTGAGTGGTGGTGACACGATGTGGAATACATTGTGCCGTCACTATCAGCATGGTGTTGACGAGGTTGACGGTATGATCACTGACTGGATATCGGTGGAGAATGATATAGCAGACAAAGCTTTGTATGCCGATGTCCTTGCACGCCTTGAGATTCAGGCGAAGGATGCGCGATGGTGGAAGGATGCCTGCCTTCTATATTTCCAGCAGTTCAGCCGACAGCCTATACCGGCCGATGTCGCACCACCAACCCATACGTTCGAGGCTATGAAGCGGGTGAGTCTTGGCATAGACAACTATACCAATCCGGGGGCCGACTTGCTGGATTCCTGCCGTTGATTCTCAATACTTACTAACCGCAGATAAGAGTGTGGGGGAGGGGCGACTCGCTCGGACACATCTCCGCACAGACGTGCTCCGAGGCGGCCTCGCTCATCGCCTTTGTATGGAGGGGGATGCCTGATCCGCGGGTTGCGCGACCTGTCGGTCGCTTAACGCCACGGCTATTAGTGCGGGCACCCTCTCCGGGGTGCCATTGGCAGGTGCCCCCGTCCGTCGGTTGTCAACCGCACGGATTTTGTTCGGGCACCCTCTCCAGAGGATCATAGTGTTGGACGAATGCTTTCGCGGAAAAGTTGATTCATGTGGATCTTGAACGAACAGCATAGTGCCATCGTTAAAGGGCACCCCGGAGAGGGTGCCGGCACAAATAGCCGTGGTGTTAAGCGACCGTGAGGTCGCGCAACCCGCGGAAGATCAAATGATTTTTATTAAAAAAACGGCAGATGTGTGCCCCCGGAGCCGTAGGCGCACGGGTAGCACACATCTGTCGTAATTGTAACGCTCTCACCGTAAAGGATGGGGGGCGACTTGCTCGGACACCTCTCCGCACAGACGTGCTCCGAGGCGGCCTCGCTCATCGCCTTTGTATGGAGGGGGGAGATGCCTGATCCGCGGGTTGCGCGACCTATCGGTCGCTTAAGCCACGGCTATTAGTGCGGGCACCCTCTCCGGGGTGCCTTTTTGGGGGCGATATCCGGCTGTCGGTTGCTTTAACTTCACTATTTGTGCGGTTGGATAGTTAACGAGGGGTGGGCTTCAGTAGTAGATTTCGGGTTTGGGTGAGGTGGGCTTTGGTTTGGGCGATTTTGTGACCGGATGTTGTGTGTCGGGCACTTGCCATTCACCGATATACTGGTGGTTGGAGTTGGCGGTAGTCTCGTTGCGGACGATATGGCTGTAAGGATTGTCGTGGCTCATGATTAAGTAGAATTAGGTTGTTGGTAAGTAGAATTAGGTTGTTGGGCTTTGATTACTGCAATATTTACTTAACGTTTATGAGGCCGGTTTGGTTTGTTGACTTCCTTACAGCGGGATGGGGAACAGCCGTCGTAGGTGGGGACTGGATGCCATCTGTGGTGCCGGGAGGTGGTGTATCGAGCCGTTGTCAATGAGTGCGATGTCGTCGCACAGGCGCAGTGCGATGTCAAGCTCGTGGGTTGAGAATAGTATGCACTTGCCTTGGTCGTGGGCGAGTGTGCGGAGCAGAGTCACGAGCTCGTAGCGGTTGGGCAGATCAAGAAACGAGGTGGGCTCGTCGAGAAGGATACCGGGGGTGTCCTGGGCGATGGCTCGTGCAATCATGACGCGTTGGCATTCTCCGTCGCTGAGGGTGTCGAGCGGGCGATGGCTATAGTCGGCCATTCCGACCGATTTCAAGGCTTGACGGACGATTTCAAGGTCGTCGGGTTGCATGTGTCCGATCCAGTTGGTGTAGGGGGCGCGTCCCAGTGCCACGACATCGATGCAACGCATATTTGGAATACGGGTGCGGTGGGTGTTGACAAAGGCGAGCCGCCTGGCAATGAGAGCCGTGGGGATATTGCGGAGGCTTGTACCGTCGAGTGATATGTTTCCTTGATAATGGCGGTCGAGTCCGGCGATGGCACGGAGCATTGTGGATTTTCCAGAGCCGTTGCGTCCGATCAGGGCGGTGAGTCGGCCGTCGGAGAATGTACAGTCGATGTTGTCGAGAAGCTTTCGTGAGCCGAAGCCTATTGAAAAGTCGTGTAGCCTGATCATGGTCGGTGGTGGTTGATAAGACTTTGATTGCGGAGTACGACCCAGATGACGACAGGTATACCGAGGAGTGCGGTGATGGCGTTGACGGGGAGCGTGAACATCTTGGATATGATGTCGCAAAGTATCATTACAGAGGATCCGAGCAGTAGAGAGCCGGGAATAAGAATGCGGTGGTCGCTGTTGTCGAACAGCATCCTGGATATGTGTGGCACGGCAAGCCCTATGAAGCCGATGGGTCCGCAGAATGCTGTGACCGATCCGGCAAGCAGGGTGGTTGACAGGAACAGCATTCCGCGCGAACGTTTCATGTCGAGTCCCATGGTTACCGCATATTCTTCGCCAAGCAACAGCAGGTTGAGGGGTTTTATGGTAATGATGGCAAGTATCAGACCGGCGATTACAGCTGGTAGCATTACGCATAGCTGGGTGAAGGTGACGTCTCCGAGTGATCCCATGGTCCATATTACAAAAGCTTTGAGCGAATCCTCGCGGCTTAGATATTGCAGTATCTGGACTACGGCACTGACTCCCGATGAGAACATCATGCCCAGGATGAGGATCACCATGATGTCTTTGACACGGTGACCTACAGCGGCGATGATGAATAGCACGGCGGCGGCTCCGGCCCATGCCGCCCCGGCTATGCCGAGTGATGACATCGATGCCGTGAGACCCAACATGGGGGCTCCGAGTATGAACAGTGCGACACCGAGGCTTGCACCGGAGCTGATGCCGAGTACGTAAGGGCCGGCGAGAGGATTGCGGAAGAGGGTCTGCATCTGCAGTCCGCTTACCGACAGAGCCGCACCCGTGAGCAGTGCTACGATTGCCTTGACGAGCCTTATGTTTATGATGATTCTGGCGGTACTGTGTGGAACGTCACCTCCTGTGAGAGCTTCCCATACGTGCCTTAGAGGTATGTCGACGGCGCCTGTGGTTAGGTCTATGATGAACAGCAGGACTGTGAGCAGAGACAGAGTTGTGAATAATATGCAGTTACGTGCGCGCATGGTGTGGTCAGCGTAGTTGCTTGTAGTAAACGAACTCATCGTCGATGAGCCCGGGATGGAATATCTTTATGAGGTCGCGCAGTATAAGGTCGGGGTTCACGATGGCCGACTCGTAGAAGTCGTTGCCTCCGGCATCGTTGCTACGGAGGGTGTTGTTGTATACGTGTCCCGATAGGACAGGATGGGTGTCGGCGAATCGCGGACACGCGTCGCGTAGCTGGCCGATGGTCTTCGGTGTGCCGACGTTAATCCAGTAGTCGGCCCTGGAGGTGAGCATGTAGGCTGTCTCCATGTCGATGGGCAACGAGGAGCCGGTGTCATTGTCCTTGTATATATAGTCGCCGCCGGCATCGGTTATGAGTCTTGCCATGTAGCTACCCGTGGGAGGCATGAACCAGGAGTCGCCATAGGGGGTGTTGAGCATTACGGTCGGAGAGGTCATAGCGGCCCGGGCCACGCTGTCCCGTAACATTTCATAGCGGCCGGGAATAGGGGCGAAGGTGTCAATACCGGCCTGTCGCCGTCCGGCGATCTCGGCCAGGGGGACTATCCACTCGGCTTTTCCCAGCGGAGATTCTTCGAGATAGTCTCCTATATATATATAGGGTATGCCGAGTTCACGAAGCTTTGGTTCAACAGGGCTGGCTCCATAGATGCCATATAGCAGTACGATGTCGGGAGCCGCCCCTAACAGGGCCTCATAGTCGATATTCCCTTCGTAGCCTATGTCGACTATCGAGTCTTTGTTGACCGGGGTTGAAATGTATGTCACTCCCGAGGCTCCGACAATACGGTCAGAGGCTCCGACTGCATGTAACAGGGCGATGTGTGACGATGACATGACAGCTATACGACCGGCTTCGCTGTCGATGACAGCCCCGTCATAGTCGGCGGGAGGCTGCTCGCCTTCGCGACATATGAACAATGACGATGAAACGCTGTCGTTGCCTTGCCATGAATTGTTTGCAACAATTAGTGAACTGGCTCGGCCCTGAGCACCGAGAATCTCGAAACCTGTGGCGTAGCGGGGAGTGTATAGCGGGATGTTGAAGTCGTCGCATCGGCCTCCCGAGCGGTTGGATGACGAGCAACCGGCCAGGAGGCATAGTGAGACGATTAAAAACAGGATGGTTTTGTGCATGGTTAATATGAGTCGGTGCGGAACGGTATTATCGGGAGGCCGAGATGGTTGTGTATCTTGCCAACGGCGAAGTTCTTGAAGTTGTAGCGCACATCTTTGATCTCGTCGATCTCAGGGCAGGAGATGTCGATAGTTAGTTTTTCCCAGTTGCCCCAGGCATAGGCGGGGTGAAATACGCCATCGGCACCTGCGGCCTCAAAGCCTTCAAGGTGGGTGAATGGAACGAATCCGTGAGGTATGTTGTCAAACGACAGTGATGCTTTGTTGCCGTCGACAGTCATGGATCTGAATCGCGGATAGTCGACGGGCAGTCCTTTGATGCCATAGGTCTTGGCGGCGGCCATGAATGCGAGACGTTCGCCGACAGGCCGCTTGACGGGTGAATGGATGTTCTCGGGCTGGTCGGGGTGAACAAGATCGCTGGTGCATATGATGTCGCTGTTGGGTATGATGGTGGCGGCGTAGTGCTGGCACTCGCGGAACTTGGCTGCGGAGTCACCGTTGACATCACCGTATGACCATCCCGGGATCTCGACAAAGTAGAATGGGAGGTCGCCGAGTCCCCATTTCTCTCGCCAGTCGGTGATCATGTCGAGTTGGTGTTGGGGGTATGTGTCATGCCGGCCGACGTTTGACTCGCCCTGGTTCCACAGGAATCCTTTGACGGTATAGCCTATGAGAGGATGTAGCATGGCGTTGTACATTACGTTGATGCGTTCAAACTCGATCATGTTCTTGTCGGCGGCTTCCTTGTCTATGTCCCACTCGGGATATCCGGCAAGTTGTTCACGTGATTGCCAGCCTTCGACTTTGCTTCCGCCATAGGAGCATGAGATGATTCCCACAGGGACATTAAGAAGGTCGGTGAGAGCGCGTGCAAAGAAGAATGCTGTCGCGCTGAATTCGGGGGCGTTCTCGGGGTTGCTTTCGACCCATGGACATGTGACACGATCCTGAGGTGTATATGAGGCTTTCTTTGGTACGGTGGCGAAGCGTATGCCGGTGTATTTGCCCGAGTAGGCTATTGCTTCGGGTGCTTCGTCGACCTGTTGCATGTTGAATCCTCGCAGTGGCATTTCCATATTTGACTGTCCTGAGCAGAACCATACTTCGCCTACAAGAATGTTGTCTATAGTTATGTCACTGCCGTCACCGGTGATGCGGATTGTCTGGGGGATGAAAGTGGCGCCGGCGGTAGGTAACAGGATGTCCCAGCGGCCGTTGCCGGCTGTGACGGCAGTCACTTTTTTCTTCGGAGCCCACGATGCAGAGACAGTCACTTTACTGCCGGGTGTGGCCCAGCCCCACAGGCGTGCGTCGGCATTCTGTTGAACAACCATGTTGTTGCCTACGATATCGGGCAACTCGATTTTGGCCCATGCAGAGGTCGAGGAAACAGCCGCCATGGCCAGGGTCATAAAACAATGAGATAATTTCATTCTGTTTAAATATTAAAGTCCTATTTTCAATTCAAACAGTCACTTGTGTTCTTGGCTCTTTAGAGTATATCGCGCAGTGATGTGAATTAATTATTGTCGAGAAACTCGTTCTCTGAATATGGGTGCTTGTCCATCGGATTTTGATCTCAGGCATGTCACACTATTACGGATGCCATCTGACAATGGAGTGATTTCGGTAATGATTTTCGACATTTCGATATATTGGTATCAAGGTTAAGCCGGTATGACATACTTGTATGTTGCAAAAATACTAATAAGTCGAGAGTAATGCCAAATTTATTTATTAAAACTACGTCCATTGTCGATAATTATTTATACCATGTCAAAATAGTATCACACCGTATGATTGTTCTTTCATTATTTATTTGTATATTTGACTACGTAAAATATACTATACATTGACAATGTTCTAATACCGAAATTAAACAATCATATCATGCAATTAAAACAGAAAATTTTCTTTGTCGCTGCCGCGTCGATGATTGTCGCAGGCAGATTTTCAGGCCAGGCCGAGATTATCGATATCAGTACTCCCAATACCACCATGTTGCTTGATGCAACACTGGGACAGCCATTACGTTTCGTATATTATGGAGATTATATACCTGTGTCGCAGATTGACCGGATTTCGGAAATTACCGATCGTCACGAGGCTTATCCGGTATACGGCATGAGTGCAATGCGTGAGACTGCGATGAGTGTCACTCACCCCGATGGCAACATGACCCTTGATATGGCTGTCACCGGTACTGAGTACAAGGATTGTCCCGACGGCTCCAGGATTACTACTGTGACTATGACCGATAGGGTGTATCCATTTGATATTAAGATCAATTACCTTGTATATCCCGACAATGATGTCATGGAGATATGGTCTGAGGCTGTGAACCGAGGCAAGAAGCCTGTGCAGTTGCGCGAGTTCTCGTCGGCCTATTTGCCCGTGCGCCGTGGTGATGTGTATCTCACGTCATTCACCGGTTCGTGGGGCAACGAGGCCTTCATGGTCGAGGAGCCTCTTAAACCCGGTGTCAAGATTATCAAGAATAAGGATGGCGTGCGCAACTCACATACAGCTCATGGAGAGGTGATGCTCTCGCTTGATGGAGAGCCGCGTGAGAATGAGGGGCGTACCATAGGAGCCGCTCTCTGCTACAGCGGCAATTATGAAATCATGGTCGACACTGACAACAGTGACTGGCATCACTTCTATGCCGGTATCAACGAGGATAACTCGGCCTATATGCTTGACAAGGGGGAGACCTTTGTTACTCCGGCTCTAGCATTGACCTACAGTGCCGAGGGTAAGAGTGGGGTGAGCCGTAATATTCACCGTTGGGGTCGCGACCATAGGATAGCCCACGGCAAGGAGTTGCGCAAGATCCTGCTCAACAGCTGGGAAGGTGTATACTTTGATATCAACGAGGAGGGTATGGACCAGATGATGGCCGACATAGCCTCGATGGGTGGCGAACTGTTCGTGATGGACGATGGATGGTTTGGCAACAAGTATCCTCGCAAGAATGACCATACCTCGCTCGGGGACTGGACTGTTGACACCGGCAAACTTCCTCATGGCATTGATGGTCTGCTCGACTCGGCCGACAAACATGGTATCAAGTTCGGCATCTGGATCGAGCCCGAGATGGCCAATACCGTCTCGGAGCTCTATGAGCAGCATCCCGAGTATATCATCAAGCCATCAAACCGCCAACCTGTACAGGGACGTGGCGGTACACAGGTGGTTCTCGACCTGTCCAATCCCAAGGTACAGGATGTTGTCTTCAATATAGTAGATACTCTATTGACCAAGTATCCCCGCATAGATTACATCAAGTGGGATGCCAACGCATCCATCATGAACCACGGGTCGCAGTATCTGACCGCCGACAAGCAGAGTCATCTCATGATCGAGTATCATCGAGGACTCGCCAAGACTCTCGACCGCATACGTGCCAAGTACCCTGATGTCACCATCCAGGCATGTGCCAGCGGTGGCGGACGTGCCAACTATGGCATCTTGCCCTGGTTTGACGAGTTCTGGGTGAGCGACAACACCGATGCCCTGCAGCGTGTGTACATGCAGTGGGGTACGAGCCACTTCTTCCCGGCAGTTACAATGGCATCGCACATCAGTGCGGCCCCCAACCACCAGACACATCGTGTTATTCCCATGAAGTATCGTATAGATGTGGCTATGTCGGGTCGCCTGGGGATGGAGATTCAGCCCAAGAACATGACCGAGGAGGAGATCGCCATGTGTCGCAATGCCATTGCCGAGTATAAGACAATACGTCCCGTTGTACAACAGGGGGATATTTATCGTCTGCTGTCGCCATACGACGAGAAAGGTGTGGCATCGATGATGTATGTGTCGCCCGACAAGGGTAAGGCTGTGTTCTATTGGTGGAAGCTCGAAACATTTGTAAACCAGCACTTGCCTCGTATAAGGATGGCCGGCCTTGATCCCGACAGAATGTATACTATCCACGAACTTAACCGTATTGACAAACGGCCGCTCTCATTCGAGGGAAAGAGTTTCTCGGGGCGTTACCTCATGTCTAACGGTCTTGAGATTCCATATACACATAATGTCGATTCATACAAGAGTAATGACTGGTCTTCAAGAGTTCTTTTGCTTGAGTGATTATAATTGAAATAACAATTTACCCCTCCCCGGTGCAACACTATCCTACCGAGAGGTTTTAGATCCCAGTTCCCCAATATTTGTTAACGCTTGGCCGCCCCCGGCGTTAACAAATATTGGGGAACTGGGTCTTAATAGGGTGAATTGTAAAAAAATGATTTTTGGCCTATAGTTTTTTTTGAGTGGTGCGACATAGTTTTTAGAAGAATCACTTTAAACTAATACTGTTTCGACTATGAATTTTAAACATCTACTCCTGCCAGTCATGGCTATTGTTCCGGCAATGTCGTTTGCCGCAACCTATTATGTGACTCCCGATGGAGCCGGAAGCAAGGATGGTTCCAGCTGGGAAAATGCCTTCGGTGTCGAGGAATTCCGTGCCCAGGCCGCCAATAACGTCAACGGGGATATCTATAATCTTGCCGGCGGTGTCTATAAGCCTTCGGCTACAGTTGTCTTTAAAGTAGCTACCGGGTGTGTGCTTAACGGTAATGCCGACGGTGAGCGCACGATTTTCTCAGGAGACAGGAACAATGACAGTTATGCTAATAGCGGAGATGCCAATCGCCTGATACGCATAGTGACAAATACCGTAGATGGAGACAATACCAAGCCTGTGGTTATAAAGAACATTGATTTCACATGTGTCTATGTCGAGAATAATACAGATACTAACGACATGGGGGCGCTGATGGTTGATAACTCGGGTGATGTACTGGTGGAGAACTGTAATTTCTACGGATGCTGGTCGCAAGGAGTGTATGGTGGACCGTGTGTGCATTCATTCCGCAGTACTATTGTATTCAGAAACTGTGTATTCCGAAATAATTCGGCCAACTACCGTGGCGCTGTGATGCGTCTCCGTTCCAACGCCGGGACTAAGGGCGTGACGACATTAGACCGTTGTGTGATAATGAATAACACCAACTATCATGATCTGGGCGGTGCGATATTCGTAGCTCACGGCAAGCAACTCAATATCATAAATACCACGATCGCAGGCAATAAGGCTGCCAGCCGTGGTGCGGCAATTTTCTTTAACGGCGCAGATGATACATATGCTCGTGAATTGAATGTCATAGGATCTACGATAGCCGGAAACACAATAACCGGTGAGGCCGAGGGTGCACAGATCACATCCAATCAGTCGGCTCATATCAATATCGTTAACTCGATTATCGTAGGCGGAAACGACAAGACTGCCGCGTTCTCATTTGAGGGTAATGTCGAGAGTGACAAGTTCAGCTTTGTATCGGGCGGCTGGAACTATGTGGGTGCTATTCTTGATGCTGTGGCTGAGCCGGCCAAGACAGTGCAGTGGAAAGAGGCCGCTTCCAAGGATGGCGGTGACCAGTGGGGTGACGGTTGTACTTATGCGTCGGTGTTCGGCGAAAATACTGTCGGTAGCAATGGTGTCATAAAGCCTTTCAGATTTGAATACGGAGCTACAGGAGCCCAGACCGAAGCCGCAGTGGCCGACTGGGGTATCACCGCAGTGACCGACTATAACGTCGACCAGCTTGGTAACGAGCGTATCGCAGGACGTATGAACGGAGCGTTCGCCGACCCGTTGATAAGCACCGGCATTGATGATGTGACCGTTGGCGGCAACGATGTTAAACTTATCGTGGCAGGTAATGGCGTGTATTGTATCGATGGATATGACGGTGTCGTGGAGGCTTACAATATTACCGGCCGCAGGGTTGCCGTCACACGTGATGGGGAGATCTCATTGGAGAATATGTCGGCAGGAATGTATGTCATAAAGGCCGGCAATGCAGTGTTCAAGATTGTAAAAAGGTAAAAAAAAGAAGATTGTTTGGTTTTCAATAGGTTTTATAAAAAAATGCGGGTGATGATTCCGCAATGAATATGTTTTGGTAGAAAATCGTCGGGATACACGATGTCAAAATATCGGTATTCCGGCGATTTTTTTTTGAAAAGTTGATTTAACAAAAAAAAGATTAGGTTCTTTTAGGGAATAGCTGTAATTTTGTAATCAGATTATTTCGGCTTGGGCCATTATATCGCTTTTACTCCTTTGGAGAAATCTTACCGTGGAACTGGAGGCAAACATCATCTACCGCATAGTTAAAGGCGACGAAAAAGCACTTGATGCGTTCATGGATCATTATTCAGGAACGCTCTATCGTTATGCCCTGGGTATTGTGGGTGTTAAAGAAGCTGCCGAGGAGGTTGTGAGTGATGTTTTCTATGATGTGTGGAAGAGTCGCGGAACATTGCTGGAGGTAGAATCGATGCTGAGCTACCTGCGCACGATAACTTACCGCAAGTCGGTATCATGGCTACGCCATGAGTCAACGGTGCCTGGAGGGGTATCGATCGATGACATTGAGAATTTCACGGTGGGACATATCGATCCACCTGACGACGCGCTGATATCGCGGGAGGAGATCGATGCCTTGAACCGTGCCATCGACGAGTTGCCGCCCAAGTGCAGGCATGTGTTCTTTCTTGCCAAGATAGACTGTGTGCCTTACAAGGAGATCTCGACCTTGCTGGGGATATCGGTGGCTACAATTAACTATCATGTATCATATGCCATGGACGCCCTGAGGAAGAAGCTCGGATCGTCACGGCTCACGGCCTGGATAGCTTTTCTTATAGGCCTGTATAATTTTTAACAAAAAAATCACGAAGAATACCTATATATATTTTAATATAGGGCGACATTAATTATAGAAACGGCACAAAATGATGAAGACGACCAACCATACAGAACAGAAGATGTCGACCCCCGGGCACGATGAAGCACGCCTGGAGGCGATATTGGGTTCATGCCGTCCCGAGCCGATTGACAACAGCCGTATAAAGAGCCTTGTACACGGGCGTATACTGGCAGAGAAGCTTGCGCGCACGCGGCGAATGCTCCGTGTGTCGATGTGGAGTGGGGCAGCGGCCTGTGTAGGCCTGTTGTGTATGGTGGTGGCACGATTCGTCAACACCGTTACCGAGGTTGATTTGTCGTCGGCCACGCTGGCCGAGGTTGACAAGGCCGGTTACCGCGAGGTGGTGATACAATCAGGCAAGCGAGCCGAGTTGATATTGCCCGACGGAACCCGTCTGGTGGCCAATAGTCACAGCCGCGTGCTGTATCCCGAGCGCTTTGACGGGGCCGAACGTCGCATCTATGCCGACGGAGAGGTTTACCTGGAGGTGACAAAGGATGCCGACCATCCTTTTGTGGTCGAGTCGCGCGGTTTTGACGTAAGGGTGCTCGGAACGACCTTCAATATATGCAACACCAGCGATTCTACCGCCCAGGTGGTGCTCGTGGAGGGATCGGTCGAGGTTACTACCGATCGAGACAGCAGGGTGAAGATGAGGCCCAGCGATCTTGTTGACCTTGTCAACGGCGAGGTTGCTTCGATGAGGCAAGTCGACACCAACGATTACACGCTATGGGTCGATGGGCTGCTGTCTCTGAGAGGTGAGCGCATGGAGCGGCTCGTTGAGCGCCTGAGCGAACACTATGGTCTTGAGATCGATTGTGACGACTCGCTGAGCGATGTGAAGGTGTTCGGCAAACTCGACCTTCATGACAGCATCGACAGGGTGCTGGAGTCGATCGGTGATATTGTGCCTATGGAAATAGAACGAGAAGGAAGCCGTATTACCATGAGAACCAAAGTCTGATACCTGGGGTTCAAAGATTCTTTTCTCACACTACCGAATGAACAATCGGGGAAACCATGGTTCCTCCGACAGCTACAGTTATGCTTTAATCTATAGACCTTAAATAAATGAAAAAGATTAATCGACAAATTATTATCGCTATCTTCATGTTCCTTGCAACCGGTATTACCGTGCTGGAGGCGCGTACACGTACAGTGACATTCGAACCAGATACCGTAAGGGTATTGCGTAATCCCCTGCAGGGATGGGTGATGTATATGGGACGCACATGGGACGAGAACTTCTGGACCGAGAAAGGATATGACTCGATGAGGGTCGATGCCGACGGCACGACCGTGAGAGTGTCGGACTATGCGAGCTGTGCCTATATGCGTACGAGCTGGGCATCGTTTGAGCCCGAGGAGGGAAAATACATATGGAACGATCCCGACTCGCGACTTATGAGACTAATAAAGAGTGTCAACGACCGAGGTCTGCGGGTAGCCTTCCGTATCGTGATAGATGGCCGTGACCAGGGACAGAACACACCCCAGTATGTGTTCGATGCCGGAGCCGAGGGATATTATGATCCGAAAAATCCGGGGAAGAACCTCTCGCCTTATCCCGATGATCCTGTTTTCCAGGAGAAGTATGCCAAGTTTTTCAAGGCTTTTGCCGAATACTTCGATGATCCATCCAAGACGGAGTTTATCGATGCCTATTCGCTTGGCAAGTGGGGCGAGTCACACTCTATGATATATAAGGACAATAATAACAAGGGCCCTGTCTTCGAGTGGGTCATAGATCTGGCCACATCGGCTTTCAGGAAAGTACCGATGGTGATACATTACCACCGTATGCTCGGCGACCCGACTGATGAGGGCTGGGGCAGTGTGCCTGCCGATGCCGATGCTATGATCGAAAAGGCCGTGGGTCTTGGATTCTCTCTGAGACACGATGCATTCGGCATGCACGGATACTATCAGGACTGGGAAAAGGCTATGGCCCGCAAGTGGAACTTCAAGTGTCCGATTATCATGGAGGGCGGATGGATCACCGGCGCGCATCACCGTTACTGGCGTGACCCGTCGGGACTGTATCGGGAAGGTCATGCCGAGGATGTGCGCAAGGGGGAGTATGAAGCTTCGGCCGAGGCCCGCGTGAACATGATGGATTTCCGTATCAACGACGAGACCCGCTCGTGGTTTGAGGAAGCTTTCCCCTTGGTAAAGAGCTTTGTGGCTCATGGCGGATACCGTCTCTATCCGGCCAAAGTATCGGCTCCCGACAAAGCCCTTAGCGGAGATAGGATAACGGTCGAGAGCGAGTGGCGTAACATGGGATGGGGATATTGTCCCACCAATATACCCCAGTGGAACCAGCGTTACAAGATGGCAGTGGCATTGCTCGATAAGAGCGGTAATGCTGTCAGGATCACTGTCGACGAGTCGAGCGACCTGTCAAAGTGGTTGAGGGAAGCTCCTGCCGCATATTCTACCGGGATAGATCTTGAGGGGGTGAAGCCGGGCAAGTACACCTGGGGTGTGGCGCTGGTGGATGTCACAGCGGGAAACAGCCCTGCCTTGGAGATGGCTGTCGCCGCCGACAGGCATGTGAACGGTTGGTTGCCGGCCGGAGAAATAAAAATTAAATGAAACGGAATATAAAACTATAAACCAATAAATATCACACCTTATGATTAAACCGACATCGCATTATCAGCAATGGCGTTCCCGCATGGGGGTGCTGTGTGTGATGGGACTTGCCGCGCTACAGGCATCGCCAGTGTTGCAGGCATCGACCGTCATGACGCAGGATAACACCACGGGACTTTATACCGTGAAAGCTACCGGCACGACGGTAAAGGACGTGCTTAGCTATATCGAGAAGAATAGTGACTATGTATTTATGTATGGCGAGGGCGTGGAGAAGAAACTGTCCACAGCCGTAGAGATACAGTTGAAAGATAAGAAAATGGATGCCGTGCTCGCCGAACTGTGCAGTGCGGCCGGGCTTAAGTATTCAATCTCGGGCCGTCAGGTGACAATATCTATGGTAGGTGTAAAGGTTCAAAAGAACAATGCACCCAAAAGCAAGATCACAGGAACCATTCTTGACGAGAACGGCGACCCTATGATAGGCGCCACCGTAAGGGTCAAGGACGGTGACGCCGCTGTCAGCACCGATTTTGACGGACACTTTACAATCGACGCCGCCAACGGTGACCGACTGCTCATCACCTATATAGGATACGAGCCAAAGGAGGTGAAAGTTGACGGAAGCAAGGATCTGACCATAGATATGGATGTTACCGAGAACACCCTCGAGGAGGTGGTTGTCATAGGCTATGGTACAGTAAAGAAGAAAGACCTCACGGGAGCTGTCGCCTCGGTAAAGGGTGATGACCTGGTAAACAAGAAGACCACCACGTTGTCGACTGCATTGCAGGGTTCGGTATCGGGCCTGATGGTGCGTCGTACCAACAATGCTCCCGGAGCATCGGCCAGTTCGATGCACGTGCGCGGAGTCACCACGATGGGCGACTCCAGTCCGCTTATCATTGTCGACGGAGTACAGTGTGACAATATTGACTATGTCAACGCCAACGATGTCGAGAGTATCTCGGTGCTGAAGGATGCCGCCGCTGCCTCGATTTACGGATCAAAAGCCGCCTCGGGTGTCATTCTTATCACTACCAAGCGTGGCGACGAGTCGTCGCTGAGCCTCAGCTACAATGGCGAGTTTGGCTGGGAACTTCCCACCACACAGCCTACGATGGTAGGAGCCACCCGCTATCTGGAGATGAGCAATGAGTTGCTGTACAATGACAATCCTGCCGCGGGATATTTTCAGCTCTATACAGCCGACCAGGTAAAGAACTGGGTGCGCAACAACGCCATCGACCCCGACCGTTATCCTATCACCGACTGGAAAGGGATGATGATGAAGGATTCGGCTCCCCGTATGACTCATACCGTGTCACTGTCGGGAGGCAACAAGTCGGTCAAGTCGCAGGCTTCGCTGTCGTATGACGATGTTGACGGACTCTATGACGGCCGCAACTTCCACCGCTTCATGTTCCGTAGCAACAACGACTTCACCATAAGCAAGTATCTCTCGGCAAGCCTTGACGTGAACATACGCAATGCCAAGAGTACATCGACCAACTACGATCCCTTCGGCGATATGCGCAAGATGCCGGCCTTCTATCCCGCCGTGTGGCAGAATGGCGGCTATGCCGAGGGCAAGTCGGGTGCCAATCCCTATGCCCTGCTTCGCGAGGGTGGATCGAGCACATCACGCAGCACCCAGGTCGGCGGCAAGGCCTCGCTGACAATCAAGCCTATCGATGGACTGAGCATAAGCGGTATCGTATCACCGTTCATCAACTATACGAAGCGCAAGGCTTTCCGTAAGGCTGTAAACTATGTGTTGATGGATGACCCCAACACATTCGGCGGCTATATGGAGGGCGCCGGCACGTCATGGGCCACCAACAAGCTGTCGGAGACACGTAATGACAACTGGCACATCACCTCACAGGTTATAGCCAACTATATGAAATCGTTCGGCAAACATGACCTTACAGTGATGGCCGGTTACGAGAACTATATAATGGCTTCGGAGGACTTGGGTGCATCGCGCGACCAGTACGATCTGACAAAGTATCCTTATCTCAATGTAGGTCCCGAAGACTACAAGGACAACAACGGTACAGGAACACGTTACACTTCCAATTCATACTTCGGCCGACTGCTCTATTCGTTTGACGACAAGTACCTTTTGCAGGCCAATGTGCGCCGCGACGGGTCGTCTCGTTTCGCAAAGAATTACCGCTGGGGTACGTTCCCCTCGTTCTCGGCCGGCTGGGTCATAAGCAGAGAAAAATTCATGGGGGGTAACCCGAACGTATTGTCTTACTTGAAGTTACGCGGTTCATGGGGTAAACTCGGCAACGAGCGTATAGGCGACAGTTATTTCCCTTATATGTCGCTGATGGTTTTCCAGGATGCCTACTTCTACCAGAACGGTGAGCTTGTATCAGACAAGACTGCGGCATTACGCGCTCTCGCCGTGGAGGATATCTCGTGGGAGACGACCACATCGACCGACATAGGTATTGATGCCTACTTCTTAAACAACCGTCTGAAACTGACAGCCGACTACTACTGGAAGACGACCGAGGACATGTTGCTGGCCATCCAGATACCATGGTCGATGGGTTACAGCGATCCTAATACCAATGCCGGCAAGATGTCGACCCACGGCTATGACATAGAACTGAGCTGGAACGACCGTCACGGCGACTTTTACTATGGTATCACTGTCAATCTGTCCGATTTCATTTCGAGGATCGACAATATTAACAACAGCGATATTATAAGCAGCGGTAAGCTGAAGCGTGCCGGCGAGCTGTTCAATGCCTGGTATGGATACATATGCGACGGTATCTACCAGACACAGGAGGAGGTAAACAATTCGGCCCGCCTTAACAATACCGTCACTGTGGGTGACCTGAAATACCGCGACATAAGCGGTCCCGACGGTGTGCCCGACGGCGTTATCTCGTCGGAGTATGACCGTGTCCCGCTGGGCAACTCGCTTCCCCGTTTCCAATATGGCGGTACCATCAACATGGGATGGAAAGGCCTTGACATGTCGATCGCATTCCAGGGAATAGGCAAACAGAACTCTTACCTTGAACGCGCCATGGTGGAGCCTTTGCGTGATAACTATGGCAATATTCCCGCCATTATCGAGGGCAAGTACTGGAGTGTATTCAATACCGACTCAGAGAATCTCGCCGCCAGATATCCGCGTCTTACCAACACCACCAAGAGCAACAACTATGCCATATCGGACTTCTGGATGTTTAACGGCCGCTACTTCCGTCTCAAGAACGTCACGCTGGGATATACGCTTCCTGCCGAGTGGACCCGAAAGGCAAGCATACAGAATGCCCGCATATACTTCAGCGCCAGCGATCTGTTCTCGATCGACAATTATCCCAAGGGGTGGGATCCCGAGATGGGTGTTAGCGCCTATCCTATCACGACATCGCTCATAGTCGGAGTAAATCTTAAGTTCTAACCAGTCATTTTTCCTTGAACAATGAAAAAGATACTATATACAATGGCTTCGGCCGCCATGCTGCTCACCACAGCGTGCGAGAGCATGGACATGGAGCCTCTGTCACAGGGCAACAGCGAGTCCTGGTACTCAAACGAGCTCGAACTCAAGATGGCCACAAGCGAGTTCTATATCCTGGGCTACTGGAACCAGCCTCTCGAAGGCTCGGAGCAGTGGACCGACAACTTCACCTACCGCCAGCAGAACCGTAATCCGGGCAGCAACGGCACCGTGCTCGACGGTACGATGAACGGCCAGCAGTTTGAGGTGTACAATCTGTGGCAACAGAGCTACAAACTTATAGCCCGCGCCAACACCCTTCTTGCAAACTATCATAAGGCCGCAGGTACAATGACCGCGGAGAAGCTTAACCGGTTTGCCGGCGAAGCATACTTCTGCCGTGCCTGCAAGTATGCCGAGTTGATATGCTATTATGGTGACGTTCCCTATATGGATGGCACCGAGACCATAACCCAGGCCGAGCAGAAGGGCCGTCGCGACAAGAACGAGGTAAAGGA
This sequence comes from uncultured Muribaculaceae bacterium, assembly GCA_964018905.1. Taxonomy (GTDB): domain Bacteria; phylum Bacteroidota; class Bacteroidia; order Bacteroidales; family Muribaculaceae; genus JAAVFS01. Next base: position 76,597 of record CAXHRO010000003.1, read on the forward strand.
ACTCGCCTATGCCGATTTTGACAAGGCGATAGAATATCTCCCGGTGAGCTACGGCAATGAGGCCCAGCATGCCACCAAGGGAGCGGCTCTGGCCATGAAGGCCCGTTTCGCCCTGTATCACGGGGACTATGCCCTGGCGGCCGATGCAGCCAAGAAGTGCATGGATCTCAAGATCTATCAGCTTGAACCCGATTACTCCAAGCTTTTCCTGCAGAGCACCAGGGAGAATGCCGAGAAGATATTTGCCATACCGCGTTCTATCGCCAACAATGTTGTGCTTGACCAGTGGTATGTCAACAACGGGCTTCCCCGTAATGCAGGCGGCTATGCTTCGGACAATCCCTCTTGGGATCTTTTTGCCGCTTACCTCTGTACCGATGGTCTACCTATTGATGAGTCTCCGCTTTTTGATCCACGCAATCCGTTTGCCAACCGTGACCCCCGATGCACCAAAACCATTGTGGAGTTTGGTACCGAACACTGCGGGTTTGAGTACAATCCACGTCCCGATGTCACGCAGGTCATGAACTACACGACTGGTGCGATGCAGAGCAACCAGGACAACCGTGCCGTCAACCAGTATGCATCATATAACGGTCTTATATGGAAGAAGGGTATCGATATTTCCTGGACTCAGAACGGAAAACTCGTGGAGCGCGACTATCTGATGATGAGATATGCCGATGTGCTTCTTATGTATGCCGAGGCCAAGATCGAGCTTGGCGAACTTGACGAGACTGTGACCGATGCCATCAACCAGGTGAGGGCCCGTGCCTATGGAGTTGCCCCCGCGGCTGTAACTTCTTATCCGGCTGTCACACTCGGCACCCAGGAAGAGATGCGTAAGGCCGTGCGTATCGAGCGCCGTATGGAGCTTGCCAACGAGGGGCTCCGTTATATGGACCTGATACGCTGGAAGCTTGCCTCCAAGGCTCTCAACGGATACAACTACATTAACCTGCAGCCCTCCGAGCTCCTTAATAATATCGTAAAGAAAGACCTGTGGTTCTGGGGAATGACTCCGCAGATTGACGAGGATGGTCTCGCCGACTTCTCGGCACTCTACAATGCCGGTCTTGTGGCTTATGGTGCCAAGCGCGTCTTCCCCGACCGCCAGTACCTGTGGCCTATACCTACCCACGATATCGAGCTTTGCCCCAATCTTGGCAATAACCCCGGTTATTAATGAATAATTATGAGTTTGATATGAAATATAATAATATATATCGCAATATGACCCGGCTGGCAGCCATCGCGCTGTCGGCAGGGATCATGACCGCCTGTGGCGACGAGGATATCGACAACAGCTTCTCGCGCAGCAACTCGGTCATACAGATAACTACCTCGAGCGACTATATCGTGCTCGACGAGAACAATCCCGATGCCGTCGCGCTCACTATAGAGTGGGATCAGGCCCATCCTTATGGCAACGAGTATATTACGACCTACCAGTATCAGATCGACGCCGAGGGCAGTAAGGCTCCGGCCCGCAAGGAGTATGATGACGATGAGGTATTCAGTCGCCGGTACACCAACGCCGAGCTCCAGGCTATGCTCATAGACTACTTCGGTTGTCTCACAAGCACTCCCACAAGGCTGAATTTCCAGATCACGGCATCGTTCGAGGGACCACGTGTGGTTATTCCCGACATCGCTACTGCTGTCGTTACAGTCAAGACCTATGGACCCAAACAGTACCTTGCCGACCGTCTCTTCATTGGCGGCGAGGCTGTAGGCGGCGATAATATCGAGCTTACGCCAACATCGGCAGCCTCGGGAATCTACAACTGGACAGGTGCTCTCTCGGCCGGCAAGATCAACTTCCCGGTAATCTATGGCGACGAGAACAACGCCATCTCGCCGGCCCAGGCCGACACTCCTATCACCGACAGCGATATGCCTGCTGTCATGGAGGATGCCGCCAAGGCCAACTCCTGGGTGATACCCGAGGCCGACAACTACCGCATCACCATCAATATTGCCAACCGCACTGTGAAGATCGTTCCCGCCGGTGCCATCGTTGAGATTGACAGGCTCTTCATGTCAGGCCCGGCAACAGGTGACGGGGATATTGAGATCATGCAGACCATGGAAGCTGAAGATCTCTATGCATGGCGCGGTGAACTCAAGGCAGGCAAACTGTATATGCCTATCGAGTTCAACGAGGAGCAGGCCGTTTCGATCGTCCCCAAGGCCAAGAACGACCATGATATACATGACGGTCAGCCTCACGAGTTTGACCAGGTGCCCACTGCTACCGGTACACTGGCCGCCTACTGGGATATCCCTGCCGACGGTACCTACCGTATTGTAGTCAATACAACCGACCACTCGGTTACAATCTACTCGGCGGCGACCGATATGCCTAACAAAGTCGTTTCGTACAACAATACTGTAGATGGTATCAATCCGTATACACAGGAGGTTACCGAATTATGGATGTGGGGCGGATTCAACGCTTCGGCTCACGATGACGGTATGAAGGCCGGCTTCCAGACCAAGTACAAGATGATCCAGTCTCTGGCAAATCCCAATGTATTCGTTTACCATGGCGACAACTTGCCGCGCAGCTCGTCGGTCGATGACTGGTCAAAGGTGACCGCTGTTGGCGCGCTCAATTTCCTTGTATCGAATATCGAGAATAATGTTTATGCATTCGGTTCGACTGCCGATGCCAAACGTAACACCAAGCGTGGCTATCTTCAGGTCAACCTGGGTGAAGAGATGCAACTTGTTGCTGGACAGAGCGACAACCGATATGCCTACTTCTGTGTACCCGAGAACTGTAATTTTGTAGTTGTCGACATAGATAAACTTACCGTAACATTCTCTAACAAGTAAACCAATCGACAATGTCTGATTTCAATTTAAACACAATATGGAACCGTGCCCGCGTCATGCTGGCGGGCGCGGTTCTCACTGTCGGAGCCGTGTCATGCTCTGACGATGACGCTGTAGAGCCCGGCAGTCACAACTGGGATGTGGCCGGAAACGAGATTGTAAACATCAAGCCCGAGCGCTATAAGAACACCAGGAATCCTTTGACAGGATGGGTGTTGTATACCGGTCTCGGAGACGGACTACGTGATGACTTCTGGGAAGTTTACGACAATTACCCGTCGTCGGAGGGGACGGTTAATGTCTCGGATTACGCCAACGTGCTGTTTATCCGTGCCGCTTGGACTTACTTCAACCCTGAGGAGGGTGTATATGTATGGGATCAGCCGGCTTCGGCCTCGGTCTATGCCCGTCGTTTCCATATGCTTGTCGACGGCGCCAAGGGCCGTGGCATGAAACTTGCTTTCTCACTGATATGTGACAGCCAGGACAAACATGACAATTTTACACCTCAGTACGTTCGTGATGCCGGCGCCAAGGGATTCATGACCACTACCGGCTCGGTACAGGTATGGTCGCCTTACTGTGATGATCCTGTGTTCCAGGAGAAGTATACGGTATTCATTCAGGCTATGGCCGACAAGTATGACGACCCGGAGGTGACGATGTTCATAAGCGGATTTGGCCTCGGCAAGTGGGGGGAGAGCCATACAGTGATTTACTCTACAGGCAATGATGAGCCTCGCGAGGCTGTCATAGACTGGGTGAGCGATGCCTATCTCAATGCTTTCAAGCGTGTGCCGTGTGTGATCAATTATCATCGCTGTATCATGGATACCAAGACATTTGGTGATGCCAATCCCGCTCAATCAGAGTTGTTTATCAATAAGCTTGTGGCCAAGGGATACTCCTTGCGTCATGATGCTTTCGGTATGAAGAGCTATTATACCACCTGGGAACGTAACTATGCCGCATCGATGAAGTTCCAGCGTCCTATTATAGCCGAGGGGGGCTGGGTCGAGTCGTCACATGGCGGATCGATCAAGGGTGATGGTTATGCCGATCATGGCGAGGTGCGTCGTGGTGAGTTTAACGAGGCCAAGGGCGCTGCTGTCAACATGATGGATTTCCGCTACTCCAATTCGATGACCAGCGGTGAGACCTGGCGCTGGTTCAACAATGCCTTCGATCTCGTCAAGGAGTTCATTGCAGAGGGTGGTTACCGTCTGTATCCCGACAAGGTATCGGTGCCGGTATCGGTAGGCGGCAGTGATAATGTCACTCTTACCCATCGCTGGAGCAATCTTGGCTGGGGTTACTGTCCCACCAACATACCCCAGTGGAATCAGAAGTACAAGGTGGCATTCGCACTGCTCGACAAGACAACATTACAGCCTGTAAAGGTATATGTCGATCAGGAGCCTTGTCTCAACGAGTGGATCAAGGGTCGCCCGTCGACCTACGAGACCCGGTTCAACCTCGGTGGAGTGGCCGGCGGAGAATACATCTGGGGTGTAGGACTTGTAGACACTACCCGTGACAACGCGATTGGACTGCAAATTTCGGCCAAGGGTGATATCACTCCCGAGGGCTGGCTGCAACTCACTACAGTTAACGTAAGATGATAAGACTTAAGAGACATATCGCAGTCGGTATGCTGATGCTCGCGGCTATGCCGTGGGCATCGGCCACCGATATCTGGGTCGAGGCCGAGTCGTTCGCCGACAAAGGCGGTTGGGTACTTGACCAGCAGTTCATGGATCTCATGGGCTCACCATATATCATGGCCCATGGAATGGGTAAGCCTGTGGATGATGCCGTGACAGAGATAGAGATACCCGAGGCTGGCAATTACACGGTCTATGTGCGTACGTTCAACTGGACATCGCCATGGACCGACGCCGAGGGGCCCGGTAAATTCAAAATAAAGGTTGCCGGCAAGACATTGCCCGGGACTGTAGGATGCACCGGCGACAAGTGGCAGTGGCAGAGTGCGGGCCGGGTGAGACTCAAGGCCGGGACCCATAAGCTTGCGCTTCACGATATCACGGGTTTTAACGGCCGGTGTGATGCGATTGTCCTTACAACTGATCCCGATCTCGTTTTGCCCGATGGCGGCGATGAGCTGTCGGCATTACGCCGTTCATCGCTGAGGCTCGATACAGCAGTGGTAAGACAGGGCGAATATGACCTTGTGGTAGTAGGCGGAGGTATCGCCGGCATGTGTGCGGCTGTAAGTGCGGCCCGTGGGGGTATGAATGTGGCGCTTGTCAACGATCGTCCGGTACTGGGCGGCAACAACAGTTCGGAGGTGCGTGTGCATCTGGGCGGACATGTCGAGATGGGGCCCAATGAAGGCCTTGGCCGAATGATCAGAGAGTTCGGTCATTCACGTTCGGGCAATGCCAAACCGGCCGACTTCTACGAGGATGCCAAAAAGGACTCGTTCATACTTGCCGAGCCCGGGGTGACTCTGTTCCCCTGTTTCCGTGCCATGAGTGTCACGACCGATGGGAATCGTATCAGGACTGTAACGATACAGAATATCGAGAATAACAGTGAGGTGGTGCTCAGTGCCCCATTGTTCAGTGACTGTACAGGTGACGGTACGATAGGCTATCTTGCGGGTGCCGACTATGTCATGGGCCGCGAATCACGCGGTGAGTTCAACGAGCCCCTGGCTCCGGAGGTTGCCGACTCGCTCACGATGGGTGCATCGGTACAGTGGTACACCCGTGAGGAATCCAAGGCGACGCGTTTTCCCGAGTTCAGTTACGGACTCGACTTCAACGACAGCAATTGTGAGCGTGTCACGATGGGAGAGTGGAAATGGGAAACCGGTATGAACCGCGATCAGATTACCGAGGCTGAGACCGTGCGAGATTACGGTCTGATGGTGATTTTCTCCAATTGGAGTCACTTGAAAAATCACCTTGCCGATAATGCCAGGTTCCGTAACCGTTCGCTCAACTGGGTTGCTTATATTGCTGGCAAGCGTGAATCGCGCCGTCTTCTTGGCGACTATATTCTCAAGCAGGACGATATCGATAAAAATGTCTTTCACGAGGACGCTTCGTTCACCACGACATGGAGTCTGGACCTGCATTTCCCCGATCCTGAGAACAGCAGGAGGTTTCCCGGCAGAGAGTTCAAGGCGGCTACTAAGCATGTATTCATACATCCTTATGCTGTGCCTTACCGCTGTCTCTATTCCCGCAATATAGAGAACCTGTTTATGGCCGGGCGTAATATAAGTGTGACGCACGTCGCTCTTGGCACCGTGCGTGTAATGCGCACTACCGGCATGATGGGTGAGGTTGTAGGAATGGCCGCTTCGTTGTGTAAAAAGCATGATGTAGGCCCGCGCGAGGTATATCGCAGTCATCTTCCGGAACTCACCGCCATGATGAAAGCCGGTGCCGGACGTCCCGGCGAGGAACTGCCCGACAATCAGAACTTCAACCTTGCCAACGAGCTTCTTGAGACCCCCCGTATGCTAAAAGAGGATCAAAAATAATATCCAAATCGTAAATTTGTATAGATGAAACTGCGCACATCGATACTTTCTCTTTCCCTTGCCGTGGCTATAGCTGCCTCGGCAGGGGATTGTTATTCCATACTCTCGGGCGATACCCTTAAAATGGGCAACAGCCTTATAGAGCGAGTGTATTTATGGAACAACGGCCATCTTATCACGTGTCGTGTTACCGATAAGGCTTCAGGAAAAACTCTTGTTTCGTCGGGCAAAACGCCCGATTTTACTGTCAACCGTGCTGTGCCGTCAGACGGCAGGCTGTCGGTAACCGAGCTGAAAAGCGACGGTATACGTCCCGAACGTCTTGTCGCCACTGTAAACTATAGGCTCGGGGATCTGGAGGTTGAGCGTAGCTACCGTCTCTATGACGGTGTGCCGGCAATCGCCGTTGATACGCGCCTGCGTGGCACACTTGGCGGTGTGGCCGAGAAAGAAGTCAGTGCGGCCGACCGCAGTAATATCGAGCACGCCGAGTACATGAAGGTAAAGCCTGTGACTGCGGTTCTCGACCGCCTCTCGTTGCCCGGACAGCACTGGCATGGAAGTGCGGTGGAATTTCGTGATATAACCGACTGGAACAACAATCTGGTTGACCGTCGGGATTTTATCTCGTATCGTAAGACCAATTACCGTGGCAACATCCTCACTGTCACCGATGGTGAGAACGGTGGAGGTTTTGTCTTTCTCAAGGAGGCTCCATGCTCGGGTGTGCAGCTTGCCTACAAGGGTGGGGATTTCATCAGCGACTTCGGGTCGTTCATGGTCACAGGCCTTGGTGTGGATGACCGTGACGTGACTCCCGGCAAGTGGACATCGGCTTACGGCTCGGTGCTGTGTACCTTCGGTGGGGGTGAACTTGATGCCCTGAGGGCGTTGCGCAGCTACCAGAAGCAGTGCCGCATACTTGACAAGTCGCGTGACGAGATGGTGATGATGAATACCTGGGGAGACCGCTCCCAGGACTCGAAGGTCAACGAGGCATTCTGCCTTGCCGAGCTTGACAAGGCTGCCGCTCTCGGTATCTCGCTTTTCCAGATCGATGATGGCTGGCAGGCCGGCAAGAGCCCCAACTCGGCTACTGGTGGCGGATCGTTTAAGGACATCTATGCCAACGCCTCATACTGGGCTCCTGATCCTGTGAAATATCCACGCGGTCTTGCCCCTGTTGTGAATCGTGGCAAGGAGCTGGGGATCGAGGTAGGCCTATGGTTCAACCCCAGCGTGCAGAATGACTTTGCCGACTGGGAAAAAGACGCCGCTACTATTGTGGGTCTATGGAAGGAGTATGGCATAAGGATGTTCAAGATCGACGGACTCACAGTGTCGTCCAAGATCGGCGAGGAGAATCTGCGCCGTCTCTTCGACCGAGTACTCCGTGATACCGACAATGAGGTCATGTTCAACCTCGACGCTACCGCGAGCCGTCGTGGCGGATACCACTTCTTCAACGAATATGGGAACATATTCCTGGAGAACCGTTATACCGACTGGGGTAACTACTACCCATACTGGACACTGCGCAATCTGTGGATGCTCTCACGTTATGTTCCGGCCGAGCGGCTACAGATAGAGTTTCTTAACAAGTGGCGCAATACCGATAAATATACGGGCGACCGGTTTGCCCCCGCCATGTATGACTTCGGTTACCTGTTTGCAATTACTATGGCCGGCCAGCCACTGGCATGGATGGAGGCGTCCAATCTGCCTGACGAGGCATTCGGGATCAAACCCCTTGTAGATGCTTACCGTGACGTGCAACACGACTTCCACAGCGGTACGATATTGCCTGTAGGCGAGGAGCCGTCGGGCAGGTCGTGGACCGGTTTCCAGTCGATAAAGAATGACAGTGAGGGATACTTGCTGTTGTACCGCGAGGACAATGACCGTAGAGAGACTATGCTGGAGACATGGTTGCCCGGAGGGGAGAAGGTAAGACTCACTCCGGTTCTTGGCGAGGGTCGGAGAATGACTGTCAGGACCGACAGCGATGGACGCATAAATGTATGTCTTGATAAGAAGAACAGCTATGTGATGTATAAATACAATCTTTAAGAACAATTTTTTTTATGAGAGTCATTTTTTTTGTTGCTTTGTTGATGTCGGTGCTGGGTGGCGTTGCACAGCCGGCCGAGCGGCTATATCATGTAGCCGTGTATCCCGAGGGGGGCGCGTGGAATTATGAGCCTGGCCGTAAGGCGAGGTTTGAAGTGCGTTTCACACGTTGTGATGTCCCCATGGGTGATATGGAGATTAAATATGAACTGAGCGAAGACATGATGTCGCCGTTCAAGACCGGGACCGTGAAACTCAAGAACGGTCACGCCACGATTGATGCCGGGACCATGAAGAAACCTGGCTTCATGCGTTGTAAGGTGATGTTGAAACAGGATGGCCGGGAGTATACGGGAACGGGTACTATAGGATTCGCTCCTGAAAGACTGCAACCGGTGACACAACAGCCGGCCGACTTCCACGAGTTCTGGGACAAAGCCATTGCCGATGCCCGCAAGTGGCATCTCGAGCCAATGATGACCCTGATTCCCGAAAAATGTACACCAAAGGTCAACGTATACCATGTGTCATGGGCCAACAGCGGCTGGGAATCACGTATGTATGGCATTCTTACCGTACCGGCCGCCCCGGGTAAATATCCTGCGGTGCTCAAACTGCCCGGAGCCGGTGTGCGCGGCTACAACGGTGATATAGGCCAGACCGAGAAGGGGGTGATGATACTTGAGATCGGTATTCACGGCATACCTGTCAATCTGCCTGCCGAGGTTTATACAAAGTTGTATAACGGTGCTCTCAAGGGATATCATTCGTTCAATATGGACGACCGGGACCGCTTCTACTACAAGCGTGTGATCACTGGGTGCATACGTGCCATCGACTTCATCGAGCAATTGCCCGATTACAACGGATGTCTGGCGACATTCGGAGGCAGCCAGGGCGGAGGCCTGTCGATAATCGTGGCAGGACTTGACAAACGCGTAGATTGCCTTGTCTCGTATTATCCGGCGATGAGCGACATGGCCGGTTATACCGCGGGACGTGCCGGAGGCTGGCCCCACACGATGCAGAACAAGAAATTCCATACCCCCGAGGTGATCAATACGCTGTCATACTATGATGTGTCGAGCTTTGCCCGTGAGATCTCTGTCCCCGGGTTCTATACATTCGGCTACAACGATATGGTATGTCCTCCAACTACCACTTACTCGGTCTACAACGTCATTGACGCTCCCAAACAGGTGCGTATAGCCGAGACTACCGGACATTACAACTATAGCGAGCAGCATTGGGATGCATGGCGCTGGGTAATCGATTTCCTTAAAAACTGTAACCATTGATGATATGAAATATAAACTATTGATATTGGCAATCTTATTGGGCGCTGTAGTGTCGGCCTCGGCTTCGGCATTGACAAATGTCTATGGCCGTCAGCACCGTATGCTCAACGGGCGCTGGGACGCTATCGTCGACCTGTATGACCAGGGTGAGCGAATGAAGGTGTATGAGAACCGCAAGCCCCGGGGTGAGACCGACTTCTACGAGTACTCGTTTGACGGCGGCCTGCGTCTTGAGGTGCCCGGAGACTGGAACTCGCAGGATCCTGAGCTGAAATATTATGAGGGGACTGTGTGGTATGGCCGTCATTTCGATGCCGATCCACAGCCGGGACAGAGGAGGGATATACTCTACTTCGGTGCTGTAAGTTACCGATGCAGTGTATATCTCAACGGCAAGCTGTTGGGCAGTCACGAGGGTGGTTTCACTCCTTTTGAATTTGACGTGACCGATTATCTGATGAAGGGTGACAATCATTTGGTGGTAGAGGTAAACAACCGCCGCACGAAAGATGCCATTCCGGCTCTCGCATTCGACTGGTGGAACTATGGCGGTATCACCCGGGATGTGATGCTTGTGACTGTCCCCGACAACTATGTCAAAGACTATACCGTACAGCTCGACAAGCGACTGCCTGATGTAGTCAATGTCGATGTAAGGATGTCACGTGCCGAGGCCGGTGTCAAGGTGTCGGTCGATATACCCGGGCTGAAAAAACGTTTTGATGGTGTCACCGATGCCGCAGGCGAAGTCAAAGGCGCGTTGAAGACAAAGAATCTGAAACGCTGGGCACCGGAGGCACCGGTGTTGTATGATGTAACCGTTACCGGTGGCGATGACCGTGTGGAGGAGCGTATAGGCTTCCGTAACATCGAGGTCGACGGCACCCGTATACTTATCAACGGTGAACCGCAGTTCATGCGCTGTGTATCGTTCCATGAGGAGATTCCTCAGCGTATGGGCCGTGCATTTTCAAAGGCCGATGCCACGATGCTACTGAGCGAGGCCCGTGATCTCGGTGTCAATATGATACGTCTTGCCCACTATCCACAGAACGAATATACCGTTAGGATGGCCGAGGAGATGGGTATAGTGCTGTGGCAGGAGATACCGATATGGCAAGGAATCGATTTTACCGATGCCGGTACTCTCGCAAAAGCCCGTGGAATGCTTACCGAGATGATTGATCGCGACAAGAACCGATGTGCCGTAGGTTTCTGGGGTGTAGCCAACGAGACCAAGCCGGGCGAGGCCCGAGATGCTTTCCTCAATGAACTGCTTGCCACCGGAAAGGCTATCGATACCACCCGTCTCTATGTCGCGGCATTTGATCTTGTGGAGTTTGACAAGGAACGTCGGGTATTTTCAATGGATGATCCGTTTACCGACAATCTTGATGTAGTGGCTGTAAACAAATACATGGGCTGGTATCATCCCTGGCCTCTGTCGCCCGATCAAGCGGTATGGGATGTCAACCCCGACAAGCCGTTGATTATCTCTGAGTTTGGCGGTGAGGCTCTGTATGGTCAGTCGGGCAGTGAGGATATAGTGTCATCATGGAGCGAGGACTATCAGGCGCGTCTGTATCGTGACAATATCGAGATGTTCAATCATATTCCCAATCTTGCCGGTGTGTCGCCGTGGATATTGTTCGACTTCCGTTCGCCGTTCCGTTTCCATCCCGCCAATCAGGAGGGCTGGAACCGCAAGGGGCTTGTCTCAGACCGTGGACAGCGCAAGAAGGCCTGGTATCTCATGCATGACTACTATAATTCAAAGCGGAATAATCACTAATTTCAAGCTCTAAACCAATATTATCATGAAATTCAGATCTATATTATTGTCTTTGGCCTTGCTTGCCGGCTATGCCTTGCAGGCCCGCACGGTGAGAGTGCTCGCCATCGGCAACAGTTTCTCACATGATGCTGTGGAGCAGTATCTTCACGAGCTGGCCGAGGCCGACGGAGATACAATGATTATCGGCAACATGTTTATACCGGGTTGCCCTCTTGAGCGTCATGTCAATAACATACGGGAGGAGAAGCCGGCCTACGAATACCGTAAGATAGGTGTAGACGGCAAGCGCGTCGTGAGCAAAGGGAAGACACTTAAGGACGGGCTCGATGATGAGAACTGGGATTACATCTCTTTCCAGCAGGCAAGCAAGTTCTCGGGAAAGTATGATACCTATAGCAAGTCGCTCCCCGAGCTTATGGAGTACGTTAAAAAGAACGGACCTCGTAAATATATCCCTGTACTGCACCAGACATGGGCATATAAGCAGGGAACGGATCATTCAGGTTTCAAACTGTATGACGATGACCAGATGACGATGTACCGTGCTATTGTAGATGCCAATAATCGCGCAGCCAAACTTGGCAAGATAAAAGTCATTGTACCTTCGGGAACGGCCATCCAGAATGCCCGCACATCGTTTGTCGGTGATAACATGAACCGCGACGGCTATCATCTGGATCTCGCTCACGGACGTTTTACCGCAGCCTGCACCTGGTATGAGAAGCTTATGGGGCGGGATGTCACTCACAACAGCTATGTACCCCAGGGAATGAGTCCTGACATAGCTCTCGTAGCCAAGACTGCGGCTCATGAAGCTGTAGCCCGTCCTGGAGAGATAACCGATCTGGGATATATCGAGCCTGCAAATGTACTTTACAAGGACAGCCGCGTGCCTGTCGAGATACGTGTAAGTGATCTGCTGGCACGCATGACCAATGATGAGAAGGTGTTGCAGCTCAATCAGTACACTCTGGGACGCAACAATAATGTAAACAACGTGGGTATCGTTAACGATATCCCTGCCGAGATAGGTTCTCTTATATACTTCGATACTGTCCCAGAGTTGCGTAACGCAATGCAACGTCGCGCAATGGAGGATACACGGCTGGGAATTCCAATTGTTTTCGGTTATGATGCCATACATGGATTCCGTACAGTTTATCCTATCTCTCTTGCCCAGGCTTGTTCCTGGAATCCCGGTCTCGTGAAGAAAGCCTGTGCAGTCTCGGCCCAGGAGTCGCGCATGTCGGGCGTTGACTGGACGTTCTCGCCAATGATCGATGTTGCACGTGATCCCCGCTGGGGACGTGTCTCGGAGGGTTATGGCGAGGATCCGTATACCAACGGTGTATTCGGTGCGGCATCGGTGCGCGGTTATCAGGGCAAGAATCTGAGTGACAGCACCAGCGTTGCTGCCTGTATCAAACATTATGTCGCTTACGGTGCCTCTGAGGCCGGTCGTGACTATGTCTATACCGAGGTGTCGCCACAGACTCTGTGGGATACATATATGCTTCCATACGAGATGTGTGTCAAGGCCGGTGCCCAGACACTTATGAGTTCTTTCAACGATATAAGCGGCACTCCGGGTTCGGCCAACCGTTACACCATGACCGAGGTGCTTAAGAATCGCTGGAAGCATGATGGATTCATTGTAAGCGATTGGGGTGCCATCGAGCAGCTCAGGAACCAGGGCCACGCCGCCGACAAGAAGGATGCTGCATTGCGTGCCTTTAACGCCGGCCTCGAGATGGATATGATGAGCCATGCCTACGATCGTCATCTTGCCGATCTCGTTGCCGAGGGTAAGGTGTCACAGGAGCAGCTTGATGAGGCTGTAAGGCGTGTACTGCGTGTGAAGTTTCGTCTCGGCCTGTTCGAGAACCCGTATACTCCCGACGTTCCCGACCGTTTCCTGCGTCGGGCATCTCTGGAGACAGCCGGCCAGCTTGCCGCCGAGTCGATGGTTCTGCTTAAGAACGACTCGACAGGATTGCTTCCGTTGAAGAATGTGTCTAAAATAGCTGTCATAGGTCCTATGGCCAGGAATGGCTGGGACATGCTCGGAGCGTGGTGTGGCCACGGACGTCCGGAGAATGTAGTTACCTGGTATGACGGTATAGTGAACGAGTTCGGTGACCGTGCAGAGATACGTTATGCCGAGGGCTCGAAGCGTGACGGCGACGATACCTCGATGTTCAAGGAGGCTGTCGATACCGCCTCGTGGGCCGATGTCGCTGTCATATGTCTCGGCGAGAATATAAAATGGAGTGGCGAGAACGCTTCGCGGTCGTCGATAGCCCTGCCGGCCATTCAGGAACAGCTCGTGATGGAGGTAGCCAAAGCCGGCAAGCCCATCATCCTCGTTCTCTCCAATGGACGCCCATTGGAACTCAATCGTCTGGAGCCTGTGGCTAATGCAATACTCGAGGCATGGCAGCCTGGTGTAAATGGCGGGAATGCCATGGCCGGAATCCTCTCGGGCCGTATAAATCCGTCAGGCAAGCTGGCAATCACATTCCCTTACTCGACAGGTCAGATACCAATCTACTATAATCGCCGTCAGAGTGGCCGTCACCATCAGGGTTTCTATCAGGATATCACCAGCGAGCCGCTTTATCCCTTCGGTCACGGCCTAAGTTATACTACCTACAGCTATGGTGACATGACGGCCTCGAAGACCGACTTTAAGCGCGGTGATAAGATAAAGGTGACAGTGCCGGTTACCAATACCGGAGACATGGCCGGTGACGAGACCGTACATTGGTTCATTCAGGATCCCTATTGTTCGATCACACGTCCTGTAAAGGAGCTCAAATTTTTTGAAAAGAAGCATATAAATCCCGGTGAGACTGTAACCTATACGTTCATTATTGACCCTATGCGTGACCTGTCGTTTGTAAACGGTGACGGCAGACGTTTCCTCGAATCGGGTGAGTATCGAGTCATTGTAAATGGTAAATCTCTAAAAATAAATTGTATAGAATGAAAATTACTAAGATGCTAAGTATGACAGCGGTGTTCATAGCAACATCGCTGTCGCTCCAGGCTGTGAATATAACGTCGGAGCACAAGGCCCGCGCCCGTGAACTTGTGGAAAAGATGACTCTTGATGAGAAAATCGATTACCTCTCGGGCGAGACTTCGTTTACTCTGCGCCCTGTGGAGCGTCTTGGAATCCCACGCATAAGGCTTGCCGACGGCCCTCAGGGCATACGCAACCATGCTCCCCACAGCACCCTTTATCCCAGCGGTATACTGCTGGCCGCTACCTGGAACCGTGACATGGCCAGGCGTTATGGCACATCGCTGGGCGATGATGCCCGCGCCCGCGGTGTTGGCATTCTCCTGGGGCCGGGTGTGAACATGTATCGCTCGCCGCTGTGTGGTCGCAACTATGAGTATATGGGTGAGGATCCTTATCTCACGGGCGAGATGGCGGCCGAGTACATAAGCGGTGTCCAGGATCGGGGAGTCATAGCTACCGTCAAGCACTTTGCCGGCAATAACCAGGAATGGAGCCGTCATCATGCCAGCAGTGACATTGATGAGCGCACTCTTCATGAGATATACTTCCCGGCTTTCCGCAAGGCTGTGCAGAAGGCCGGCGTAGGTGCCGTTATGGACAGTTACAACCTTCTCAACGGTGTACATGCCACCGAGAACCGTTGGCTCAACATCGACATTCTTCGTGAGCGGTGGGGCTTTGACGGACTGCTTATGAGCGACTGGACCTCGGTCTATTCTACAGTGAATGCTGCCAACAACGGTCTCGATCTTGAGATGCCCAAAGGGGTGTTCTTCACTCGCCCTCTGCTCAAGGAGGCTCTGGCCTCGGGACGTGTCACCGAAGCCACTATCGACCGCAAAGTCGAGCATCTGTTGTCGACATTCATTGCCTTCGGTCTGCTTGACAGGGAGCAAAAAGACGAGAACATACCGCTCGACTATTCTACATCGCGTCAGACGGCTCTTGATGTAGCCCGCGAGGGTATAGTATTGTTGAAAAACGACGGTTTACTACCTTTGAAAGGCCGCACCGTCATTCTTGGTCCTAATGCCGATACTATTCCCACCGGCGGAGGCAGCGGACACGTGTCGCCATTCTCTATCAATCCGCTCACACGTGCTCTAAAGGCCATGAACCGTAAGACAGTCGTTCTTGACGACAATGTCCTGTATCATGACATTACCGACCTGATATATACCGACTCGACAATGACCTGTAAAGGATTCAGAGGCCGCTATTATAAAAATGTGAAGCGCGAAGGCGAGCCTGCGGTGGAGCGTATCGATACGTCGGTAAGTTTTGCATGGAAGAGCGGGGCGCCGTTTGATGATTTTCCTGTCGATTACTTCTCGGCCGAGTGGAACGCCTTCTACCGTCCCGACAGCGACGGACAACTTAAGATAACCATCAGTGGAGACGATGGTTACCGCATCAGTGTCAACGGGAAGGTGCTTGCCGCCGACTGGGGCGGACATGCCCTGTCTACCCGTGAGGTGCAGTATGATGTCGAGGCCGGCCGGTCATATGACATATATGTTGAGTACTTTGACAATACCTCCGACGCTACGGTCGATCTTTCGATAAAACTGCTTGATGAGGACCGTCTTGAACGTGAACTGCGTCGTGCCGACAATGTGGTATATTGTACAGGGTTCAACGGGAATATCGAGGGAGAGGGATTTGACCGCAGTTTCTCGTTGCCCGAATACCAGAACCGTTTTATCCGGCGTCTGGCCGGGATCAATCCTGATCTTGCCGTTGTTGTCAATGCCGGTGGCGGTGTCGACTTCTCGAAGTGGATCGATGTGTCGCGTGCTGTGGTTATGGCCTGGTATCCGGGACAGGAAGGAGGCCAGGCTCTTGCCGAGATTCTTACAGGTCGACTGTCGCCAAGCGGAAAGCTGCCTGTCTCGATCGAGCGGAATATTGAGGACAACCCCTGTTCGGCCAATTATCATGCCAATGCCGCGCCAAAGCAACGCGAGTGTGCCCACATCGACTACCGCGAAGGGGTATTCACCGGATATCGCGGCTACGACCGTTCGGGTGTGAAGCCGTTGTTCCCGTTTGGCTTCGGTCTGAGTTACTCGACATTCAAGTTTGAAAATCTTGAGGTTAAGAACAAGGGTGGATACAATGTCGAGGTATCTTTTGACGTTACTAATACAGGACGGTGCAAGGCCGCCGAGGTGGCCCAGGTATATGTCACCGATGACGAGTGCCGGGTTGCACGTCCTGCCAAGGAACTCAAGGGATTTGAAAAAGTGACATTGAATCCCGGGGAGACCAGGCGTGTGGTTGTACGTCTTGACGATGAAGCGTTCCATTATTATGACCTTGATCGCGGTGATTTTGTCGTCGAGAACGGTACATTCACTATTGCGGTCGGCAATTCGTCCGATAATTTGATACTCAAAGATAAAATCACATTATGAAGAAGACATTGTTGACATTGGCTCTGTGTGCGGCTGTCGGAGTAAGTCTGTCGGCACAGCGCCGAGAGTCGTTGTTGAAGGACGGATGGAGATTCAGCCAGTCGGATAACTCCGAGGCTGTCGCTCCCGGCTATGACGACAGTGGCTGGACTCAGGTCTCTGTTCCACATGACTGGGCTATAACCGGCCCGTTTGACCGTCGTCATGACCTGCAGACGGTGGCAGTGACACAGGACGGAGAGAAAAAAGCAACCCTCAAGACCGGACGATCGGGAGGCCTGCCATATATCGGCACAGGTTGGTATCGTACTGTTTTCAATGCGACGCCCGGGCGTATGGTGTCATTGCTTTTTGACGGAGCCATGAGTGAGGCGCGAGTGTGGGTCAATGGTCATGAGGCAGGGCAGTGGCCCTTCGGCTACAACTCGTTCCACTTTGATGTGACTCCATATATCAATACCGACGGTAGCCCCAACACACTCTCTGTGCGTCTTGAGAACCTGCCGTTCTCCTCGCGCTGGTATCCCGGCGCCGGATTGTACCGTAATGTGCATCTTATCGAGACCGATTCGATACATGTGCCTGTATGGGGTACGCATGTTACCACACCTCATGTCGGAAAGAATTTTGCGACTGTACGTCTACTTACGTCAGTTGAGAATTCGGACGGTATTGATATTCGGGTCAATACCGATATCGTCTCGCCCGACGGCAATGTGGTGGCTTCCAGGTCGACCTGCGGGCGTGTCAATCATGGACTGCCGGTCGAACAGAACTTTGAGGTATCAGAGCCTATGCTCTGGTCGCCCGAGAGCCCGTCGCTATATGTAGCCCGCACACGTATTCTGGATAGTACAGGTCGTGAGGTAGACAGCTACGAGACCCGTTTCGGAATACGTTCGATCGAGGTCATACCTGAGCGTGGATTTTTCCTTAACGGTGAACATCGCAAGTTCCAGGGGGTATGCAACCATCATGATCTGGGACCACTCGGCTCGGCTATAAACCGTTCGGCATTGCGCCATCAGCTTGAACTGTTGAAGGACATGGGTTGTGACGCCGTGAGAACTTCCCATAATATGCCCGCGCCCGAGCTTGTCGAGCTGTGTGACGAGATGGGCTTTATGATGATGGTCGAACCGTTCGACGAATGGGATATCGCAAAGTGTCAGAACGGCTATCACCGCTTCTTTGACGAGTGGGCCGAGCGCGATATGGTCAACATGCTGCATAACTATCGTAACCATGCGTCGGTGGTGATGTGGTCGGTGGGCAACGAGGTTCCAACGCAATGCAGTGATGACGGTTACAAAGTGGCCAGGTTCCTGCAGGATATCTGCCACCGAGAGGACCCGACACGCCCTGTCACGTGTGGCATGGATCAGGTAACATGTGTTCTTGATAATGGCTTTGCCGCTATGATAGATGTGCCGGGGCTCAACTACCGGGCACATCGCTATGTCGAGGCTTATGAGAGATTGCCACAGGGTGTGGTTCTCGGTTCTGAGACCGCTTCGACAGTCAGCTCCAGAGGGGTTTACAAGTTCCCCGTCATGGTCTCGGGCACCGCCATGTATCCCGACCATCAGTCGAGCGGATACGATACCGAGAGCTGTTCGTGGTCTAATATACCCGATGTCGATTTCGCTTTGGCCGAAGATTATCCATGGACTATGGGTCAGTTTGTATGGACCGGATTCGATTACCTTGGCGAGCCGTCACCCTATAATACCGATGCGTGGCCGAGCCATAGTTCTCTCTTCGGTATAATCGACCTTGCCTCGATTCCCAAAGACCGTTACTATCTGTACCGTAGCCAGTGGAACAGGGATGATACCACACTGCATGTGGTACCACACTGGACATGGCCCGGACGTGAGGGCAAGGTGACCCCGGTGATGGTATATACAAGCCTCCCTGAGGCCGAACTGTTCATTAACGGCAAGAGCCAGGGACGCCAGCGCTTTTGGACAGCCGCCGAGGCCTCGGCAAGTACCGACTCTATGGCGCTGTTGCGTCGTTATCGTCTGATGTGGATGGATGCAGTCTACGAGCCCGGCGAAATCAAGGTCGTGGGCTATGACAGCGATGGCAGGACCGTACGCGAGCAGGTATTGAAGACAGCAGGCAAGCCGTATGCCCTTAAACTTGAGACTGATACCAAGTCGCTGGCACCCGACGGCGAAGACCTCGCGTATGTTACAGTATCGGTGGTAGACCGTCATGGCAACCGTTGTCCGGAAGATACGCGCCTTGTCAGCTTCAAAGTGACCGGTGACGGCAGATATAGGGCTTCAGCCAATGGCGACGCCACCTCGCTCGATCTATTCCATCTGCCGCAGATGCACTTGTTCAGCGGACGTTGTACCGCCATAGTGCAGAGCGGCGACACCTCAGGGCAGGTAACTCTCAAAGCCATCGCCAAAGGTCTCCGTCCCGCCACGATTACCATCCCAGTCCGTTAATACAGATACCGTAATACAAATTCAAAATTTGTAAACCGAGGGTTCCTGCTCAAAGCTCTCAGGCTAAGCACCGTTCTCCAATATTTGTTAACGCCTGGCCGCCCCGGCGTTAACAAATATTGGGGAACGGTGCTTATTGTCGGACATTTACAAACTGTATCAATCGCTAATCCAATCGCGCCATTGCTATCATGGACATTTGCACGTGATGTAACTATAGTCAGTGGGAATCCATTATTATATGGTTGTAAATCGGTCTTCAATTCAAAGCATAGCAGGCGTGATGCCTGTCGGCGGTACCCGCTCTGGCTCTTGATTGGGAAAAAAGTGTTTCATTCTTGTTAAAATATACGATGTAATGACCGTTGAAAGTCGAAAAATTACTAAATTTGCACCTTGATATAGGTAACAGGAACTATCCGGTCACTTATGTTTTTATAAGAAACAACAGTAATATAATAGAGAATCACATCATAATGAAGCTCTTACAGAAAAAACTCTCACAGTATACCGTGCCACAGGAAGCTATGGCCGCCGGCGTATATCCCTATTTTCGCGCAATTTCGAGCGAACAGGAGCCTGAGGTTATAATCAATGGCAAACGTGTCCTGATGTTCGGCAGCAACTGTTATACCGGACTTGTGTCCGATCCACGCATCAAAGAGGCCGCTATCGAGGCCATAAAAAAATATGGTACAGGATGTGCCGGATCACCGTTCCTCAACGGTACTCTCGACCTGCATAAGAAACTCGAGGCTCGTATTGCCGAGTATATAGGAAAAGAGGATGTGATGATATATTCAACCGGCTTTGAGGTCAACCTCGGAGTTGTTTCATGTCTCACCGGCCGCGAGGATTATATATTGTGGGACGAGCAGGATCATGCCTCGATAATAGAGGGACGACGCCTGTCATTCTCACAGTCGCTCAAGTACAAGCACAACGATATGGTCTCACTTGAGAAACAGCTTCAGAAGTGTGACCCTGACAAGGTCAAACTCATAGTCACCGACGGAGTGTTCTCAATGGAAGGCGATGTGGCCAATCTCCCCGAGATCGTACGTCTTGCCAAGCAGTACAATGCCACGGTAATGGTCGACGAGGCCCACAGTATAGGTGTATTCGGTAAAGGCGGTCGTGGTACTTGCAATCATTTCGGAGTCACCGATGATGTCGATCTCGTGATGGGAACATTCTCCAAGTCGTTCGCATCGCTTGGCGGCTTCATAGCTACCGACAAGGAGATAACCAACTTCCTGCGCCACCACTCACGCTCATACATCTTTACAGCTTCCATCACCCCGGCCTCTACGGCTGCGGCTCTCAAGGCTATCGATATCATGGAGCAGGAGCCTGAGCGTCAGGAGACACTCTGGAAACTTACCAACCTTGCCCTCGAAGGATTCCGCGCCCAGGGATTCGAGATCGGAAACACCTCGACACCCATCATTCCGCTGTACATCCGCGACAACATGAAGACATTCGCTATAACAACCGAGCTCTTCAACGAGGGTATATTTGTAAACCCGGTAGTGTCACCCGCAGTGGCACCTCACGACACCTTGATACGTTTCAGCCTCATGGCCACACACACACCTTCCCAGGTAGCCGAGGCCATCGAGAAGCTTACCAAGGTATTCAAACGTTATGGTATTATTGGGTAATTTCTTATTTATTAACCCATAAGCAATATTTATTATGAAAAAGAAATTCATTTGCACCGTATGTGGATATATCCACGAGGGTGATGAGGCTCCTGAAAAGTGCCCGCAGTGTGGTGTACCCGCGTCAAAGTTTAAGGAACTTGACGACACCGAGGTATGCAAGTTTGTCACCGAGCACGAGATTGGCGTGGCCAAAGGCTGTGACGATGAGATGATCAAAGACCTCAACAACCACTTCATGGGCGAATGCACCGAGGTAGGCATGTATCTGGCTATGTCGCGTCAGGCCGATCGCGAGGGCTATCCCGAGGTAGCCGAAGCATTCAAGCGCTACGCTTGGGAAGAGGCTGAGCATGCAGCCAAGTTTGCCGAGCTCCTTGGCGATATGGTATGGGATACCAAGACCAATCTTGAGAAGCGCATGATGGCCGAGGCCGGAGCTAACGCCGACAAGATGCGCATCGCAAAGCGTGCTAAGGAACTCAACCTTGACGCCATTCACGACACTGTGCATGAGATGGCAAAGGACGAGGCCCGTCACGGTCGTGGCTTCCTGGGTCTTTTCAACCGCTTCTTCAAGAAGTAAGCGGTCAACCCGTTCTGAACGAATCTATGGAATCGGATCAAAAGTCCGGTTCCATTTTTTTATATTGTATGAAATTTTGTTGAATTTTGATTGCTGTGTTGTAGGAAACGGGATTTATTTGTAACTTTGCCCGATTTTTGGGGGGAACGCTTTCCCTTTGGAATGTTTTTGTACATTTTAATACCTCTTATCGCGTATGCTACAACCACGTAGAGCCGCCATTGTACTTGAGGACGGCACTCGATTTGAAGGCCTTTCTTTTGGCTATGAAGCCTCGACAGCCGGCGAGGTCGTGTTCAACACCGCTATGACCGGCTATCCGGAGAGTCTTACAGATCCTTCTTACGAGGGGCAGATTCTCGTCACCACCTATCCCATTCTCGGCAATTACGGAGTCCCCCCGCGCAGGGAGAAGGATGATGTCAGTGAGTTCTATGAAAGCGATCATATCCATGCCCGCGCTATCGTGGCCCAGGATTATTCATGGGAACACAGCCACTGGCAGGCCGACAGGTCGTTGAGCGAATGGCTTACCGAGGAGAAGATTCCGGGTGTATATGGCATCGACACCCGCGCTTTGACAAAGCACCTCAGGGAGAGAGGTTCGATGCTTGGCAAGATTGTTGTCGACGGTACTCCCGATGTAAGTTTTTATGATCCCAACCTGGAGAATCTTGTAGCGAAAACCAGTTGCAGGAGCGTGGAAGTTCATGGTGATGGTGACAAGACAGTGGTTCTTGTCGACTGTGGTACAAAACATAATATCATACGCTGTCTCACCCGTCGAGGTGTCAAAGTTGTCAGAGTCCCCTGGGACTACGATTTCATGACGATTCCCTACGACGGGCTTTTTATATCCAATGGTCCCGGAAATCCTGATATGGCACAGGCCACAGTCATTAACATACGACGGGCCATGGAACTTGGCAAGCCGATATGTGGCATATGCATGGGCAACCAGTTGCTCTCTCTTGCCGCAGGTGCACGTACCTACAAACTCAAGTATGGCCACCGCAGTCACAACCAGCCGGTAAGAAAGGTGGGGTCGAACGTATGTTACGTAACTTCTCAGAATCACGGATATGCCGTGGATCAGAATACCTTGCCGGCCGACTGGGAACCGCTCTTTGTCAATATGAACGATGGCACCAACGAGGGTATACGTCACAAGACCAAACCATTCTTCTCGGCCCAGTTCCACCCCGAGGCATCAAGCGGCCCAAAGGATACGGAGTTTATTTTTGATGAATTTATAGCCTTACTTTAATCATAGGACAAATACAGGACAATGACAACCTCGACAAGCAACAAGAACGAGAATATTAAGAAAGTACTGCTTCTTGGCAGCGGTGCCCTCAAGATCGGTGAGGCAGGAGAATTTGACTACTCCGGTTCCCAGGCTATAAAGGCGATGAAAGAGGAGGGCATTACCACGGTGCTTATCAATCCCAACATCGCGACTGTGCAGACATCAGATGGATTCGCCGATAAGATTTACTTCCTTCCTGTCACCCCATACTTCGTGGAGAAGGTAATAGAGAAGGAGCGCCCTGACGGTATATTGCTTGCTTTTGGCGGCCAGACTGCTTTGAACTGTGGCGTGGAGCTTCATAGCGCAGGTATCCTGTCAAAATATAATGTTGAAGTTCTCGGAACACCTGTCCGGGCCATAATGGACACCGAGGATCGTGAACTATTTGTAAAGAAGCTTGACGAGATCGATGTTCGCACGATCAAAAGCGAAGCTGTCAACTCGGTTGATGACGCCTTGGCCGCAGCGGCTCGTCTTGGGTATCCGGTCATAGTGCGTGCCGCCTATGCGCTTGGAGGTCTCGGATCGGGATTCTGTGACAACGAGCAGGAGCTCGTGGCCCTGGTGGAGAAGGCGTTGTCGTTCTCTCCGCAGGTGCTGGTCGAGAAATCCCTGAAGGGGTGGAAAGAGGTGGAATATGAGGTGGTTCGCGACCGCTTCGACAACTGTATCACGGTGTGCAACATGGAGAACTTTGACCCGTTGGGTATCCACACGGGTGAGAGTATCGTGGTGGCACCGTCCCAGACACTGTCAAACGAGGACTACCACTATCTGCGCAAACTCGCCATCAAGATCATACGTCACGTAGGCATCGTAGGAGAGTGTAACGTGCAGTATGCCTTCGATCCGCAGTCGATGGACTACCGCGTTATCGAGGTGAATGCCAGGCTGAGCCGTTCGTCGGCTCTGGCATCGAAGGCTACCGGCTATCCGCTCGCGTTCGTGGCTGCCAAGCTCGGCCTGGGTTACGGCCTGTTTGATCTTAAGAACTCAGTCACCAAGGAGACGTCGGCCTTCTTTGAGCCGGCTCTCGACTATATAGTATGTAAGATCCCGCGCTGGGATCTCGGCAAATTCCACGGTGTGCGTCGTGAGATAGGATCGTCAATGAAATCGGTGGGCGAGGTCATGGCTATAGGACGTACATTCGAGGAGGTTATCCAGAAAGGTCTGCGCATGATCGGACAGGGCATGCATGGCTTTGTTGGTAACAAGGCTCTGAAGGTAGACGATATGGATCATGCATTGAAGGAACCTACCGACAAGCGTGTGTTCGTTATCTCGCAGGCCATGCAGTCGGGCTATACGGTCGACCGCATACATGATCTTACAAAGATCGACAAGTGGTTCCTGCACAAGCTTCATAATATAATCGAGACACACGAACGCTTGTCGAGTTATGACGAGATAAAGAATATCGACATAGATCTTCTACGTGTGGCTAAGCAACAGGGATTCAGTGACTTCCAGGTAGCCCGTGCAGTGCTTAAAGAGGGTATGTCAAACGCCGAGTCGGCAACGCTCGATGTGCGTCGATACCGCAAGGAATCGGGAATCACCCCTGTCGTTAAACAGATCGACACGCTGGCTGCCGAGTATCCGGCGCAGACCAACTATCTGTATCTCACCTATAACGGTAGCGAGAATGATGTCTCGTATCTGCACGATCATCGCTCTATCGTTGTGCTCGGGTCGGGTGCCTACCGCATAGGCAGTTCGGTCGAGTTTGACTGGTGTTCGGTAAATGCCCTGATGACTGTCAAGAAGGAGGGGTTGAGATCGGTAATGATCAATTACAACCCCGAGACCGTATCGACCGACTATGACATGTGTGACAGGCTGTACTTCGACGAGCTTACCTTCGAGCGTGTTATGGATATACTGGATCTCGAACAGCCTCACGGCACTATATTGTCGGTTGGCGGCCAGATACCCAACAATCTCGCCACACGTCTTGACGAGCAGGGTGTAAACATTCTCGGCACACAGGCACGCTGGATTGACAATGCCGAGGACCGCCATAAATTCTCGGCCATGCTCGACGAACTTGGAATCGACCAGCCGCGATGGCGTGAGCTTACCGATATGGCTGATATCTATCGGTTTATAGATGAGGTGGGCTTCCCTGTGCTTGTACGTCCCAGCTATGTCCTGTCGGGAGCCGCCATGAATGTATGTTCCAATACCGAGGAGCTTGAGCGCTTTCTCAAGCTTGCCGCCAATGTCTCTAAACAGCATCCTGTTGTTGTCACCGAGTTTATTCAGCATGCCAAGGAGATAGAGATGGACGCTGTGGCCCAGGATGGCGAGATCAAGGCCTATGCCATAAGCGAGCATATCGAGTATGCAGGTGTGCACTCGGGAGATGCCACAATACAGTTCCCGCCTCAGAAGCTATATGTCGAGACTATGCGCCGTATCAAGAAGGTGTCATCGATGATAGCCCGTGCATTGCACATCTCGGGGCCATTCAACATACAGTATCTTGCAAAGGATAACGATATCAAGGTCATAGAGTGCAATCTGCGAGCGTCACGTAGTTTCCCGTTTGTGTCTAAGGTGTTGAAAATCAATTTTATCGATCTGGCTACAAGAGTAATGTTGGGAATCCCGGTTGAGAAGCCTGCCAAGAGCGCGTTCGATCTTGACTACGTAGGAATCAAGGCGTCACAGTTCAGCTTCTCCCGCCTGCAGGGTGCTGATCCGGTGCTGGGTGTCGACATGTCGTCGACCGGTGAGGTAGGGTGTCTCGGTGATGACACCGGAGAGGCTATTCTCAAGTCAATGCTGTCGGTAGGATACCGTATCCCTAAGCGTTCGGTATTATTGAGTACAGGTTCGGCAAAACAGAAGACCGACATGCTTGAGGCGGCTCGCCGTCTGCATTCCCGCGGATTCGTGCTGTATGCTACCGGAGGCACACATCAGTTCCTGAGTGATAACGGCATACCGTCGATACGAGTATATTGGCCCAGTCAGCCCGACAGTCATCCTCAGGCTGTAGAACTGTTGCACGAACATCAGATAGACCTTGTCGTCAACATTCCCAAGAATCTTACCTCGACCGAGTTGAGCAACGGATATAAGATACGCCGTGCGGCCATAGACCTTAACGTGCCGCTGATCACTAACGCCCGTCTGGCATCGGCTTTCATACGGGCCTTTACCACCATAGGTATTGACGATATAGAGATCAAATCGTGGGACGAGTATTGATGGCCGGTCATGGCGAGGCATAATACACTGGGCAGGTGGGGCGAGACAATCGCTGTCGAATACCTTATAACCCAAGGATATGCTATAGTTGAGACCAACTGGCATGTGGGCCACTACGAGATCGATGTCATCGCGACAAAGGGTAATAGGATGATATTCGTCGAGGTAAAGACACGTACCGCTGGCGAATATGATCCGCTTGAGGCGGTCGATCAGCGTAAGAAAAACCATATGGTACGTTCGGCCGACACCTATCTCCGGGCCAAGGATCTTCCATACGAGGCCCAGTTTGATATCGTGACCATAGTGGGCGACCAGCACGACTACACACTCGAGCATATCCCCGACGCGTTCTTGCCATCGGTAGTGACGCGCCGGGGAGCACGCTACTTTCCATAGTGAATGTCGGGCCCGGCGGATGCATTTATTAATCTATACCGTGGTCTCTCGAGTTATTCGTATCTTTGACTTCGTCCAAGATACTTGCGTTCGGCAATGTTCAAATAAATTTGGCATTGCTCTCAGCTTATTTAAGTATCTTTGACTTCGTCCAAGATACTTGCGTTCGGCAATGCTCAAATAAATTTGGCATTGCTCTCAACTTATTCGTATCTTTGTATTATCTAATGGAAAAAACGATGAACACAAACGAAAAGCAAGAGCTGCTCGACAAGCGATACCTGCGCATGTCCCGGATATGGGCTGAGAATTCATATTGTCAGCGCCGTAAGGTCGGAGCATTGATAGTCAAGGATTCAATGATCATTTCGGATGGTTTCAATGGTACCCCGTCGGGCTTCGAGAATGTGTGCGAGGACGAGTCGGGTCATACAAAGCCATATGTACTGCATGCCGAGGCTAATGCCATAACCAAGGTAGCCCGTAGCAATAATTCAAGTGACGGCGCTACACTCTATGTAACGGCCTCTCCGTGCCTCGAGTGCTCGAAGCTTATTATACAGTCGGGTATAAAGCGTGTGGTATTCAACGAATTGTACCGCCTGGCCGATGGTATTGGACTGCTGGAACGTGCTGGTGTGGAATGTGTTCATATACAGAGTATTGACTAATGAATAAGAAAAGTATATCGCCCTGGGTGCCACTTATCGTGGCTCTCACATTTGTAGCCGGTATCGGAGCCGGAATGTATATGAATCGCTCGACCGGCCGTCAGGCTGGAGAGCAGAAACTGAGCTTGATCATGGATATGATACAGAGTGACTATGTCGACGAGGTCGATATGGATTCGCTGGTCGAGAAAACCATTCCGTCATTGCTCAGTAATCTCGATCCACATTCGGTATACATCCCGGCGGCATCGCTTAAGTCGGTCAATGAGGATCTTGACGGTTTGTTCAGCGGGGTGGGCATCAGCTTTACTATCCAGAACGACACAGTGACAGTGATAGAGGTAATATCGGGTGGACCTGCCGAGAAAGTAGGAGTGATGGCCGGTGACCGCATAGTGTCGATCGACGGTGAGCCGTTCACCGGACCACAAATCACCAACGAGACAGTCATGACGACACTGCGTGGCGAGAAAGGATCGACCGTTAAACTTGGAATCAAACGCAATAGTTCGAAGAAAGAACTCGCATATGATGTGACACGTGGAGATATCCCTGTGACATCCATAGATGCTTCCTATTTGATTGACGAGGGCATAGGCTTTATCAAGGTCAATAAATTCGGACGCACTACGTTCAATGAATTCTATCAGTCGATGATGCAACTGCAACGTGAAGGGGCTACCGATTATATAGTAGATCTCAGAGGTAATGGCGGCGGATTCATGGAGATGGCCGTTCTGATGGCCAACGAGTTCCTGCCGCGTGGTGCTACAATCGTCTATACCAAGGGGCGTGACGGACGCAATGACCAATACACTGTGGCCGACGGTACCGGATCATTTCAGGATGCAGGACTCACTGTGCTTATCGACGAGTTCTCGGCCAGCGCGAGCGAGATATTCGCCGGGGCAATGCAGGATAATGACAGGGGTGTTATCATCGGACGCCGGTCGTTTGGCAAAGGTCTGGTACAGACCCAGACAATGCTACCGGACAGCAGTGCCATACGGTTGACTATCTCGAGGTATTATACGCCATCGGGCCGTTGTATACAGAAAGATTACAGCGATGTTGCCAAATATAGCAACGACATCCTTGACCGCTATGATCACGGCGAGGCATTCAGCGCCGATTCAATAAAGTTTGACGAGTCTCTGTTGTATCATACACTGGGCGGTCGGTCTGTATATGGCGGCGGCGGTATCATGCCCGATATCTTTGTTCCAAACGATACCACAGGAGTGACAGGGTATTACCTGAAGGTAAGAAATGCCGGTTTGTTCCAGAAGTGGGCCTTTGAGTATGCCGACGCACATCGTACCGAGTTGGCCGGGTGCAGGAATATTGGTGAACTGCAGGCCAATATGCCCGGTGATTATGCTATCCTTGAGGATTTTACATCATTTGCCGCCCGTAATGGCATACCGCGTCAATGGTACTATATCAACCAGTCGCGCAATCTCATCGTGAGCACGCTGAAGGCACTGGTGGCACGTGATGCTCTCGGAATCCCCGGCTACTACATGATAATCAATATCGATGACTCTACTGTGGCCAAGGCACGTGAGACATTGGCTGGAGGGTGTCGTATTCTTGATATCGAGACACCTGTAGCCGAGTGAATGATCATGGATAAGCATGCGATAAGGCGTGAGGTTGCAGGCCTCAAGCGGGATATGGATTCTGTAAGGCGAGAAAAGGAGGCCTGTGAGGTTCTTGAAAGGCTGTCCCGTCTCGAAGAATTTGTTGGTGCCGACCGAATATTGGTTTACAACTCGTTGCCCGACGAGATATCGACTGTAGCCCTTCTTGAACGGCATGAGGGTTGTCACCGATTGTTCCTGCCGCGCGTCAATGGCGACGATCTTGACATTCTTCCCTATGATGCCGGCAGGATCTGTACGGGAGCGTTCAATATAGGCGAGCCGGTAGGGGATGATAAAGTGGATCCCTCGGCGATCGATCTTGTGGTTGTACCGGCCGTGGCCTATGACCGCCACTGCAACAGGGTGGGGCGTGGAAAAGGATATTATGACCGTTTGTTGTCACGTATGCATGCCGTGACGATAGGTATATGTTATGATTGCCAGCTTGTAGACAGTATTGATACCGAGCCGCATGATCGTCCTGTCGACATCGTGGTGACCCCATCCGGTATTTACCGCCGCTCCTCATAAGAGCAAGGATCTATAAATTGAGGTGGTTGATTCAGATCAGTTCCATTCGCGTCGCCAGGCGGCAGGCCTCGATGGAATTTTTGACTTGCAGTTTGGCCAGTATTTCTTGACGATGGCGATTGACCGTGTGTATGCTGATGTGTAAACGGGTGGCAATCTCGGCACTCTTCAACCCCTGGTTGATCAGCGAAAGTACCTGGCTTTCACGCTGTCCGAGTATTCTGTGGTTGGTTGTTGTCGCCAATTCAACGGTCTCGCCTGTAAGTGAATTGATCGCCTGGCTTTTCCATTTCAAATCAAACGACATAGGACTGTATAGACATATGGCATACAGTACATGTTCGGATTCATTGTCATGAATGTAATACATCCGGTGCATTACATCCATATTAGTGCCATCGGAGAGAGCAAAACGCAGTATGCTTGCAAGATAATAGTGTTTTCTTTTGACTTTTTGCAGATGCCTGATGAAATGGAAGAATCTTAGTTCGGCAATGAATTTGGTTTCCTGCTCTTCAGGTGGCATCATTTCAAGAATGCGGTTCTCCCATATGGAGTTTTCTTTCTCATAGTCTGTCAAACCGAGGATTATGCCAAAATCTCCCGCGATAATCCGGCTCTCCGCACGGCGCATATCACTTATAACCACGACTGTGTTTTCCAGGTTGGCTATCGCATGAGCATAGCCGGTCAGTTCGGCCAGACGATTTTCATCGTCTGGCAGCTGAGATGAACACAGCAGTCGGTCAAGGTGCATCCGATTATCTGCAAAATGGTTATTTTTAGCCATTGTACAATTGTTTATAGCATGTTAACTTTGCAAAGTTAAATTATCGTATGGTTATATCAAAATTAAGACCGGAAAGGAATCGGTACTTCATGGCATGACATACGATGTCAAACAAGGTAAAACTATAAATATCATATAATGAAAACAGCAATATTGACATTATTAATTTTACTGTCCGGTCTAACGGCATCGGCACAGACTCTTGAGAAAATGAACTGGTTCAATGAGCCGTCTCAATGGAGCATCTCCGGTAATAGCCTTACAATGCATGTGACACCAAAGAGTGATTATTGGCGTATATCGCATTATGGTTTCACTGTGGATGACGCTCCGTTCTATTTTGCAGAGTATGGCGGAGAGTTTGAGGCCAAGGTTAAAATTTCCGGCGATTACAAAGTACGTTTTGACCAGGCAGGCATGATGATCAGAATCGATCATGAGAATTATATCAAGACCGGGATTGAGTATGTAGAGGGAAAGTATAACTTGAGTACCGTGGTTACCCATCACACATCAGACTGGAGTGTGATCGCTCTTGACCGGCCAGTAGAAGCTATCTGGATAAAAGCCGTGCGACGTCTCGACGCGGTAGAGATATTCTACTCGTTTGATGACAAAGTATATCACATGATGCGTAACGCATGGATGGAAGCGAACATACCTGTAAGAATAGGAATGTTTGCTGCCTGCCCTGATGGTGATGGCTTTGACGTGACATTCACCGATTTCAAGGTGACACATCTTCCGGATAAGGTACGGACCGACTGGTTGAGAAACAATGCCGAGTGAGTGACAGAGAGCAATAGTTCTCAGATATTATACGTCACGCCCCGCGTCCTCGTAGCACCGATGATGCGGGGCGTGGTGGCATGTAGCGTTAGGCATTGGCTCAATGTAACGTTACATCGTTTGCTCAAGTAGTCAAAAAGTTGTAATTTTGTGTTATGATTTCGATAAACAATCTGTCTGTTGAATTCAGCGCAAAGTCGCTGTTTGACAACATCAATTATGTGATAAACCGTAAGGATAGAATAGCTCTTGTCGGGAAGAACGGCGCGGGCAAGTCGACCATGCTCAAGATTATAGCCGGCTTGCAACGCCCTACATCGGGTATGGTAGCCGTGCCGCAGGGGATAACGATTGGGTATCTGCCCCAGCATATGACGATAAGTGATACATCGACGGTAATAGACGAGGTGCGTACGGCATTCTCACATATCGATGAGATGCATGCACGCCTGGATGACATCAACGAGCGTCTGCTCGCCTCGACCGACTATGAGAGCCGTGAGTATCAGGACCTTATTGACCGTATGACGACGCTCACCGAGCAGATCGCCATGGAGGAGAGCGAGAATTGTGAGGCTGAGATGGAGAAGACGCTTGTAGGTCTCGGATTTGGTCGTGATGACTTCAACCGGCCTACGGCCGAGTTCAGCGGTGGATGGCGTATGCGTATAGAGCTTGCAAAACTGCTGTTGCGCCGACCAGATGTGCTGTTGCTTGACGAACCTACCAACCACCTTGATATCGAGTCTATACAGTGGCTTGAGAATTTTCTTGTCACCAAGGCCAATGCCGTCGTGCTCGTGAGTCACGACCGTGCCTTTATCGATAATGTCACCAACAGGACAATCGAGATATCGCTCGGAAAGATATACGACTATCAGGTAAACTATTCCAAGTATGTGGTACTCAGGCAGGAACGTCTTGAGCAGCAGATGCGTGCCTACCAGAACCAGCAGAAGCAGATACAGGATACCGAAGAGTTTATCGAGCGTTTCAGATATAAGGCGACGAAGTCGGTGCAGGTACAGAGTCGTATCAAACAGCTGGCCAAGATTGAGCGAATAGAGGTTGACGAGGTTGATACGTCACACCTTAGTCTGCGGTTTCCGGATGCACCGCGTTCGGGCGACTATCCTGTGATAGCTGACGGTGTCGGAAAGCGATATGGCGACCACCTGGTGTTTGCCGATGCCACATTCACGATAAAACGTGGTGAGAAGGTGGCGTTTGTAGGCAAGAATGGCGAGGGCAAGTCCACGCTGGTGAAGTGCATTATGGGAGAGATACCATTTGACGGCACTCTCCGGATCGGGCATAACGTTAAAATAGGATATTTTGCTCAGAACCAGGCACAACTGCTTGACGGTGAAATAACAGTGTTCGATACTATCGATCGTGTGGCTGTGGGGGATGTACGCACTAAGATACGTGACATTCTCGGCGCATTCATGTTTGGTGGAGAGGCCTCGGACAAGAAAGTCAAAGTACTGTCGGGCGGAGAGAAAACACGTCTGGCCATGATAAGATTGCTTCTTGAGCCGGTCAACCTGCTCATCCTTGACGAGCCAACCAACCATCTTGACATGAAGACCAAGGATATCCTCAAGCAGGCGATCAGAGATTTCAACGGTACTGTTATTGTCGTGAGCCATGACCGTGAGTTCCTTGACGGTCTGGTTGAGAAAGTCTATGAGTTTGGCGGAGGCAAGGTAAGGGAATGTCTTGGCGGTATATATGAGTTCCTTGAAAAAAAGAAACTATCTTCGCTTGCCGAGCTTGAATTGTCAAAGTCGCCGACTGTCAAGGCCGATAAGGTTGTCAAAGCCGAGCCTGACCGTGAGCCTGCTGATGTAAAGCCAGACAATGACTCTAAGTCTGGCCGTAAATTAAGTTATGCCGAACAGCGCGAACGTGATAAAATCATAAGACGTGCAGAGAAAAAGGTGGCCGAGGCCGAGGCGCAGATAGCTATTGTCGAGGCCGAGATAGCCGATATCGAGAAGCGTATTGCCGAAGGCGGTGACGTGCCCCATGATATATATGACCTTCATGCCTCCCGCATGAAGGCTTTGGAAAATGCCATGTCGGTGTGGGAACTCGCATCGATGGAGGTTGAGGAGTTGAAGTCCGGTCGTCAGTGACTATGTGTGACAGGGACAAGAACGAGACGGTGATGGCTGAGGAAAGCGAAAAGTTGCAGATCGATCTGGATAATCCGGAGTTCCGTAATGTGTGGAATCTGGTGACATATACCAGCCGCAGTGTGTTCATGACTGGAAAAGCCGGTACAGGTAAATCGACATTTCTCAAGTATATTACCGAGCATACGCGTAAGAATTATGTGGTGCTGGCCCCGACCGGTATCGCGGCTGTTAATGTTGGTGGGGTGACAATGCATTCGTTTTTCAGGATCCCTTTTAAGCCGTTGTTGCCCGATGATCCAGACTTTGCCGTCGATAGGCTCAAGCAGCGCATGAAGTATTCTCATGAACATAAGAAGCTGATAAGGAGTCTCGAGCTTATCATTATCGATGAGATATCGATGGTAAGAGCTGATGTGATCGACTTCATGGACAAGTTGCTGAGGGTCTATAGCGGACGTCGTTACGAGCCATTCGGCGGCAAGCAACTGTTGCTTGTGGGGGATATATTCCAGCTCGAGCCTGTGGTGACAGGAGATATGCGAGACATATTGTCACGTTACTATCCCAACCCGTTTTTCTTCTCGGCACGCGCGTTTGCCGACTTTCCCCTTATACCTATAGAACTGCGCAAGATATATCGTCAGACCGATCTGGGGTTTATCTCTCTTCTTGACCGTGTGAGGGTCGGGGCACCGAGTCGTGAGGATCTTGACACGTTGCGCGCTCATGTCGATCCGGCGGCCGAGTGTGGTGATGGTGACTTTGTCATGACACTGGCTTCGCGCCGGGATATGGTCGACAATATAAATGACACACAGCTTGCGCGGTTGAAGACAAAGGCTGTGACATATACGGGAGAGATAACTGATGTCTTCCCCGAGAGTTCGTTGCCTGCGCCTATGAACTTGATTCTTAAGGTCGGAGCTCAGGTCGTGTTCGTGCGTAACGACCGGGAACGCCGCTGGGTAAACGGTACAGTCGGAAAGGTTTACTCGGCGAGTGGTACACGTCTCGAGATCGAGCTTGAAAGCGGCAAACGGCATGTGGTTACCCCCGAGGTATGGGAGAACATGGAATATAGCTATGACGAATCCTCACATAAGGTCGTCGAGAAGGTGATAGGTGTATACAAGCAGTTTCCGTTGAGACTTGCATGGGCGTTGACTGTGCATAAGAGCCAGGGGCTTACATTCAATAAGGTCATTATCGATCTTGGCCGTGGTGCTTTCTCCAGTGGACAGAGTTATGTAGCCCTGAGCCGCTGTACGGGGTTGGAGGGGCTTACACTCAGGTCACCGTTGACGGAGAGAGATATTTTTGTGAATCCGGCCATAACGGGATATACGCGCCTGTTTAACAATGTGTCGGTGATCAACAACGCTATTGAGCAGGCCCGTGCCGACGAGATGTACCGTGATGCGGCCAAGGCATTTGATGCCGGTGACATGTCGCGTGCTGTCGAATGTTTTATCGAGGGACTTAAGGGACGTAACGAGTTGGGAAACCAAGCTGTTGTAAGACTTATCCGTATTAAGTTGTCGTCAATAGGAAATCTTAGGCGTCGTGTGGCCCAACTTGAAGCCCGGGCTGGCGATGAGCAGGCCCGATTTGATATTCTTGCTTCTGAATATAGCGAGATGGGGGATGATTGTCTGGATGCGGGCGAACTTGATGCTGCCATAGCTAATTATGAGAAGGCGATATCGGTGTCGCCCTCTTATGTGCCGGCTCATTGCGGTAGAGCGGCGGCAATGGCCGAAAGGGGAGATCAAGACGGGGCTGTCAGTTCATATAACGATGCTTTGAGGATAGACCGCAGGTGTTATCGTGCCGCCTATGGACTTGGCGAGTTGTATATGCAGTCGGGTGAGCTTTACGAGGCCTTGAACTGGTATCTTGGCGCGCTTGATATAGATGATACCGAGGCGATTCTGTTTGATCGGATTGCCGACCTGTATGAACGAATCGGAGATCGGGAAGAGGCTCGTGTCTATCGGCGTGAGGCCCGCATGAGACGGCAGCGGTGAGACACACAGTGTCAGGCCTCTGAGTAGGCGAGATGGTTAAGTGCCCGCAGTACGTTGCACAGGGTGGTGCTCCAGAAGCCGCGAAAGTCGTCACGCACGGCAAGTAGTGCGATGGCTGTGACCTCATCGGTGGAGTCTCGTACTGTGTTTAGGAAATTGTACAGCGTCTGGAATATGTCGGCAAGCCCCTCCGAGATACTGGCCGATACAGGGGTGTCACTGTATTTCATGTCTTCTTCGAAGACTTCAAGATAGACATCATGCTCGCCCATCAGAGTCTCGATGCTCCGGCGTACCGATTCGTAGTAATCTTCATCAAGTACATTGTCGATGTATGGTTCCTCATCTTCTATGAAATTGACAGTGAGATCAGTTGCCGAGATGTAGAGCCTGGGCAGTAGTTTGAGCATGGACTCAACGAACGCTTCACGTTCGCTTTCACGGGCGTTCTCCAGTGTGTTGCAGTATTCGTTACACAGGCCTATGAAGGCTATGGCATTGGTGTTGAGAATGTTGTTGTCCATGTGTCTATCCTTGGGTGTACAGTTTGTTTTCAGTTATATATTTGTTTACGCTCTCGGGCAGGAAATAGTTCATGTCTAAGCCTTGGGCTATAGCTTCTCGTATAAATGTGCTTGAGATATCGACTGTCGGAGCTTCCACCAGTGTGGCTGCAGGGTGATCGGGGCACTTGATGTCGTAGCCGGGGCGAGGGTATATGATTACTCCAAATTCATGCAGGATGGTGTCGTGGGCGTGCCATCGGTCGAATAGTAGCCAGTTGTCGCTACCTATTATCAACTTGAAGTCATAGTCGGGGTAGTCCAGCCTCAGGCGTTCGAGGAGCTGTAATGTATATGATGGCCTTGGCAATGACAGCTCGGTATCGATGGCGCGCAGTCGGTCTGATCCTTTGAGTGAGAGTCTCAGCATCTCGAGGCGGCAGGTGTCTGACACCGGGTGTGCGTCGGGTTTCAGAGGATTGGACGGAGACATGCTTAGCCACACCTCGTCGAGTCCGGCCACCTGACTCAGGTAGCCGGCCACCATGAGATGCCCGGTGTGGACGGGGTTGAACGACCCGCCCATGATGCCTATTGTCTTGCGGTGTTTCACTTCTTGGCGATAAAGCTGTCGATGGCCAGTGCCGTCTCTCTGACTGCGGTATCAAGGTTGTCATTGACTATTCGGCAGTCATACTGAGGTGCGAACGACAGCTCGTATTCGGCACGTCCCACACGTTGGTCGATGACATCGGGAGAGTCGGTCCCGCGTCCTTCGAGACGGCGCCGCAGTTCATCGATACTTGGCGGCTCGATGAAGATACTGATGGCCCTTTCACCAAACTGTCGCTTTACATTTATTCCACCTTTTACATCAATGTCAAGGATAATGTTGTGGCCCGATCTCAGACGGCTGTCGATCTCTGAGCGCAGTGTGCCGTAGAACCGTCCCGGATAGACTTCTTCAAATTCAACGAAGTCGCCGGCGGCGACACGGCTTTTGAACTCCTCGTCGCTGAGAAAGTAATAATGTACACCGTGTTGTTCGCCAGGGCGAGGCGAACGGTTGGTTGCTGAGATCGAGAACTGCAGGTCGCGTGTGCCGTCATCCATTATATGGCCTATGATCGTTGATTTCCCACAGCCTGAGGGAGCTGAGATTATAATTAGTTTTCCGTCCATCTTTATTTATTTTTTGGGGGGTGTAATAGCCGGTTGGATAATAAATGTAAATGCCGGGGCGGTAATACTTTGATTAGTCAGGATCTTGTGATCAGTGAGTTGGGATTACATTACGTTAAGTACCTGTTCCTTGATCTGTTCAAGTTCATCTTTCATTTTTACCACCAGTATCTGCATGTCGGCCTGGTTGCTTTTTGAGCCAAGGGTATTGATTTCTCGTCCCATCTCCTGAGCTATGAAGCCGAGTTTCTTGCCTTGGCCTCCGTCGTTGTTCATTGTTTCAAGGAAGTAGCTGAGGTGTTGGGCAAGACGTTGTTTCTCTTCGTTGATATCGAGTTTCTCTATGTAGAAGATCATCTCCTGTTCGAGACGTCCTTTGTCATATTCTACCTGGGGAATGCGAGACAATGACTCTTCAATGCGTGTGCGTATGCGGGTGACACGTTGGGTCTCATATCGGGGAACTTCGGCCAGCAGGGCAGCTATCCGCTCTATGCGTGTGGCAAAGAATTCCTCAAGACGTTTTCCCTCAGTGCGGCGGTACTCGACCAACTGATCAAGAGCGCGCCTTACGGCTTCGATAAGGGCGGCTGTCTCGTTCTCCGATGCTACAGCCGGAGTCTCGCTTTTGACCGTGTCGGGCAGTCTCATAAGTACTGAGATCCAGTCGGACGGTTCGGCGATACCCATCTGTGTGGCGAGCTGTGATAGCTGCTGTTTATAGTCTTTGACGCGCTCGACATTGATTGCTATGGTGTTGTCGGGAGTAGAACTCTCGATATATATGTTCATATCGACCTTGCCGCGCTCAAGTCGTTTGGCCACGAGCGAACGTATCTCGAGTTCCTGCTCGCGATAGCTCGGCGGCACGCGCGATGCCAGGTCGAGTTGTTTGCTGTTCAGTGATTTTATTTCGACGGTAAATTTCTTGGTGCCTTCCTGCACAATGGCTTTACCGAAGCCTGTCATAGAGTATAGCATTGTCGTGTGAAGTATATTTATTGCAAAGTTAGCTTAATTGGGGTAAAAAATCAGTATCTTTGCATTAAAATTTTTATGTCTGATGGCTACGATACTAAACATAGATACCTCAACTACCGTATGCTCGGTCGCACTGAGCAGTGAGGGGATGATTATACACCATTGTGAAGATTTCAAGGGCATGAATCATGCCACATTGCTCAGCGGATTCATCAAGCAGTGTCTTGATGTGGCCGCCGATCATGAGATGAAGCTTGATGCTGTGGCGGTGAGCATGGGGCCTGGCAGCTATACCGGCCTGCGAATAGGCCTTTCGGAGGCCAAGGGGCTTGCCTATGCGCTTGATATACCGCTGATAGGTGTCGATACCTTGATGCTGATGGCCGTACACATGATGTTTAATGTCGACGTGGAGCCTGACGCGCTGTTTGCTCCGATGATAGATGCGAGACGTATGGAGGTATATACTGCTGTTTACGATATGATGCTTGAACCGCTTGCGGCTCCAACTCCGCTGATACTGGAACCTGACTCGTATGAGATGTATACCGGTGATCGCAAGGTGTACTTTGGGGGAAACGGCAGTGACAAGGCGCGTGATGTTATCGCGAATCACAATTTTGTATGGGTGGAGGATGTCAATCCGCTCGCTGTTGATATGCCGGCATTGTCAGAGAAAGCTTACATGAAGCGTCAGTTTCTCGATCTGGCCTACAGTGTTCCCAGCTATCTGAAAGAATATCAGGCAACCAAACCCAAGAGACTGTTTTGACGACAGCGGTGTCTGTTATCATAAAAATCCCGATATTTCACTTTCCAGGAAGCCCCTGGAAGTGGAATATCGGGATTTTCAGTATGCCGGTGTCGTTTTTTTTGAATCAGTCGGCCTCCTCGGGTTTTGTTTTGGGCACAAGCAGGGCACTAAGTTCCCAAAGCATGTATAGAGGTATAAATACGAGGGCAAGGGTTACCGGGTCGCCGGTAGGTGTTATGATAGCCGCGAGTACCACCAGGGCTACAACGGCGTGACGGCGGAACTTGGAGAAAAATTCCCGAGATATAAGTCCTATTTTGCCTAATAGCCAACATAGCAGTGGCAACTCAAATGCTAATCCCATTAGAAAGTTGAGCATCAAGAAATTATCGATGTATGAACTTAATGATATTGTGTTCTTTATGGCATCGGTAATCTGGTAGTCGGCCAGGAATCTCAGGCACATCGGGAATACGAGATAGTAACTGCACACCATGCCGAGGTAGAACATTATATTGCCGAATATGAATGCCGGTGTCGCTTTTTGTCGTTCATGAGGATATAGTCCCGGACGAATGAATGTCCAGATCATATATATAATGAATGGAAAGCTTATAACCAGAGCAAGCCAGAATGACAATGAGACATGTGTGTTGAGCTGGGCTGTAAGGCTGTAGTTTATAAGGTCGACGTGGAAGCCCTCGCCCGACATATTCGGCAACAGAGTACCGTCTCCGTGCAGTCCCCCCAGCCAGTCGTAGGTGACAAATGATCCGTCACATGGCGCGAGTATCACATTGTCAAATATCCAGGGCATGTATATGAACAGAGTGACACCGATTGTGATGACCACTATCGCTATCTTGAACAGGACACCGCGCAATGCGCCAAGGTGTCCCCAAAAATCCATTTCGGTATTTTCCTGGGCCACAATTACAGGTTGTATATGGGGCTGATATTATTTATTGCCTTCGGTCGAGGGTGTTTCCTCCTTTTTTATCTCCTTGACTGTCGCGGGGGAGTTGATTTCTTTTTCAACTTCGTTCATTCCCTCCTTAAAGGCTTTTACACCTTTGCCTACGCCTTTCATCAGTTCGGGTATCTTTTTACCACCGAACAATAACAATACGATAAGGAGTATGATCAACCATTGGTATCCGGCAATGAGGCATGTGATAAGATTCAGGGTCATGATATTTAATATTAGGTTGTTATTTGATAATTAAATTTGTGTAAGTATGATGTCCTGACATTGCCATTGGATGGTGTGTCATGGCCAATCACGGTGTAAAGTTAATAATAAAATGTATTTTTGACGCTATTGTTAGCCGAAAAAATACTACCTTTGCGGTAAAATTAACAAAACTAATTTATATACAAGTATATTCTTAAACAAAATTATGAAAGCATTTGTATTTCCCGGTCAGGGAGCCCAGTTTGTAGGAATGGGCAAGGATCTGTATGATAACAACCAGGTGGCTCGCGAGATGTTCGAGAAGGCCAACGAGATACTCGGATTCCGTATCACCGATCTTATGTTTGAGGGTACCGATGAAGATCTCCGTCAGACCAAGGTGACCCAGCCGGCCATTTTCCTTCACTCTGTAATCCTGGCCAAGACTCTTGGTGCCGATTTTAACCCCGATATGGTAGCCGGACATTCTCTCGGTGAGTTCTCGGCTTTGACTGCCGCAGGCGCCCTGTCGTTTGAGGATGGTCTGAAGCTTGTCGCTGCTCGTGCCATGGCTATGCAGAAGGCTTGTGAGCTCAAACCTTCGACAATGGCTGCCGTTCTGGCCCTTCCCGACGAGAAGGTGGAAGAGATATGCGCCGGTATCGACGGCGTGGTTGTATGTGCCAATTACAATTGCCCCGGACAGATCGTTATCTCAGGCGAGATTGAGGCTATCGACAAAGCGTGTGAGTTGTTGCTTGCCGCCGGTGCTAAACGCGCTCTGAAACTCAAGGTGGGTGGTGCTTTCCACTCTCCATGTATGGAGCCTGCCCGCGCCGAGCTGGCCAAGGCTATCGAGGCTACCGAGGTTCATGAGCCGGTATGTCCTGTCTATCAGAATGTCGATGCCAAGCCTCACACCGATCCCGCCGAGATCAAGGCCAATCTTGTGGCTCAGCTCACAGCTCCGGTACGTTGGACTCAGACTGTCAAGAATATGGTTGCCGACGGTGCCACTGAGTTTGTAGAACTTGGCCCCGGCAAGGTGCTTCAGGGACTCGTTGTTAAGATCGACCGTAACATGGTTGTATCAGGCATGCAGTAATTATTAAATATTGGGAGTCATGAAAAAACAATTGGTTATGGCACTCCTGGCCATTGTCTCTATGGGGGCTGTGGCACAGGATGTGAACGAGGAGAAAAAAGACTCGACAGGGTTTGTTTTCACCGATGTGAAAGTGATCGAGTCTACACCGGTACGTGACCAGAACAAGAGTGGTACATGCTGGTGTTTTGCCGGCACAACGTTCTTTGAGGACGAGATCATACGTAAAGGTGGCAAGCCTGTCGATCTGAGCGAGATGTTTACCGTGCGCCAGTGTTATATCGACAAGGCCGATCGCTATGTACGCATGGATGGCAAGACCAATTTTTCGCAGGGTGGCAGTATTCTTGATGTTCCATATGTGTGGAAGCGTTATGGTGCTGTTCCCGAGGAGGCCTATCGCGGACTGCAATATGGCGAGGACAATCATGTCCATGGCGAGCTCGAGGGTGGTATGAAGGCCTATCTTGATGTTGTGCGCCGCAATCCCAACCGTCGTCTGTCCACGGCATGGCCTGTGGCTCTTGCAGGTATTGTCGATGCTTATCTTGGCGAGGTCCCCGAGACTTTTGTTGTGGATGGCAAGACATATACCCCCAAGTCGTATGCCGAGTCGCTCGGTATCGCCCCCGACGACTATATCCCGGTGACATCGTTTATGCACCATCCATATTACGAGTCTTTCGCTATTGAGGTTCCTGATAACTGGCTGTGGGGCAACTACTGCAATGTTCCCCTTGATGATCTCAAGGCTATTATTGACAATGCTGTCGAGAATGGCTTCCCGCTGGTGTGGGCCGCCGATGTCAGTGAGCAGGGCTTCAAGTGGAAAAAAGGTGTGGCAGTGATGCCTAAGGAGAAGAACGAGGCCGATATGGAAGGAACCGAGCTGGCCCGCTGGGTAAAACTCAGTGACTCGGAGAAGAAAGCCAAACAGTATGAGTTTGACGGTCCGGTCGATGAGATCGAGGTCACTCCCGAGTCGCGCCAGGCCATGTTTGACCGTCGTGAGACCACCGACGACCATGGCATGGAGATCGTAGGATATGCGGTCGATCAAAATGGCAAACGCTATTATAAGGTGCGTAACTCGTGGACCGACAAGCAGGTATATAACGGATACTTCTATGTTTCCGAGCCATACGTACTGGCAAAGACTCTTGACATACTGGTACACCGCGACGCCATTCCCAAGGCCATTGCCAAGAAGATGAATCTGAAATAAGGATTCGTTCAATCACAAGGACGGATGTTGTTGAGATTAATATTTCTTGACGACATCCGTTTATTTTAGACAATCTCTAATTCTCAACACTTGCTTATTATATGAAACGTATAGGAATACTTAGTGATACACACTCGTGTTGGGACGACAGGTTCGAGACACATTTCAAAGATTGTGACGAGATATGGCACGCCGGAGATGTCGGTGACATAAGTGTCATTGCCCGCCTTGAGGAGATATGCCCTGTTGTCCGAGCCGTGCATGGCAATATCGATAATGGCATTGTGAGACGTCGTTGCCGTGAGGTGGAACGGTTTGAGGTTGAGGGTGTAAGTGTGCTGATGACGCATATTGGAGGATATCCTGGCCGTTATGCGCCCGGTGTGCGCCGTATGATTATCGAATACAGATCGGGACTTTTCATCTCGGGTCACTCCCATATACTTAAGGTGATGTATGACAATGAACTGGATTGTCTGCATATCAATCCCGGAGCCGCAGGACATCACGGGTGGCAGAAGGAGCGCACGCTTGTGAGGCTTGTGATAGATAATGGCACGATGCGCGATCTTGAAGTGATAGAACTTGGTAAAATCAAAATATGAAGACAATGGTGAGATATATTTTAGGGAGTGTATTGACATCGATAGTCGTGCTGACCGGATGCCGTACCAGCGAGGCAAACTATCGTGCGGCCTATGAGCAGGCTGTCGCGGGCAGAGAAGAAGAGTCGGGGATCGACAGGACCGTATATGACCGTATAAGGCAAGAGGCTGTTGTCTCTAACCGAGTGGTCGAGGGTGGTGATACTGTAGCCGTCAGGCGCGAACGTGTCAAGCCGGTGGATACCGATGGAGGCGTGAGTTTGCAGGATGCATATGTTGTGGTGGCACAGTTCAAGCAGTTGTTCAACGCCCGGTCGTTGTGTCGACGCTTGAAGGACAGCGGTTATCCCGATGCTGTGCTCTTGTCGACACGCGAGCCGTTGTACTATGTGGCTATATCGGGTGGTACTGTCTCGGCCATGTCGGTTCTGTGTCGTAGGTATGCCGCTGATCCGGCCGCTCCGGTCAAGGAGCCTTATCCGCTTGTTCTTGAGCCGGCAGGTAGATAATTTTTTAGACCGGTTTTATTGCATAACTCGCAAAATAGCGGTTATTTTGCACCGTAATAAGTTTACCGACTATGGAAGAATTGAAGATAAGCGAGGTGTACCGCGCTCAACAGGTACTTAAGGACGTGGCACGCCATCCGCGTCTTATCGGTCCGACAAATCTTGTCAAGGACACCAGGGTATATCTCAAGCCTGAGAATCTGCAGCATACAG
Organism: uncultured Muribaculaceae bacterium; assembly: GCA_964018905.1. Classification (GTDB taxonomy): domain Bacteria; phylum Bacteroidota; class Bacteroidia; order Bacteroidales; family Muribaculaceae; genus JAAVFS01. The sequence continues at coordinate 120,054 of CAXHRO010000003.1, forward strand.
GCTCGTTCAAACTGCGCGGTGCATACTATAAGATATCTCAGCTCACTCCCGAGGAGAAGGCCAAAGGTGTAATTGCATGTTCGGCCGGAAACCATGCGCAGGGAGTGGCTCTCGGTGCCGCCCGCAATGGTATCAAGGCTTTGATATGCCTGCCTGCCGGCGCGCCGTTGTCAAAGGTCGAGGCTACGAAGGCTCTTGGCGCTGAGGTGTGTCTTGTAGACGGAGTGTATGACGATGCCTACAACAAGGCTATCGAGCTCAGAGACAAGGAGGGATATACCTTCGTACATCCGTTTGACGATCCGCTTGTGATTGCCGGCCAGGGTACGATAGGTCTTGAAATCCTCGAGGAGATGCCCGATGTAGAGGCGATTATCGTGCCTATAGGTGGTGGCGGCCTTATCGCCGGTGTCGCTTTTACTGTCAAGACACTTCGCCCTGATATCAAGGTCTATGGAGTGCAGGCCGCCGGTGCTCCCAGTATGGCCGATTCGCTCAGGAAAGGTGACCGTATACGCCTTGACAATGTCTCGACTATCGCCGACGGTATTGCAGTCAAGGAACCCGGAACTCTTACCTATGAGGCGTGTCGCGAGTATGTCGACGAGGTTGTTACTGTGACCGAAGACGAGATCGCCGCCGCGATACTTGCCCTTATCGAGAAGCAGAAGCTTGTGTCGGAGGGGGCGGGAGCCGTGTCGGTAGCCGCTGCCATGTTCGGCAAGTTGCCTATCGCAGGCAAGAAAGTCGTATGCCTGGTGTCGGGTGGAAATATTGATGTATCGATACTTAATCGTGTGATAACCCGTGGTTTGACTAAGAGCGGACGTATCTGCACACTTACACTTGATCTTAATGACAAGCCCGGTCAGCTCTCGGCTGTCTGCGACATAATAGGCCGGAATGGAGGCAACATACTAAGTGTGGCTCACGGGCGCACTACCGGCAAGGGTGGAATCAACAACTGCGAACTTCATGTAGAGCTTGAGACCCGCAACTCAGAGCATGTCACCCAGATACACGATGCGTTAAAAGAGGCGGGATATCAGATTTTATGATTTTTTGTGACGAGTCATTTGTATAGTTCGGATATAGTTGCTATCTTTGTAGCAACTTAAGCGCATGTGGCGTAATGGTAGCCGCGTTAGACTTAGGATCTAATGATCTCAGATCGTGGGGGTTCGAGTCCCTTCATGCGCACGTTAGCCCCCTTGTAGCCATCATGGTTGCAAGGGGGCTAAGTTTTGTGAGCCTTACAGCCGTTGTCGGCATGGTGATGCCCCCAATGAACATGGTGCGCCTCGGCAAGTGGTAATGTCGTTATTGGATATGGCTGATATCCATCTTGTGGAATCTGTATAGCTGAACTTGAAGGAGTATCTCCTAATGAATAGACATGTGTCCTGATATTAACAATACGGGTAGATATGCCATATGCATTTTTATGTTCTTTTCAACAAATAAAATGCGCATATTGTCAGATTTCCGAATTTTTGAGGGATTCGGTGTTTGGATTGCTTATGGGTGTCAACTGGTTAGTTTAGTATCAACTCTATGCCGTTGTCTACGCGATAGGCGCGGGCAAACTGTTTCAGGAACTTGATAGCCTGTTTTGACGGACTTTTTGTGCTACGGTTGTCGAGGCTATTGGATGTTGATAATGTTGAATGATGTGGAGTAGAAATTTTATCCATAGGCAGGAAAAATTATAGCGTTAAATGTGGTGAATTGAATTGTTCACTTTTTTAACGCTATAACTGTGCCGAATATTGTGGACTTGATTTGAATTTTAAACAAGCTCTTAATCAAGCCTTGCTTTTTTAATCATAGGACTCTGGCGGCGGATTGAACTGCCTCGCATAGGGTGGGGTGGGCGTGGATACTGCGTGCCAGGTCGCTCGCGGTTGCTCCAAGGTTCATCATGTCGGATACGGCCTGTACGAGATCGCTTGCATGCGGTCCCATGATGTGGCATCCGAGAAGTTTTCCGGTGTCACTATCGGCTATCAGCTTTACCATACCGTCGGTCTCGTTCATTGCCATAGCCTTGCCATTGGCCCGGAATAGCGATTTGCCTGTCTTGAAGCTAAGACCGCGTTGTTGGCACTGTTCCTCGGTGAGTCCTGTCATAGCACACTCGGGATGGCTAAATACTGCTGCTGGGACGATGTCTGTATTGACGGTGTGTCCCATGAAGCGTTCGGCCTGGGCCGAGGCCGCGTGTGCAAGCATACACATGCCGTTGACATCGCCGATGGCGTATATGCCTGGCACGTTTGTCTCCATCGTCACAGGATTGACAGTGATGCCGCGATAGGTGATATCGACGCCAAGCCCTGCGAGTCCGGCAGGTATGACAGGCCTGCGGCCTACAGCCATTAGTGTCGCATCGGTCTCGATGGTGACACTCTTTCCTTTCTGCTCATAGGTGATTGAGCCTTCGCCTATAGCGGTGACGGCAGCTCCCACTACGATCTTGATGCCCCGGCGTCCAAGCTGTGTACGTAGTCGCTTTGCTATATCGCGGTCAAACGGCGGCAATATCTCCTTGCAGTATTCGATGACGGTGACAACGACACCAAACTCGTGTAGGATGCAGGCAAACTCAATTCCAATGACACCTCCTCCTATGATGGCCATTGATTGGGGTAAACTGGTCATTGACAGCAATTCATCGCTGGTCATGGCTGTCTCGCCTCCGGGAATGTCAAGTTGTGCAGGCTGTGATCCTGTGGCTACTACAATGCGTGGAGCCGAGTACCGCTCACCGTTGACTTCGACAGTGTCGGCAGAGACAAATCGGGCCTCTCCTTCAATAATGTTAACCCCCTCAAGTGTCGTCATGACTCCTTCGCGCAGTTGTGAGACAATCTCGTCTTTGCGTGCGACTGCACGGTCGTATCGTGGAGTGATCATCCCTATGTCGATACCCATGGATGATGCCTCCCGGGCCGTTCTCAGAGTGGAGGCCGAGGCCAGCAGGGCCTTAGTGGGTATACATCCCCGGTTGAGGCACGTGCCACCAAGCGCGTTTTTCTCTATGAGTAATACGTTAAGGCCTTCTTTACGAGCCTCGGCGGCCAGTTCATAACCTCCCGGGCCGGCGCCTATTATTATTATATCCATAGGCATCAGGGCTGATAGGATGTGACAGGTGTAAGGGCGGCTTGGGTGTCGTCGGGATGCCCTATCGGGGTGTCGTGGGGCGCACTCTTGACAATATCGGGGGTCTCGGCGGCTTCACGCGCTATGTCCCGCATCACGGCGATGAACTCGTCGAGAGTCTCGATGCTTTCGGTCTCGGTGGGCTCGATCATGAGTGATTCGTGGAACAGCAGTGGAAAGTATATAGTAGGAGCATGATAGCCGTGATCAAGAAGACGTTTGGCCACATTGAGTGTTGTGACACCGTTTGACTTGTCGGCAAGACCGTCGAATACAAATTCATGCTTGCATACACCCTCGATGGGGAGCAGGTAGAGATCCTTTAGCGACTCCTTTATATAGTTGGCATTGAGTGTGGCCAGTTTACCGGCCATCATGGTGCCTTCACGTCCGAGCGACAGTATGTAGGCCAAAGCTCGTGCGGCGACGGCAAAGTTGCCGAGTGTTGCCGAGACGCGTCCCAGAGCGTGGGGGGTCGAGATAATGTCAAACGATCCGTCGGGACGCCTTACGACCCGAGGATTGGGCAAGAACTGTTCCAGCCCGGCACGTACTCCGACAGGGCCTGCTCCAGGTCCACCTCCGCCATGTGGTGTCGAGAATGTCTTGTGGAGGTTGATGTGCATGACGTCAAATCCCATGTCGCCCGGGCGGGCCACGCCCAGCATGGGATTAAGGTTGGCTCCGTCGTAGTATAGTAGAGCTCCGGCATCATGAACGAGACTGGCTATCTCGGGGATATTTTTCTCGAATATGCCGAGAGTGTTTGGATTGGTCATCATCATGGCGGCTACAGTGTCGTCAAGCAATGGCCTTAGGTCATCGACATCGACAGTGCCGTCGGGACGGCTTTTTACCTCGACGATCTCAAGTCCGGCTACGGCGGCGCTGGCCGGGTTGGTGCCGTGAGCCGAGTCGGGCACAATGACTTTCGTGCGTTTGTGGTCGCCGCGCGAGCGGTGGTAGGCTCGTATAACCATCAGGCCTGTGAGTTCGCCGTGTGCTCCGGCAAAGGGGTTGAGTGTGAACTCGGCCATGCCGCCTATCTCGCTCAGCATCCATTGCAGGGTATAGTATATCATCAGTGCGCCCTGGGATGCCACGGCCGGGGTAGCGGGATGAAGATAGCGCAGTCCTGGATGAGATGCCATCTCCTCGTTGATCTTTGGATTGTACTTCATCGTGCATGATCCCAATGGATAGAATCCGGTGTCGACTCCAAAGTTGTTGGTCGACATGTTGTTATAGTGACGCACGACTGTGGGCTCGTCGACCTCCGGCAGGTCGAGCGGTGACTTGCGGCTTAGCGCGTCGGGTAGGTCGACAGGGGTGTCGAGTCCGTTGGCAGGAAGCGAGTATCCGTGTCGGCCCGGGTGTGATAGCTCAAAGATGAGCTTGCTGTAATATTTGCGGTTCATGGCTTGATCACATCGTTTGGACAAGAAGTATATACTGGTCGAGATCGTCGCGTGACAGCATCTCGGTGGTGGCGATGAGGAGAGTGTCGTCATCGATACGTACACCCGGAAGAATGCCCTGTTCCATGGCTTTGGCCATGAATATATCGAGGTCAAAGTCGGCTGTCATTGCCATCTCGTTGAAATATGGCTGGCCAGGGTATTTAAGCCGCATCTTGCCTGTGGCAGTCAGTCTGTCGGAAAGATAGTGGGCGGCGCGGTATCCTGTGTCGTTCGCCTCGCGTAGACCTTTGGCTCCCATCAGAGATATGTAGATAGTGGCGTAAAGCGCCATGAGTCCCTGGTTGGAACAGATATTGGAAGTTGCTTTCTCGCGGCGTATGTGTTGTTCGCGGGCCTGTAGAGTAAGTACGAATACGCGGTTGCCGCGGTCGTCGGTTGTCTGGCCCACGATGCGTCCGGGCATCTTGCGCATGAGTGCCTTGGTGGCGCAGAGATAACCGAGATATGGGCCTCCGAAGCTCAGTGGCATTCCGAGTGACTGGGCATCGCCTACAGCTATGTCGGCACCCCATTCTCCCGGTGTCCTGATCGATGCGAGGTCAATGGCAGGACAGTTCATGATCAATAGTGACTTGCTGGCATGGCAGGCCTCGGCCCATCCTGTATAATCCTCAACGATGCCGTAATAGTTGGGGGCGGAGACAATGACTCCGGCCACATCTCCTGCCGCCAACATCGTGTCAAGATCCTCACGGGAGGATACACCGTCTATGGCTCCGATGGTGTCGACGGTGATACCGTGGTATGTGGCATAGGTGTCAATGACTTCACGTACAGCAGGATTTACGGTCGCTGATACCAGTACGCGTGAGCGACGGCGCGAATGGGCGACAGCCATGAGCATGGCCTCGGCTGTGGCTGTCGCGCCATCATACATGGAGGCATTGCTCACTTCGAGTCCTGTGAGGCGCGTCATGATGGTCTGGTATTCGAATATATACTGGAGGGTGCCCTGTGATATTTCGGGCTGGTAGGGGGTGTAGGCTGTCAGAAATTCGGATCGTGACAACAATGACTGGATAACTGCCGGAGCATAGTGGTCGTAATGTCCGGCTCCGGCAAAGCATTTGAGTGGCCGGTTGTGGCTGGCCAGGGAGTTGAAGAAGTCGCGTATCTCCTTCTCGCTTTGAGACGGCGGCAGGTTGTATGGCTGCTTGAGCCTGAGCTCGGTCGGCACGTCGCTGTAAAGGTCGTCGAGTGAGTCGACGCCTATGCGGCCGAGCATGGCTTTGATGTCGTCGTGGGTATGTGGAAAATAATGGTGCATGATAGTTGGGTGAGATTGTGGAGAGTATATTAATGACAGTCTCTTGTGACCGGCTCTTACTTGCAGATGGCGGTGTATCCCTCGGCGTCAAGCAGATTGTCAAGCTCGGTGGGATCGGCGATCTCTACTTTGATGATCCAGTTGGCCATAGGATCCTGGTTGACAAGCCGTGGATTGTCGGCGAGGGCGTCATTGACTTCGATTACAGTACCTGTGACCGGGGAGATAAGGTCGCTGGCGGCTTTGACACTCTCGATGGCTCCGAAATCCTGTCCGGCCTCTACCTCGTCGTCGACCTCTGGCATGTCTACATAAACGACGTTTCCGAGGGCATGTTGTGCATAGTCGGTGATTCCGATGGTACCGATGTTACCATCAACTATGATATACTCGTGGGTGGGTGCGTAATAGATCTGTGACATAACAATAATTTTTTTAGGGGGGAGGGTTATTTTTTGTATGATTTTTTATAGAATTTCTTTGAGACGACAATCGCCGGAAATACCTTGCGGCGTATCTTTACCTGCAACTGTGTGCCTATGGCAGCGTACCGAGAGTCGATCAGAGCCATGGCAATACTCTTGTCGACCGATATGGCATGGTATCCGGTTGTGACCGAGCCGATCACATTGCCGTCGGCATCCAGTACTTCGTATCCGTGGCGAGGAATGGCGCGGTCGAGCAACTCTAATCCGACGGTGCGACGGGCCGGCCCGTCGGATTTCTGCCGCAGGATGGCTTCGCGGCCTATGAATCCGCCGGGTTTGTCGAGCTTGACAAACATGCTTAGCTCGGCTTCGAGCGGAGTGATGTCATCGGACAGTTCGTCGCCGTATAGCGGCAGGCCTACTTCAAAGCGGAGCGTATCGCGGCAACCGAGTCCGCATGGCGCGATGCTGGCTTCCATCAGTCGGTCCCACAGCATTACGGTGATGTCATGCGAGGCATAAATCTCGAATCCATCTTCTCCTGTGTATCCGGTGCGTGAAATTATGGCCGGCACACCATTGATCACGATATCCTTGAAGGTATAGAATTCAAGATCCCCACATTCTATGGCAAGAGTTTCGGTGACAATACGTTCGGCATCGGGACCTTGTATGGCGAGTTCGCCGAGCGAGTCACTGAGATCTTCGACAGTGACATCAAACTGGTGTGCGTGGCTGTTGATCCACTCGACATCTTTATCAATGTTGGAGGCATTGATGACGAGGAAGAAGTCATTGACCGAGCGCTTGTAAACAAGCAGGTCATCGACAACGCCGCCGTCATTGTTGAGCATCATGCCGTAGAAGCATTTTCCTGCCGGAGCTCCGGTGACATCGTTACTGAATATGTGGTTCACAAAATCTTCGGCCTGTTGACCTTTGATCTCGACTTCGCCCATATGTGACACGTCAAAGACACCGCAATGTGTGCGCACTGCCCGGTGTTCCTCGACTATTCCCTGATACTGGATAGGCATGTCAAAGCCTCCGAATGGACTCATCTGTGCGCCGAGAGCGCTATGACGGTCGTGCAGACAGGTTTTTTTTATAGGTGTTTCCATGGTTATAAGTGATGTATGTCAATTATGAGAAAATAAAAGAAGCAGTCAAGTGATGGTGTCGATGAACCGGCTGGTGGATAGTCCGGCGATGATGGTGGAGGTGTCGATCCCCGACAATGCTTTTTCAATTGATTGTCGTGAATATTCTATGCCCCTTATATGGTCGAGAAGCATCGAGTCGATATCGCTTAGCAGGAAGAAGTCGCCCATTATCTCGATATCATGTATGATGTCGGCCCGCAGAGAGATGGCGATGTCAAGCTGGCCGACACCTTCGATGTGACGTGATATTGTCGATGTGGCCCGCGGAGAGTTGCCTCGGAGCCATCTTGGGTCCCGGTAAGTGAGAGCTATCTCGTTGATTGCCATGATATCATCGGTTGTAAGTGTCAATGAGGTGTTGCATAGAAGACCGGCGGCACGGATCTTGAAGTCTTCGAGACTTATGTCGCTGACATTCCGTATGTTTATTACCCTTGAACGTACCGACTCTACTCCTTTGCTTGTGAGCTTGACATAGGATGGTGTTATGGCCTGGAGCATGGCGTTTATATCGGTGTCATACAGCATGGTGCCATGCAGTATGGCGCGGTGATGTTTGTGGTAGAATGCGTTGCCCGATACTTTACGGTCTCCTATGAGGATATCATTGCGACCGCCTGCACGGGCATCGATGCCGAGTTGCCTCAGCATTCCCGCTACCATCTCGGTGTATCGGCTGAAAGTTGTCGTGACGGTGTCGGATGTGGTGATGTATGAGAACATGATATTGTTCATGTCGGCATAGACACAGCCTCCGCCGCTTTTGCGCCTCACCACATCAATGCCATGTTCTTGGCAGTAGGGCAGATTAACCTCGGTGAGGATGTGCTGGTTGCGTCCTATTATAACTGTAGGCTCAACCTGCCACATGAACAGGTAGTCATTGTCATCGCGGGCCGCAAGAAACTCTTCCATTGCCAGATAGAATGGCAATGGTCGCTGGGAGCTGTCGGGTAGGGTGACGTGTATCATACCTTGAAGGTTTATGTCGCAAATGTAATAAAAAGAATTTGCAAAACAATCCCTCCGTATGTCAAAAACAGGCCGGCCTATTCAAAAAGTTTTATAAGACGCTTAGAATCAATTGAAACAGATCGTTAAGATTATAGTCACCCGGGTGAGGACGATTCTATGGTATCATGAAACCGACGTCGTATCCGGCGTTGTGCAGGCGGTTGGTAAGATTTACCGGTGCAAGGAATGATGTCTTGTCATAGTAAGCCGGTGTAAATGATGTGTGTAATGGAGTTTAACAGTAGGCATTATTATAGACAAGGGCAAGATTGAAAATCGTCTGTGTAGGTACTGTAATATGGTATAAACTGAGTCTTATCATTTGCTTATTTCGGAGATTAAGCATCTCTGGCTCCGCCCAATATACTTGCTCCGGGCAATCCGGGCAATGCTCAAATAAATTTGGCATTGCTCTCGGCTTATTCGTATCTTTGGTCTTGATATATGTAAGATCGTGTAATTGATGTTTAACCAATCAAAAACTGTGATATGAGGTACTTTTTATCTATTCTGTTGGTAATGTCTGGCTTAAATATTTCTTTTGCCCAGGAGTCATCTCTTACCGAAGAAGAGCAGGAACTGCTGATGCTTCTCCAGTCTGACTCTATAAGTGGTAGGACGGGGGCTGTTCAACTCTCCTCGGCACATTGTACTCTTAATGTTCCTGATGGTTTTGTTTTTCTTGATCCACAAGGTTCAAGACATCTGCTGGTTGATTATTGGGATAATCCTGAAGATCGGCTTGATGGTGTGCTCGGCACGATGGTTAAGGCCGATGCCGGTATTTACGATAATGTGGAGACTGCCTATGTCGTGTCGTATGACAATTGTGGATATGTCTCGGATGATGATGCCGCGAGCATAGACTACAATGCTCTTCTTAAAGATATCCAGGAGGGTCTGGAAGAGGAAAATAAGAACAACCCCACTGGAGAGAAGTGGGAACTTGTAGGGTGGGGATGGCAGCCGGCCTATGACAACCAGAAAAAAGTTCTTGCATGGTCAAAGCATTATATTATTGATGATGAGAGAGAGGTTATCAATTATGATGTCAGGGTTTTGGGTAAGGCTGGATTTGTCGTTATAACGGCAGTCGCATCTCCTGACGCAAAAGATCAGCTTATTGCCGACAATGCGGCTATTGTAAATAGCGTCAAGTATGATAAGGGATACACGTATTCTGATTTTAATCCGGAAACAGATCATGTCGCTGAATGGACCATCGGAGGTCTTATCGCCGGAAAAGTATTGGCAAAGGCTGGAATATGGGCGATTTTGGCTAAGTTCTCAAAGCTGATCGTAATTGCAGTAATCGGTTTTTTTGCTGCAATGAGGAAAAAATTGCACGGTGGCTTGGCTTTGGTAAAGAAGAAAAGGCCCAGTGCGTGGAAGAGGATTGAAATATGAAGAATCCTGGCGATTGCCGGATCATTAAATGAACTCAAGGTTGCTTAAGAAGTATGAGTTAATTCTGCATATTTGAAATTTTGAAGTTAAAATGAGGCTGTGTCAAAATTGAAGTGACCCCAAAAAGTTAGACAGGTTAAACATTATCCAGTAATTGAGGCTGCGCCGTAAACCTTAATTACGACACAGCCTCAGTTCAAAATAGGCGCAGCCTCTTCTCATAACCTGTTATGTTGGAAAATTTTTGTAACTTAGTGACATAAAACAAATTAAATGTCCACAAAGCATGGCGCATGGCGCGAAAGCTGTCAATCAACCATATCTGTTCTTTCCAGTTGGAATTGCCGCGCTTGTCGAGCATAGTAAAGAGCAGGGGAAATGCAACACCCTTGAATGTAACTCCAAGCATAAGGATATTGACCTCACCGAATTTCCAGTAGGTGCGGTTGAGGCTCAGAACCAGTCCTGTCTGGACTGGCAGAAGTGCAAATATCACTTTGGCGATAAGGTCAAGGTTCAGAGCATATCTGGCAAGAAATCTCTGCACGCGCCTCAAATCTTCAAGGCATGGCGGATATATTCCAGACGCTGGGCTCTTGAAGTGGTATTCAAGGATTGTAAGACCAACCTTGGATTCGGCAAGTGCCAGAGCACCTGCTTTGCCTCTCAGATTACTGCCGCCACATTGTGTTGTCAGCAATATAATATATTTCCGTTGCAAAACGCTTTAGCGATTACGAGACTATCGGTTGTCTCTTCCGGGAGATTTCTGGAGAGATAATCCAACTCTCTGTTGCTCAATAGATAAGGGGACTTATTCAGGAACTGGTCACGGCAATAGCGAGAGTATTCGGCCTGCTGGACGAAGAAGTCTATAATGCTGTGATCAATCATTCTGACGAACTGGCTCATATCGCTAAATTTTACAATCTGAAATCAGCAAGTTGAACTTGCGAAACTTAAATCAATTTATATATAGCATCATCTTCCGCACAATATCCATATAAAATACCAGAAGAAGAATCAAGCCATATCCTCAAAATAGGAACCGTCAAATGATACTTTGTTTTAAAATTTCCATTCCAGTCAAATTCATGTAACCAAAAACATCCCGCGCTGTCTTTATACGTTGCGATAGGTTCTCCAAAATATAGTCCATAAATGGAATTGTCATCACACACAACATCATGATACTGATAAGCGGCATGTTCCATTTTGGTTCCAAAAATACTTTCACCCGGAGAATCTTCAACCCTATATGAAAACACATTATTTTTGTCCAAATCTATGATGTTTATTTGTTGAAGCCAATTCATGGCATCAACAACTTTTGAGTTGTCCGGACTGAGACTCCATGCCGAAGAAAAGAAGAAGTCATCCAATATTACACTTTTGTCATTAGAAATCTTATTTTTAACAACAGATATTCCATGAGTCGGGGCGATCTCTGATCCATCAAGAATCCAATATGTCGGTAATAACAGTTCTGTGTCGACATCATCAAATGAATATCCCAGAGTATAACCCAGATATTTTTTTCCCATCCTATACATTCCCGAATATGTAAAACCATACTCATTCGGATTTTTATAACATCCGAGTCTTAGAATTGAATCACCCCCGATTTCAATTGATTTTGTAATGTTCCACTCAAACAATTGTCGTTTGTTCGGTTCATAAGTCAATGCAGTAATATCGTCGCCTTTACGTTCTATCCTTTTAATTGGAGTCAGCCCAAGATATTCGCGAGGGCCCAAACCTCTATGCATAAACGAACCTATAAGTTTGTTATTTTTAATATTTGAGACATAAAAGATAAATTCAGGAGAATTTGGGCACGATGAAATTAACAAAGTATCAAACACAGCAAAATATTCAGAAAACAAATGATCTGTTACTATTTTTTCTGCAACAAGCTCAACTGTTTTTTCAGGTTCTGCCATTTTTTCAACCTTAGAAGTAAAAACAGATTCTCTGCAAGAAGACGCCATAAGCAGACAAAACAGCATCACTGAACAATACAACTTGGATTGCATAATATGAATAATTTAGCAGGTAAATTTATAATCAATCGGTGGAATCACCGTAGCGTTATCAAATTTATTTGCAAAGTTGAAACCTGCAAATAAATTTGATAATAAAAAATAACGCTCATATATTTCACGTCATCGTTTAACAAAATACAAACAATTTATTTTGTACAGACATATAGAGTAGAGGCAGAACCATATGTCTGCTGGCTGGGGCATGCATAAATCATATTTTCCGTGGTTTCTGAATTGCAAAAATAGTGCCATCCCATATTTCCACCAAATATAGCAGACATATAGCATTTATCCACTGGTGTTCCTCCATTACCATTTTCGCCACTAGATAGAGCCTCAATATTTGCTATTTGAATGTCACTCAAATGATTTTTATCGGCTTTACTTAATCCCAAAAGACTTCCAACAGCTGTAAAAAATACAAAAACAATAGCACTGAGAACGATTTTCTTTTTCATGATACAATTTAAATAAATTAATATTAATTTATTTAAGAACCCCATAGATTACGAATCTATGGCTCAAGCCGAAAATCCGGTGCATGGAATTTCAGGAAAGTGTTAAATTTGTGTCATGAAAACTTCTGAAGCATTC
>CAXHRO010000004.1:0-132408 GCA_964018905.1 uncultured Muribaculaceae bacterium
AAGGCCACAAGCGGAAAACCTCCGGACGGACACTCATTCCTAACCGCATCTCCATACATCAGCGCCCTGCCGAGGCCTGGACAGCCGGATAAACTTTGCCGACTATGACATGGACGGAGACGGCTGGGTCGATAATGTGTTTGTTTTCTACGCCGGTCAAGGTGAAGCCAGCTATGGTCCCGAAGAGTCGGTATGGCCACACCAGTGGGAACTGACCGAGGCCGGCAAGGAATTCACTCTTGACGGGAAAAAGATAAGCAAATATGCATGCTCCAACGAGTGGGAAGATGGACAGCCCGACGGTGTCGGCACATTTATCCACGAGTTTTCCCACGTGATGGGACTCCCCGACCTATACGAGACATCATCCAACGAAGCCGGTAGCGTCACGCCCGGAGAGTGGTCGGTTCTCGACTACGGTCCTTACAACAACGATGGGCGCACACCTCCCAACTATTCGATATTCGAGCGAAACGCCATGGGATGGTGCGAACCCCAGACCCTTGACCAACCGGTAACCGTAACTATCGACAACATAGCCAAATCCAATCGCGGATGCATCATCCCCACCACTAAAGACACCGAGTTTTTCCTGCTTGAGAATCGCCAGAACGAGGGATGGGACAAATACCTGCCCGGTCACGGACTGCTTGTATGGCATGTCGACTTCGTGCAGAGCATATGGGACAGCAATGCTGTCAACAACACACCGTCACATATGTATGTCGAACTCGAAAAAGCCGACGGACCCGTAAAATACGAGACCATCGAATATGATGGACAGAAATATAAACTTCCCATAATTGACGGATGGTCATTTCCAGGCCTATCGGGAAACACATCGTTCACAAACGCCACCATCCCGTCAATGAAAACCTGGAACGGAACAGACATCGACATGCCTATCACCGGCATTACGGAGAGCGAAGACGGCATTATCACGTTTGACGTGGCCGGCGGCCTACACATAGCAGCGCCTGCACTCGACACCCCCACAAATATAACCGACAAAGGATTTGACCTGTCATGGCAACCGGTTAACGATGCAACCGACTACCTTGTCACCGTCACCTACAGCCGTGGCGGAGCCGAAATTACCGAGAATTATGACAGCAAGACCCTGCCCGAAGGCTGGACCAGGAGCAACGAAATAGGAACATACACCACTTCAGGCAATTACTTAACTGCCGGAACGTCATTAAAATTCAGCGAAACCAATCAGACTGTCTCTACCCGTACATACGACGACAACGTGACATACCTGTCATTCTGGCACAAAGGGCAGGGAACAGATAAATCATTCATGACTGTCAACGGCCTGATCGACAACAAGTGGGTCAAGATATCGACCGTCACTCCCAAAAACAACTCGACCGACATTTTCGAGCTTACCGTAATCCCGCCCCGAGTCAAGGCCATACAGCTGGTATATACCAAGTCGAAAGGCAACATGGCCGTTGACGACATAACGGTAACGGCAGGCGGCACGACCGATGTTACAGTCGACGGCTATGACCATATGTTGACAGCCGGAAAAACAACCCATCACTTTGACCTCAGCCAGTTTGTCTCCACACTGCAACCCGATGACCACCTAACGTTCACAGTCACCGTACGCTCCACCGACGGAGCCGACACATCGGCTGGAGCATCATGTACGGTAACACTGCTCGGCCAGGCCGGGATAGAGGATGTCACCATCGACAACACCCCTGTCGAATATTATAACCTGCAAGGCATAAGGATCACCGATCCGCAACACGGCCAGATATACATACGCCGGCGGCCCGGAGAGCCTACCCGCCCCGTAAGGTTCTGACACTCATTCGATATAACCGACATGATACCGCCTCGTAGTCACGCATCCACGCGACTACGAGGCGGCAACTTATTATCACACAGATCTTCAAGCCGGTCATCCGAGACCAAAACAGCGACGTATGGCTGTGCTGATGCGTCGCGACGCCGCACCTTCACCACGCAACAGGTCCAGAATACAATTGATGTAGCCGTCCTTGTTATTAATCCCGAGCATGGAAGCCACGTTACTACCCGGGAGCATCGACTTGCGGTTATACACCTTAAGCACGCCATCATAGTCGCCGGCCGAGATATACCCCTTGAACTCACGGCAGTACTGCTCGTACAGGCGTCGTGGCGCAATCTCTTCGACAAGCCCGGCCATATGCTGCTCCAACTCGTCGATCGAGCTGAAACGTCCGTCAACACGATATTCGACAGTGCGTTTGACATGATGACGCGTATGCATAAGCGCCTGCTGGCGATACTCACCGGCAAACATCTTTATAACATTCTGTTTCACACGCTTGGCCACCTGATCCTCGTTACGTCCACGGGCCGCGGCCGCGGCCCTTACAACCTCCTCAAGCAACAGGATATTTTCGATCTCGGCCACCGACGGCACCATAACATTCTTACGCCTGAGATACTCAACCTCGGCATCAGTGCGACGGTCCCGATCAACTATTCCGGTCGAGGCCATATGATGGAACGAATTCAGATCATTAAATGTACGTGTCGACTCGATCACCTTATTGCAACTACCCAGCGGCTTCACCGTATAATCTTTGAAAACCAGCGGATACAGGCGACCATCGATCGAGTGAACCCCATCCCCCTCTATAAACAGCACCGGCTTGCGAGCCCCCATTATAGTCATATACAGCTCCTCGCCAAGCGGAGAACCGGGAGGCAGCACCGAATAGTCCCATGTAACAGTAGCCGGATCATAATTCCTAACCCACACAACGGCCGCTCCAGGTCGTGACGAGGCAAACTCGAGATCATGTGTGGTATAGACCATCGTGACATCAGGGCGCATCTGCTCCAGACGGTTCCAAAGGCTCTGCATTACAGTAGGATGCAGGAACATCTCGGGACTATCAACCATCACGACAGCCCCTCGGGGAGCATAAAGCATGGCACCTCCGAGATACAACACCGCCCGCTCACCGTCACTGAGACGATTGGCAGCATAACACTCCTCATGTCCGTGGCGTACAAACTGTAGCCGTTCACTCTCCACGAGCATTCTGTTGCCAGGATATATCTCCTGCCACAGCTCTATAAGACGGTCAAGACGGGTTACCCCCAGCTCCACATCC
Organism: uncultured Muribaculaceae bacterium; assembly: GCA_964018905.1. Lineage (GTDB taxonomy): Bacteria > Bacteroidota > Bacteroidia > Bacteroidales > Muribaculaceae > JAAVFS01. The sequence continues at coordinate 3,126 of CAXHRO010000004.1, forward strand.
TGCTTGCCCGAGGCACGCGCAAGCTTATAGGAGATAAGATTGGTCATCTCGTCATGGAGCAACAAAGCCATAAGACGGTCAAACTCCGTATTACCCCCCAGCGCCACTCCCGCGTCCCGGTGAAGCCTGCTCACCGACCCATCGTCGGCGGCAACACCCTGAAGATACAGCGCGTCAAGAACAGAGATTCTGAAGCCTCGAGAGTCCAGATCATGAGCCAAAAAGGACGCAAAACGCGATTTGCCGCTACCATTTGCACCAATAATAACAAGCGAACGAGCACATAACGGAATCTCATGGCGGGCACCGTCGCCCGAAGCCGGGAGTTTTAGTCTTATAGCCATAATCATTTGGTATTTTCCACAAATATAACAATAAGTCGAGAGTAATGCCAAATTTATTTGGGCATTACCGAGCGAAAGTATATAAGACGTAGTCAAATATATCAAAATTTCACGACACAAGAGTATGTTCAACAAAAGAAATACTACGCATTGCACACAAACGACCTTTTCTTACAGTTTTGTGCAATCCGCGTCTTTTTTGTTTCAAATTATTTGCTTTTTCAAACCAATCGCTCTAACTTTGCGAGATTATGACATACAACTATGTTTTACAGCATTAAACAGACAATCGATTCTCCATATGAAGCATAATCTACGCAGTTCACAGTCCACAGGCGGCCGGCGCATGGCCGGCGCGCGCGCACTGTGGCGCGCCAACGGCATGACCGAGGAACAGATAGGCCGCCCGATCATTGCCGTCGTCAATTCATTCACCCAGTTTGTACCGGGTCACACACACCTTCACGAGATAGGCCAGGAGGTAAAACAAGAGATCGAACGGCAGGGATGCTTTGCCGCAGAGTTCAACACAATCGCCATCGACGACGGTATAGCCATGGGACACGACGGCATGCTGTACTCGTTGCCTTCGCGCGAGCTGATCGCCGACAGTGTAGAGTATATGGTCAACGCCCACAAGGCCGATGCTATGGTGTGCATATCCAACTGTGACAAGGTCACACCAGGTATGCTCATAGCAGCCATGCGTCTTAACATACCCGCCATATTTGTCTCCGGAGGCCCGATGGAGGCCGGACAGGTTGACGGACGTGCCGTCGACCTCATCGACATCATGGTCGAGAGTGCCGACCAGAGTATATCCGACGAGGTTGTAGAACGACTCGAACAACGGGGCTGTCCCACTTGCGGCTCCTGCTCAGGCATGTTCACAGCCAACTCCATGAACTCGCTCAACGAGGCTATCGGACTCGCCCTGCCAGGCAACGGCACCGTTGTGGCCACACATGCCAACCGTCGCCAACTGTTCAAGGAAGCTGCCCGACGCATCGTAGCCAATACATATGCCTACTACCGTGACGGTGACGAGAGTGTGTTGCCGCGCAGCATCGCCACCCGCGAGGCCATGCTTAACGCCATGACTCTCGATATAGCCATGGGCGGATCAACCAATACCGTACTCCACCTGCTGGCAATAGCCCATGAGGCACAGGCCGACTTCACCCTTGACGATATAGACGCTCTATCGCGCCGCACACCTGTACTGTGCAAGGTGGCACCCAACTCTCATTATCATATCGAGGATGTAAACCGTGCCGGTGGTATCCTCAGTATAATGAAGATGCTGGCCGACGCCGGCCTTGTCAACACCAGCGTAAAGCGTGTCGACGGTCTCACCCTCGCCCAGGCCATCGACCGATGGGCCATCGGTGGCAAGGAATACAACGACATGGCCGACGGCCTATGGCGGTCGGCACCCGGCGGCAAGCGCGAGATCAGGCTCGGATGCCAGGACAACAGGTATTCACAACTCGACACCAACCGCTCGGAAGGATGCATACGAGACCTCGGGCATGCCTATGTCAAAGACGGAGGCATAGCTGTATTGCGAGGAAACATCGCCCCCGACGGATGCGTTGTCAAGACAGCAGGCGTCGACGAGTCAATATTCCGCTTTCAGGGAACAGCACGCGTGTTCGAATCACAGGAAGCCGCTGTCGATGGAATTCTTGACGGGAGTGTCAAAGCCGGAGACATCGTCATCATCACCTACGAAGGCCCAAGAGGCGGACCCGGCATGCAGGAGATGCTCTATCCCACCAGCTACCTCAAAGCTCGCCATCTGGGCAAAGAGTGTGCCCTGATAACCGACGGACGGTTCTCAGGCGGCACATCGGGACTGTCGATAGGACATGTCTCCCCCGAAGCCGCAGCAGGCGGGCCCATCGCCTTGGTAAAGGACGGCGACATCATTGAGATCGACATACCTGCCCGGTCGATAAATGTCAGACTGTCGGCCGAGACTATCGATGAACGCCGTCAGGCCGAGCTGGCACGCGGCACCGAAGCCTACACCCCACACAACCGCGACCGCTACATATCGAAAGCCCTGAAAGCCTATGCGGCCGGCGTAGCCTCGGCCGACAAAGGCGGAGTAAGACTTTAGAGCCAATCCCCCCCAAAAAAAACAACAGATCATGAGCAATCAACAGATAACAGGAGCACAGGCTCTCATAAAATCTCTCATAGCCGAAGGCGTTGAACGGGTGTTCGGGTATCCGGGTGGCGCCATCATGCCGGTATACGACGCTCTCTATGACTGCACCGACTCTCTTGAACACATACTCGTGAGACACGAACAGGGAGCGGCACATGCTGCCGAAGGATATGCACGTGTCACACGACGTCCCGGAGTGGTGATAGTGACATCAGGACCGGGGGCCACCAACATTATAACCGGACTTTCCGACGCGCTGATGGACTCCACCCCCATGGTAGTCATCACAGGCCAGGTAGCTTCGGGCATGCTCGGCAGCGAGGCCTTCCAGGAGACCGACGTCGTGGCCATCACCCTGCCTATCACAAAGTGGGCTTGCCAGATACGCCGTGCCGAGGATATTCCCGCGATGGTGGCAAGAGCCTTCTACATAGCCTCCACCGGGCGTCCGGGCCCCGTAGTGCTTGACATCGCCAAGGATGCACAGATAGGAACGATGATATGGAATGACTACAAGAAATGTGACTTCATACGTAGCTACAATCCCCTGCCCCGCCCGGACAACGCACGGCTCGATAAAGCCGCAGCCATAATCAACAGCGCCGAGCGTCCGATGATAATAGCCGGACACGGAGTGCTGATATCAGGCGCCGAACAAGCCCTGCAGACACTGGCCGAGAAGACCGGATCACCAGTAGCCGCCACTCTGCTCGGCCTCTCATCGATGCCAAGCGACCACCCGCTGTACCGCGGCATGCTCGGGATGCACGGCAATGTCGCGCCCAACTACCTCACAAACCGAGCCGATGTGATAATAGGCATAGGACTGCGCTTCGACGATCGTGTAACCAGTCAGCTGTCTCAATACGCCCCACAGGCTCACATCATACACATAGACATTGAGGCAAGCGAGGAGAACAAGAATATCAAGGCCGAATGCTTCATCCACGGTGACGCACGCGAAGTAATCGAGGCCATCCTGCCTATGGTGAACGAAGTCTCCCACCACGAGTGGATATCGCGGTTCGACCGGTGTGACGCTATAGAGCGGGAAACGGTAATCGATCCAGAGGTTAACCCCGGCAATGGCCTGTTGAAAATGGGCGAAGTCGTAAGCCGGGTATCACAGGCATTCGCCGACCGAGCCATCGTAGTCACCGACGTAGGCCAAAACCAGATGTTCGCCGCCCGATACAGCCGGCACACGATGCCACGGTCAATGGTGACATCGGGCGGTCTCGGCACCATGGGCTTCGGACTACCCGCAGCCATAGGAGCCAAGATGGGAGAGCCGGAGCGCGACGTCGTGCTCTTTGTAGGAGACGGAGGCCTGCAGATGACCATTCAGGAGTTCGGCACCATCATGCAATATGGCGTCAATGTCAAGATCGTACTGCTCAACAACAATTTCCTGGGCAATGTGCGCCAGTGGCAGGCTATGTTCTTTGACAACAGATTCTCGCAGACCCCCATGCTCAACCCCGACTTCATCGCCATAGCCGCTGCCTACGGCATAGCCGGAGAGAACGTCGCCGACCGAGGGGAACTCGATGATGCAATAGAACGCATGGCAAAACATCCCGGCAGCTACATCATCAACGTCAACATCGACGCCACCGACATGATATTCCCGATGATCGCCCCCGGCAAGGCCGTTGACGAGATACTGCTCACCCAACACACAACCTTCACCCTTTGATCCCCCATTGACAAACCATGGCTGATGATACAATAAAACAGCAACTGTTCACAATGTCGGCTTTCGCCGAGAACTCGGTAGGAGTACTAAACCAGGTTACAGCCATTTACACGCGCCGGTGCATCAACATAGAGAGCATCACTGCCAGCGCATGCTCCATACCCGGTGTGAGCAAATTCACCATAACGTCACACAGCGACCGCGACACCATGGAGAAGGTAGTACGCCAGATCGAGAAACGCATCGACGTCATAAAGGCCTTCCTGTACACCGACGACGACATCGTCTACCAGGAAGTAGCCTTGTACAAAGTACCCACCGGCAAACTGCTCGAAGAGAAACATCTCGAATGGATAATACGCAAGCACTCGGCCCGCATACTCGAGATAACCCCCGAATATACCGTGATAGAGAAAACAGGCCACCGCGATGAAACCGAATCTCTCTTTGAAGCGTTGAAGAGATATGATATACGCCAGTTTGCCCGTAGCGGACGCGTCACCATCACCAAGGATCCCATCGAGTATGTGACACGCCTGCTTGAGGAGCGCGAAAACGATCTGAAATGAACGAAATCCTAACCCGACAATTCTATCTCAACGCCAGCGAGTGCAACTCACAGCGCCGCATCTCACTGCCTCTGCTTGTACAACGTCTCATAGAGACCGCCACCGACCACGCCTCTCAACTGGGCGTAGGTCCTGCCGACCTGCGCGAACACAATCTTGCATGGGTGCTGTCACGCCTGTCGATCGACATGGATGCGTTTCCGGCCATAGACACACAATACACCATCGAGACATGGGTAGAGTCAATAAACCGCCACTTCACCGAGCGATGCTTCAGGATAACCGATGGCAACGGAAACACATCGGGGTATGCCCGCACCGTATGGATAGCGATCGACCTGGAGACACGGCGTGGTGGCGACATGACCGATATAATGTCCCACGCCCCGCTTGTCGCAGACAGATGTCCCATCAAACGAGGAGGCAAGATTCACCCGGTCTTGGCACCCGAGGCAGTAAGAAGCCATAGGTTCAGCTACTGCGACATCGACTTCAACCGGCATGTAAACTCTTGCCGCTACATTGAGGCAATGCTGAATGACCGTAGCGTTGAATTCTATGACGAGCACCCTATCAGACGATTCGAGATAGCCTATATGGACGAGATCCATTATAACGACAAAGTCGAGATAAGCCGTTCGACCACAGCCGGCACCACTACCTACCAGATAACCCGCGACGGTATCCCGGCTACCCGTGCCGTCATCGAATATGCAGGCACCATAGGATAATCTCACCATCGCTCCGAGTATCCCGCATCAGCTTTTTTACTTACAAAATATTATGCTTTTTCATGAAAAAGTTATAATTTTGCACCCACAAATAAAAATCAACTAACAAATCATCTACAATATGGCAAAACTTAACTTCGGCGGTGTTGAAGAGACCGTCATCACCCGCGAGGAATTTCCATTAGAGAAAGCCCGCGAAGTATTAAAAGACGAGACCATAGCCGTAATAGGCTATGGCGTGCAAGGCCCCGGCCAGAGCATGAACCTGCGCGACAATGGATTCAATGTAATAGTAGGACAACGTCCCGGAGCCACCTATGACAAAGCCGTGGCCGATGGATGGATACCCGGCGAGACCCTCTTCGGCATCGAAGAAGCCTGTGCCAAAGCTACCATCGTCATGTGTCTGCTCAGCGACGCCGCCGTGATGTCGGTATGGCCACGCATAAAGCAGTATCTCACACCCGGCAAGGCATTGTACTTCTCCCATGGATTCGCAATCACATGGAACGACCGCACCGGCGTTGTACCACCCGCCGATATCGATGTCATCATGGTCGCACCCAAAGGATCGGGCACATCACTCCGCACCATGTTCCTTGAAGGTCGAGGACTCAACTCATCGTATGCCGTATATCAGGACGTCACAGGTCGGGCTGTCGATCGCACCATCGCTCTTGGCATAGGCATAGGTTCGGGATACATGTTCGAGACCACCTTCCAGCGCGAGGCCACCAGTGATCTCACTGGCGAGCGCGGCTCTCTTATGGGAGCTATCCAGGGTCTGCTCCTGGCCCAGTATGAAGTACTGCGCGAAAACGGGCACACCCCCTCCGAGGCCTTCAACGAGACAGTCGAGGAGCTTACCCAGTCATTGATGCCGCTCTTCGCCGAGCGTGGCATGGACTGGATGTATGCCAACTGCTCGACAACCGCCCAGCGCGGTGCACTCGACTGGATGGGCCCGTTCCACGACGCCATCAAGCCAGTCGTAGAGCGTCTGTACGCCAGTGTCAAAGCCGGCAATGAGGCTCAGATCTCGATCGACAGCAACTCACAGCCCGGGTATCGCGACAAGCTCAACAAGGAACTGCTCCAGCTACGCGAAAGCGAGATGTGGCAGACAGCCAAGACCGTACGCCAGCTACGCCCCGAGAACAACTAAGTCACACATCCTCTTCAAAGAGGACTCAATCAGAACCGCAAGCCCCGCAAGAGACCATAATAGAGTCCTGCGGGGCTTTGCCTTTAAGAAACTTTTTAAATCAAATTACAACTGTGTGTCGGGGGTGATATCGATATCCTGTTCCATGGTCTTTACAAGCGTACCATCGGGAGCATAGTAGAGATAAGTGTCGGCTCCGCCTCCCATCGGCTCTACCTCGATGATGTAAAATGTGCGATCGGTGCGCTCATACATCGTCACATCCTCGACAGTATGATTCTTGCCATATTCACTCTCAGCCAGAGCCGCATCCACAACAGGCGGCAGGAAAAACAGATTGTGTCCATAGCCGACCTCGGTCATGGCCCACTCGGCTCCAGGGCCATACCACACATCATACTCCTGCTGGGGTTTGGAAAACTCGGCTATATAGTACCCCGGGGTTTTCTCCCATTTCACATTTACAGCGTCAGGAAACTTTGCTTTAAGAGCCTCCGTATAAGAAGCCGGCACATCATTGCGGTCGATATCACGGTCATCCGAATCATCACCGCACGATGCGAGTCCGGCCATTGTCATAAGTACCAAACAAGTTGAGAATAAGCACTTTTTCATTTTATAAGCATTAAATTAAAAATCTTTTAATGACAAAACATTCCAGTTTGCCTCATTGTTCACTTTATCTCAAATAATATGATAAAATAGAACAATTTTACTTGAAATTTAATAAAAAAGCCGTACCTTTGCATCCACATTATTTCACATTATATCTTAAAAACACACTTATGAACACAAGCTTTAAGCTAACGACACTGACTGTGATGACACTTTCGGCGGTCGCCTTTACGTCGTGTGTCGACGATGCCTATGATCTTGAAAACATCAATACCGATATTGAGGTCAAAGTCAACGATCTGGTAATACCGGTCAATCTTGATGACATAACATTGTCAAACGCCTTTGACCTTGATCCGGAGAGTGTAATAAAAGAGATCGACGGACAATACGCCGTAGAAGTCAATGGTGAATTCTCAAGCTCAGCGATCCACATCAACCCGGTATCGATAACTCCCGGAGCGATCCCCCCTATAAGCTGCCAGATCTTCAAGTATAACGGTAGCGATGTAAGTCTTCCTATCGCACAGCAGGCCATCAGCTATGAAATCACACCTGCAACCACCCCATTCACATTCAACAGTAATAACGTTGACAAGTCTATACGCCAGATCAACTCCATCAAGGGCAACTGGAACATAAGCCTCAGTCTCAGCCTTGAGGATCGCAACCGACTTTTCGAGACCCTGAGTTTCCAGCGACTCGTAATCGAAATCCCTGCAGGACTGCATGTAAAAAACTATCCGTCAAACAACGGTCTTGTCACCATCGGCGACCTCACCATGACAACAGGAGGATATACTACTCGTATAAACCTAACCATCGACGAGATAGACTTCTCTAAATTTGACAGAGGCACATTCTCTTTCACACCCGCTCAAGGAGACAGTAACGATGGAGTCATAAGCTTCAACGGCAAAGTTGGCGTAAGATCCGGACTCGTTGTAGGAACGACAAGCAAAAGCGACACCAGCCTGCCCCAGAACGTAATGCTCAACATTGTGCCCTCGATGAACACGATCAATATCAAGTCGGTAAGCGGTGAAATTGCCTATGGTCTCAATGCTTTCAATGTCGACAACGTGCAACTCGACGACATCCCCGACATGCTCAACGAGCCCGGCACCGACATATCGCTCGCCAACCCTCAGCTGTATCTGTCGATAAACAATCCTGTGGCCAACTATAGGTTACAGGCCGCATCAGGGCTTACTCTGAGCGCAATAAAAGGTAGCACCACTGTCAATGTATGCACGCTCGACAACGGACAGGAGATAATCCTCGACTGCAACAAGGGTACAGACGGTCCTTACAACTTCTGCCTGTCACCCTCGATGCCCGACAAGTTCTACCAGCCATTCCCCCAGTCGACATGGATTGGATACAGCTCCCTGTCGCAACTGCTCAGCGGCAATGGCATGCCCGACTATATCACTGTCTCGTTTGACAATCCGCGAGTACTCCAGGGAGTAGTCACCGACTTTATCCTTGACACCGACATAGCTCCGGTAAATGGCTCATATTCACTCTATGCCCCACTTGAACTCTCTGTCGGCTCGACCATCGTATACGAGGACGAAGACACCGGCTGGGGTGATGACTCTCTTGACAAACTCAAAATCACCACAATCAAGGTATCGGCTACAGTGACAAATTCACTCCCCGTCGATATAATCGTATCAGGTGTTCCGTTGAACTCGGACGGAGATCCGTGCATCGACCCCGATACCCATAAAGAGGTAACACTGAGCGGACTGACCATCGCCGCCGGGGCAACAGCCAGAGTAGAACTCAAGAACAACGGCACAATAATAGGCATTGACGGCATCCGCTACTCTGCAAGTTGCAACGTAACAAAGGCAGGACAGCCCCTGCGCCCCAACGAGATCATCGAGATCAAAGATATAAAGGTAACCGTCAGCGGCTCTTACCGCGACACACTCTAATACTCGCCATAGCACACCATAAATACATGTCATCAATCATGAAACACAATATAACACGATGGCTTACAGCTGTCCTGACCGTAACTTCGACAATAGTAGCCGCAAACGCACAAAGCCTCCAGTCGGGATACTTCGACGACAACTATCTGTACCGCTTCCAGGCCAATCCGGCATTCGGCAACGAGGGACACGGCTTTGTAGCCATGCCGGGACTCGGCAACCTCAACTTCGGCACAAACGGGACCATCAGTCTCAACCACCTGTTTTACAATGTCAACGGCGAGACAACCACACTCCTTAACCCCAACATCTCGGCCTCTAAAGCACTTGACGGCATAAGGGAACACATGAGGCTCGGTGCTGATATGCGTGAAACAATCCTCGCTTTCGGTTTCAGCGGCATGAACGGCTACAACACTTTCAGCATCAGCGCCCGCTCTCAGGCTTCAATCGGACTGCCAAAATCAATTATACGCCTGGCCAAGCAAGGCCTGGCCAACGAAACATACGACCTTTCAAATTTAGGCGCACAGGGATGTGCCTGGGCCGAAGTAGCTCTCAACCACTCCCACCGCATCAATAACAGGCTTCGCATCGGCGTCACCCTCAAGGGACTCGTCGGCGTGGCAAGTTTCGATGCCCGAGTAAAGACAGCCAACCTGCACCTCAACCAGGACAAATACATCGGCGAGGTCGATGCCGAGATACATGCAAGCATAGGTGGGTTCACTTATGAGACAAGCTATAATGACCGCACCCACCGCAACTACGTCAGCGGAGCCAACATCGACAACTTCTCACCGGTAAACGGATTCGGAGCTGCCGTAGATCTCGGAGCCGTCTATACACTCAACCCCGACTGGGAATTCTCACTGGCCTTTACCGACCTCGGTTTTATCAAATGGAAAAACAATGCCACCGCGACAACAAACGGACTGCAGAGTGTAGATACCGAGAGCCTGATTTTCAATGTTGACAACAACGACAGCTGGGACAAGTTCAGCGACAATCTCTCTATGCTTTATGAACTTGAGGACAAAGGCGATACAGGCTCACGCCTGACAGGCATAGGAGCCACAATGACAGCCGGCGCACAATACTCGCTCCCGGTATATCGCAAACTCAAATTCGGACTTATGAACACCACCCGCATCAACGGTGACTTCTCGTTTACCGAATTCCGTCTGTCGGCCAACATCGAGCCTGTCAAAGTTCTGTCACTGGGTGTGAACGCCGGTATGGGCACATTCGGAGCAAGATTCGGCGGCATCTTCAACATCAAGGCACCCGGCTTCAACCTATTTGTAGCCACCGACTGCATCCCGGGCAAGCTCGCCAAGCAATACGCCCCGCTCAACTCCAATATCAACATCAACCTGGGTCTTAACTTCCCATTCTGATCGCCACCCCACTGACTTCACATACCCGATAAAATACAACAGGCCGTGAACAGCATGAGACAGTTCACGACCTGTTACTTTTCCTGGGGCCATCAGGCATGAGCCTCCTTGCCACGAGCCTTGTCAGCGAGATTGTCTACCACATCGGCAGTCTTCTCAAGCACATCGGCAGTAGTAGACTTGATCTTGTCGCCAAGATTATGGAAGAAACCGCCGGTATTTTCCTTAGCATCGGCAAGCTTGTCCTTTGCCGCAGCAGTAGCGTCGGCAAGTTTCTCCTTGGCTGTCACAGTAGCATCTGCCAGCTTATCCTTGGCAGTAGCTGTAGCATCAGCAACCTTATCCTTGGCATTATGTAAAGCCTCGACTGTAGCATCCTTCGAGGCCACAAACTGGTGTTTCATCGACTCGGCTGTCGCCTTGGCAGTCAGTTTAGCTGCATCACTGGCAATTCCGGCATATCCGTCGGCCAGCTCCTGATTAATGTTTGCCATAGTAGTTGTATCGTTAATGGTTAATATTTCACGCAAGTATCGTAAGCTAATTATAGCAAATAACAAACTGCAGACTATTCTAATACAGCTTTTTCAACACTTACATATACCTGAGAACAAATTATATAGCAATCCTGTTCAGAATATACCTGCTTTTGACTTATGTTAAGATTAGGTGATTGTCAAAATTTACATAATGCCGTTTCGTTTTTTTTTTGGGGGGGGGGAGCATTGTCATATGCATTTTTACCTGTTACAATGGAATGTAGCCGTAGGTACGTAACCGGAGAATAAGCAAACGACGACAAGACTCTCAAAAGCAAAGAAACATCAATTTTAGACAATCTCGAGGATAGACCGACCTTAGAACAATGTTTTTTATGTACCTTTGCTGCGGTTTTAATCAATAGGAAATGAATAAAGGATTGTTTGCCCTCGCTATGGGCACCTTCGCATTGGGAATAACCGAGTTTGTGATGATGGGAATACTCGGAATGATCTCCCAAGACCTTGACATAAGCATATCGCAGGCCGGCGGCCTGATCACAGCCTACGCCACCGGTGTGTGCTGTGGAGCCCCGTGTCTGCTATTCGCCCGCCGCCAGCCACTCAAACGGGTGATGCTTGCCCTGGCCGCATTGATTGTAATCGGCAACACGCTGATGGCGGTCGCCCCCGACTACAACCTGATGTGGGCAGCCAGGTTCATATCCGGATTACCACATGGTGGATACTTCGGTGTCGGGGCCATAGTGGCACGACGCCTTGCCAGGCCGGGCCATGAATCGGGAGCCGTGGCATTCATGATAGCAGGAATGACCATCGCCACACTCATGGGTGTTCCCCTGGCCACATTCATCACCAACGTCGCTTCATGGCGTATAGCCTTCGCCATCGTCGCCGCCTCGGCGCTTGTCACATTCATTCTTATCAAAGTATGGATACCGCAGGTCGAGGGATTGAAGGACATGGGATTCTGGGGACAGTTCAAGTTTCTCGGGACAGCCGCCCCATGGCTTATATTCGGTGGCGTGCTACTGGGGCAAATCGGCATGTACTGCTGGTACAGCTACATTGATCCACAGATGATATATGTCGCAGGATTCTCGACAGCCGACATGTCATGGATCATGGTACTGGCCGGACTGGGCATGGTGCTCGGCAATCTTGCATGCGGACGTCTTGGCGACCGCTACAAGCCCTCGATCGTGGCATCACTGGTACAGGCCGCAGGCATACTGGTACTGATACTATTCCATACATTCGCCACCGACAAGATCGCGGCCATCACCCTCATGATACTTGGAACCGCGATACTCTTCGGCCCCGGAAGCCCGTTGCAGTCATCGATCGTAGGATATGCCCGAGGCGGAGAAATGCTTGGAGCCGCGCTCATACAGATAGCCTACAATGCCGGCAACGCCATTGCCGCCCGTCTGGGCGGAGTAGTGATTGCCCATGGATACGGCTATACCGCGCCATCGCTTGTCGGCACTCCTCTTATATTTGCGGGATGCATACTGCTGTTCATACTATACCGCAGGTACGAATACCGCCCCCGGTGCTGAACAGGATCTATCAACGCCAACCTCACATTGGAACAGACTACCGAACCACTGGACATCGAGACTCCGGATAGAATGAAAAAAAGAGAAGAGCATAGGCGACCTCGCCAGTTTTTTTACATACAGCAAGATTATTCCAGGATTTTTTACTAAGTTTGTGTCGTCTTATGACAACCTACCATGACCAATCTTGTATAAGCACAGCTTATGATCTCTATTGACAGCAACAGCGGGTCGACACGAGGCGCCCGCAATCCACATACAAATCTCCTTGCCAACATCGGCATGTTGCTCACAGCCATGGTGTGGGGACTCTCATTCGTGTCAACCAAGATACTGTCAGAGGGAAACATATGCATGAGTCCGGTACAGATCTATCTCTACCGCTTCACCCTGGCATATGTAATCATCCTGTGTATATGTCACCGGCAAATCCTGGCCCACTCGTGGCGAGACGAGATCCTGTTCCTGCTGTTGGGAATGTCGGGCGGCTCGATTTATTTCATCACCGAGAATATCGCCGTAACAAAGACCGCAGTCGCCAATGTATCACTCATAACGACACTGTCACCACTGATTACCATATTTATGATAGGCGCTCTATACCGCAATGAACGTCCAAGCCGCTGGATCGTCATGGGGTCGATAATAGCCCTTGTAGGTGTCGCCTTTGTAGTCTTCGGAGGAGCATCCGAAGCATCGTTCCACCCGGCCGGCGACCTGCTGGCACTCGGGGCTGCAGCCAGTTTTGCAATATACAGCATTCTTATAAAGAAAGTCAATGCCACCTACTCGACATGGTTCATAACACGTAAAAGTTTTTTCTACGGCATTGTCACAGCATTACCATTCCTGCTGATGGAGCCAAGGGAGGATCTTGCCCCCGTCAGCGTCCTCGCCGATCCGCGCGCATGGACCAATCTCGCTTTTCTCGGACTCGTATGCTCACTGGCGGCCTATCTGCTCATGGCACGAGCTATCAAGATCATAGGCCCGATAAAAGCCAACAACTATCTGTATGCCCAGCCGATAGTCACAATGCTGGCCGGCATTGTGATATTAGACGAGAACGCAGGCTTGACCGGCTGGCTGGGATGTGCGCTGATAATCGGCGGACTATGGCTCGGAGAGACACTCACACGCCGGCTGTCGCGCGACTGACCGGGCGACACCTCCAACATAACATTATCCAGCACACGTATATTTTGACATAGCCGATTTTAAAATGGCAATCCAACTGTTGAAAATATTATAGATTTTGAGTACTTTTGTGGCTTAAAACATTACATCCATGCTTAACAAGATAAAATCTCTGCGCGAAGAAGTCTCATCACTCCAGGCCACCAACGCCGAGGAGGTAGAACAGTTGCGCATCAAATACCTGAGTAAAAAAGGTGCGGTGTCACTCCTGATGAACGACTTCCGAAATGTGCCCGCCGAGGACAAACGTGCCGTCGGACAGGCAATCAACGAGCTTAAGGACTACACCACCGCCCGCATTAACGAACTGCGCGAGGCTTTGGAGAACGCCGACAGCGATACCGATGGACTCGACCTGTCACGCACAGCATCCGACCTTCGTCTTGGTACCCGCCACCCGCTGTCGCTCGTACGCGAAGAGATCGTATCGATATTCAGCCGCCTGGGATTCACCATTGCCGAGGGTCCGGAAATCGAGGACGACTGGCACGTATTCTCCTCGCTCAACTTTGCCGAGGATCATCCGGCACGCGACATGCAGGATACATTCTTCATACAGCGCAGTCCTGATGTACTCCTACGCACCCACACATCGTCGGTACAGTCACGCGTGATGGAACTCACACAGCCGCCTATCCGCATCGTGTGCCCCGGCCGCGTATACCGCAATGAGGCCATATCGGCCCGTGCCCACTGCTTCTTCCACCAGGTAGAGGCATTGTATGTCGACAAAAACGTCTCGTTTGCCGACCTTAAGCAGACACTCCTGTACTTTGCTCGCGAGATGTTCGATTCCAACACCAAGATACGTCTACGCCCAAGCTATTTCCCCTTTACCGAACCGTCGGCCGAGATGGACATTTCCTGCAACATATGCGGCGGCAAGGGATGCTCGTTCTGCAAGCACACAGGCTGGGTCGAGATTTTGGGTTGTGGTATGGTCGACCCCAACGTACTGGAGGCATGCGGCATAGACTCCCGGATCTACAGCGGATTCGCATTAGGAATGGGAGTGGAGCGTATCACCAACCTTAAGTATCAGGTAAAGGATCTGCGCATGTTCTCGGAGAACGATGTACGCTTCCTTGACGAGTTCACATCGGCCCATTGATCATCACCGGCAACAACCAGCCACCATCATGTCATCCTGTCTGTGTGTAGCCCTGGGCGGTGCTCTCGGTGCAGTAGTACGTTATATCGCCGGCAACCTTCCGGTACTGACGGCCACGCCACACTTCAAGACCATGCTCATCAATATCGCGGGATGTCTCATGATAGGCACGACATGGGCCGTATTCGAACAGTGGCATGTATCTAAAGTCTGGTACAACATACTCATAGCGGGTTTTCTGGGAGGATTCACTACCTACTCGTCATTCTCGCTCGAGACGATCAGGATGGCAGGCGACGGGCGCCTGTACGAGTCAATGCTGTATGTACTGGTCACAGTTACAGGATGCCTTGCCGCATGCGCAACCGGGATTTACACTACCAAGCTGATCATAAAACACCTATGACTGTCTTTCAACGATATAAAGCCGTCGTGGAATGGTTTGAGCGTACAATGCCTGCTCCACAGACCGAACTACACTACCGCAACACGTTCGAACTGCTCGTGGCCGTGATCCTGTCGGCACAGTGTACCGACAAGCGCGTAAACCTCATCACCCCTCATCTGTTTGAAGCATACCCCACTGCCGAGGCCATGTCCCGCGCCACAGTCGAGGATATCTACGAGTATATCAAGAGTGTCTCCTACCCCAACAACAAGGCCCGCAACCTGTTGGGAGCGGCACGAATGATAACACGAGAACTCGGCGGTGAAATTCCGGGAGACATGGAAAAATTACTCAGGATCCCCGGAGTTGGCCGAAAGACTGCAAATGTCATGCTGGCCGTGGCGTTCGACCGCCAGGCTATGCCGGTCGACACACACGTATTCAGGGTGAGCGAGCGTATAGGACTGACAACCAATAGCAAGACGCCACTGGAGACCGAAAAGACCCTATGCCGCCACATACCCACCGATAAACTGAGCCGGGCACATCACTGGCTGATACTGCATGGCCGCTACACCTGCAAGGCACGACGGCCAGAGTGCCTGAAGTGTGGACTGACATCCGTTTGCCGTTACTACTCTCAAAACAACAAATAGGTACCGACCTATTACATACCATATTTTAAAAATGGAAGACATGTTCCTGTTTATCATCGAAGTCATAGGTACAGTCGCATTCGCAATAAGCGGCATACGTCTGGCCGCGTACAAGAATTTTGATCTGTTCGGAGCCTACACCGTAGGTCTTGTCACTGCCATAGGCGGTGGCACTCTGCGAGATCTGTTGCTTGACATACCGGTTTTCTGGATGCAGACATGGTGGTACCTTGCCGTCACGGGCCTGTCACTGATGGTCGTGATAATGTTCAAGCGTGTGCTGGTGAGTCACGACAGGATGCTGTTCGTCTTTGATACGATCGGCCTGGCACTATTCGTCGTTATAGGGATCCAGAAGACTCTTGCCGTAGGCTATCCCATGTGGGTCGCGATCGTAATGGGTATGCTTACAGGCTCATTCGGCGGTGTATTGCGTGACATACTTATCAACGATGAACCTCTGTTCTTTCGCAAAGACATCTATGCCACAGCCTGTATAGCCGGTGGCGTGGCCTACTGGCTCATAGGATTTATAAGCCATGACCCAATCATAGAGCAGATTGCCTGCGCCGTCACGGTAATTACCCTGCGCATGCTTGCCCTGCGCTTCAACTGGTCGCTCCCTGTATTAGGCATCAAAAACTGATTTCCGTACCGGTGACCTAAATACGACTGGGATACATAAGTACCTCGGCTGAAGGTGTGAACCATGGCGAGAGAGAGACTATTTCGCAGCGCGATCCGATTCCAGCGAGCGACTTGTTGTCACAAGCCATACGCCAATAAATATCAGGGCGACAGCGATCCCCTTCGGCAACGTAAAAGTGTCCATGCCGAGTGAGACTCCTACTATTGTCGCGACTATCGGCTGGAGGTAGTTGTATATTCCCACCACGGTAGGACGAAGCAACTTCTGTCCTGTCATTACAAATATATATGCCAGATATGTGGCAAACAGCACTACAGCCACTATACCAAGGCTCTCCACGAGGCCGATAAGACTCCAGTCGGTGGACATGACTACAGGTATACTCAGCGGCAAAGACAGCACGGAAGCTGCCAGGAACATCCACTTCATCAACGTGACGAGTGAATACCTGCGTATGAAATTGCGGTATAGCGTAAGATAGAGAGCGAAACACAACTGAGCGGTAAGTACTATAATGTCGCCAAGCACCGGATTGGATGCGCCGGCAGTGCCTTGAGCAGGACTGCCGAGCATGAGTATCAGTGCCCCCAATGCTCCGATGGCTATGCCTCCTGCCTTTTTGAGGCTGATAGGTTCGCGGAGTATCAGCCAGGCAAGCAACATCACCCACATAGGCATTGTAGTGGTAACAAGGCTTGCCTCGCTCGGAGTAGTCATACTCACACCAAGAATGAAACAGCCCTGATTGAAAAGAATGCCGAGCATTCCGGCTACGCACAGCAACAACTTGTCACGCGTCGGCACATGCTCATGAGGCACAAACATTGATGTAATCCAGAACAGGACGGCCGCCCCGGCCATACGGAAATCAACAAGAAGCATCGGCGCCACAGCTCCCGATGCGAGTACGATTTTTACTACCGGCGACATAAGTCCCCATGTAAGATTGGCACCGAACATAGCCAGATGCCCCTTCCAATTCAAATCACTCATACCGAAACTCAGTTAATACTTATCGGGAGAGACTGCCATATACCTGATTTATCGTGCCGCATTGCGGTACAGAACCACTGCTATTATCGAATACAATATATTAGGTATCCACATCGCTATAAACGGAGACGTAAGGCCCGATACGGCAAAGGTCGATGTCACGGTTGTAAACAGTATATAACTGAAACTCAACACCAGTCCGATGCCGATATTTATTCCCATCCCCCCCTTGACCTTGCGCGATGACAGGGACATGCCGATGATAGTAAGGATAAACGCAGCCGCACACATGGCATAACGCCGTTCGTTCTCGATCTCGAATGCCTTGATATTGGCTACGCCACGCTCCTTCTGACGGCTGATGTATTCTCTGAGCTGTGGCGACGTGAGCGTCTCGTGATCGTTCTTGGATATAAGGAAATCGCGTGGCTCGAACGGGATTATAGTGTCAAGCGAGTAACCGCTCGTTATATACTCACGGTTGTCACGGAAATCACGTATCATGTAATTCTGTACACGCCACTGGTATAGCGTATCCCACTTGATAGTCTGAGCCGTGAGACGTGACACCAGTTTCTTGTCCTGAAACTTCTCAAGCGAGAATTTGATTCCGGTCCTGGTGGTATTGTCATAGCGGCTCATGTAGGCGATCTCACCTTTGTCGACCTGTAGCATTATATTGCTGCCATAGTCAACCCTCTTGTTCTTGACATAGGTATTGGTGTAGTTTATACGCTCTACATTGGCCGGTGGAATAATGTAGGCCGACAGGACGTATGTGACAGCCGCGATGACCGTAGCTGAGATCATGTATGGACGCAGTAGACGATGATAGCTTACCCCCGATGACAGGATAGCGATTATCTCACTGTTATCGGCCATTTTCGATGTAAAGAAAATCACTGCGATAAACGTAAACAGCGGGCTGAACTGGTTGGCGAAATATGGCAGGAAGTTCAAGAAATAGTCAAATATTGTCGCCTTGAGCGGTGCTTTCATGAATGCATCAAGCTTTTCATTGATGTCAAACATGATCGTGATCGCCAGGATGAGCATGATGGCAAAGACATACGTACCAAGGAACTTGCGTATGATGTACCAGTCAAGTATTTTTATGGGACAGGTAAACTTCATTACAGTGAAATTCAAAATGTTGGGGTGACAGGCTACAGCCGGCGGGTAACCCGCTCAAGCATCATGGGCTTCCATGACGAAAAATCTCCTGCAATGATATGGCGACGGGCCTCACCCACGAGCCACAGATAGAAAGCGAGATTATGGATCGATGCGATTTCCAGGGCCAGCAATTCCTGGGCGATGAACAGATGACGCAGATAGGCCTTGCTGTATACGCGGTCAACATAGCTGGGACCGTCCTCTTGAAGCGGCGAGAAATCGTCGGCCCACTTCTTGTTGCGCATGTTCATTATGCCATGAGCGGTGAACAACATGCCGTTACGACCGTTGCGTGTAGGCATAACACAGTCCATCATATCTACACCGCGCTCTATAGCCTCGAGAATATTGGCCGGAGTACCAACGCCCATGAGATAGCGTGGCTTGTCGGCCGGAAGAATCTCGTTCACAACCTCTATCATGTCATACATGACCTCGGCTGGCTCACCCACGGCAAGTCCGCCGATGGCATTGCCGTCGGCGCCAAGTTCGGCTACCCTTGTGGCAGCCTCACGACGCAGGTCGGGATAAGCACACCCCTGTACAATCGGGAAATAAGCCTGGCTGTACCCGTATTTACCATCGGTCTCGCGATAATGCTTCCAACCTCGGTCGAGCCACCTCATTGTAAGATCGAGAGACTTGCGTGCATATGCTTTGTCGGCTGTTCCGGGAGCGCACTCATCAAGGGCCATCATGATATCGGCACCGATGGATCGCTGTATATCGACCACATTCTCGGGAGAGAACAGATGTTTGGAACCGTCAATATGTGACCGGAACCATGCGCCTTCCTCGGTGAGCTTACGTATTGACGACAAAGAGAATACCTGGAAACCGCCACTGTCGGTAAGAATCGGGCGGTCCCAGCCATTGAAACGGTGCAGACCTCCCGCACGCTCGAGTGTATCGATACCTGGACGCAGATAGAGATGATATGTATTGCCCAGGATTATCTGAGCCTTTATATCGTCACGCAGTTCGTGGAAGTGTACTCCTTTGACCGACCCTACAGTGCCTACAGGCATGAATATAGGGGTCTCGATTGTACCATGGTCGGTGGTTATAAGTCCGGCACGCGCTTTACTGCCGGGATCGGTTGCTTGTAATTGGAATTGCATATCGTCTATAATATTGTGCAAAGTTAAAAACTTTACAACACAAAAAAAAATCATACGATATTTGAGAACTCCCTCCACCCCAAAATGAATATCCGGGCAAACGGCGATGACAAGGAGCCGGAACTGCTTTTTGATACGATACGGCTCGGAATTACAATCGGCCGGTACGATATGCCCATCGGCAGGCGCCGTGCCGGCTCTCTATATATACCACAACAAAAATTAACCCGAAATACGTGTATGATAGCGGGGAAATCGCTATCTTTGCCCGACAAAGTGACATCGACTTATCAATGCGTCAATCATTATATAGAATAGTCACGGCGTTATGCCTGACAATCAGCATCATACTCTACAGCACGGCCGACGCCAAGTCGGCCGTGTCTCGACGCACACCCCATACGACCGACAATATATCGCCCGACACTACAGCTGTGGAAACCGTGCCGGCTCCTGCCGAGCCGCGTTTTGACCGTCCCGACACGATATCGGCCGCATCAATGCCTGCCGACAGTATCAAACGGAACATACCTGTCGACTCACTGCCCCTGCTACCCCGACTTGACCGCCGCGGCAAGTCGCGTTTCATCCGAGAGAAAGTTGATCTTGACGCACCCGTCAACCTCGAGTCGACCGACTCGGTGGTGATGTTCGGGCGCAATCTTGTATTCCTGTATGGTGATGCCCAGGTAACCTATGGCGAGTTAAAACTCGACGCGGCCGAGGTCAAAGTCGATCTTCAGACGAGCGACGTCTACGCCATGGGACGCGCCGACTCGACCGGAGAAGTAACCGGCACCCCGGTATTCGAAGAGAAGGGTACACCCTACGAGAGCGAGACCATGAGCTATAATTTCAAGAGCAAAAAGGGCTACATAACCAATGTCGTCACCCAGCAAGGCGAAGGTTACATCACCGGAGGACGCGCCAAGAAGAACGAAGACGACTCATTCTTCTTTGAAGATGGCAAATATTCTACCTGCGACAACCACGACCACCCCCACTTCTACCTTCAGCTCACACGCTCCAAGCTCAAGCCGGGCAAGAATGTCGTGACAGGCCCGGCCTATATGGTACTGGCCGGATTGCCATTGCCGCTTGCCGTGCCGTTCGGATATTTCCCTTTCAGCGACAAATACGCATCAGGAGTCATCGTGCCTACATTCGGCGACTACAACCGAGGTTTCTATCTGAGCAACGGCGGTTACTATTTTGCCATAAACGACAACATCGACCTGGCACTCACCGGCGAGATCTATACCAAGGGATCATGGGGTCTCAACGCCCAGTCGACCTACAACAAACGCTACAAGTATTCAGGCAACTTCTCGGTCAACTACCTCACCACAATCACCGGAGACAAAGGACAGAGCGACTATTCCAAGGCAACCAACTTCCAGGTAAGATGGAGCCACAGCCAGGACAACAAGGCCAACCCCAACATGTCGCTGTCGGCATCGGTAAACTTCACAACCTCGGGCTATACCCGCAATGACCTCAACAGCTACTACTCCTCGGGCTTCACCGAGAACACGAAGAGCTCGACAGTCAACATGACCTACAAGATACCCAACAGCAAGTGGTCGGTATCAAGTACGATGAATATCTCACAGCGTACGCAGGACTCCACACTCACCGTCTCGTTCCCCAACTTCACGGTCACCATGAGCCAGGTATACCCATTCAAGCGCAAGAGAGCCGTAGGTGACGAGAAATGGTATGAGAAGATACGCATGTCCTACTCGGGACAGTTCCAGAACTCACTGACAGCCAAACAGGACGAGTTCTTCAAGAAAAGTCTCATCAAGGACTGGCGCAACGGCATGAAGCACAACATACCTATATCGGCGACCTTCAATGTGATGAAGTATGTCAATGTCACCCCATCGGTGACCCTTAACGACCGCATGTATACCTCCAAAGTGCGCCGCCAATGGGATCCCAACGCCTCGGCCGAGGTGTGTGACACGACCTACAGCTTCTATAACGTATGGGATTTCAACGCGTCAGTGTCAATGGACACCAAGATTTACGGATTCTTCCAGCCACTGCCGTTCCTTGGCGACAAGGTGAAGATGATACGACACGTCATCACTCCCACAGTATCGTTCAATGCCGCCCCCGACTTCTCGTCACCATTCTTCGGATACTACGGCAACTACCAGTATACCAACTCGGCCGGAGAAGTCGTCAACCGCAAGTACTCGATGTTCCCCAACTCGCTGTATGGCGTTCCCGGACAAGGCAAACAGGGATCAATATCGGTATCGATAGCCAACAACCTCGAGATGAAAGTCAAGAGCGACAATGACAGTATCGGCGAGAAAAAGATCTCGCTCATAGAGAACTTCAACGTATCCCAGAGCTACAACTTCGCCGCCGACTCGCTCAACTGGAGTAACATCAACACATCCATTCTGCTACGTCTCACCAAGGGATTCAACCTCAACCTCTCGGCCACATGGGATGTATACACATATCAGCTCAACTCGTCGGGCAATCCGGTCCGCGTCAACATCCCGCGCTGGAAAGCCGGCAAGGGATTAGGCAAACTATCCAGCACAGGCACGTCATTCTCCTACACGTTCAACAACGACACGTTCAAAAACCTCTTTGGCGGTGGCGACAAGAACAAGAATAAAGACAACAAAAACAACAACAGCGACGAAGGAGAAGGTGACGATCAAGACGACATCGAGCGCCGCCCACGCGGAATAAAACGCCAGGACGATGAGGACACGATGCAGATGGGATCGGGAGGCTACATGCAGTGGTCGGTGCCCTGGAGCCTGACATTCAACTACTCGGTAAACTACGGATACGGCACATTCAACAAGCAGAAGATGGAGTATAACGGCCGCATCACCCAAAACCTGAGCATCAACGGCAACATACGCCCCACGGCCAACTGGAACTTCAGTTTCTCGGCAAGCTACAACTTTGACACCCACAAGCTTGCCTATATGAACTGTAACATATCGCGTGACCTGCACTGTTTCACGATGTCGGCGAGCGTCATTCCCGTAGGCCCTTACAAGAGCTTCAATTTCCACATCTCGGTCAAGTCGTCATTGCTGAGCGACCTCAAGTATGACAAGCGGTCGTCAAGCTCGACCGGCGTGCGCTGGTACTAATGACACATATCATCAGAGCCGAGACGTCGACCATAAAAAACGTGAAAAACGCGGGGGTGTTGCATTTTTTCGTTATTTTTGTTCCATGAACCGTTTGATATACACTATCGTCCCACTGTTGCTGTTCCTGGCCGCCTCGTTTTCACCACAACGCGCCAATGCCCAGATCAATGCCGAGCAGGTGATGAGAATAGGCCAGAACGCCTTATATTTTGACGACTATATTGTTTCGATACAATACTTCAACCAGGCTATCCAAGCCAAACCATATCTGGCTATGCCATATTTTTTCAGGGCCATAGCCAAGCTTAATCTCGAGGATTATCTCGGTGCAGAGGAAGACGCGACTGCGGCTATCGAGCGAAATCCGTTCATAGCCGACGCATACGAAGTACGCGGTGTCGCACGCCAGAACCGTGGAAATCCAGCCGGGGCAATCGATGACTACAACCACGCTCTCGAACTACTGCCCGACAACCGTGGCCTCATGTTCAACAAAGCCCTGGCTCAGGAAGATGTCAAGGACTATGACGGTGCTACCGACACCTACCGGCAACTGCTCAAGTCATACCCCCGCTATGAGAACGGCTACCTCGGCCGCGCACGCCTCGAACTTACCGTCGGTGACACCATAGCCGCACAGGCCGATCTCGACAAGGCTCTCGAACTCAACCACAACCTCGCCGGAGCGTATGTAATGAGAGCCGATATCGCCCTAAAACGCGGCAACGGAGACATGCAACAGGCCCGTTCGGATCTTGACGAGGCAATCAAACTTCAACCCAAACAGGCCGGTCTATACATCAACCGAGCCTATGTAAGATACAGACTCGACGACTTCAGAGGCGCTCTTGACGACTATGACACATCGATATCTCTTGACCCGCTCCAGACAGTCCCGTACTTCAACCGCGGACTACTTAGAATGGAAACGCTGGACAATGACCGGGCTTTGACCGACTTCAGCCAGGTGTTGCAACTCGATCCCAACGACTATCGCGCACTCTACAACCGGGCCATGATATACACCGCCAAGCGAGACTATACAAGCGCGATCGCCGATATATCAAGAGTAGTAGACGCATTCCCCGACTTTGCCGGGGCTGTATACACGCGTTTCACAATCTACAACGAGATGGGGGATCGCAAACATGCGATGCAGGACTATGACCGGGCCATGGCGATGTTCAAGTCCGACCGTCAACTCATGGCACAAAACAAGCCCACACCGGGCGGCAACGACCAATCGTCCGCTACCTCCAACAATAGCCGTCAAGGCACCACCGCCACCGGATCAAAGCCCGGAGATAACGATGCCGACGATATGGCAAGAGAGAGTGCCGACGAGGTTGCCCGCCGGTTCTCGACTCTGCTCACGATAGAGAACAATGTCGAACTGGCCGAGGAGCACAACAACAAGAACATACGCGGCAGGGTACAGGATCGCAACCAGGCTATATCGCTCGAGCCAATGTTCAGCCTCAGCTACTATACCGACAATGACGCTGTCTCAAACTCGGCACTTTACTACCTGTCTGAAGTAGGCGCAGCCAACGACACCCGTGCACTACGTCACCTACTCGCTGTAACCCTCCACGATACGGGCCCCTCAAACGAAAACGAGATACAGAGCCACTTCCAGTCGATCGACTATTACAACTCTTATCTCTCTACCCATAATCCCCGCGCCATCGATTACCTGGGGCGTGGCATGGACTTCATGATGTTGCACAACTACAGCGCGGCAATCGAAGACTTTGGCAGGGCCATAAAGCTGACCCCCGACTTTACTTTGGCCTACTTCATGCGCGCCAATGCCCGGTACAAAGAGTTAAAAGCCCAGGAGGGAGCCGATGCCATGGACAACAAGCGAATGACCGACCGTCACATAGCCGGTGCACGCACCGCCAATGCCATGGCTGAGATTCTGGCCGACCTCGACTGTGTCATCGCCCTGGCGCCGCGTATGGCCCTGGCCCACTACAACCGCGGCAACATACTCGCCGCCACCGGAGATATCTATGGAGCCATAACCTCCTACACCAGGGCCGTAGAACTCGAGCCGGGACTCGGCGTTGCCTTTTACAACCGAGGATACATGTACCTACAGCAAGGTGACAGCCAGCATGGCACCGCCGACCTTAGCCGCGCCGGCGAACTTGGTATAGCGTCAAGCTACAACCTTCTAAAAAGAATGCACAAATAAACCCAAGTTTTTTTAACCCCCCAATTATAAAAATACATAGTCATGTTTAACGATCGCGACAAAGAAATCCTCGCTTCTCGGGGAATCACAGAGAAGGAATTGCTCGAACAGGTAAAAAGATTTGAAACCGGTTTCCCATATCTCCGAATAGCCGACTCGGCGCGCGTAGGAGCAGGTATCGTGTCGCTTGACAATGCCGGAGAAGAAGCGGCTGTCGACCGCTGGAAACGCTATCTCAAGGATGGTGGACAGGTATCGAAATTCGTACCGGCATCGGGTGCGGCATCCCGTATGTTCAAAGCCCTGTTTGCCTTTGTCGACGGTGACAGCGAGACTCCGGCTCCAGGCAGCGATGTCGACAAACTGATCAAGGATATCGACCGTCTGCCCCTCTATAAAGAACTCGACAAGGTAATGCAATGCCTTCATGGCAAGTCAATCAAGGAGTTACTTGACGAGGGACGCTACAAGGAGGTTATCTCGGGCATAATATCCCCCGAGGGGCTCAATTACGGCAATCTTCCAAAGGGCTTGCTGTCATTCCACGCCTACAGTGACGGCAGTGTGCGCACACCTGTCGAGGAACAACTTATGGAAGGAGCTCAGTCGGCGACAGGAGCCGACGGCACTGTCCGACTACATTTCACCGTCTCCGGCAACCACCGCGCTCTCTTCGAGAAGAAGCTTGCCGAAGCGATACCGGCCGTCGAGAAGCGCATGGGGGTCAGGTTTGAGGTGTCGATGTCAGAGCAGAAAGCCTCGACCGATACTGTCGCGGTAAATCCCGACAATACCCTGTTCAGGGAAAACGGAGACCTGGTATTCCGCCCCGGCGGACACGGTGCGCTTATACAAAATCTAAACGACATTGACTCGACCGTAGTCTTCATAAAGAACATTGACAACGTAGTGCCCGACTCGCGCCGCGAACCTACCCTGCGGTACAAACAGGTACTTGCCGGCTACCTTATCGAGCTTCATGATGTCATCGCATCGTATCTCGTTGACCTTGCCACCGGAAATTATGACCGTACGAAGCTCGACAACATGCTCGCGTTTGCCCACGACAAGTTGTCCATAATGAACGACAAAGCCTCAGCCATGAACGACAGTGAACTTGCCGCTTACCTTACCGGCAAATTCAACCGCCCCCTGCGAGTGTGTGGCATGGTACGCAACGAGGGTGAGCCCGGCGGCGGTCCATATCTCGCCTACAATCCCGACGGCACCGTGTCACCACAGGTACTGGAAAGCACCCAGATCGACCCCGACAATGCCGAGTACGCCGCCATGGTATCGAAGGCGACACACTTCAATCCCGTTGACCTGGTGTGCTATATCAACGATATCAACGGCAAGCCTTACAACCTGCCTCAATATGTCGATCAGGCAACCGGCTTTATATCAAGCAAGTCACTCCACGGCAAGACACTGCGGGCCCTCGAGCTTCCCGGCCTGTGGAACGGAGCCATGAGCGACTGGACTACTGTATTCGTAGAGGTGCCAATCTCAACCTTCAATCCTGTCAAAACCGTTAACGACCTGCTTCGTCCCGTACACCAGGGAGGCAATAATTAGAACTTACTTAAAAATAACACAGCTCGCTATGCTACTTCGATTCAGAGCTAAATCCACCTCAGGATTATCGGCCAAGTAGTATTCTCATTTGTTTTTAAACAAGTTCTTAGTGTATTGTCGATA
Source organism: uncultured Muribaculaceae bacterium (assembly GCA_964018905.1). Classification (GTDB taxonomy): domain Bacteria; phylum Bacteroidota; class Bacteroidia; order Bacteroidales; family Muribaculaceae; genus JAAVFS01. The sequence continues at coordinate 30,165 of CAXHRO010000004.1, forward strand.
GCGCATAAATGATAGTTTATAAATGAAACGACTTGTGATCTTTGATCTTGACGGCACGTTGCTCAATACGATAGCCGACCTCGGGATGGCTTGCAACTATGCTCTTGCCCGGGTCGGCTATCCGTGCCATCCGCTCGAGTCATACCCGATGATGGTTGGCAACGGCATCACGCGCCTCATCGAACGCGCACTGCCTGCCGAACACCGCGACCAGGCCACCATAGACCTGGCACGCAGACATTTTCTGGACTTTTACGGGCAACACTGCATGGAGCTGACTTGCCCTTATCCAGGGATCAGCGAACTGCTGTCAGCCCTTACATCCCGCGGCATCATGGTAGCTGTCGCTTCCAATAAATATCAGGAAGCCGTCACTGCGCTCATATCTCATTATTTTCCCGAGACCCCCTGGACAGCAGTCGAGGGCCAGCGTGACACACGACCCACCAAGCCAAGCCCCGACATAGTATTCGACATCATGGACATCACCGGTGTCGAACCGGCCGATGTGCTTTATGTCGGAGACTCGGGCGTTGATATCGACACGGCGAGAAACGCCGGGGTAGATTGTGCCGGAGTCACATGGGGATTCAGACCCGTGAGCGAGCTACGCGAACATGGAGCAACACATTTAGCACACAACGCCAGCACGTTACTTGATTTTATAGAATAAATGCAATCCACATGGTGTCACAAAAAGTGATCGTTTGCGTCTTATAAACATAAACAATCCTAAACTTCAACACTATGTTCAAGAAAACGTTCATTCTATTAATGATCTTTGCGGCTCTTGTCGAAACCACATCTTGCCGCGCTGCAAAGCCGGCCGCTGAGATCGAGGCTCCGGCCGCAAACATCATCACCCGCACCATAAAGACTTCAGGCCAGTTCAGCGCCGTGAAAGCCAGCTCCATATTCAACGTAGAGATAAAACAGGGGCCGGCCAAGGTCGAGATAACATCATCGCCCGAAGCCATTGACGCCACCAAGATTGAAGTTCTCGGCAACATCCTGTCAATAAGTCTGTCAAAACGCTCGTCAAACCGCAATGGTTTCCCGGAGATCAAGGTATGTGTCTCCATGCCCGACATACGGCTTCTTGACGGTAGCGGTGCCGCCACCTTCTCGATCTCGAGCAAGGTCAATGTAGGTAATCTCAAGATAAAAGGTGCGGGAGCCTGCAACTTCAGATTCGACAACATTACATGTACCGACCTCGAGATAGATCTCTCCGGCGCGTCAAATGTTAACATTCCTCGAGTAGACTGCAATGAATGCGAGCTTGACATCTCGGGTGGATCATCGGTTGACATCGTGTCGATATTGTGTACACAGCTTAGTGCCGAAGCCTCCGGAGCCGGAGACATCTCTATAAGCGATATTAAATGTGACGATATTGAAGTTGAGGCCTCAGGAGGCTCGAAGGCATCGATAAACGGTATCGACGCCACCGATGTCGAATGTGAGGCATCAGGAGCCGCCCATATCTCGGTCGAGGGAAAATGCAACAAAGTAAGCCTGAAGGCAACCGGAGCATCCAAAATCTCGGCAAAGAGACTGCAACGTCACACGATAGTGACCAACAAGAGTAGCGTAGCCACAATCAAATCATGACAATATAACACACACCGTTTTTAAACCTAAACCATCAATTAACCGAAAAAGCTTTACATACTGAAAAGGATATTAAATAATATCCAACGGGACGGACCCAGAGCGTGAGCTCCCAGTCCGTCCCGTCTTATTTCATTACGAATCAATGCCTCACACCAATAAATACACACCCTGTATGTGCCGGAGAGAGGCTACTTGATTGTTTCTCCAATATGTTTACCGTCGTATCGGTTATTACCAGATTACTACCCGCTCAGACTCCGGCAGGAACAACGGCTGTCCCTCGGTGATACCGAAGGCCTCAAAGAATGGGGCTATGTTGCGCAGTGATACGTTCACGCGGTTCTTGCCGAGCGAGTGTACGTCGCTTATGGTAAGATTGCGCATTTCCTCGGGACGTATATTATTGGCCCATATGTTGGCGTAATTCATGTAGAAAACCTGCATCGGGTCGTAACCGTCGATCTCGGCTTCGGGCGACTTGATGTCAACACCTTTCTTCTTCTGAGCATCAAGGAAGGCTGTGCGTGACACGCGCAGGCCTCCCTGGTCGGCGATATTCTCGCCCAGAGTATAGGAGCCATTGGCGTTAAGGCCGGGAAGGACTTCGACAGCGTCAAACTGGGCTACAAGACCCTTGGACAGTTTCTCGAAAGCCTCGGTGTCCTCGGGTGTCCACCAGTTGATCATGTTGCCATTGAGATCAAAATTGCGTCCCTGATCGTCAAATCCATGGGTCATCTCGTGGCCGATCACGACACCGATACCGCCATAGTTCTCGGCATCGCTTGCCTCGGGATCAAAGAATGGAGCCTGGAGTATACCGGCTGGGAAGACGATCTCATTGGCCAGCGGGTTATAGTAGGCGTTGACAGTCTGAGGTGTCATGCCCCACTCGGTGCGGTCGACAGGCTTGCCCCACTTTGCATAGGTCTCGGCCTGGTGCCACATCGAGGCATTGTGCATGTTCTCGTAGTAGGAGAGTTTGGGGTCAATCTCCATCGACGAGTAATCTTTCCACTTGTCGGGGTATCCGATCTTGACAGTGAAAGCATTAAGTTTCTTGATGGCGTTGAGCTTGGTATCGTCGCTCATCCAGGTGAGGTTGATGATGTGTTTGCCGAGGGCTGTGCGCAGATTCTCTACCAGATCGAGCATATACTGCTTTGACGACTCGGGGAAGTAACGCTCGACATAGAGCTCGCCGATAGCCTCGCCAAGAACACCCTCGGTAGCTCCGAGAGCGCGTTTCCAGCGGGGACGCTGTTCCTGAGCACCACTCAGAACCTTACTGAACTCGAATGCCGTGTCGGTGAACTTGTCGCTGAGTTTGCCCTGGGCCTGTGCCACATACTTCCATAGGTAGTAGTCCTTGATCTCACGATCGGTGAGCTCGGCCATGAGTTTATTGGCCTGGGCTACGGTCTTGATGTCGGTGACGATGACGTTCTCGGGGGTCTCGATGCCCATGGTCTCGATAAAGAAGCGATCCCAGTTGATGTTGGGATACATCTCCTTGAGCTGGGATATCGTGCGTGGATTGTACATAGCGGGTATATCGCGGCTCTCCTCGCGGGTCTTGGTCGAGTCGGCTATGGCTGTCTCGATCTTCATTACGCTATTGACAATACGGCGGGCGTCCTTCCTGGAGTATCCGGCATTTATCATCTGCTTCTCGATAAGAGTCTTGTAGGCCTTGCGAACTTTCTTGTTATCCTTGTCATCAAGCAGGTAGTAGTCGCGGTCTCCCATACCTATGCTGCCGCCGCTCACATACATGGCGTATACATTGGAGTTGGCAAGATCCTCCATTGGCCCGGCGCCGAAGAATGGGCTCGAATAGTTGGCGTGCATCCATATGAACAGATCCTCCATGCCCTCGTGGGGAGTATTCTCGATCTTGGCAAGGTCGGCCTTTATTGGTGCGGCCCCCTCGGCGTTGCGACGTACCGAGTCCATGGCCTGGCTGTATATGGTCCATACCTTGTGGGCTACGGTACCGGGCTTAGGGTCAGAGGCACCGAGATTGGTGACGATCTCCTTGACGCGGCGCTCGCTCTCGTCGTTAAGGACGTTGAACTGGCCGTAACGTGAATACTCGGGGGTAAGGGGATGAGCCTCTTGCCATCCTTTATTGATATGAGTGAAGAAGTCGGTCCCGGCGGGAGTCGACTCGTCAAAGTAGGCGGGGTTCAGGCTCTTGAGATGTTCCTGAGCCATGCCTGTAGCTGAAGTCGCTATGGCGCATGCCATTGCCAATACAATTTTTTTCATTATAAGGTTAGTACTATTAGAATTTTGTTGCAAAGATACGAATAAGTCGGGGGCAACGCCAAATTTATTTGCTCACTGCGGTGTACAGACGTACTATTGCGGAACAGCTACATCCTGCCGTCACCTAACACCTGAATAGCATGCACATATTCCTCTAAACTGGAAACAGGAGATAAACATCAATGAATGATGTCTGTCTCCTGTTCCAGATTCAGTACTATCTATTATTCAAACATAGATGATTCTCCAGTTAAATCATTAACTGTTTCAATCATATTTACGGCCGACTCGGCAGCATTTCCAGCAAAAGTCTCGGCAAAGATGTAGGGGCACAAAATACCGAATACAGCAAGTACAATACCTGCAATTGCCTTAACAACCGGTTGTTTCTTGATCAGCGCTATAACACCGAAGATGATAGCAAGGATTGCGAGAATCCAGACTAACCACACGAGCATCAGGAACCAGCCACTGAGTAAAGGTGCGATTCCAAGCACAGCTGCGATAATGCCACACCACATTGATGCTTTAGCCATTCCCTGTTTGGGATTTACATTCTGTTCTGTCATAAAATGATAATTTAGTTGGTTAATGTATGTAAATTAAAATCAAAGCTAAATTCAATCTCCCCCGACGGGCAGGTAATCGCCATTAATCGGGTCTGCAAGAGCTTGTGAATAAATTTCGAAAAAATCTACGTGCAAAACCTTACTCAGCCTGAAAAGCAACATAGTGTCTATACTGTCTCGCCCAAAAATATCATAAATATTACGGCGGTCACAATTGATCTTACGGCTGAGCCACGTAACCGTACGCTCCTGACGCCGCAATTCAGCCTCAATAATCCTACCGATACTGACGGGATAAGATCGCGATAGAGAAGATTCGATATTATCGATTTTATTCTTAACCATTATACCTGTAAAATACACATACCACAGACTTGCCTTACAAGCATGCATTGTACACGCAGTTTAATTAGCCTTGCAATCGGGATACAAGATATAACAGTTAAGAAAGAGTGTAGAGCCGATCCATCATTTTCAATCACCGTAGTGACCGAATTGCCGAGATGATGTAAACACCCTATGAGCAACACACGGCTAACTCATTTTGCACTGCAAATTTATACATTTGAACCAACAAAACAACAATACTTGTGTCTAAAATATTTTCACATTGAACCAGAATATGCTTTATCAGTTTGAGGCATGCCACATCGGTCACCGAGGTGGTCGATGTGGCATTGGCGCCGAAATACATAGGGCACACATTTGTCGTAAAAATAGAATGGCAACAACCTACCTAAAAAATAATGAATTTTAAATAATTTTATATAAATTACTTATTTATGTCAAAAAGTGTGGTATCTTTGCCGATGTACTTTTTGTACAATTCACAAATGGTATTCAAAATATGTCGTTTGAGAATACCCCCCGTTTATAAGCCTAATGTCCGTGCCGCCCCAGACGGATAAGGATACTGATAATAATGATGATGATATTGAAGAGTTTTATCCTGAGGAACCTACTTATTATGAAATACTCGGATATGATACACTTGTACCAAATCCCAATTTTGCAAAACTTTTAAATGTCGAGGGTGAGCTTGAAGTCGATTCGGAGATCATAAAAGTTACTTCTGAGGGCACTTATGTGTTTGATGTAGCATATGAGGAAGAGTTTAGAGAATTTTATGCAGATGAAAACAAAAGCTTGGGTACACCCATTGACAGTATTCGAAATTTAATAAATGAACATATCACACTTTATAGGACATTTGAAGAAAAGCCCGATGACTATTCTATCATTTCAAACGGTGATGAAACTGAATATCCTAACTCTTATTTTGGAGATAGTGATGATGAGGATAGTGGTGCCGAAGATGATAAACCGACGTCAACGACACCGTCTATAGGTAAGGCGAACAAACCCGATTTTGATTCTTTTGCAATTTTTAATACTGAAAGAACATCTGGTTTTGGTAAGTTTATACAAAAACTTATTGGGTCAACGAAGTCACATACGGTGAAATTTAGTAAAAAACGTAGAATGCGAGGTTCGTTTTATAATTATAATTATGGAGTATATGCTGAGATTGGTGTCAAGGGTTGGACTGATAAGAAAAATTGGATAGGTTGGAGTAAAACTCCCGCCGATGAACTTAGGGTAGGATGGAAAAACGTAGTTTTGCATTGCACTTATCCGGTGGATTTACGTAATAAAATAAATAATATTAAAAGCTTTGCATACGTGCCTCCTCAATATACATATATTAACGGTAGAGTGTACAATGTTGCTACTCTAATTATCCCAGATTATACACCTGATTTGAAAGAGAAATTTATCAATAAAGGACTCAGTGCGGCATGTGAATACATAATAAGTAAGAATAATGGTGTTCCCCCTGCTGGCCTTAAGAAAACAGATGCTATTGTGATTGCGTCAAAGAATGACATGGATTTTATTGTTGGGCAAGAAGATGTTGTAAAATATGATACGAAATATTATTGCCATGTGTTTAATAAGGAATGGATGGAATTTACAATCGGATGGAATAATCATAATGGGTTCTTTTTAGGATCGGGCTCATTGAATCAAAATTCGGTATCTGAAATAGGTCCATGGGTGAAGAATGTTATTGATTTATTTAATAATAAGAAAGTAACGCTAAAAAGCGGTGAAGTTTATGTGTGCGCGCGTTTTGGTGATGTATGGAAGGGAATGAAAATAATTAAATATGAAAAGAAACAATAATATTTCAAGTCTTCATGCAAGGTGTATCAGATACTTATTAGGCTGTCATGGGCTGGTTAGATCTGTTGTCGTTATTCTATTCTTTTGCTGTGTAGTATCCAAGGCTTTATGTCAGATTGATAATTTTGAAAATTCTAAATTCGTTACCACGCTTTATGGTGGTTTATACACTGGAGGTGAGGAGGCATGGTCGCTTGAACCGTCAGTGGACTGGAACCTTAACAGATACGTCGGAGTAGGATTAGGACTTGAGGTTACGAAACAGATTTTTGACCACTGTGTAGCCACGACTATTAACAACCTGGAGGCTAAGGTATGGGATAGTGAGCGCGAGGTGCTTTGGATCTTGTTTAAACCGCATATTGTTGTAAGAAGTCCATATGTTTGGCTTAATAAAAATAATGAAGTTAAGTTGTGGATCCAGACTGAACCCGGTTTGAGTATGGGTGTGCCCGAACATAATTCAATCACTTTTGGTGCTGGAGGTTTTGGGAGCGTTTATCAGGAGGAACATAAGTTTAGAAACAAGGGGCTGAGATGGTTCTATTGGAACTCTCGGTTTTCGGCTAATATAATGTTTGACTGCATTATCATAGGAGCCGGATATGCTGTTTCTAATTTTGATTACTACTCGTGCCGACGCAATGTAACATTGCCGAGCGGTGATAAATATCCCGTCCCGCGCAAGCGATTGGCCCAGATGGCATTTCTGTCGATAGGCTGTTGCTTTTAGAAGGATGAATATGGGTGCGTAATTAAATTTATTTAAATTATATTTCTATGTATGACTTAAAAAATAAACACCTGATTTCACTGGTTTTTATCGTATAACGATTTTGTCTTGATCTGATGAGATTGGTGACGTTTGGAAGGGAATGAAAATTGTTAAATACACTCCTCAAAACTAAGTTGGAATGAATGTTATTTGTGCAGGAATTAGGCTTTTAAATAATACATATTTAAGAATTCCATTATTTATTATAGCATTAATATTTACATATAAGGCTCAATGTCATGCTTTGGAGGAGGATGAGTATCGCTTTGATGTAACGCTACATGGTGGTTTTTATACTGGCAGTGAAGAAGCTTGGCTACTTGAGGTGTCAGGCTGTTGGGATGTTCATAGGTATGTAGGATTGTCGTTCGGCATGGAAGTGACACAGCAAATCATGATGAGAGGACATTCTATCATGATAGATGGTAAGAAGGCTTACCTGGATTCAGATTATCTTAATATCGCCTGGATCATGTTCAAGCCGTCAGTCCTTATCTTGTAATTAACAAGAGCAACGAGATTAATTTATGGCTACAGGCTACTCCTGGTATTACATTGGCTGCCCCAACTCATAATTCACTTAAATTTGGACCAGATCTCTATCCCTTTGGTGATGATGTGCCCGAGTATGTCAATAAGTTTTATACGTTCAGAAACAAAGGGCTTAGATGTTTTTACTGGAACTCCAGTTTCTCAGTCAATATGTCGCTTGACCGCTATATTATTGGTGGTGGATATGAGATTTCAAACTTTGACTATTACTCGTGCCGGCGCAATGTGATGCTTCCAAGCGGTCATAAATACCCTGTTCCACGCAAGCATTTGGCTCATAATATTTTCCTGTCGGTTGGATGTAACTACTCAGGTAGGTAGGGCACATTGATTTGGTCGGTCTATTAGACCAACGCAAAAACGGCATCCCAGCGGGAGAAATCGTTTTTCTTGGCGGTATCGGCAACCGAGTGTATTGCCATGAAGTCTTCCGCTCCGGCCTGACTTCGGAAGCCGCCGCTCCGTTTCTGTTTCACTTTCAGGATTCTTATTCCGCCTTCCGATGCATTGTTGTGTGACGGCACCCGCGGGTCTTTCAGAAAGTGGAACACATGATCTTTGAGTTTTCGCAGGCTGTTGCGGATTTGTCGGAACGGCTTCTTGAACTTGTCGAGATTCTCATTGAGAAGTTTGTCAAGGCTTTCTGTCCAGGTTGATGTATCGGCTATGGCCTCGGGATTCGAGTTTCGCCAATGCACGGCTTTTCTCAACAACTCCTGTAGCCGCGATGACCATTCCTGTTTTTTGTCAAGGTCGTTGAGGTAATTTAGATTTCTCAGCAGATGGGCGATGCATATCTGGTGTCCCTTGACTTTCATCGAGAAGTATGCGCTATGGCGGTCTGTGGTCAGCACTGTATTCTCCAATGCATTCCGGCCAAAACGGTCGTCCATCTCTTTGGCTCCACGACCTTTGGCTATCCAGGTCAGTGTGAGTTTCGGATTCTGCAATATCCACGCCCAGTTGAGTTTGCCGTTGACATAAAATCCTGATTCATCTGCGCCTGCCACAGGACTTTTGACAAGTTCCGAGGCTATGCGGTCGCATATTTTATCGGCCTTGTTTCCGGCGTCCGCTATAAAGTTTCGTATCGACCCCTCGCTTATGTCAACGCGCATCACGTCATGCAGAAAACTTTTGATGCGGTTGTATGGCATGCACATCACTGCATTGAGATAGACCACGAGGGCACGTATCTCAGATGACAGATATACCGGATTCTTTCGGCGTGTATATTCCACGCGGTTACGGCATCCGCAGGTGCAGGTCTTGTTTAGAAAGCGAAGCCTTTTTACGACCGGTACAATCCTGACTCCAACACATTCCTCCCGATATTCCTCCACGCCCTCAATATCTGACAGTTCACGGCCACACTCACGACAGTAATTGGGCTGGATATTCTCGGTCTCATCAGGCAGGTTCGACATCATACGGGTATTACCTTCATGCCCGGGCTGGCCGCCGGGTTTCTTACCGCTTTTCTCACGCAACGAAGATGTGCGCCTCTTGATTTCGTCTCCCAGCCTTTCTTTGGTCGGCGGCACACTGCTGTTGCCGGAGTTCTTGGGCGGCTGCGGATCCTCGTACTTTGACAGCCTCTTACGTAAATCAGCATTCTCTACATCCAGAGCCTCCACTCGACGGTTAAGACGTGCGTTATCGTCCGTCAAATCCTTGACGGTCTTGTTGAGATGTCCTATTTCCGAGCGGAACTCCTCAAGATATTTTTCGATGTCAACTTGCTGATTCACTGATGCAAAGATATAAAATATCTTTGACATACACAAGTAAATTAGCAACTGTTTTTGAACTTAATTTATTGAAAATAAAAGGAATAATGTCAGCGAAGATCTATGTTGAGGAGTGTGTGAAAGAATGGGTTCGACCGCCCTACAACTCCGTCTCACCTATATAGGTGAGTAGTTACGGTTGGATGCTGTTTTTAGAGTATGTATAACTTCTCACTCCTCGCTCCTTCGCCAGTCGATGTCGTCAAGGAGCATATGGCAGGCTGTCATGGTCATGGGGTCACGCCGGGCATACTCTCGCCGGGCTGTCTCCTCCACGAGATCCATGCACCCGGGCAGGATGTTGGCTCCGAGACGTATCGCGGCATATCGGTGCAACGGCTCCTCGCTGGCCGAGAGACCTGATATGATCTCATCGGGGCGCTCAACATGTTTTATGAGCTTGAGGCATGCGATATCGATCACCTCGGTGGTCGGTGCCTCGGCAAGCCATTGGCGGCCCAACTCGGCCGTAAGCCTCTCGGCGGGGTAGAGCATGGGGGCTATGAGCATGCTCTCGCGGGTGGCGGTGTTGGCCCGGAGCTGTAGGGCAAGGTCGGCATCGGGACCAAAGTCGCGGGCGATCTCGACAATCTGGGGCAGATTGAGTCCGAATATTATACGGTAGGGAGCTCCCTGGCGGCGAAGGCTGTCGGCCACAGCGCCGTTGCGCATGGCAAAGAAGCGCCTCTTGAGCAGTTGCATTGTGTTCATATTGGATAGGCTGTACGTAGGATACAGGGTGCGAAGTTAATAAAAAATTTTAAACCGTTTATTATTCCGTGGCAAAGTGTTAACTTTGCATCCATAACCCCAATCTCATGAAAGAAAAAACGGGAAAGACAATAAAGCGCAACAACAAGCTGATCATGAGCCTATGGTCACTCTTCGTTGTCGGATTCATGCTGGTGGTCTTGCTGTTCGTACTTATATACAACGGCATGATCGGCTATATGCCTCCCATCGAGGAACTACGTAATCCTACCGACAAGTTTGCATCGGTAATATATTCGGCCGACGGCCAGGAACTGGGTCGCTATTTCCGTAACACGGGCAACCGTGTATATGCCGACTACTCGGAGATCTCCCCCCACGTTATCGACGCACTGATAGCGACCGAGGACTCCCGCTTCGAGGATCACTCGGGCATAGACATGCGCGCTGTGATGCGAGTGATCGTGAAGACGATCATGATGCAGAACAAGAATGCCGGAGGCGGATCGACCATAACCCAGCAGCTGGCCAAGCAATTATACTCACCCGAGTCGGAGGGAATGTTCGACCGCGCGTTCAAAAAGCCGGTGGAGTGGATGATCGCAGTCAAACTCGAGCGCAACTTCTCGAAAGACGAGATCATCAAGATGTATCTCAACCAGTTTGACTTCCTCTATAATGCCGTAGGCATCAAGACTGCCGCCCATGTATACTTCGGCAAAGAGCCGGAAGATCTCGCGATAGAAGAGGCCGCCACGCTCGTAGGCATGGTTAAGAACCCTGCCTACTATAATCCCGTAAGGCAGAACGAGCGTACGCGTCTGCGCCGCAACACCGTACTTGACCAGATGGTCAAAGCCGACAAGATATCACGCGCCGAAGCCGACTCGCTCAAACAACTTCCACTCAAACTCAACTTCCACCGGGTCGATCACAAGGACGGTCCTGCACCATACTTCAGAGAGGAGTTGCGACGCATGTTGACGGCCCATCGTCCCGACCCGTCCAAATACATGGCATGGGAAGGGCAGAAGTATATCGATGATTCCATCGCCTGGCTTACCAACCCGCTATACGGATGGATCGACAAGAACCCCAAGCCCGACGGATCATACTACGACATATACACCGACGGACTTAAGATCCACACAACAATTGACTCCCGCATGCAGCGATATGCCGAAGACGCGGTTGACGAGCATATGAAGGAACTGCAGAAGGCGTTTTTCCGCGAGAAGAAAGGTGTTGTCGGCGCTCCATACACCACCAACCGAGAGGAACTTCCCAGAGCCCAGCTTGACCGTCTCATAACCACAGCAGTCAAACAAAGCGACCGATACCGCCTGATGCACAAAGCAGGAATTTCAGAAGCCGACATCGAGAAAGCGTTCAATACCCCCATAGAGATGAGCATATTCAGCTATGAGGGGCCTACCGACACCATCATGACACCACGCGACTCGATACTTTACCACAAGCATTTCCTGCGCACGGGCATGATGTCGATGGATCCACGCACAGGGCATGTCAAGGCCTACGTAGGTGGCCCCGACTTCAGCCATTTCCAGTATGACATGGTATCGACAGGACGACGGCAGATAGGATCGACCGTAAAACCATTCCTCTATACCTATGCCATGGAGGAAGGGTTCACACCATGCGACGAACTGTTGAACGAACAACCTACAATCATCGACGAGTCGGGACGCCCCTGGTCGCCGCGCAACTCGGGCTCGGCCTGCGTAGGCGAGATGGTGACACTGCGCTGGGCTTTGACCAACTCCAACAACTGGATATCGGCCAGGCTCATGAGCCAGCTGTCCCCACAGACACTCGTAAGGACAATGCATAACTTCGGCATCACCAACAAGCTTGATCCTGTGATGTCGCTATGTCTCGGCCCCTGTGATGTCTCGGTAAAGGAGATGACCGGCGCATACACCGCGTTCTCAAACCGCGGAATGCGCGTGGATCCGGTCTTTGTAACCTCCATAGCCGACGCCAACGGCAATACAATCTCGGAGTTCACCCCCAATCACACCGAGGTCATATCGGAGACAGCCTACTGGCGCATCCTGTCAATACTTCTCAATGTAGTAGACGGCGGCACCGGCAACCGGTTGCGTCGCGCACCTTATAACCTCACAGCACAGATGGGAGGCAAGACGGGTACCACCAACTCCAACTCGGACGGATGGTTCATGGGATTCACCCCCGACCTCGTAACCGGCACATGGGTAGGCGGCGAAGAACGTTATATACACTTCAACACTATGGCACACGGCCAGGGCGCGGCGATGGCCCTGCCTATATACGGCAAATACATGAAACGTGTATACAACGACCCCACCCTGCCATACTCTCAGGACTCACGCTTCACATTCCCCAAGGGCATAGACCTGTGTGAGCGCGAATACTATGGCGAATACACCGACGAGCTGGAAGCGACCGAGAGTATACAGGGAGCATTCGACTGACAATCAAATCCATACCCCCTAATCACTCAAGACCCACAATAACGTCATACATAACCGTATACCACTCAGCCAAGGCGCATGTCCTGAACATTTGGAACATGCGCCTTGTTATATTTCCAAAATCATAAAAACAAAGAATATACAGAGAACTGAAATCAAACAACAAAAAAAACACTAAACTATTTATCTATGAAAACACGTTCATTCCTGGTTATGGCAGCATGTGGCGGAGCGCTCATCGCAGCCAATCAACTCTCGGCACAGAATGCCATCGTGGTAGAACAAGAGCAGGTGACATTCGCCGACGGCTCATGCAAAACCCACTACTACACCGACCGCACCGACAACTGGTTCATCCAACTGGGCGCCGGCATCAACTCACCATTTGTAGAGAACCGCACAGGCGAAGGCACCAAACATCAACTCACTCCGGCCTACAACTTAGGTGTAGGCAAGTGGTTCTCCCCCTATTTGGGTGTGAGACTCGACTTCCAATACGCCAATATGAAGTGGAAGAACGACGGTGAGAACAAGGCCAAATACATAAACGCCAACTTCGATTTCATGTGGGACATGTGCAACTCGCTTGGCGGTGTCAATGCCGGACGTCCTGTCAGTGTCCTGCCATTTGTAGGAATAGGCGGCACATATGCCTTTGACTTCGAATCGCCCAGCAAGGATATCATGCACAAGCCAGGTGAACTGAAACACAACTCATGGACCCTGCCGGTATCGGCCGGTATACAGGTAAGATTCCGTCTTTGCCGATATGTTGACTTCTTCCTCGAAGGACGAGCTCAGTTCTACGGTGACAATTTCAACCTGTGTGCATACGGTGATCCCGTCGATGTCAACATTACTGCCCTCGGCGGTTTCAACATCAACTTCGGTGGCCGCGATTACAAAGCCTATAACCCATGCAATGACCTGGCCTATGTAGCTTCTCTCAACAATCAGGTCAACGCCCTGCGTGCCGATCTCGCTTCTACCGCCGCCGCCCTGGCCGTAGCCGAGTCTCAGCTTCCGTGTCCCGAGACACAGGTTGTGGAGGCTGTGGAAGTCAACTACCCGCCCATGCTGGCAACAGTGCGCTTCAGCATCAATTCGGCCGACATAGCCGATGACGAGATGGTCAATGTATTCAATCTCGCCGAATACCTCAAGGCCAACCCCGACATGAGCGTGGTACTGCAGGGTTATGCCGACAAGGGAACCGGAACAGCCGAGTACAACCAGTCGCTCTCGAAGCGTCGCGCACAGGCTGTCTATGACGCCCTTACCAAGAAATACGGCATAAACGGCAAGCGTCTCTCAATCGACGCCGAGGGCAGCTCGGTACAGCCCTACGACACCAATGACTGGAACCGCATAGTCATATTCGCTCCACAGGAGTAACGCACTGACTTTACTTAAGCGGCCCTATGACAGGTCTCCGGGCCTGAGCCAGAAACAGATGGGGTGCGGATCACAATGAATCCGCACCCCATTGTCTTTGCTATATCAAGCGAGAGGCTATGCTTCCTTCACTCGATTCTTGGCTTTATTTTTTGATTTTGATGCCGACGAGTCCAGATCTTTCTCTTCCTTTAGATCGATCTCCACATGATTGCGGTCAACGACACGATACTGGAGATAAGCCAGTGACTGATCGGCCACGATGCGCCATGATCCACCTATCGACATACGCCACCGGCGATAGGTCGACAACAAGCCTTTCTTTAAATAGGCATCGACATACGGATGGACATACATGATGAAATTGCTCACCTTGAGATCCTTGACCAGATACTCGAGCTTCTCGTACAATACATCGGTAAATAACAACGATGGCTGTATCTCACCCTTGCCGAAGCAAGACGGACATGACTCGGTCGTGATCACATCCATAGCCGGACGCACACGCTGACGCGTGATCTGCATCAGACCGAATTTACTAAGCGGCAGTATGTTGTGCCGAGCGCGGTCATTGGCCATGATCTCACGCATATGGTCAAACAACTGCTGTCGGTGCTCCGACTTGTTCATGTCAATGAAGTCTATGACTATGATACCGCCCATATCCCGCAAACGCAGTTGACGCGCGATCTCGTCGGCCGCCCTGAGATTGACCTCGAGCGCATTACTCTCCTGGTCATTGGTGGCCTTGGCCCTATTGCCCGAGTTGACGTCGATGACATGCAGAGCCTCGGTGTGCTCGATAATGATATATGCACCCGACTTGAATGACACGGTCTTGCCAAACGAAGACTTGATCTGACGGGTGATGTTGAAGTGGTCGAATATTGGAGTGTCGTCCTTATAGAGTTTTACTATCGAGGCACGCTCGGGAGCAATAATGCTCACATACTTCTCTATCTGGCTTTTAACGTCGGGATCATTGACCCAGACACTCTCGAATGTGGGAGAGAAGATGTCTCGCAGAACGCCCACAATGCGGCTCTCCTCCTCAAATACAAGAGATGGAGCCGTCGCACGCTGGGCACGCGAGATTGCATCATTCCAGCACTGCAACAGAGTCTTAAGCTCGCCAACAAGCTCGGCGGCACCTTTGCCCTCGGCACTCGTGCGTATGATGACGCCGAAGTTGCGAGGCTTGATGCTCGAGATAAGCTGTCTCAGGCGATGCTTCTCTTCAGTGCTTTTAATCTTTTGGGAGATCGATATCTTATCGCTGAAGGGCATCAGCACCATGTAACGGCCTGTAAAGGCCAACTCGGTGGTGAGTCGCGGCCCCTTTGACGATATAGGTTCCTTGACGATCTGTACCAATAATTCTTTTCCGGCAGTCAACTGGTCGGCTATCGTGCCATGCTTGTCAATGTCGGGCAACAGCTTTATCTTCGATATAGCGGGGATGCGACGGCGATCCTCGCCGAGCAGGAGTTCCAGAAAGCTGTTATAGGAGGCATAGTGGGAGCCAAGATCGAGATAATGAAGGAAAGCGTCCTTCTCGTAGCCTACGTTGACAAAGGCGGCATTGAGTCCCGGCATCAGTTTCTTGACCTTGGCCAGGTAAATGTCGCCCACGGCGTAGGCCTGCGAACGGCTCTCTTTCTGCAAGGAGACCAGTCGCGAGTCCTCGAGGAGCGCTATCGACACCTCGGCTGACTGTACGTCTACGATGAGTTCGCTTTTCATTACCGTGGATTAGATGTGTTGTTGTTTTTAGTTAAATGTTAAATATAAAACGCGACGAACAAACCTGGAGCCGGGAGCCCCGTACATGGGAAACTCCGATACTACAGGTTTGTCCGGTATATTGCGTTTTATAATCGTCGATAGAACAAGACGGGATGTCTTCCCTATGGTCTCGGTCACGCTCACCCGGGCCTGTGTCACAAAGACACACGGGAGAGGGTGGACTTGTGATGCCTGCGACCGGATCTTACTTCTTCTTGTGACGATTCTTTCTCAGACGTTTTTTACGCTTGTGAGTCGCCATCTTGTGGCCTTTTCTTTTCTTTCCGCTTGGCATTGTTAGCTGGATTTAAGTTAGTGAATATGGTTGACTATATTGTGTGGTATCTATCTAAGCAAAATTACTTTACCTCCTCCATGAACACCTTTGCAGGCTTGAAAGCGGGGATCTTGTGCTCGGGGATGATGATAGTGGTATTCTTTGAGATATTGCGTGCAGTCTTCTCCGAACGAACCTTGATGATGAAGCTACCAAAACCGCGCAGATACACGTTCTCACCGTGTGACAGAGAGTCTTTTACGACTTCCATAAATTTCTCGACAGTCTCGAGAACAGCGGCTTTCTCAATGCCGGTCGACTTTGCAATTTCGTTTACGATGTCAGCTTTTGTCATTGTTATAACGAGTTTATGTATTAATTAATATAATTTTCGGCACAAACAAGAGACCCCTCATAAAGGGGGCCTCGCTTTTTGCAGTGCAAATATCACACTTTTTTTTCAATTAGCAACAATGATTATAGAAGTTTTTTTATTTTTTTTGAGAATAACCCTCAATCAAATACCATTTTAGCGACTCCGACCGCCAATCGACAACCCTCCGGCACCCGGGGTTAATTAATCGACCGCGACCGCCGCCACATCATCCCTTACGACACCAACCGATGCAAGGAGGAACAAGATCACGTTGCAAGAGCCAATCTATTTGCAATTCATCACCACCTAAGTGCGACAGCCTGTCCTCAGAATAAATACATATTTTAGACCACGTCACCCAATAAATCCTGAGATGAAGAATGAAATACACCCAAGGTTTTCAAGTAGTTAGGCATTCTTTTCTTTTGAAGTATCCATAGTTTAATCTTTTTAAAGTTACACTTGCCTTAGAGTTGTCAACAAAAAAATTCAAAAAAAATTTGCACAACTAAAAAATTAGTTACACCTTTGCATCGTAAAACTATTTTATTAGTTATGGCAAAGAAAGGACGAAAGAAATCAGATCTCACACCTCGCGAGGAAGAAGTAATGCAAATGCTCTGGGACAATGGCCCGCAATTTGTACGTCAGCTCGTAGAACGATATCCCGATCCACGGCCTCACTTCAATACAGTCTCGACCGTGATACGCGGTCTGGAAGAAAAAGGATATGTCACACACGAGCAGATAGGCGGCTCATACCGCTACCGGGCCGTCAAGCCAAAGGAAGAATTCCGCGAGCGCTCTTTCATGCAACTCGTCAAGGGGTACTTCAACAACAACTATCTTGGTGCTGTATCGGCGCTTGTGGAGGAAGAAAAAGTGACCGTAGACGAGCTCAAGGAACTGATCGCCATGATTGAGAAAAACAAATAGACTATGGGAACCTGGATCAGCTACACACTCACATCGGGCATCATTCTACTATGCCTTCACCTGGCCTACAGCTGGGCTATGGCCGGTGACAACCAGCCTCGTTTCAACCGCGCCATACTGCTGGGATGCTACATACTGGCCGCCATACTGCCACTGATCGGCTTCCAATTGAACGCACCAACCGGCACAGATACCGGCACAGCCGAGATCGGACAGCCGATGATCGCCGGGGTACTTACCGTCAGCGAGGAATCGACATCCGGCCTGTGGCCATGGATACTTGCCGGCTTATACCTGGCCGGAGCACTTGCCGTAACGACAATGACCGTCATTGCACTTTTAAGACTGCACCGCATTGTATCCAAAGCCGAGAAAATACCCTATCGACGCTACACGATTGCAATAGTCAACGACAGGTCGATCGCCCCGTTCAGCTGGCGCCGCTATATCGTAATGAACCGCGATGACTACACCCTATACCGAGAACTCATTCTTACTCACGAGACAGCCCACCTTGAACGGTATCACCGTCTCGACCTGATGGTTGCACGGTTTTTCGAGATCATAATGTGGTATAATCCGGCCGCATGGCTCATGACATCATCACTACGCGCTGTCCATGAGTACGAAGCCGACCGCGCCGTCATAGGCAACATCAACAATCCCGGCGACTACCAGATGCTTCTAATTAAAAAGGCTGTGGGCCGAAGTTTTCCAGTCCTCGCCAACAGCCTTAATCATAGTAATCTTAAAAAACGTATCACCATGATGCTAAATCCAACTTCACGCAAGTCGCGCCGCATGCGCGCCCTCGCTCTCGCTCCGGCAGCAGCCATAGCCCTGCTCAGTGTCAACCTCCCGTTCATGGCCCGCGCCATTGACTCGGTAGCCGCCATCGACCTGTCGGTCGACAGCAAAGATACCGAAAAGGCTCCGATTACACAAATCGCCATCGTCAATACATCGGGCAGCGAGGACACAACGAACGGCAACGCCACAGCTAATGTTGCAGTAACAATCAACGGCAAGACGGTCGAGAACATCAAGTACATTGTCAACGGCAAGCCCGTCGAAGACATAAACACAATATCCTCCGATTCGATCAAGCAGATAAATGTATTCAAAGACCGCAATGAGGTTCACGTCGAGACATACCGTCCGGGAGAAGCGAAAGCCGCAAACAGCACAAGCGGAGAAATCAAGGTCATCAAGGCCGCATCAATCAAAAAGGATGACGACCAAAAGGTATTCTCAAGCGTCGAGGAGATGCCTCAGTTTCCAGGCGGTGACGCCGCGCTGATGCAATTCCTGCGCGACAACATCAAATTTCCTGAGAGCGAACTCGAAAACAAAGGCCGGCACATGGTTGTAGTACAGTTTGTCATCGGCCAGGACGGATCAGTACGCGATGCCAAGATAATAAAAGGCGACGCCGATGCATTCAACACCGAGGCCTTACGTGTAGTGAACAGCCTGCCCCAATACACTCCGGGCAAACTCAATGGCAAGCCGGTATCGGTCTACTACACCCTGCCGGTCGCTTTCAGCACCAAAGAAACCAAGAAAGAATAATTTTCATTAAATTAACATAATTTAACCAATAGGGGGGGGTAATTTTAAGCAAATGCTTACCTTTACCACGGTTATTTAACCCAAACTTTTAATTAGACGAACGAAGAGCGCAGCTTGGGAAAGCCGCGCTCTTCATTTTCATCCCGCCACAACCCTGCATCCAAGAAAAACGACCTCAAATCTGGCTGCTACTTATCACTTTTTTTATACTTTTGTACCTTGAATCATTAACCCTGCACATATATACAATGAACATAGCTGTCGTCGGAACCGGATACGTCGGACTCGTCTCAGGCACCTGCTTTGCCGAGATGGGCAACAATGTCACATGCGTGGACATCGACACCGAGAAAATCAATCGGCTCAACCAGGGCATCATACCCATCTACGAGCCGGGTCTCACCGAGATGGTGACAAGAAACGTCGAGGCCGGACGGCTTTCATTCGTCACAGACCTCGCCGATATCATAGACAATGTCGAGGTGGTATTCTCGGCCGTAGGCACCCCACCCGATGAAGACGGTTCGGCCGACCTTTCATATGTTCTTGATGTGGCACGGACATTCGGCCGAAGCATCAACGACTACAAGCTGCTTGTCACCAAGTCGACAGTACCTGTGGGTACAGCCGCCAAGGTCAAAGCCACCGTGGAAGCCGAACTGCGTGACCGAGGGGTCGAAATCCCGTTTGACATCGCCGCCAATCCCGAGTTTCTCAAAGAAGGAGCCGCGATCAAGGATTTCATGTCGCCCGACCGTGTAGTGGTAGGTGTCGACACGGAGCGCGCACGCCGTGTGATGGCCCGACTGTACAAACCGTTCTTCATGGTCAGTGACCGTATGATATTCACCGACATACCATCGGCCGAGATGATCAAATACGCCGCCAACTCCATGCTTGCCACCCGCATATCATTCATGAATGATATAGCCAACCTGTGTGAGCTCACGGGAGCCGATGTCAACATGGTACGCAAAGGCATAGGGGCTGACACACGCATCGGCTCCAAATTCCTTTATCCCGGATGCGGATACGGCGGATCATGCTTTCCCAAGGATGTCAAGGCCCTCATAAACACAGCCCGCCAGGCCGGATACACCATGCGCGTACTCGAAGCCGTCGAGGCCGTCAACGAGTCTCAGAAACTTGTACTGTTCAATAAACTCACCAACAGGCTCGGTTCGCTGCACGGACTCAACATCGCCATCTGGGGACTCGCCTTCAAGCCCGAGACCGATGATATGCGCCAGGCCACCTCGCTCGTACTCATCGACCGACTTCTTGACGCCGGTGCCAATGTACGTGTATACGATCCCATAGCCATGGACGAGTGCCGACGACGACTGGGCGACATCGTCAACTACGGTACCGACATGTATGACACCGTGATCGATGCCGACGCACTGTTGCTCGTCACCGAATGGAAGCAATTCAGAAGCCCATCGTTCCCGGTACTGAAACGAAGCATGCGCCAGCCCATAATCATTGATGGCCGCAACATATATGATCCGGCCTATCTCGCCGAGCAAGGCTTTGAGTATCACAAGATCGGATGAACAACAGGACACCCTCCCAAAAAAAAGCGTTCAAAAAATTCAGCCAAAATATTTGCACATCTCAACCCAAAGCCGTACCTTTGTCCCCAGCTAAATCAAACCGCTATCAAGGAAAGATGCCGGAGCGGTCGATCGGGACGGTCTCGAAAACCGTTGTACCCTTACGGGTACCCAGGGTTCGAATCCCTGTCTTTCCGCAACATAATCGGACGAAAATCAGTCCGGAAGCGACTTATCGATGAAGCATCGCTTTCTAACGCAAAGAAACCGCAGACGACCAAACACTCTGCGGTTTTATCGTATCTAATCCACTCTATTCATGGCTCAGAATGTCAGAGATTCAACTTTGTTGTCCGGATCCAAGAAAAGTGGTCAAGCCAATAGAAGCCGTTTTCAAAACATGAAAAAATAATAAAATTTTCATTATACCGAAAAGATTTTGTACCTTTGCAGAGCAATCCGGACAGGTAGACTTGAACCGGGAATTACATCAGGAAGCCTCCGTAGTTCAATGGATAGAATATTGGATTCCGGTTCCAACGATTGGGGTTCGACTCCCCACGGGGGTACAAGACTAAATCGCAACTACTAAGGAAACAACGTAGTTGCGATTCCATTTACAATTATGGTTACCGTCGGCCTACCGTTTGATGATTAAAATTGTCCCCCCCCCAAAAAAACAGCCGACATTCTTTTGCTCTCGGACGTTCCCTTTGCACCACACGACAACACGTCCTGCACTCTTATTACCGACACACTGCAATTATGTTGATGACGGCTATATTTCCCGGCCGACTTCAGAACCTATTTAGGGAACGGCGGCAGATCGTCAAGAAAACGATGTGATCCTGTTACATGATCGATCTCACAGCAATATGTCTGCATACCGTTGGAAACTGTAAGATACGGTGCCTTAAGCACTATATTGTAGCGCAGGATCTGCTCAAAAACACTTTGCGTGACCGGTATTGATGCAGCCTTGTATTCCACTATCATCCATGGGTTGCCGCAACGGTCGTAGATTACCGTATCACACCGCCGGGCCGTATCATTAAGCACAACCGAGACTTCGTTTCCCATCAATCCCACAGGATACCCTTTGCAGGCTACGAGAAAATGGACAAAGTGTTGTCTCACCCACTCCTCGGGGGTCAATGTAACAAGACGACGTCTCAAAGGATCGAGCACCTTACGTGCACTACCATGAGCGACGATATGTAACGGAGCCGGTGGCAGGTTCAACCTCTGCATTTTGACAAAAACTTTTCTCGGTTTTAAAATTAATTTGTAAATTTACAAAAAAAACAGGAATAACAAGATTGTCAAACGGTCTAAACAAATTTATAAAGCCCGGTCTCGAAACGGTTTGATATATCTCATTGAAACTTTCGCTTGAAAGAATTCAAGGCCTTTCTGTTTACTATTGCGTGATAACCAATTATATAACCTCCATGCCAGTTCAAGACAAATAATACCGTCGCCCCGGCCTATCCGACGCTAACATTTACTATTGAACGGCACTTAACAAACACTGCTATGGCCAGCGAAACGACATCGTTTGCATCACTCAAGACCCAACTCACCAAGGGTACTCCGGCTCCGGTATACCTGTTGCACGGAGAGGAAGGCTATTTCATAGACGAGATCCTTAAATATGCCGAGCGTATTATTCCGGAGGCCGACCGCGACTTTGATCTATATACGCTCTACGCCCCACAGATCACACCCGACGATGTACTCACCACATGCCGCAGATACCCAATGATGTCGCCTCGCCAGGTTGTAATAGTCAAAGAGGCGCAGGCTCAGAAATCAACATTCGTCAAGGCCCTTAAGGACTACTTCGCCTCACCGTCACAGTCGACCATACTTTTCATAGCCTACCGCGGAGAGACATTCAAAGGCACCGACATACTCAACGCCATCAAGAAAGGGGGCGGAGTGGCTTTCGAGTCAAAGAAGTTACGCGAAGGCGCGCTGTCAACAGCCATACAGGAACACCTCAAGAGCAACGGGCTCTCGGTCGATCCTAAGGCTCTGTCAATGCTTACCGACTTTGTAGGCACCGACCTGTCACGTATCTACAACGAGGTCAACAAACTCACCGTCACACTGGGCGCAGGCGCGATGGTAACGCCCGAGGCCGTTGAACGCAACATAGGCATCAGTAAAGACTACAACAACTTTGAACTGGTGGCCGCCATTGCCTCGCGCGATATCGCCAAAGCCATGACCATAGTCGACTACTTCAAGCACAATCCCAAAAAATTTCCGCCCCAACCGCTCACACCTATCATCTTCAACCTGTTCTCCAATATACTCATCGCACAATATGCCGACGACAAGAGCGAGCGGGGCCTTATGGGCGCCCT
Source organism: uncultured Muribaculaceae bacterium (assembly GCA_964018905.1). Classification (GTDB taxonomy): domain Bacteria; phylum Bacteroidota; class Bacteroidia; order Bacteroidales; family Muribaculaceae; genus JAAVFS01. Next base: position 53,383 of record CAXHRO010000004.1, read on the forward strand.
TGGATTCAAATGGCCTATGCAACTGAAAGATGTAAATGCCGGCCTCCGCAACTACCGCCCGGCACAGGTAGTGGAAATCCTGTCAGCCCTGCGCGAATACGACGGTTTCAGCAAAGGAAACGGAAGCCGAATGAACCCGCATGATCTGCTTCAGGATCTCGTATTCAGGATACTTACCACCCCAGGGCGCCTGTGATAATTCCCGTCAGCCACACATCATATAGAAAAAAACACATCCCCGGAGAGAGCCGATTATCTCTCCGGGGAATATTGTTTGTATCCCGTTATATTCTTTCGATTGCCTATATACCGAGATGATCAGTCATCGAGACTCATCTCATCAAATCCCTCAAACTCATCATCGTTATAGCCGTCCGATCCATAGAATTCCTCATCCAGGTCATCGGCGGCCGCTACTGCCGCGGCCGCGGCCTTGGCATCACTGATGGCATCAAACTCCTCCATATCGACGCTTTGAGCCGGAGCTGTACCACGTGAAAGCGTGCACAGCGGATCCTTGAGACTCTTGCCGGTGACCATCTCCTTCATTTCGATAAAGAACGAACGATCGGTCATATAATCGAACGTAAAGACAAGCCTTTGTCCCTCATCCTCGATAAAATCGCTCAACACACTCTCATCCATCAGATATACATCCTGGTCGCTGTCCGACCCCATGTCTTCAAGAGTGATTTCACGCTCCTTCTCCCAGTTATTGTCACACATAAAGAACGAGCACATCTGGTTTTTGTCATAACCGACACTCTCACATATGATGTTCTTCAAGTCAAGGAACGTCATATCGGCGTCTATCTGAATCTCACGTCTGAAGTTATCCACCTCATCCGAAACAATGCGAAAATTGAATATCATAATTTTAGTTTTCTTTTTATTAAGTAAGTGCGAATATAAATCAAAAATCCCGTTTATGACACATATCAGTCACTTTTTTTTCAAAAAAATCTCCCTATATAACACACGAACGGCCACCCTCACATGTAAGGCAGCCGTCCGGCTATATATTTAATAGATAAAGGTAACGTGTGCTTTTCAGAGTATTACTTATATGAATCCTGTAATTTTCAGACTATTATAATCTATGAGTCTTTAAAACCGTGGCTCATTTATAGTCGGCAAGCATCACCTGCAACTTCTGGCGGGCAAAAAATATACGACTTTTAACCGTACCCAACGGAAGCCCCATTTTCTCGGCGATCTCATTATACTTATATCCTGCGACATGCATTGAAAACGGAATGCGGTAGTCGTCGCTGAATGTATTGATCGCCGCGGTGATTTCTTGCGCGGCCATCGAGCCCTCTGGGGTTTCAAGCCCTGAGTCCTGGGGCAGGCTGAGATGATAGAGATCTTCGGTCTGATCAATAATTGTAGCCGAGCGCACCACCTTGCGGTAGTTGTTGATAAAGATATTACGCATAATGGTGAACACCCACCCTTTGAAGTTCACATTGTCAACATACTTCTCCTCGTTGTCAAGAGCCTTAAGGGTGGTATCCTGTAATAGATCATAGGCGTCATCGCGGTTGCTGGTCAACAGATAGGCGAAGTTCAACAGGTTGCTCTGCAGATCGAGAAGCTTGGTTTGAAAATTTTTAGAACTCATAATTGAAACGTTTTTAAAGTTACTGTTTTTATGCCTTGTATTACATTAGTATTACATTCACGTTGCAAATATACAATATTTCCATAACATGCAAAAATATTTACGTAATTTTTTTGATAATTTTTCGTAATATTTTTGTAACCAAATCTAACATACTATCTTTCAGGGCAATACAATAATCAGCTTATTACATATTTAACAAAAAAAATGGCGAGCTTTCAACAAGCCGCCATTATATTACAATAATGTGTCACATGTAATCAGCAAGACCTTGCTACAAAGATCTTCGGTCAAACGCGTCTATAAAGCTACCCGAGGTGGCATTATATATATGTATCCCCTTAGATCGCGCCCACCCGGCAATTTCATGATAAGCCTTGAATGCAACATGGTAACTCAGAAACAGACTATGCAACGGCACACCGGCATACACAGCCTTTATACGCTCCAGTTCATGACTGTTGTCGGCATAATAATGCGGCAGATTGGTGATCACCCTATTGTTATCATCCACACTCAGATTCATGGTCCAGGAGTGGTCGGCACCCACAAGGTAAATTTCATGATATCCCAGCCATACACCCAACATTATTGAAGGTATCAGCACATTACGCGGGCGAGGCATTCCAAGTTTACGATTGAACGCAAAACGCGAGAGCCACCACCAGCCCTCAACACCGACAGCATTATAACGCACGACCCTTACACTCCCGCCACCGATCATCCTCTCCATCCTACCGGCCTCACCAGGCACGAACAGAGTCATCGGCCAGTCAACCCTCTTAAGAGCCGACAACATACGCGACACATTGGTATCATCCGTCGCATTATAGAAATGAGGATCGGCGATCGTGTAATAACGAGGTTTGACTTCAAAGAATTCGGGAGTGTTTGCCGCAAAGTTCACCGCCATACAGTCGCTGCTCATCAAAACAGGCATGTCATGGTCCACCACCTGCCTCAACGACGGTCCGTTACCCATGATTACAAGACGTCTCAGGCCTGCTTCAGCCACACGATCTATATCGACATGTCGCGACTGTAGCAAAATCTTGGCTATGCTTACAAGCGAATCGGTAAATTTAGAGGCTTGACTCATCGTATTTATGATTGCATAGGTAATAGGTGACAGCCTCAGGCTTCACACCAGTATGCTCAAATATGGCATGACTGTCAAATGTAAACGATTCCATCTCCTTTTCAAGCGCCCCGGTTGTAAACATCGTGACCGGGACATAATCACCTATTTTGGCAAGCAGACGGGCCTTTGACAGCGATACCGTATATATACGCTTATGATCCAGGCGCCATGCAAGAGCCTCGGCAAGATCATGTCGCGAAGGCTCATAGCCGTCGGTCACATTATATATGCCTCCGTCCCGGAGATACATAAGCACTGCCACCACATCGGCCAGCGTGGATGCATGCACAACACTCACCCGTGCATCGTTCCCCGATACATGACGATATGTTCCACGGTAGATGCGATTTACAAGCCGTCGCAATACACCCTGCATCCCTGTACCCACTACCATAGCCGGCCTCAGGATATACAGCACGGTCCCGGCCTCGTCACACCATCCTCGCAGGTAAGTCTCGACAGCAAGTTTTGCCCGTCCATAAGATGTGTCAGGAACTGCCGGTGTCCCTTCATCAGCATACTCAACAGGCCGGCTTCCATATACGGCCACACTCGAGATATAGATAAAGACATCGGGACGGGAGTCACTCGGCAACGATGCCGTAAGGTTTCTAACACGCGCCATCGCAACATCCTCATCAAGCCCGGCTGAATCCATATCGGTACCGTCACAATGAACAACAACCTGCATAACCGCAGGCATGACAATCGGCTTCACTGCGATATCGGCCCTTATGCCGGCCGAATCTCCGGTCCCGAGCATCCATACACGCGATTGCCCCGACTGTCCGTCGGCTCCAATTCTATCGGCTATGGCCCGATACAGATATTTGGCCAGAAAATCATCGCCCCCCGATATCAATACATCCTTAATATGCATATCACATCATTTAATCAAATCATTCCTCACACATCCTTCAACACGCCTTGATAGACGATCAAAGTCACGCGTTGACATAAAGCGGCCTATAGCCTCTACATGCCTCATGCCATGAAGGTCGGTCCCCAGAAAGTCGACAAGGCCATTGTCAAGCATCCAATATGCCATCTGCCTGATATCTTTACCATAATAACCTGCAAAACTTAGCAGATTACACTGCATGAACACACCCGACCGGTGCAATTTCATATATCGTTGAGGCAATGAATGGTAATAGACATAGCGCTCGGGGTGAGCCAGGACCGGCCGATACCCCTTTACAGTAAGATCAAACAGCAGTTCGTCAACATTCCATGGCTCGACATTGAAAGAATTCTCCACCAGCAGATATCCTCCGGGCAAAGATCTCACACACCCTTCGCCGAGACACTTCACAAAGAAACTGTCCATACGGTATTCTCCCGACGGCGGCAACAGTTCGATACCGATACCGGATTCACGGGCACCGGCCACCAGCGACCCGAATGCAGGATCGATGGTGGCCGGGATATTTTCAAACGTATCCTCTGTTACATGGGGGGTCATGACTATGCACCTGATCCCCCATTCTTCCATATGCCGTAACAGCACTACCGACTTATCGACATCGGGCGACCCGTCATCTACTCCGGGTATCAGGTGACAATGGATATCGGTAGCGAATGGAAGAACTTTCTGCTTCGGTTTACTGAACCAGTGAAACATGCGTCAACGTTGTTTTGTCTGACAGCCGCGTCTTCAGTTCGATCCTGATTCTTTGGGAGGCAGAATAAACAGCATGGCCGATACACGATACGTTCCGGTCACAACCTTCTCGTTAGTCTCCTTATCCTCCTTTGTAATAGTACAGGTAAACTGCAGAGACTGCTGGCCACCCCATGTTCCCGACATCTTCAGATCGGTGATTTTGTAATCGGGATAGGGAGTATCTCCTATCTTGGGTATAATCTCGCTGGCGTTGGCCGAATAATTATATTGGTTAAGAGTGAATGGAACCTCCTCAAATTTCATATTCAGAGCAGGCATTCCCTCGGCAAACTTGGCACTGAAAGCTCCTATAGTAGCCTTCTTTGTATCGGGGAAGAACTGTATGCCGTAGAACGATGACTGGTCACTGTTGACAAAGGTCTTGCCGTCCTGATCGACAACTGTGGTTGTACCCCAGTAGTAGGCCGGGCTGTATATGGCACGCACCGAGTATTCGCCATCGAGATCAAAGCTAAGATTTACCATCGGGAATGCCTGAGTCCCCATATAACGGCTGTAATACTCATAATTAAGATTCGTTACCGTATGTGTCATGCCTGCGTATGCCATGGTATAGGAAGGCACACGCACCACCATTGCTCCCTGATCATTGAATGTATAGCGCTGATTCTCTATCTTCAACGTCTGCAAGGTGTTGTTAGGCATCTTAAGGCCTATGATCTCAATAGACAAGGTGCCGTTGTCAATATCGTTATACATTTTGTAGCCCACACCCGAGCTAAGCACGCTGCTGCCGGTGGCATTCTCCACGACATAGGTCTGTATATATGGAGTAAACTCCTGGGTTATCGTATTGGATGAACTACCCAGGCAGGAACTGAGTCCCAGCACCACTATAGCCGATAATAAAAGTCTGAAAAGTTTCATTGATTGAGGTTAAAATAAATTGTTTATAAAATTCTGGTTATGCAGGCATTGAAAAAAGATATTCCTTACAATAATGGTATCATGTCTTATAACGTCGTCCATATTCCAAATATTACCGGATTATAATTAAAAAACGTCAAAGGGTATCGATATCCATCACAAGAGATACACCAACGGTCAATGGAGCTCCGCGCTGTATAAACTCATTGCCAATCGACTTGAAATAGAATGTCGAGTATTTTACCCGGTTAAGATTCTCACCCCAGACCCTGAGCGTAAAGATCCCTGAAGTCGCCGAGGCCGACAGTTGAACCGGAGCATAAAACGGCTGCGAGGCAGTATTGTCCTCATTCCAGTATATACGCCCCACCCCTCTCACTCCGGCCACGATCTGGATGCGGTCGATGCGCCATGACGGTATCGCGCTTTCATATCTCAGCGATCCATGCATGGTATTGAGCGGTGCATATGGAACAAAACGGTGGCTATAGTCATGAATACCATCATTATAGTCGACAAAACGTGCAGAGGCATGCCCCCATGATGCATTGAGAATCCAGTGGGACGACAGATGGTATTCGGCCGACAATTCCGCGCCAATGCTACGTGTACGTCCGGCATTGTCCATGATACGCCCGGTTGTTGTCCCGTCAGGAAAACGTGTAAGTTGCTGGTCGCGGCAATCGATATAAAATACCGAGGCATCGACTGTGAGCTTGCCGTCAAGCATCATAAGATGAGTTCCAAGCTCGTAGTTATAACTCTCCTCAGGCTTATATCCGATTATCTCGTTGGCATCATATTTCTCGGCCAGCCCCATGGTTGCCATCAACTTCTGTTGCAGGAAATCACTAAACATCTGGGTATTGAACCCGCCAGGTTTATAGCCTTTTGAAAATGAAGCATAGACATTGCCTTCCACACCGCCCGAGAGGCCATACATCGCAGTAAATTTAGGCAATAGCTCCACATATGTATGAGACAACCGGCCTGTCTCGTCAAGATCCACCACACGGTTGCTGTAGACCGGCAATGGCGAGACCGAAGGATCCCGGCGGTCATACTCGGTATAACTCGTACGGGTATAACTGTGGAAATCAAGACCGGGCCGCTCTATCTCAAGACGCAGTGCACCGGTGAGCGTAAAACGGCCCAGCCTGAATGTACTGCTATGATACAATCCTATTCCACGTGTGGGATGGGAAAAATCACTGTTCAACACAAACGATGGCTCATCCCATTTTATCGGATAAGACGGATTCATCTCATTGCGATGGCTCTCGATGAGTTCGGAAATACCCTCTGACAGGAATGTTACCGGAGCCCGCATCGTTGTATGTCGGGTAAAACCGAAAAGCCCGGCAAGCCAACTATAACGGCGCCCCCGATGATTTACTATGAGATCCTGGGTTACAGAGGTCTCACGCCTGCGCTGGGTGAGATTGAAATAACTTGCCGGTAGAAAATCCTGGTCAAGTGTCATATTGTCGTCAATATGCTGTACCGAGGTTGCCGAAGTGACCGACCAGGCACCACGCCGCCACGCGACAGTCAATCCGTCGATCCACGAACTGCGACGATAGAAACAGGTATCATTATAAGCTATCACTCCGGTATTCAGCGACTCATAAGGATAACCGCTTTGACTATTATGATAAAAACGGCCTGTATTCTCTACCCTCCACTCTCCGGCAGGACGCCATGCGACCTTGTACCATGCGCTCCATTGACGTTCGCTCCCCACCCGGCACCCGTTGTATGCATTATGGTAATAGCCGTCTCCACCGGCCACAGTCACACCGGCCGCCACACCTACATCGTTTCCGGCTTTATGATATACTCCGGCCGAAGCCCTGTAGTTGCCGTAAGAGCCACCCTCGACCTTAATTCTGACTCCAGAGTATTGCAACGGAGACAATGTGGTGATATTGATCAGGCCACACATTGTATTCCGGCCATACATCGTACTTTGCGGACCGCGTATCATATCAACCCTAACAATATCGTCAAGATCAAAGTCATAGTTATCCTTGTTGAGGATCGGAATATTGTCGACAGTCAGCCCCACGGCCGGCTGGTCAATGCGGGCACCGATACCACGCACATATATCGAAGATGTGATTCGCGATCCATATCGCGGCATATAGAAGTTAGGAACCATGTCACTCACCTGATGCATGTTCACTATACCGCGGCGGGCTATATCCTGAGCGCCTATAACTGTAGACGACAACGGCTTGCCTCGCAGTCGCGAGCCTATTTTGACCGCCGACACCGACACCTGAGGCAACGACACCACCGTATCGGCATGCTCCGACACCGACACCATGGCCCCGCCATCGCCTCGTGCAACCACAGCACATCCCGACAGCATAACGATATATACCAGTAATCGCTTCACGACACAAAGATACAAACTTTTTTACCATCCGGCACTATCCGACCATACATTTCATCCATAACAACCAACTTTCCAATATACGATTATATGAACAAATCGCCATGAATTTAAGTTTTTTAAGTAAAAAAGAAATGTTTTATTGTCATGAGTGTGAAATTTTAGCTAATTTTGTAGCCACCAATCAGATTGTACAGCTACCGACTCCGACAGTAGAGAACATCGCAACATTAGAATTATTGATTTATAACGTTAATTGTTAACCATTCTCATAAGAAAACAATTCAATTGATTAATTGACCTAACCCATTTTTCAGCACACTTTGCCATCATGGAAACAAATGACAAGAAACCCAGGCGCCCACGCATAACCGTGAGCCGCAATGCCGACGACAGCGATGCCGCCTCGCATGACACCTCGAGATTTGAACGCGTAAACTATAACCGCCAGCCCACCGACGACAACACCGGTGACAGTGAGAACGGACAGAAGTCTACCTACCAGCCTCGCCCATACAACAACCGTCAGCCCGGTGGATACAACAACCGATACAACCAGCAGGGAGGCGGATACAATCGCCAGCCCGGAGGGTATAACCGTCAAGGAGGTTACAACAACCGATATAACCAGCATGGCGGTTACAATAACCGATACAACAACTACAACCGGCCCGACTACAACCAGGCCGATGCCAACAATACAGACAGCCATCAGAACGAGGGGATCGAAACCGTCCGGCAACATGAAGGAGAGTACCAGCCTCGCCCGTACAATAACCGCCAGCAGGGCGGCTATAACAACCGTCAGCAAGGTGGATACAACAACCGTCAGCCCGGTGGCTATAACAACCGCCAGCAAGGTGGGTACAACAACCGTCAGCAGGGCGGCTACAACAACCGCCAGCAAGGTGGATACAACAACCGTCAGCAAGGTGGCTACAACAACCAGGGTGGCTACAACAACCGTCAGCAAGGTGGTCATAACAACAACCAGGGCGGCTACAACAACCGTCAGCAAGGTGGCTACAGCAACCAGGGAGGCTACAACAACCGTCAGCAAGGTGGCTATAACAACCAGGGAGGCTACAACCGTTACAACAATAACAACCAGGCCCCACGCCCAGGGAAAAGTTTCACACCCCGTCCCAAACGCATCGAGTATGAAATGCCAATACCCGATCCCAACGAACAGATACGCCTTAACAAGTTCCTGGCCAATGCCGGACTCTGCTCGCGACGTGAAGCCGATGAATACATCCAGCAGGGACTCGTCAAGGTCAACGACCAGGTAGTCACCGAGCTTGGCACAAAGATATCCCACAACGACACCGTCGAGTATGGCGGCAAAGTAGTAGCCCTTGAGAGCAAATGCTATATACTGCTCAACAAGCCAAAGGACTGCGTGACCACCAGCGATGATCCCAACGGCCGACTCACGGTGATGGATCTCGTTAAAGGCGCATGCGAGGAGCGCATCTACCCTGTAGGCCGTCTCGACCGCAATACGACCGGAGTCTTGCTGCTCACCAACGACGGCGATCTCGCATCGAAACTGACACACCCCAAGTTTGTCAAGAAAAAGATATATCACGTGTGGTGTGACAAAGATATAAGCGAGGACGACATGCAGCGTATCGCCGACGGCATAGAGCTTGAGGACGGACCAATCCATGCCGATGCCATCAGCTATGCTACCGAGACCGACCGTAACCAGGCCGGCATAGAAATTCACTCGGGCCGCAACCGTATCGTACGTCGCATCTTCGAGAGTCTCGGCTATCACGTGACAAAGCTTGACCGTGTATACTTTGCAGGACTCACCAAGAAAAATCTGCCTCGCGGACGCTGGCGCTACCTCACACAGGAGGAAGTCAACTTCCTGCGCATGGGTTCATTTGAATAATTAACCCTTACAGTCTGTTTAAACAATATCAAGACATTTACAATAATGAAAAGAACCAAAATTGTCGACATATATGCCGGAGTCCAGCCTGTAGGCTCGGAGGTAAACGTGATGGGATGGGTGCGCACACGCCGTGGGAACAAACATGTACAGTTTGTAGCGCTGAACGATGGCTCCACGATCAAGAACCTCCAGATAGTTCTCGACATGGAACAATTCTCTGACGAACAGCTCAAACCCGTCACCACCGGCTCGGCCATCCATATCGAGGGCACACTCGTAGAGTCGATGGGCAAAGGACAGAGCGTAGAGGTACAGGCAAAGAAACTCGAGATATTCGGCACGGCCGATCCCGATGAGTATCCGTTGCAGAAGAAAGGACACACCCTGGAATTCCTGCGCGAAAAAGCTCACCTGCGCCCCCGCACCAATACATTCGGTGCAATCCTGCGTGTGCGATCAGCCCTTGCGTTCGCCATACACCGATTCTTCCAGGAACGTGGATTCTTCTACCTCAACACCCCGCTTATCACAGCCAGCGACTGTGAGGGCGCGGGAGCGATGTTCCAGGTTACAACCCTGCCGCTAAACGACCTCCCCAAAACCGAAGACGGAGCTATCGACTACTCGGCCGACTTCTTTGGAAAACAAGCCGCGCTGACCGTATCGGGCCAGCTCGAGGGAGAACTCGGAGCCACAGCATTGGGGGCGATCTATACATTCGGTCCGACATTCCGCGCCGAGAACTCCAATACACCACGCCACCTGGCCGAGTTCTGGATGATCGAACCTGAGATGGCATTCTATGACATCGCTGACAACATGCAGCTCGCCGAGGACTTCGTCAAATACTGCATACGCTACGCTCTCGACAACTGCCGCGATGACATCGAGTTCCTGTCAACGATGTATGACAAGGAGCTCATAACCCGACTTGAATCGGTTCTATCCGACAACTTCGTACGCCTCACCTACACCGAGGGTATCGAGATTCTTGAGAAGAGCGGTAAGAAATTCGAATTCCCGGTATACTGGGGAGCCGATCTGTCAAGCGAGCACGAGAGATTCCTGGTGGAAGAGCACTTCAAACGCCCGGTAATCCTAACCGACTACCCCAAGGAGATAAAGGCCTTCTATATGAAACAGAACGAGGATGGCAAGACTGTAAGGGCCATGGACGTGCTATTCCCGCAGATAGGTGAGATAATCGGAGGCTCAGAGAGAGAGGAAAGTTATGAAAAACTCATGACACGCATCGAGGAACTTGACATTCCCATGAAAGACATGTGGTGGTACCTTGACACACGTCGGTTCGGCACCGTGCCACACTCGGGCTTCGGACTGGGCTTCGAACGTCTTGTCCTATTCGTCACCGGCATGACCAACATACGCGACGTCATACCGTTCCCACGTACCCCCGGCAACGCCGAGTTCTAAGAGTATGTCTGAGTCTTGAAATTAAATAAAAACCAGACATATTTCAAAACATATTAAACGAAAACGGAGGATGCCATCTCACCTTGACTTGCGTATCCTCCGTTTTTTACCCCCCACACACAAAAAAAACGATAACAGCAAATGGACATACTCTCATCCTCCAGAGCCTTAGAACTAAAATCACCATGGTTCTCGATCATAACATGCTCGTACAACCGTTCACACACCCTTGACCGATGTTACAAAGCTGTCAGAGATCTCAAACTACCTCAGGACGAATACGGGAATCCCGTCACATTTGAATGGATTATTGTCGATGACGGGTCGACCGATGATACCGCCGGCAAAGTTGAGAAATGGATCAAGGAAGACAGCATACCGGTAATCTACATCCGTCAGCCCAACAAAGGCAAACATGTAGCGTCCAACAACGGAATAAGCCGGGCCAGAGGGTATGCGGTCATTGAATACGACTCCGACGACATCATTATGCCCGACGCACTACTCGCCATGTATAATACATGGCAGTCATTGCCGCCCGAAGAGCGGCCCACAATCAAAGGCGTAACAGGACGTTGCATCGACTCGAGAGACGGCAAGATGATCGGTAAGCCGGTGCCATACGAGCCATTCATCGTATCTCCCCAGGATATGAGATTCAAGTTTCATATTGATGGAGAGATGTTCGGATTCACATTACGCAGCATCATGCTCGAGCATCCATACCCCGTATTTGACGGCTCAACGAAGTTCTGCCCTGAAAGCATCGTTATCTTTGAAATAGGAAAACGCTATCGGGAGGCCGTAATAAACACCCCGATAAGAATATACACAATAGGGAACAGCGATGCCATAACCTCCGGAGGATCACGCAACAGAGCACCTCAGAACTATCATCTCTGGAAGTACGAGGTCAACAATCTTGTCTCCCGATACATCTTAAGGTCACCCATATCCATGATGAAAGCAGTCGTAGGCATATCCATGGACGGGTTCCGTACCGGACGCTCCATCCGCACCATAATCAAAGATGTCGCCAGCATGAGAATGAAACTCCTTGTAGCGGCATTCATTCCTGCCGGTTATATACTGTCAATACGATAGGACAAACACAATAAACAGACATCAGGTCTCGTTTACTATTAAGGTAAAACTTCTACCGCCCATGACGGTCGCTCATGACTGCAATTTAATCACATTCATTCAACCGACAATGAAGATTCTAAAAAGCCTTATATTCATTACACTTGCCATTGCCATAGGCAGTTGCTCGTCAAAAAACCAACTTGCATATTTCAAGGATCTGCCGTCCGACCGTACAGAGATCATAACCCAGAACATTGACATCGACTACTCCCTTAAGATACAGCCCGACGATGAACTGCTGATAACGGTGACATCTCTTGAACCTACAGCGACATCAATGTTCAACCTTCCAATGGCCAATGTCGCCACACGCGGAGAGCAACAGGTAACAGGCAACGTAGCCATGCAGACATATATTGTCGACAAGAACGGCGATATCCGGTTCCCTATGTTAGGACAGTTGCATGTGGCCGGACTGTCAACCGGTGAGCTCACCGAACTACTCATACGTAAGATATCGCCCGAGGTCGAATCGCCTATGGTACGTGTTGAAATAATGAATTTTGCCATCAATATACTCGGTGATGTCAAAACTCCCGGACGACATCCAATCAACCGAGAGTCGGTCAACCTGCTTGACGCCCTTGCCATGGCCGGAGACCTGTCGGAGTTCGGCTCTCGAAACAACATATTGCTCATAAGACGTGAGGGCGACAAGACCATATATCACCGATTCGACCTGCAGGACTCCAAGACTCTCAACACCCCATATTTCTACCTGAAACAGAACGATGTGATTTATGTAGAGCCTGATAAAGTACGCGCCGACAACGCCAAATACAACAGCAACAACTCGTTCAAGCTGAGCGTCATATCCACAATCGTAAGCACCGTATCTGTAATCGCCTCACTTGCAATAGCATTAACACGATAGCACCATGACAAAGGAAGAAAACAAGCAACACTCTTCACTCATCAATATCCCGCAACTCATCAATACCTACCGTCACAACTGGAAGTGGGTGGCGGTATCGGTTCTTGCATTCCTTGCCTTAGGCATTCTTGTATATAAGAAACAGATTCAGACATGCGAGGTCTCAGCGCAGGTACTCATATCGGATGAAGGCAGTAAAGCCATGTCGTCACTCGGCGAGATGGCAAGCATGTTTAGCGGAGGTTCATTCGGGAGCAATCGTTCGGTTGAAGACGAGATGGTAATAATCAAAGCCCACTCTCTGCTTAAAGAGACAGTGGAGAAGCTTAATATGAACGTCAGCTATACCGTAAAGAAAAACATTCTAAAACAGAATAATGCATACTATGACCAGCCGGTAAAGCTCATTTATGACAAGAATATCGCCGACACACTGGGCAATACCCTGACATTCAAGATTAAAGTAGACGAAGACGGCAACACCGATATAATCGTAAAAAACATCAAGAAAAAGATTGTCGCCCGTACCGAGAACGCGACACTGCCCCTTACACTGAATACCCCCTACGGTTCATTCACATTAGTCAAAGGCAACGGATTCATACCCGATGAAGAACTTGACGAGACTATTTTTCTGACCAGCTACGACCAGGCGGCCCTGGCTCTCAACAAGCTCATAACCGTCAGCTACTCAGCCAAACGAACCGACATAATGTCGCTCTACTACATAACAACCGACGCACGCTTTGGCAAAACCGTCATTGACACCCTGATAAACAACTATAACAATATCACGATCGAACAAAAAAGAGACTTCAACCGAAAGACCCTACAGTTTCTTGAAGACCGCATAGCCATCCTGTCGGCCGAGGTCGACTCTACCCAGGCTCAGGTCGAGGCTTTCATGGGACGTCGTGACCTGGTAAACCCTCAGGCTCAAGCCGGCATATACATCCAGCGCACATCGGTACAGGAAGTAGAGCTTGTAAAAGCCGAGGCCGAATATGAACTGTTGACAATGGCAATCGATTTCCTCAGCAACGAAGCCAACAACACAGCCATGTTGCCCATAATGCCGTCGACAGCAAGCCTTACACCCCTTATCGAAGGCTACAACCAGCTTATTCTCAACCGCCTCACCATCGAATCAAGCGCCAAGGGGAACAACATGGCATTAAAAGCCATCAACGCACAGATATATGCGGTACGCGACAACCTGCTGACAGCACTAAACAAACAGGCCGAGACAGCCAATGTAGAAATCACAGAGATGCGGCGTCAGTTTGCCAAAACCAAAAAACGCCTTGACACCATGCCCGAGATCGAACGGGAATATGTCAACCTCACTCGTCAGCAGTCGCTTAAAGAACAACTGTATGTATATCTCCTGCGCCAACGTGAAGAGACAGAGATGGCGATCGCCGGCGCACATCCGCGCGGTGTCATCATCGATCAGGCATTCATCACCGATTCGGTTCTCGGGATGTCACCCAAACTCATACTCGCGGTCTTCATCCTACTGGGCCTTGCCTTTCCGGCAGTACTAATACTTGCCAAATGGCAGATAAGCAGATATATACCTACAACCAATCAAGCTCATGACATCTCGGGAGGGAAGGAAATCATTGCCAATGTTTCGGAAAATCATGCTCCTGACAAAAACATACTGACCGATCCGGAATCAGACATCTCACAACAAATCAGACTATTGCGTAGCAATATCCTTTCATTGGACAATCTTCCATCAAAAGCAAAGATCGCAATAATGGGAAGCCTGAAAGATCAGGATACATCATGGCTCTCCCTAAACCTTGCCATATCCATGGCTCTGACCGGAAGAAAAACTGCCATTATTGACGCCAATCCATTTGTTGACGGATTGAAAAACCTCATCAGCCCGATCAATACCGCGTCCGACAAGCCCGGCTGTAATATTCTGACACACGGCCGGATGGACTTAGACAAATCCACCAGGATTGACATCTATTCATTAACCAAGAACAATAAATTCGGTGACGACAATCTGGCATCAATCGGTTTTGCATCAGAAATCAACGAAATATCGGACAACTATGAAATAGTGATCCTATCAGGACCATCCATTGACAATCACTACGTCTCGGTTGAAACCATATACAGCCTTGCCGACATTTCGCTTATAACCTTATCGGTCGACAAGACTCTGAAGAAAACATTCAATAAACTTTCAGTCCTCAAAAACAACAATACATTTATCATTAACATAAAAGAGCATATCAACTAAATACAAAATGAACCATAGGCTTGTCATAATAACAATACTTGCCTCAGTCGGCTTTTTCAATTTTCACAACACGTTTAATTCGCCGATATGCCGACTCATGTTCATTTGTATGGTTATATTATGTCTTATAACTGCGATAAAACAACAATCGGTCAGACTACTTGACTGTAAATTTCCCAGATTGCCTTGGTTTATATTTATGTGTGGGTTAATAGTATCCACATTCATGGCCTCTTTTTTCCACCCACAATCACTCCAGACCTCAATTATCGCCCAGTCTACAGTAATAGTTGCATTCAGCTTTTTTTTCGTATTATTAAAATTAAATCCCGACCCCGATAAACTAATCAAATCCTTTTTTTATTTAGCAGGATGTTCCATATTGGTCTATTTTGTCAACCTGGCCTCTTTCCCCAACAACATTTTTGGAGAACCTATAATATCTGAAGACACATCCCGAGGTATGATCCGCATACTCATTCCTCTGTTTCAGATAATAATATTACTCATTTTTTACTCCATAAACCAATGGCAAATAACAAAGTCCAAAAAATGGTTGCTGTTTTTAGGCATAGGAGGAGTTATGATAATACTTTCCCTCACACGTCAGATAATGGCAATAATGTTTATATTGTGCTTCTTTCAAATCCTGCATAAATATAGCCTATCTAAGAAAATCATAGTCGGTGTGATCCTATTGTCATCAGTATATGTAATATTCACCAACCTGCCTATATATAAAGATATTAAAGAATTAACCGAAACTCAGATAGACTCATCGGTCAATAAGCAGGAAGAGGATGTGCGTGTTGGAGCCTGGCGATACTACAGCTACGAAGCCAATGATAATATCGCGACATTCCTTCTCGGCAACGGAACTCCATCTCTTGGAAAAAGTGTATGGGGTAAACAGTTTGACATATATACCTCTAAAGAGAACTATTACATTGGCGATGTCTCATGGGCAAGTTGCATTTTCCTATATGGTATTATTGCTACCATAGCATTGCTATGTATTGTTATTCTCGCAATATTCAAGCCCAAGAAGGCCGATCAACAATATCTTACATATTACATGATCTGTGTACTACTTCAAGGAATAGCATCCGGAGTATGGTTTTATTTTAATGAACTGGACATAACCATGATCGTCTTATATATGATTTACCGAGATAACAATCAAGGTATCCTGTCAGCAAACGGCACACATACGGGCAAACCACAATTTATAACCGAGTGATTATTATTTAATGGAGCGTTCTATTAAATATAATTTTACGTTTAATCTAATCAACACACTGGTTGGAATACTCTTCCCTATTGTCACTTTCCCATATATCGCACGTATACTTGACCCGGATGGAATAGGTCTTATCAACTTCTATCAGTCAATCATTTCCTACATCACGTTATTCAGCAGTCTTGGTATTGCGTTATATTCGGTAAGAGAACTATCTCGGATAAGAGATGACAAAGATCTGCTTAGCCAATATTTCACCGAGATAATAACACTTCATCTGATACTGGTTTTCGTCGGCTACATCGTGGTAGGCATATTATGTCTTACAGTCGAACAGATACATATCGAATACAAGATATTCCTGATACTGAGTGTCTCGATTTTTTTCAATGCAATCGGGGTCACCTGGTTTTATCAGGCTATTGAAGACTTTAAATTCATCACTATCAGATCGGTAACAATCAAAATACTATCTGCGATAGGACTATTCCTGTTTGTCAAGACCAAGGATGATCTCATAACCTATGCTTTTATACTACTGTTTTCAGATGCCGGTAACAACGTACTTAATTTACTAAGATTACGTATCCACATAAACCTGCATAATATTAAAATCAAGCAACTTAAAATATTCAGGCACATCAAGCCTGCCTTAAAAATATTCTCACTGAATGTGATAGTAAGTCTATACCTGCAGATGTCTCCTCTTCTTTTAGGTTTTATGACAAGCAATACCGTAGTCGGATACTTCTCGGCAGCATCACGCATACAGACAGCACTGCTTTCAATTGTCACAGCCCTCGGGACGACTCTGTTGCCACGCATGTCCTACTACTTCAGTACAGGCGACACGAAACGTTTTAACGAGACTCAAGAGAAAGGGCTTTCTTTTATCATCATGCTCACACTTCCTCTGGTCGTGGGACTGATCATGACCTCCGATGAACTTATTCCTATTTTTGCAGGTCCCGAATTTTATCCGGCGATACCTACTCTTAAAATCATTTCATCAACAATCTTTCTTATAGGGATATCGGGAATAGTAGGTATGCAGATACTATATCCTCAATGCCTTGAAAACATTGTCATTAAAGCAACCTCCTTGGGAGCAGCCATATCCATTGCCGTCAGCCTGGCATCTATTCCATATTTCAAACAGAACGGGGCAGCCATTGGATTCCTTTCAGCCGAGTTCACCGTGACAGTCTCGATGCTAATTATAGGAAGAAAACATCTCAATTATAAATTTTTTAACACCGACAATCTTAAAGTTGCACTATCGACGGCAGTCATGACTGCATGCGTTTATCTGGTTGATTTTATAGCATCCGATTCAGTCATAACATCTTTCATAATCAAAGTCATGGCTGGTATTGTCTCTTATTTTGTAACATTAGCACTCACCAGACACAATATGGTGAATTCATTAAAAATGATTTTCCTCCGAAAAAACCGAACATGAATAGCAACGATATTGAAATTATGGTATGTTGCCATAAACCCGACTATTACTGCGACCAACCCGGATATCTGCCGATACATGTAGGTCGGGAAATATCCACATGCCCATTACCTATGCTCGGCGATGACACCGGAGATAATATCTCCCGATACAATGCCAACTATTGTGAACTCACAGCCCACTACTGGTATTGGAAAA
This sequence comes from uncultured Muribaculaceae bacterium, assembly GCA_964018905.1. Classification (GTDB taxonomy): domain Bacteria; phylum Bacteroidota; class Bacteroidia; order Bacteroidales; family Muribaculaceae; genus JAAVFS01. The sequence goes on from CAXHRO010000004.1 coordinate 71,623, forward strand.
ACAGGGTGTTCCCCAAATACATAGGGCTATGCCATTATCGACGATATTTTGCATTTGACAAAAAATATCGCTATGGAATGTCATGTTACAATATTACCGAAGACATAATACGAGAAAAGCCGCCTGTAATTCCCGACATCAACGATATAATGGCCGGTACCGACATCATATTGGCAGCTCCCGATAACTTTTACCATTCCTTAAGAGCCAACTACACAATGAGTCACATCAAAGAGGATCTTGATATATTGGAAAACTGTCTGCTTGAACTTTATCCCGTATACAAGAACACCTGGTACAATGTCATGTGTAATAATAACAAACTAAGCCCCTACAACATGTTCATAACAAGAAGTGAGATTTTTAACGACTATTCCAAGTGGCTTTTCTCAGTTCTGTTTGAAGTAAACAAACGTATAAATATATCAACGTATCCATATCAGGCACGTGTTTTCGGGTACATGTCAGAACGTTTATTAAATGTATATGTCTTTCACAATAGCCTCCGCGTCAAATATATGCCGATATACAAGGTTTGCGAGACCGGGAATCGTCCATACTACCGAAATTTCTATACCACACTAAAGAAAGACATCATAAGCAAAATAATCATACGAGACAACCATTAAAATGAAATATGTCGCTATCATAATTCTGCAATATGGAAACGCAAAGTCCACGATTGAATGTATTACAAGTGTGGAGAGATTCAACTCATACCCCGTCAAATACATCATCATAGATAACGCATCACCACTCGACCAGACATCCGAAACCGAAAAAAATCTATTGGACCGGTTTGGGAACTCACTGCTCGTTGTCGGAGACAAGTATAAGATCAGCAACAAATTACCCAAAGCGACATATTTAAAATCAGATATAAACGACGGATATGCAAGAGGCAACAACAAAGGATTGGAATTAGCCTATCAGGATGATGAAACCGAGTATATCCTGATACTTAATAACGATATCTTATTTGTCGAAGATATCATACCGTCACTTGTCGACGATATCGAACACATTAAAGACTGCGCATTGATATCCCCACTTTTATTAAAAAAAGATCTTCGGGAGATTGACAACAACTGTGCCCGCAAAGAAATATGCTTTACCGATATGCTCAAGTTCAATCTTCTTGTTCTCAAAGACACAAAGAAAATGAGGCAAAAACGTATATATGACATCAGATACATGTCCGGTATATACAACGTACAGCTGGTCTCGGGAAGTTGCATTCTATGCAGAAAAAAATTATTTGAACAAATCGGCAGCTTCGATCCGGGCACATTCATATATTATGAAGAAGACATCCTGTGGAAAAAGATTAAACGACTGCAACTCTACAACTATGTCGATTCCAACCTTCGATGTATCCACATCGGAGCATCAACAATCGGGAAACGCTTGTCCAGGTACCTGTTGAAACGCTCGTTTGAAAGCCAACGCTATTATGTAAGCCGATATCTGCCACATGGCAAAGCCAAACAAGCGTTACTCAGAATAACCCAGATATGGGTATCCACACTATTATCAATCAGACAATTCAAATTATGGAAACGATAGAGATCAACCGGCTGGAGATACGGGCCCGGCATGGCGTAGGCGAGCAGGAACGTGTTGTAGGCAATATCTTTCTTGTCGACGTCCATCTTGATGTCGATCTGTCACGCGCCATGGTTAGCGACAATGTTGACGACACCATCAGCTATGCTATTGTCATAGACTTGATAAAGCACGAAATGTCAATCCCATCGGCGCTTCTTGAAAATGCAGTCTGGCGCATACGACAAGCCATTACCACTGCTTTTCCAACCGTAACGGGCGGTATGGTACGCCTGGCCAAGGTCACACCTCCTGTACCCGGTAAGATCGGATCAGCGGCTGTCGTCACACGGTGGTAACCTCGGCCTGAGACGACCGGCTTTTGAAAAAGCCGCCCGCAATAACCAGCATCACCGATATCATTATGAGTACCAGACCGGTCGTATCGCGTCCGGTAAGTTGCTCATTGAATACCAGTACACCACATAAAACAGCGGTAACCGGCTCAAATACACCAAGTAAAGCTACCGGTGTCGATCCAATACAGTGAATAGCCACAGCGGTACATATCAGAGAGATCGCAGTGGGCAACAATCCCAGTGCGATCACATTCATCCACAATGAGTTGTCAACCGGCATAGTAACCGCTCCCTTTGCTACAGCCGGAACAATAAAAATCACCGAACCGAACAGTAACAGATAGAAAGTCATACGGTTAGACGGCATTGTCGCCAATACCGAGCGGTTAATGCCTACAAGAACGACGGCATAGGACAGAGCCGATGTCATCACCCATGTGACACCGACAGGGTCAAGCGTAGCACCCGGCTTACCATTGTACAACAATACGAGCCCGGCTCCTGCTGTAACAAGACAAATACCTGTCAGCCAAGTAAATCGTTCACGATACACTACAGTCATTATCACTGCGACCATCAACGGGTAGACAAACAGCATGGTCGAGGCGATGGATGCCTCCATGCAGTTATAGCTCTCGAAAAGCGACAAGGAGGAATAACCCATCAACAACCCCATTACAATCAATGGGATAACCTCTTTCCGACGCAAAAACAGACCGTCTCCGCTCAACAGCGCCACGATCGCCACAATAGGAATTCCGGCGAGATACCTGAACAGCAATACCGAGTTGGCATCCATGCCATCGGCATATAACGGCAAGGCAAACAACGGATTAAGGCCATAAGTAGCGGCCGCTACAACACCAAGCGAATATCCCTTTACATTTTTACCTAAAGTCATGACATATTTCTTTTTAAGCCTGCAAAGGTATACAAAATTCACCGTATTAAATCAAAAAACTGTCTTAATTTGTTGGTACACGGGATAAAAATCGTAACTTTGTTAAAAATTAAGGAGCTTCGAAGCAAATGGCACGTTTCAGCATTAACATACTCGGATGCGGCTCGGCGACACCGTCACTGCGCCACCAGCCATCCTCACAGATAATCGACTTCAGAGACAACTTGATGATGATCGACTGTGGAGAAGGTACCCAGCTGGCAATGAGACGAATGAGACTTAAATTCTCGCGACTTAGCCATATATTTATCAGCCACCTGCACGGCGATCATGTCCTTGGACTGCCGGGCCTGCTGTCCACTTTGGCTCTACACGGAAAGACCGGACGCGTCACAGTCCACACATTTCCCGACGGCATCAAACTATTAAAGAGTGTCGTGGAATTCTTTTGCCGCGAACCGGGATATGAGATAATCTTTGAACCGGTGAGCGACAAAGGCGGGATCGTATATGAGGATAACGCACTGACAGTCGAGGCATTTCCTCTTTATCACCGTGTACCATGCGTAGGCTACATATTCAAAGAGAAAACCAAGCCGCGTCATCTCATCGGCGACATGGTCAAGTTCCTTGAAATCCCGGTAAGCAAACTACACGGCATAAAGGCCGGCGATGACTACGTGAAACCCGACGGAACGATAATACCTAACCGACATATAACCACAGATCCCGATCCGTCAATGAGTTACGCATATTGCTCTGACACCGTATACGACCCGCGGGTATCGGCGGCGGTAAAAGGAATCGACACAATATATCACGAAGCCACATATATCGATGCCGACATGAACAAGGCTCACGACCGTGGACATGCAACAGCCAGCGAGGCAGCAAGGGTTGCCCTCGAAGCCGGTGCCAATCGGCTTATTCTCGGACACTACTCAAAAAGCTACGAAAATGAAAAACAGCATCTTGCCGAAGCCTCAGCAATTTTTAAAAACACAATTTTAGGTAACGAGGGACTCACCGTCAACCTCCTATAAATCATCCTGATACCCATACTTTTCACCTTTAAGACACAGCATCCTGCAATATGCTTGACAACGATACATACTTCATGAACCTCGCATTGGCCGAAGCACGTAAAGCACTTGCCGAGGACGAGATACCTATCGGAGCCATAGTGGTGTGCGATGGAAATATCGTAGGCCGCGGCCACAATATGACCGAGACTTTGGGTGATGTCACCGCCCATGCCGAGATGATGGCTGTCACATCGGCCGCACAGACTTTAGGAGGAAAGTACCTCACCGACTGCACATTGTATGTCACAGTCGAACCATGCCTTATGTGTGCCGGCGCCATCGCATGGGCACAGGTGAAACGTATCGTATACGGTGCGTCAGACATCAAACGTGGCTACACGGTCTACACCGATGCTCCTTTTCATCCACGAGCCACGGTTACCGGAGGTGTACTCGAGAATGAATGCGCACAACTCATGAAGGATTTTTTTGCAAGACGCCGATGAAAGAATACAATGATCGAATCAACCTACTGATTGACAGCCTGCAACGCCGCATACTCATACTTGACGGCGCAATGGGAACCATGATACAGCGAGCCGGACTGGTCGAAGCCGATTTTCATATGCCCGGCATAGCCGCGGAGCGCACACTTGCCGGATGCAACGATCTGCTTGCCATAACACGTCCCGATGTCATAGCCGACATCCACAGACAATATATCGATGCCGGAGCCGACATCATAGAGACATGCTCGTTCAACTCCAATGCAATTTCACTTGAGGAATACGGTATTGCCGATAAAGTCACCGACCTCAACCATGCAGCCGCCAGGCTTGCCCGCAAGGTTGCCGATGCCGCCACACGCCCAGTCTGGGTCGCCGGAAGCATTGGTCCCACAGGCAAATCGCTCACAATGGCCATCAATCTTGGCGACAGCATCACGTTCGACGAGATGGAACATGCCTACTACGACCAGGTCAGAGCCTTGGTTGAAGGAGGAGTAGACATATTACTGTTCGAGACCATCTTTGATACACTCAATGTCAAGGCGGGGCTACACGCCGCCTTACGCGTCATGGACGACCTCAATATAAAGGTTCCTGTCATCACCTCCGTAACACTCACCGAGAGCGGACGCACCCTGTCGGGACAGTCACTTGAAGCATTTGTAGCATCGGTATCACACGCCGGCCAGCTGGCATTCAGCCTCAACTGTGGATTCGGCCCCGAGTCGATGGTGCCATTTATTGAATCGCTTGACTACGTCCCGGCCGCCATCGCCATGTACCCGAATGCCGGTTTACCCAACAAAATGGGAGAATACGACCAGTCACCGGCCGACATGGCCCGGGCCATCGAGCCACTGCTTGCATCACGCCGACTAAACATCGCTGGCGGTTGTTGCGGCACGACTCCGGCCCATATAGCCGAACTTGCACGCCTTGCATCACTTTACGAGCCACGCCCCATACCATGCCACAGGAATATCACCACTCTGGCCGGACTCGATCCTCTGACCATCATACCGGGAAACAACCTTGTAAACATCGGCGAGCGATGCAATGTCGCAGGCAGCCGTAAATTCCTGAGACTCATCAATGAAGACGCCATAGATGAAGCCGTGGATATTGCAGCGGCACAGGTTGCCAAGGGGGCACAAGCTGTCGACATCAACATGGACGACGGCATGCTCGACTCGGTGAAGTGCATGGACAGATTTGTCGCACGACTTCAGGTTGAACCCGATGTCGCACGCGTGCCCATGGTCATCGACTCGTCCAAATGGGAAGTAATACTGGCTGGTCTGAAACGTGTTCAGGGTAAACCGCTCGTAAATTCAATCAGCCTTAAAGAAGGTGAAGAGACTTTCCTGGCCCGGGCCAGGGAAATACACCGTCTCGGAGCCGCTATGGTGGTCATGGCATTCGACGAGCAGGGACAAGCCACAACACTTGACCGACGCATCGAAATATGTACCCGTGCCTACCGGTTGCTCACCGAGAAGGCCGGCATCCCACCTCACGATATTGTCTTTGATCCCAATATTCTCACCATTGCCACCGGCATACATGAACACGACTCATATGCACTCGACTTCATCAATGCAGTCAAAGCCATCAAGAATACATTGCCCGGCGCAAAGACCGGCGGCGGAGTAAGCAATCTGTCATTTGCCTTCAGAGGCAACAACTATCTGCGCGAGGCAATGCACGCGGTGTTTCTGTATCACGCCGTATCGGCCGGACTCGACACTGCCATCGTCAACGCCGCTACCCTCATGTCGGTAGATGACATCCCCGTCAATCTGCGTGAAGCCATCGAAGATGTCATATTCATGCGTCGCCCTGATGCCACCGATCGCCTTATTGAGATTGCAGCAGAGCTAAAAGACGCAGGAGATACCGTCCACAAAGATGAACCTGGACTCCAGCCCGACCCTGAGCAACGTCTCGAGAACATGATTGTGAAAGGGACGACACTGGGACTGGAAGAAGTCCTCGAAAACGTAGTTTCACACTACAGCCGGGTAGTCGACCTTATCGACGGCCCGCTCATGGCCGCCATGGACAAAGTAGGCCGAATGTTTGGCGAAGGCCGAATGTTCCTGCCACAGGTCGTCAAGAGCGCTTCGGTAATGAAAGCAGCCGTAGCAATCCTTGAACCGCGCCTTGAGAAAGAACGCACTGCCGGCACGGCATCCACACGCCGACTGATGATACTCGCCACCGTCAAGGGAGATGTACATGACATAGGCAAGAATATAGTGGCCATCATAATGAAATGCAACGGCTGGGACATCATAGATCTCGGCGTGATGGTACAGCCCGAGAAGATAATACAGGCCGCCATCGACAGCCGGGCCGATGCCATCGGTCTGAGCGGTCTAATAACCCCGTCGCTTGAAGAGATGTGCCGTGTAGCCCGCATGATGGAGGAAGCATCACTCGATATTCCACTGTTCATAGGTGGAGCCACCACCTCGGCCTTGCACACGGCCGTAAGAATAGCTCTGTGCCGGTCGGGACTTACAGTCTACACCCGAGACGCTGCCATGGTACCTGTGATAGCGTCCCGGCTGATGTCTCCGGCAACAGCCGCATCCGAGGCCCGGTCGATAAGGGACAGTCAGGATGCTCTAAGAAAAGGTAATACATCATCCGGGCCCGAACTACTCACACTTGCCGAAGCACGTCACCTCCATACCGTGCCCGACAGATACAGCCAGACAGGAGCGCGCCCCGAACCGGGTATCATGGATATCGCATATGAGATCGAAGCCATACGCGGCCTTGTCAACCGCAAGGCCCTGCTGGCGGCATGGAAACTTGACCCGGCAGTACCACAGGCCTCCGAAGCTGTAAAGCTGCTCGACTCGATGGATCGCCTGCTTGACCATCTCAATGCGTCAGACTATCGCGTGACAGCACGTGCAGTCACAGCCCGGGCCATCACCGACGACAGAGACAATCTTATCGTCAACAACCTGACATTGCCCATGTTACGTCAACAGCGGCCAGGAAAGGATGGTCACACACTATGTATCACCGACTTCATCAACCCCGATGGCAGTGACATCGTGACTCTGTTTGCGGTCACAGCCCCCGAGATAACACTTGACAATGCCGATGATTACACCAGCCTGCTGTTACAGAGCGTGTGCCACCGACTGGCCGAGGCGGCAACCGAGCGACTTCACAGGGATCTGAGCGGCTTCACCGACAGGCACACCGGCATACGCCCCGCAGTAGGCTACCCTATGCTACCCGACCAGAGCCTTGTACATGAACTTGATAAACAGCTTCATTACAGCCAGCTGGAGATATCGGTCACCGAACACGGCGCGTTACACCCATCGGCCACCACAACAGGACTTATCATATATTCACCGGCAGCACGCTACTTCGAGGTAGGAACAATCGACCGGCAACAACTTGCCGACTATGCCGGTCGCCGTGGCAAGAGTCCCGAATCGGCAAGGCCGTACCTTGAACATCAGACGCGACGGTGAACAACACGTCTGTGCTGGTCGTTCATGTTCACGTAACGTAACATAGCCACCAGGCGAGCCACAAGCATCACGGCAAGGGCTACGCCCACTATTGCCATCCATATCATCTTGATTGTTATCATAGTACCGAAAGATTTTATAATCTCATAACAACATTTAAAGAGCCTTAGTTCATGGAAATATCCCACAAAGTCAAGGATCTCAGGACGCTCTGGCAACGACAGCTCTCTCCGCGTTACGGAGACAGAGAAGCGGCATGGATAGTACGCGCATTGCTTGAGGACACCATGGGATGGAGCTCGACCGACATAATCCTCAAGGGTGATTATGAATTCAACGCACACACAGTCACCAGACTCAGTGGCATGGTCAAGCGCATCTCCGGAGGCGAGCCCGTGCAGTATGTCACAGGACGCGCACCATTCCATGGCCTCATGTTCAAGGTCACTCCGGATGTACTTATTCCACGCCCGGAGACCGACATGCTTGTCGACATGATCGTATCAGATGCCGCCGGACGCAGTGATCTAAGGGTTCTGGACTGCGGCACCGGCTCGGGTTGCATCGCCATATCACTGGCTCGTAACCTGCCGTTTGCCCGGGTCAAAGCGATAGACAAGTCGCCCGAAGCACTTGCTGTAGCCCTAACAAACGGCAACGACCTCGGAGTCAAGGTCAACTTTGAGCAGGCCGACATGCTATCCCTTCCATCCTCCGACAATGACATGTATGATATCATTGTAAGCAATCCACCATATATAGCCGAGCATGAACGCGTCTCTATGGAAAGCCACGTGACCGACCATGAACCCGGTATGGCTCTTTTTGTACCCGACGACGACCCGCTTGTCTTCTACCGCGAAGTTGCAGTCTACGCCCATCATGCCCTGGCGCCGGACGGGAAGCTGTATTTTGAAATAAATCCCCTGTATGCCGGCCAGCTTGAAACGATGTTGCGACCATTGTTCGATGACGTGACCATAACTCGCGACAGCCAGGGACTACTACGATATGCCACAGCAACCCATCGTATATGATGCCCACAAAAAAGTTAACCCCCGCCAATGCCCTTGTAAAGCTGCAGGAGCTATGTGCCCGCAGTGAGCAATGCAGCTACGAAATACAATCCCGACTGTATAGGTGGGGAATAGACGGAACTATGGCCACCAGAATACTCTCACTGTTAAGACGCGACCGATATGTCGACGATCAACGTTTTGCTTCGGCATTCGTTCGCGACAAGATTGTATTTAACCGCTGGGGACGTGCCAAGATAAAACTCGCACTCATACAGAAGCGCCTGGACAGCGACATCATAGCCGAGGCCTTAGCCGAGATCGATCCCGACGAATACCGCACAGCTCTTATCGAAGTACTATCGGCCAAGGCTCGCACACTCCAGGAGACACAAAGCTACGAGTCCCGCAACAAGTTACTGCGCCATGCCGCCTCGCGTGGATTTGAAGTGACATTCATAATCGACATGATCAAGCAACCTTCATTGTGGAATCAGGCAAGATGATCATAACGTTGTGGCACGACCTGCTGTCGGTAATATTCCCCAGAGTGTGTGAAGTATGCGGACGCCAGCTCGTTGACAGCGAAAAAACGATTTGTGGATACTGCTATATAGGCATACCATATACCAACGACCACCATATACCATTCAACAGCATCGAACAGAGACTTGCCGGAGGTACTCAGATAGAACGCGCGGCCTCATGGTTTGAGTACCGCCGGCACAGCCCATACAGGCAACTTATCCACAAGGCCAAATACTTCAACCGTCCCGACCTGGCCTGCGAACTCGGCCGCATGTGTGCCGCCAGTCTACAGCCCGACCGATTCTTCGACGGCATAGACATACTCATGCCTGTACCGATGCACCGGCTCAAACAACTGAGACGAGGCTATAACCAGGCCGAAGAGATAGCACGCGGAATAAACGATGTTACATCAATACCTATTGCCGACAACCTAATAGCGAGACAGGGGCACAAGAGCCAGACACGGCAAGGTACATACGACCGCTATCTCAACGTCAAAGATCTCTTCTCGGTCATACACCCCGAGGAACTGCAAAACATGCACATCCTCGTTATCGACGACGTGATTACGACAGGATCAACCATACTTAGCTGTTGCGACACGCTCGCCCGGGCAATCCCCGATGTGCGTATAAGTGTCCTCGCCATAGCCTCAGCCACTCGGCTCTAAGAGTTTGTTTACCGGACATACAATTGATTATCGAGGACTGTATGGATGTATTTTTATAATAGAATCGGCTTCTTTAGGACTATTATTGTAATATTACAGTCTATATCACACCACCGGGGTCCCACCGCCATGCTACTGTATATCAATCTATTACCGCAATATTGGTTTTAAATTTATTTATATTCGACTTATACTGCTTTTAATTTAAAGGCAATTCGCCGGTAAATGGTTTAACTTTGCAATATAATAGTTTTATGGTATATGATCAAATTCTTGGATTAAAGACCAAACGCATGATTAAAAATCAACTATTGGGTTAGTATTATTTAATTACTTTATTGCTTAATCAATGGATTTTAGATAATAATCGTGTTTTATGTTAGGTTTGTTATTCTTGGAATATACAATCCAGGTAATACAGAATAACGGGCTGCTTTGAGAAAAGCGGCTCGCTGTTTGATTGCTCGATTCCATGATCAATAATACAATCAACGTAACGTAAGCGACGAGAGAGGAGTTTCAATAAGCCGTGACGCCATCTGCGTCAAGTCCGTAGCCGTAACTGCATTTATATCTGCGGCAAGAACATCAATCGGACGGAACGTCTCTCCACGCAAAACACATCGGCCAAGAGCGAGAGCCGAACTTTCAACACCGGCACGAGAGAGAGTAAGCTGTCCTATGAACTGTCTCTTGGCCATTGCAAGAGCCCTATCTCCCATGGGCACAGTCGCCATTTGTTCGACTGCCTCGCTTACCAGTCTCCGACACACCCCAGTGTGTTCGTCATCACACCCGAAGTAGACCGACCACAATGTACAATCGGAATATCTTGATATCGACGAATCGACAGTATATACCAGTCCGCGGCGCTCACGAAGCGATACATTAAGTCGCGAGTTCATCCCCGGCCCTCCAAGTATATTGTTCATTAGCCCCAGCGGATCATAATCCTCATGTGAAATCCCTTCCAGGCGGTTACCCACTATAGTATGAGCCTGATGAGACCTTATGGATCTGGATATATCGAACGGCTCCACCGGCGGCGGAACGACACGCCCCATTGAACGGTCTCCGGCAGGTATGGCCTCCATATAGCGTCCGGCAAGCGACATCACCCGTGAAAAAGGAGCCGGCCCGGTATAGAAGAACGCCATTCGACCGGCATTATAGTTGCGGTAAACCCATTGCAGGCAGTCACTACCGGTAAGGCACGACACCGACTTCCGCGTACCGAGAATATTGTGTCCCAGCTGGGAATCCCGGAAAATAAGATCTTCAAAGTCATCATAGACAGCAGCATCGGGAGCATCAAGATAACTGTTTATCTCATCGGCGACGACCTCACGCTCCCTGTCAAGCTCAGGTGCAGGAAATATCGAGTTTACCACAAGGTCGGCAATAAGTTCGACAGCACGCGCGGTATTACCGGCCGGAGCAGTAGAATACACGAATGTCTCCTCCTTGGTAGTATACGCATTCAACTCGCCACCGACAGTCTCCATACGGTTGATGACATGGTATGACCTACGCTTTCTGGTGCCCTTGAAGATCGTATGCTCTACGAAGTGAGCCAGTCCCCATTCACGGGATGACTCGTCACGGCTGCCGGCCATAATGGCCACGCCACAACACTCCACGCTGCCCGGCATCCACCTGTAGGCAACAGGGAGTCCCGACGGGAGATACTCCGTCAGGACCTGGTTTTGGGATCGAGCCATCGGCCGTCGTTTTTAAGAAGTTGAACAAGGTGATCAAGAGCACACTCCTGAGGGATATTGCGCTCAACACACTCCTTGCCCCTATACAGGCTCACCTTTCCGGCCGCAGCTCCTACATATCCATAGTCGGCATCGGCCATCTCTCCAGGCCCGTTGACAATACATCCCATCACGGCGATCTTAAGCCCGGTAAGGTGTGACAGAGACTCCTTTACCATCTTTACGGTCGACTGAAGGTCAAAAAGCGTACGCCCGCAACCAGGACACGATATAAACTCGGTCTTAGTAAAACGACAGCGCGCGGCCTGCAGTATATCGAGTTCGAGACACGCAAGTTCCTCGCCCGACATTGAATCAGACTCGATCCATATACCGTCGACCATATCACCAAGAAGCAATGCACCGGCGTCACTTGCCGCACGCAGTTTTACCTCGTCGGGAGAAAGACCGTCATATCGCAGATGTGCGATACAAGGCATCGAATGGCTGATAGACGCCATCGTCCCGTATATGTCTCCGAGCTGATTATCACTCATAGCCTCCACGACATAGTGTCCGGCCAAAGAGTCGTCGCCGTCAGCATTGACAGCCGTCACAGGTGTTCCGGGGCACTTACGGCACCCTTTGACACCACGTTCACTCTCATATATATACCCCTTTGACAAGACGTAGTCCACAAGGTCGCGGGCCACCGGAATCTCGCATTCAGGATCCTCGCTCAGCGACACTCTTATGGTATCGCCAATACCATGTGCGAGCAATGTACCTATGCCGACAGCCGACTTGATACGGCCATCATCACCGGCACCGGCCTCGGTCACTCCAAGATGAAGCGGGAAATGCATATCCTCGGCATCCATCGCCTCAACAAGGAGCATGACGGTCTCGACCATAACGACCGTATTGGACGCCTTGATCGATATCACGATATTCTTGAAGTCATTGGCGACAGCGATACGCAGAAATTCCATGGCACTCTCGACCATACCCGCCGGAGTATCACCATAGCGGCTCATTATACGATCGCTGAGCGAACCATGATTGACACCTATACGTATTGCAGTACCGTTCTCACGGCACAGTTCAAGGAAAGGCACGAATGTGCGGGATATGCGCTCAAGCTCGGCGGCATATTCCTCATCGGTATAATCTATATGCCTGAAGACTCGTCCCGGATCCACAAAATTACCCGGATTGATGCGCACTTTCTCGACATGACGAGCCGCCTCGAAGGCTGCATTGGGATTGAAATGTATATCGGCAACCAAAGGTACATCACACCCCGTATCCTTTGTCAGGCGGCGTATCACGGCGAGGTTCGAAGCCTCGCGCACCCCCTGGGCCGTAAGGCGCACTATCTGCCCCCCCGCCTTGGCTATACGGCCTATCTGGGCTACCGAACCCTCCGTGTCCATTGTCGATGTCGATGTCATAGACTGGAGCACGACCGGAGCATCACCACCTATGGTCACGCCACCGACGGTCACCGGCCATGACCGGCGACGGCAATAGGAAGACTGCATCGACATTGATCAGTTAGTCTTGTATTTATACTGGATAGCAGCAAGATCGGCATTGGCCTTCACAATCTTCTCGCGCAATGAGGCACGATACCCGTCAAGACGAGCTGCGATACCGTCATCGGAGAGCGCAAGCATACGCATGGCCAGCACCGCGGCATTGAGGCCGCCATTGATGGTAACAGTCGCCACAGGAATACCCGGAGGCATCTGTACTATCGACAACAAGGCATCCTTACCTTCGAGTGTGGCACTCAGAGGCACTCCAATGACAGGGAGTGGAGTCAAGGCCGCTATCACACCAGGAAGAGCGGCAGCCATACCGGCGGCGGCTATTATCACCTTGACACCGCGTCCGGCGGCATTGGCGGCAAACTCCTCGACCTCACGCGGCGTGCGGTGAGCCGACAGGGCGAGCATCTCGAAAGGTATCTCCATCGACTCCAGGAAGTCGGCGGTCTTGGTCATCACAGGCAGATCGCTTGTGCTACCCATTATAATACTTACCAGAGGTTTCATATTGACGTATTATGTATCAGACGTTTTATACGTTATTATCAAAATGACTGCATATCGACCAGCCTGCGGTAGTAACCGTTAAGAGTCATAAGCTGATCGTGAGTGCCACGCTCTACGATGCGCCCCTCGTGGAGCACACATATCAAATCGGCATTGCGTATGGTCGACAGACGGTGGGCTATGACCAGAGTGGTGCGATCCTTCATAAGCCTGTCAAGAGCTTCCTGCACCGACTTCTCGCTCTCCGAGTCAAGAGCCGATGTAGCCTCATCGAGAATTAACACCGGTGGATTCTTAAGTATCGCCCTGGCTATGGACACCCGCTGACGCTGGCCACCCGACAGTCGGCATCCGCGGTCTCCTATATTGGTGTCATACCCCTCGGGGCTTTCCATGATAAACTCATGGGCATTGGCAATCCGGGCCGCAGTCTCGACTTCTTCACGCGTTGCGTTATCGACGCCGAATGTAATATTGTTGTAGAATGTATCGTTAAACAGGATTGCCTCCTGGTTGACATTACCCATGAACGAGCGAAGGTCATGAACCCGAAGATCCCTCACATCAATCCCATCTATCTGTATCGAACCCGCATTGACATCATAGAAGCGCGGCAGGAGGTCGGCCATTGTTGATTTACCCGAACCGGACTGCCCCACAAGCGCCACAGTCGACCCGGCAGGGATATCCAGATCGATCCCGGAGAGCACAGGATGAGTGCCGTCATAGGAGAAATCAACACCCTTGTAAGCGATATCGCCCCTCAGATGCCTGATCTCGGCAGGATCGGCAGGATCCTTGATCGGATTGTCGGCCTTCAGTATCATATCGACCCTCTCCATCGAGGCGAGGCCGCGCTGTATGGCATACAGCGCCTTAGAAAACTCTTTGGCAGGATTGATGATATTATAGAAAATCACCATGTAGTAGATGAAGAGCGAAGCTGTCATCAATGATACCCCTGTAAGAATAAGCGTGCCGCCAAACCATAGCACGATAGCGATCGCAGCGGTACCGAGAAACTCACTCATAGGATGGGCAAGCGCCTGACGTCGGGCCACGTTCTTGGAGATGCGGTAGAAGCGCTCGTTTTCACGGGCAAACCGCTCTCGTACCTTAGGCTCGGCATTGAAAGCCTTGATTATACGCAAGCCGCCAAGAGTCTCCTCGATATTGCTCATTATGGCTCCCCACTGGTTCTGTCCCTCGAGTGAATCACGTTTAAGTCGTTTGCCTATGCGCCCCATTATCGTTCCGGCTATCGGCAACAGGATAAAGACAAAGAGCGTAAGTTGCCAACTGATGGCGATCATCATTGCAAGACACACAAGAATCATTACCGGATTCTTGAAGAACATGTCGAGCGACGACATTATTGAATTCTCGATCTCGGCCACATCGCCCGACATACGGGCTATCACATCACCCTTACGCTCAGATGTAAAGAATCCGATAGGAAGGGCGACAATCTTGTCATACATGGTATTACGTATGTCACGGACGATTCCCATGCGCATGGGAATAATTACATACGAAGCCATGTAGGTGACACCCACCTTAAGGAATGTCATGACAACGAGCAGAGCCGCAAGCATGGCCAAAGTGCCCGAAGCACCGAAGTAAGCTATCGACTCCTGAGTGTAGTAATAGAAATTGTTGATCAGTACATCCTTGAGATCGCCGGCATCCAAAGGCATATATGAATATACCGATGTCTTGATCTGAAACAGCATCTCGAGAATGGGTATGATTACCGCAAACGAGAACAGAGTCAGAACCGCCGCAAGAATGTTAAAGATTATATTGAGCACGAAATACCGCTTATAGGGCGGCAGATAGCGCTTTATCACTTTCCATATTTCGTTCATAAAGGCAACATGTTAGAGGGTATCGACAAACTCCATTCCACGTCTCAAGGCAGCCTCATTGGCCGGAATCAGATGATGATGACGTTCGGGAAGAGCCTTCTTCAATCCTCTGAGCACAGCATCGACCGACACCATCGGACGAGCCTTTATAAGCGCACCAAGTAGCACCATATTGTAGCCCTTGGCATTACCCATCTCTATTGTAGCCGTCATGGCGTCGACCGACAGGATTGTGATATCCTGACGCACCGGCTTGTGATGTATTCCTGACGGATCATAGATAAGCAATCCGCCGGGTTTTACATGAGACTCGAACTTATCAAGGCTCTGCTGATTGAGAATGACAGCAATATCGTATGTGTCGAGCACAGGTGAACTGATGGCCGTATCGCTGAGAATAACAGTGACATTGGCTGTACCGCCACGCTGTTCAGGGCCATAGGATGGCATCCAGGTCACCTCAAGATCGTTCATGAGCGCGGCATAAGCCAGTATCTTTCCCATCGACAGGACTCCCTGTCCGCCAAAACCTGCTATAATTATTTCTTCAGTCATTGTGTCTTTGAAGTAATGTCATTTAGAGTCATTATTATCGGATGTCGTATCCTTGACATCACCCGGCGGATAGGCCTCGAACATGTGCTGCTCCATCCATTTGTTGGCATCGGCCGGAGACATCTTCCACCCCGAGCTACAGGTCCCGACTATCTCCACTACCGAGGTTCCAAGGCCATCCATAGAAGCCTTGAATGCCTTCTTCAGCGCCGACTTGCACCGACGCACGGCGGCGGCAGTGTGCACAGCCTGACGAGTGACATAGCATGTACCCGGCAACTGGGCCAGCAACGGCGTGATATTCAGCGGATATCCGTTAAGGTCGACACGACGTCCATAAGGAGTGGTAGCGGTCTTCATGCCCTCGAGAGTTGTGGGAGCCATCTGTCCGCCGGTCATACCGTATATACCGTTATTAATGAATATGATAACTATATTCTCGCCACGGTTTGCGGCATGAATTGTCTCGGCCGTGCCTATGGCGGCAAGGTCTCCGTCACCTTGGTATGTAAACACCATGCGGTCGGGGTTGAGGCGCTTGGCGGCTGTAGCCACAGCCGGTGCACGGCCATGGGCGGCCTCGATCCAGTCAACATCAATATACCGGTATGCAAAGACCGCACACCCTACAGGAGCCACACCTATGGCACTGTTCTCGAGTCCCATCTCGTCAAGAATCTCGCTGACAAGCTTGTGGACCACACCATGGCTACATCCCGGACAATAGTGCATATCACGGTCATCCATAAGGCGCGGACGACAGTATACCTTAGTGCCCTGTCTGATTATATCGTCATGATTCATATCGACTCTAATTTGAAAAATGGGACTTGAATGCATTGAACACTTCCAGTGGATCGGGCACGATACCACCCATGCGGCCAAAGTGGAACACCGGCATACGCCGTCCCACAGCCAGCCTTACATCCTGTATCATCTGGCCTGCGTTAAGCTCCACCACGAGTACACCCTTGACGTGTGACGCGACTTCGGCTATAACTTCATACGGGAACGGCCACAGGGTTATAGGCCTTACAAGACCTACCTTTATACCCTCCTTGCGGGCCTCCTCGATCGACTTAAGGCATATACGGGCCACTGAGCCGAATGCAACTATAAGATAGTCGCAGTCATCGGTGTAATACGACTGATACCGCACCTCGTTCTGCTCGATAAGAGCATACGTGCGCTGGAACCGCTCGTTGTTCTTCTCCATGATAGCCGAGTCAAGTTCGAGCGAAGTAATCACATTGCGACTGTCTCGCCCGTTCTTGCCTGAAGCCGCCCACGGACACTGCTCGGCGATCTCCTCGGGAGTACGGCGCGGCCTTGCCGGCGGCAGGATGACCTTCTCCATCATCTGCCCCACGATGCCGTCGGCCAGTATCATGGCCGGTGTGCGGTACTTGAAGGCGAGATCAAAGCCAAGGCCTACAAAATCGGCCATTTCCTGCACTGTTGCCGGAGCAAGAACTATCAGATGATAGTCGCCATGGCCGCCACCCTTGGTCGCCTGGAAATAGTCGCTCTGCGAGGGATGTATGGTGCCGAGTCCCGGGCCGCCGCGCATCACATTGACAATCAGGGCCGGCAACTCTGATGCGGCGATATACGATATACCCTCCTGCATTAGGCTTACACCCGGACTTGACGACGACGTCATGACAGCCTTGCCTGTAGCGGCACCGCCATATACCATGTTAATAGAAGCGACCTCGCTCTCGGCCTGCATGACCACCATACCGGTAGTTTCCCAAGGCATCTCGGCCTCGAGAGTCTCAAGAATCTCCGACTGGGGGGTTATAGGGTAACCGAAATAGCCATCCACGCCATACCTTATTGCGGCATGTGCAATGGCCTCGTTACCTTTCATGAGTCTTACCTCTTCATTCATTGGGTTTTTATATAAGGTTTTATTTTTCAACCACACGATACACCTCGATGCATCCATCGGGGCATACTGTGGCGCACGCGGCACAGCCGATGCACGCATCGGGCCTGGCCATCACAGCATACCGGTAACCACGGTCATTGACATCCTTGAGCGCAAGAGACAGCACGTCGACCGGACAGGCGACAACACAAAGGTCACAGCCCTTGCAACGCTCCACTTCAATAACCACAGTACCTGAAACTTTAGCCATTTTATACTATGTTCTTATTTATTAAACAGTTAAATACATAGGCAATGGCACCGTTACGTGCCTGTCACCCGCTTCATGGCACAAATATACATAATTCACCGCAGATTTCATACATTTTAACACTATCTAACCAATGGCACACAGATATAAAAGGTGTGCAGAAGCAAACATATCCCACCAAAGTTTTGTTACTCCTGATGGCTGACCGCATACTGCGGAGCATAAAACTACTACTCCCGATCTTTTAAAAACTTTATCTATGAACTACTTGACTAATGAAAAGCTCCTGATCGTGGGAGCCGCCGGCATGATCGGCTCAAACATGGCACAGACCGCACTGATGATGGGTCTCACCACCGATATATGTCTATATGACCCATACGCTCCGGCTCTGGAAGGAGTGGCCGAGGAACTGTCAGACTGCTCGTTCGAGGGCGCACGTATAACATTCACAAGCGACATAAGGAAAGCCTTTGAGAGTGCCAGATATATCGTATCCTCGGGAGGCGCGGCTCGCAAAGCCGGAATGACACGCGAAGACCTGCTCAAGGGCAACGCTGCCATAGCCGAGGAGCTGGGCAAAAACATCAGGAAATACTGCCCCGATGTAAAACATGTTGTCGTGATATTCAATCCGGCCGATATCACCGGACTTATAACCCTGATCTATTCGGGCCTGAGACCCTCACAGGTATCCACACTGGCCGCACTTGACAGCACCCGTCTGCAAAAAGAGCTGGCACGCCACTTCGGCATACCTCAGGACGAGGTCACAAACAGCCGCACATATGGCGGTCACGGTGAACAGATGGCAGTATTTGCCTCTACAACAACCATCGCCGGACAACCGCTGTCCGACATAATCGACACCGACCGGTTGCCCATACACGAATGGGAAGCCATAAAAGCCAAAGTGATACAGGGAGGAAAACACATCATTGATCTTCGTGGCCGCTCATCATTCCAAAGCCCGTCCTATCTCTCCATCGAGATGATAGCCGCCACCATGGGTGGCAAGCCATTCCGCTGGCCGGTCGGCACATACGTCAACAACAACCGCTTCAAGCACATCATGATGGCAATGGAGACATCGGTAACATCCAAGGGAGTTCACCATCTGCCCATGCATGGATCGGCCGCTGAAGAAGCCGAACTGGAACGCAGCTACGAACATCTGTGCAAACTCCGCGACGAAGTAATCGCGATGGGTGTACTGCCGCCTGTCGAGAAGTGGCACGAAATCAACCCGTTCATTGATTGAACAATGTAGCCGACAGCTAACCGGCGCATGTGGTTATGTCAACACAACCGCATGCGCCGGTACATCAAAGATGTCGCTCAAGTGCAATAGCAAGCTGATCGGGACATGAAGTCTCCTTGACACCACACCTGATACCCTTGAGACGCTCAATAACCTGCCCGGGCTCAAGCCCGTCGACAAGAGCGCCTATTCCCTTGAGATTGCCGTTACAGCCGCCTACAAATGACACATTGCGCACACAGCCATTGTCATCAATCTCATAATCAATCTGGCGCGAGCATGTGCCGCGAGTCATAAAACAATACTTCATAATTCAAATTTAAAATTTAACTCAGATGTATCTTTTAGAGATTGTCTAAAATTCATATCACTTTGCTTTTGAGAGACTTGCAACGCATTTTTCGTTTATTACTCGGTCATGTAGCTACAGCTACCATCCCTCATCACAAGCAAAGATCCATCCGACAATCTTTCTCAAAAAAATACGTATCACATAAATTTGGACAACCTCTTAAACACAAATGAAGCCGCTTCTCTCGAAAACGGCTTCATTTGTGCTCGAAGCGGGACTCGAACCCGCACAGCCGCAATGGCCAAGGGATTTTAAGTCCCTCGTGTCTACCATTCCACCATTCGAGCTGCCATGCCTGCCCCACTCACGGGACAGCCTGTTTGTGAGTGCAAAGTTATAATTTTTTTTTCATTAACAAACAATCAAAGCCGTTTTTTAGGCGACTTCATCGCGACACGACCATATATTCGCCCTGCTGACCAGCCCCAATGTAATACTTCTGCAGGCCATATCCATACTCATGGGCCGGCCCCGACAAAGGCTGGCCATAATTGGAGAAGACATCATATACACTATGACACACAGGGCAACAGGCATTGGCCGCCTCGGTATCCACAACTATACGTACATCTGCCTTACACTCCACCGGACAGGCCAAATCATAAGCCCTCGGCGCTCCAAGTATGTCCCCGACTATGAGTATTCCGCCGAAACCGGTCTGCGACAACATTGTATACGGAAAATTCGACGGTATACGCTCCGACTTGATGTAACGCCTGTGATTCAATGCACCGGGCACACCATAGGTATTCCACTCTGCCACATCCCTGAACTCAAGCCTTACAGGCGCCGGTGGTATACGCTGGTCGTCGAGATGCTTGCACGACGGCGATATGACCGTCAGAAGAAGCATCGCTGCGGCAACAATCACCGGCCAGCGCATCATTTTCCCATCTTAGCCATCATGTCGCCAAACTGGTCGGCCACATGCTGAAGCTTAGGCCCGACAAGAGCACGAACCATCACAGGCAATTCGATATCTATCGATGTAGACACCTCGGTCACAGCCTCATCAACAGCCTTGAGGTTAATGGTCATACCCAGAGGCAGAGGCGAGCTGGTAGCCTTGAACACAATCCTGGATGGCTCGACACGCTCCACGATCTCAAATCGTATCTCTCCCACCTGGGGAGTGACTATAGTGAGCGAATCGTTGTCAAACTTCATCTCGGCCATATGTTCCTGCGCCTCAGGACGAGCCTTGACAGCCTCCTCAAGAGCCGACATGTCACTAAACCGGCCATACAGATCGCCTATAGCGCGATCGATGACAGCCGGCTTGCCTTTATACGTAGCCATACATCAACAGTTTTTTACTTGTTAGGAGTCCAGTTGGCAGGATCATGACGCCACTTGGCAAGAGTATCGATATCCTGTTCGCGGATGTAGTTGATCTCAAGAGCGGCCTGCAACATCGAGTTATAGTTGGACAACGTGCACAGGTTCACATTAGCTTCCCGGAAAGCCTTCTCGGCAATAGGGAAACCGTAAGTGAAAATAGCCGCCATGCCCACAACCTCACAACCTGCATTACGCAGAGCCTCGACTGCCTTCAGACTGCTGCCGCCGGTCGAGATGAGATCTTCGATGACAACAACCTTCTGGCCGGGCTTTACATTACCCTCTATAAGGTTTTCCAAACCATGATCCTTAGGGGTCGAGCGCACATACACATAGGGAAGACCAAGCTCGTCGGCCACGAGAGCACCCTGGGCAATAGCTCCGGTAGCAACACCTGCGACAGCATCGGGGGTCTCAAAGTTCTCCATGATGATACGGCACAACTCCACTTTGATGAAAGTGCGGATATCGGGATAAGACAGAGTCTTGCGGTTATCGGTATATATAGGTGAGTTCCAACCCGATGCCCATGTGAAAGGATTATCGGGCTGAAGCTTGATAGCACTTATTTTAAGCAACTTTTCAGCCAGCAGGCGATCAATATGTTCCATTGTCAATGAGTTTTATATTAAACGATCGTTATGAGGCAACAAAGATACAAAAAACAGGCTTGAAAATAACCATTCAAGCCTGTTTTTATCATTTTTTTTCGAGTTACTTTATCACGACAAAGCCTCCGCGCGGCTGTACAGTAACCACCGGAGCCTTTTTCCCGGCTACATGATCGCTCTTGACAGGCTTGAAATCGGCATCATCATTGTAAAGAGTATAAGCCTCACCCTTGGCAATACAGCCCAATGACACATCGACCGGCCTGTCGGTTGCATTTACTCCGGCAATATACCACCTGTCACCGTGACGACGTGCCAGCACAGCATAGCGGCCAGGATACCCGTCTATGAAGCGGGTCTCGTCCCACACCGTGGGAACCTCGCGCAGGAAGTCCATACACAACGCCGGCGCATCATTGAGATTGTTGGGGGTCAGCGCAAAGTTCTGGACGGGATTCTGGAACAGCACCGCAGTGGCAAGCTCGAAGACATCACCTGTAACACGGCGGTTGCCCTTGTCGTTACCACGGCTCATGAACTTGTTCATGAAACACCCGCCAAACTCCATACAGCCTATGGTGTTGCGTATAAACGGATGGAGTGTGGCATTGAAAGCCTCCTCGTCACAAAAATGCTGGCTGAAGTATATGTTCTCACTGGCCAGGACAGCCTCGCTACCAACATAATTGGGATACATACGCTCCCAGCCACGCGGTATGGTACAGCCATGGAATATGACCATAAGGCCGTTATCATCAGCATCCGAGAGGATCGCCTCATACAGCCGCATGGTCTCCTGCTTGTCTCCGCCAAAGAAATCAACCTTAATTCCTTTGACTCCAAGATCCCGTAGCCAACGCATCTCGGCCTTACGCTTGATCGGGTTATCCATTATACCGGTCGGACCCTGCTCTATATCGTTCCAGTAACCCGATGAACTGTACCACATGAACACTTCCACATTCCTGGAGCGGGCGTATTCTATCAGCTCGGGCAGACGGTCATGGCCTATATTCGTATCCCACCAGTTATCAACAAGCATATACTCGTAGCCCATATCGTGGGCGAGGTCAACATACTTCTTCTGATCCTCCATATTGATACTATTGTCCTGCCATACGATCCAGCTCCATGTGCCACGGCCATATTTATAGTCATGCTCCGACTTGTAACGTGGCTCCACAAGATCCCATGGAACCGTAGTCTCGACAATAGGAGCGAGATCACGTCCGACCGTTATAGTACGCCACGGTGTGTGTCCCGGAAGAGCAAAAGCAGCTCCGGTATTACCGTTGCCGTTATTCTCCCCGGGCATCGGATAGGCTATGGTATACAATCCGTCAAGCTGATAATCGCTGAGGTGAGAAGCACAATAATAGCTGTCGACACCGGTCTCCGATATCAGCACCCAGCCATCTTCGCCCACCTTGAACAGACAGGGAAATGTATAGCCGTGACCATACCGAGACGAAGTGTCCATAGGCGCATCAACTGTATATTCTTCCTCATATGAAGGCTTGGTACGTTTCCAGCCTATCATGGCATCGCTCTGCGGAGAGAGGAATGTGGTGGTACCGGCAGGGAAACGGAATCCCGATGCCTCCGATTCGACATATATCGAACCGGTCTCATTATGACGGGGAACAAGATAGCGGAAGGCGACATCATTGTCGGCGACCCTAAACTGCACGGCCCATTCACGACCATCCTTGGTCTTGAAGCCGATAACAGCATCATTGGCACGGTAGTCGACCGAACTTTTCTTGATACGGTCAAGCGTATAATTGTCTTCCACCATCTTGACATCACCAGGTGTCATGGTCGCGGCCCTGTCATAAGAACCGATATTCGAACTAAAACCCAGTGGAGACTCTCTCAGCATCTTCTTGCCGTCAAGAGTTACCGTATAATAAGGGTATCCCTTACTGTCAAGATCGATATTTACATCAAGCTTGCCATCAGGGCTTGTTATATTGAATGCAGAAGCCATCGAGGCACATAACGCCATCGATACCATTGTGATTGTTATTCTTTTCATGAATCAAAGGATTTTTTTAAGTGTGGCGGAAACATACCGCCATAATAAGGGCACAGAAAAAGCGAGGGCCGTACCGTGGCGCTCGGCCACAGCATGGTTCTCGCTTAAGCTATCAGACAAAGGCCGAAGAAGATCTCTGCAAGAGAGAATTTACTTCACCTTACCATCAAGTTCTGCACCGGCCTTGAATTTAACCGACTTGCGAGCGGGGATTTCGATTTTCTCCTTTGTACGGGGATTGATACCTGTACGAGCGCCTTTCTCAGATACAGAGAATGTACCGAAACCGAGAATAGCGACCTTATCGCCGGCAGCAAGAGCTTCACCGATTGCATTGAGAGCAGCGTCAAGTGCAGCCTTGGCGTCAACTTTAGAGAGATTTGCCTGCTCGGCAATTGCGTTAACGAGTTCTGTCTTGTTCATGAGATGTATATTTATATTAAGGTAAACATTATTTACATATTATATTGTCACAAAAAACAACGTTTTCCGTTCAGTACGCAAATATAAGCAATGTTACTGACTCTCCAACTTTTTTTTAAAAAAAAATTAAAAGATTGTCTAATTTTATATGATACGGATTTTTAGAAAAATTGCCCGATGGATTTTTGCTTGCGATGAGGGAGTACAGCTGTAGCCGCATGACCGAAGAATAAGCGGAAAGACGCCGACAATACTCTCAAAAGAAAAGTAACATGAATTTTAGACAATCTCTGAGAAATCAGTCTCTTTTATGTATGCTCAAGAACAAAACAGGAGTGCGCCACGGTTCTGACTCATTTTTTTTAGAGCTTATCTAAAATTCATTAGAGCCGGGTCATGAAATCACCCGTGGCACACCTGTCATTGTCAATACCCCGGATTCTGTTTGATATTGGGGTTTTTCTCGATCTCGCCGCGAATGATAGGACACCAGTATATCTTCTCGTCAAAGATACGTTCGCCACCGATACTGCTACGTAACGGACCCACCTTATAGGTTTTGTGTCCGTCGGGATGACGCGTCACCTCCACGGCATGAACCGTGCGGCCAAGATACTTGGGTCCCTCCTTCCAGCGACGCACGTCAAAGTAACGATGCTCCTCAAAGGCAAGCTCCACACGACGCTCACGCTTGATATCCTCAAGAAGCTGAGCGCCTGTCGATGTTATCGCCGGCATTCCGGCACGCTCACGTACAGGACGCAGAGCCTCTCGGGCTCCGGGTTCATCACCGATATGATACAGAGCCTCGGCCTTGTTGAGATACAGCTCGGCCACACGCATCCATATAAAATTCTTGGCCGAGAACTGCCAGCTGTTCGGGCTATATTTCTCATCAAGGAACTTCTTAAGATTATAACCTGTAGGCGAAGTATTCCAGTTGTCGTTACCGAAACGCGAATCACGTCCGCCCCCTATCTCATTGCCGGCGGCATCCACATCGACATATGTCTCGAGGGTGCGGTCACGCCATGGCGCTCCGTCATAAAGGATCGAAGCGTAGAAACGCGGGTCACGGTTAGCATACGGTGAAGCGGCATCGACAGGATTGTTCCAGTCAAAACTACGGGCCACGCCATTCTCCACTACCTCATAATCATCTACAAGTTCCTGTAGAGGGCAGTTTCCACCCCATCCGCCAAAGCCATTAGGATAATTGTACTGCTCAAGACCGCACAGATTGTCACCAAGCGACGACTCCGTGCCCATTCGGGCGAAGATAACTTCTTTATTGGCAGTCGTGTTGTCAAGAAATATATTCTGGTAATCGGTCTCAGGATTGCCTGTATTGTCGTATAATGCATATCCCGCGGCAAGAGCGGCATCAAGAGCCTCGGCGCAGGCATCGGCCGCCACTGTCCAGCGGTTGGCACGGGGTGTCACATATCCCACCTCGGGCTGAATCACCCCGACATTCATAAGGTCACTGGCCGCATAGAGCAGGATACGGGCCTTGAGAGCCATAGCCGCTATGCTGGTGGCACGGCCATAGTTATCTCCGCTCCAATTGTCAGGCAACATACCGCCTTCGATAACCTCGTCAAGTTCACCGACCATGAAGTCGACACAATCGGCATAGGTGGCACGTTTCTGTTCACGTATCAGAGCATCGTCATCGATAGTGAAGCTACGGGTTATCAGAGGTACGGCACCCCAGCGTGTTATAAGATCGTTATATTCAAAAACACGAAGATATTTCACCTCACCCTTGATACGGGCACGCAGACTCTCGTCGGCAAAAGGCACTCCGTCGATATTCTCCAGTATTATGTTAGTCTTAGTGATATTGTTCCACTTGGTGCTCCAGCCGCGGTTGTCCCATCCCCACCAGGCACCGTTCATACGTCCCAGGTCGCCGGGGTTGATTCGCGAGAAGTTGGTAAGTTCACAGCCTCGCAGCCATGCAAGCTCAGTCTCGTCACATGCCGAGCTGAGCATTGACTCGGTCCAGCCGTGCCCCACCTGGTTGTATACCGAATTGGCATAGGCCTGGACAAGAGCCGGGTCGTTCCACAGATCCTCCTGTGAGATTTCGGTAAGAGGTGTCTTATCGAGGATATCAGAGCATGATGTCATCGACGCCATACCGAGAATTCCTGCAAAAAATGACTTTATATAGGTATTCATTGTATTTATCTGTGAGATTAGAAGGTTACGTTAACGCCAAAGTTGTAGACTTTATTCTGGGGAGTATTCCACGCGGCCCAGCCCTGCGAGTTCTCCTGTGTTTCAGGGTCTATATTTTTTATTCCGGTAAAGGTGAGCAGATTATAACCGCTCAGGCTTAGACGCACACCCTTGACAGGCGACTTGGCAAAGAACTTCGACGGGAGCGAGTAGGATAATTCGATACTCTTGAGACGCAGGTAGCTTGCATTGTTGAGCCAGAAACTGTTACGGTAACCGCCACCACCGGTGACAGTAGCGTCACGGTTATAGGTACGGGGGTACTTGGCATCGGGATTATCCTTGGTCCAGCGGTTATTGTAGAAGTCCTCGGTGAAGTTTCCGATCACACCGGCTTCCATGAATGTATACTGCCATACATCGGCGGCTCCCTGCCACAGCATCGAGAGATTCCAGTCTTTGTATCGTGCTCCGACGGTAAGTCCATACATTATACGCGGTATGGCAGGCTTGTCCTGGCGAACCTTGTCGTCATCGTTTATGACACCGTCTTCGTTGACATCCTTGAAACGCACGTCTCCCACACGTGCCTCATTGAGATGAGGATAACCGTCGAGCTCCTCCTGTGTGCGGAATATCCCGTCAGCCTCATACATCAGGTACATGCTGCCGTTGGTGCCCACCGACAGTCCGGTACGCTTCTGCCAGGCCAGGGTCGACTCGGGCTCGTCTATGAACTCGATCTTCGAATGGTTATATGAGAAGTTTCCGCTCACCATCAGGTCAAAGTCACGGTTAAAGCTCTTGTTCCAGCCTAATGTCACTTCCAGACCTTTGTTTGAAACACGGCCTATGTTCTCGTCCGGCAACACCAGTCCGGCATATTCGGGAACAGCGGCATTACGGGTAGCGAGAATATTGTCTCGCTTGGTCTTGAACAGATCGATCTCAAAGTTGAAATTAGTGAGGAAACGGGATTCAATACCGATATTATATGTATTGGCGACCTCCCATGTGATATTGGGATTGGCGGTGCGCAGAAGACGCAGGCCTGTCTGCGGGCCTCCATTTAAAATGGCTGCGTTATCGAATGTATACGCTGTCATATACTGGAATGCGGCGACCTTGTCATTACCCATCTTGCCCCATGAAGCACGCAGTTTAAGGGAGTTGACAAACGAGACATGCTCCTTCCAGAATCCCTCCTCCGACACGCGCCATCCAAGCGACACACCGGGGAAGAAACCGAAGCGCTTGCCTTTGGGAAAGTTCTCCGAGCCGTCATAGCGCCAGTTGAACTGGAAGAGATACTTCTCGGCATAGTTGTAATCGACTCGGCCGAAGTAGTTCATACGGGCCGTCTCGGAAGCAGAACCGTCATTGGTGGCACTGGTCTTGGGACCGGCAAATATCTCATCGACCTTTGACGAGATGAAATTTTCCCTGGCGGCCTGCAGGTAGTCATAGCGATATGTATACTGCTCATAGGCCACGAATGCACTTACATTATGTATCTTATTGAACTGCCGGGCATAGTTGACACGTGCATTGAGAGTCACGCCCAGCGACCGGTTCATATTCTCGTTAAGAGTGTTGGATCCCTGCTTGACAGGATTGTAACTGTCACCCTGCTTCTCATAGAGATAGTACTCATTCTGGAAACTTTTCTGGAACGTATCCATACGGTCGAAGTAAGCGCCAGCACTCACTGACAGCCCCTCGGTGATCCATGGCAACTGCCAGTCAAGAGTGATGTCGGCGTTGAGATATGAACGACGGTTACGCTGGTATCCCATTGTATTGTCAAGACCGGTGGCCGGCGAGAAATTGTCCTGCTTGGACGACACTGTGCCGTAGCCGGTACCGGGATACCATATATTGACCATCGGATTATACTTTATAAGATAACGCCATATATCCTCCGAGCCATAGACAGGAGAATTGCGGTTCTCCTGACGGAAAGCGATATTAAGACCGATTTTCAGATCCTTCGATGGGGTGAAATCAATATTCGACCTCATATTGTACTGGTTATAGTTGCTGGCGCTGTTCTTATAGAAATTATCCTGATACTTATATCCTACCGAAGCGTAGAAGCGGGCATATTTGCCGCCGCCGGAGGCCGACACATTATGAGCTGTCTGCAGGGCATTGCGCAACAACAGGTCGAATGCATCTATATCAGGATAATTAAGCGGATCACTGCCGTCACGGAACTTCTGGATAGCCTCGGGGCTATATGATCCGGGGGTTATCTCGTTAAGAAGCTCGGCATACTGGGCCGACGATGCCATCTTGGGAAGCGTTGTAGGACGGCTAAGACCTACATTTCCGTTATACGTGACCGAGAACGCATCGCTTGTGCCACGCTTTGTGGTGACAAGTATGACACCATTGGCGGCACGCGATCCATAGATAGCCGCCGAAGCATCTTTCAGTATCGATACATTCTCTATATCATTGGGGTCAAGACGACCGAGACTGCCGGCCCTGTCGGCCACACCGTCAATCACGACCAGAGGTGACGAGTCACCGGTAGTACTGGCTCCGCGTATAAGAAGACCGGCATCATCATATCCGGGCTCTCCGCTACGGTTGTATGACACGAGACCCGGCAGACGCCCGGCCAGCGTGTTGGTCATATTGATCGATGGTACTTTGGCTATATCGGCACCCTTGGTCGATGCTATCGAACCTGTTACCGAGACCTTCTTCTGCGTGCCGTAGCCAACGACAACTACCTCGTCAAGATCGGTCGAAGCACTCTTCATGACAATCATCAGAGGCTCCCCCTCCCATATTGCTTCCTGCGGCTCGCATCCTATGTAGGAGACAGTTATCACACTGCCATGAGGCACATTAACCAGCGAGAACCGGCCGTCAAGGTTTGTACTGGCACCATTTGTGGTTCCTTTTACCATTACGGTAGCTCCCACTACAGGTTCATCGGCATCATCATATACGACACCCGTGCAGTAAGCTCCTTGCCTGACCGTCGAACCCTGGCTTGCAGAATTCTGGCCCATTGCCACCATGACTCCACCGCCGGTCAGCGCCAGGAGCATGGCAATACAGGTAATTTTCTTAATAAACATGGATATTAGTTTGGTTTATAATAAAGTGAATTTATTTCAGGTTATCAGATAATCGGGTGACCGTGATCACAGGTTGATGTATTTTCAAATTTTAACCTTATTATATAAGGCACACACAATCACCTCAAGGAGCGCAACGATCATAGGTTTTCATATAAATATCTAACATTTAAGGCAATCAGTCATTACGACTGCAAATATACAAAAAAATTACCCCCCCCCGTTTTATTAACACCTATTCACACATTTTAACTAAACCATCAACATTCGGAGACACACATTGCAATCAGGAAACCCGTATGACAAAGAGCCGTCTCATCACCGATTGAAAATCGACGGAAAAGTTGTATTTTTGTGCGATGAATATGGAACAGGACAAACATATCACAGGACCGATAGGCGTATTTGACTCGGGGTACGGCGGGCTCACCATACTGCGGGATCTGAGACGCGTGTTGCCACAATACGAATACCTGTACCTC
Organism: uncultured Muribaculaceae bacterium; assembly: GCA_964018905.1. Lineage (GTDB taxonomy): Bacteria > Bacteroidota > Bacteroidia > Bacteroidales > Muribaculaceae > JAAVFS01. Next base: position 101,799 of record CAXHRO010000004.1, read on the forward strand.
GGAGACAACGCACGTGCCCCATACGGCAACAGATCGTTCGAACTTGTACACCGCTTCACACTCGAATCGGTCAAGGCACTGTTCGACAACGGATGCCCCCTGGTAATACTGGCATGCAACACAGCCTCGGCCAAGGCCCTGCGCACAATACAACAACAAGATCTCCCTGGAATCGATCCATCCAGGCGCGTCCTGGGTATCATACGCCCTACTGTCGAGAGACTCAACGAGTTTTCCGACACACGGCATATAGGAATTCTTGGGACACGCGGCACCATCGGTTCCCGGTCATACGACATGGAAGCGGCAAAGCTTCATCCCACATTTACCGTGACCGGGCATGCATGCCCCATGTGGGTGCCGCTCGTCGAGAACGGTGAGGCCGACAGCGACGGAGCCGACTACTTTGTCAAGAAAGAGATTGACCGTCTTCTTGAACTTGACCACGATATCGACTCGATAATACTCGCCTGCACACACTATCCCCTGCTCCTTGACAAGATAAGGCGCCACACACCGCCTCGGATAAGGATCGTGACACAGGGTATGATCACAGCCCTCAGCCTGGCCGACTATCTTGAACGACACCCCGAGATAAAACAAAAATGCTCGCAGTCGGGAAACGCACGCTTCCTCACAACCGAGAATGCCGAACGCTTCACCGACATGGCCACCATGTTCATGGGTGAACCTGTAACCGCCACTCAAATCGAACTAAGCAAGTGTTGACCTGACCGAAACATCCACCACATGAAAGAATCACTGTCACTGACCACCGCACTCAAACAACAGCAACGGCTCACACCGATGCAGGTGCAGTATGTGAGGATGCTCGAGATGACAACTCCCGAGATCGAGGATGCCGTAAGGCGCGCTGTCGACGAGATGCCGGCTCTCGAGGCCAAGGATCCCGACGAAGAAGAAGAATCGGCCACAGCCGATTCCTCCTCTCGCGATCGCTTTGACAATGATCCCACGCCATATTACAACCGTCGGGCAAACAACTACTCGCACGACGACGAATATTATGATGCAACGGCAACAGCCCCCGAGAGATCAGAGACCCTCATGGAAGCTCTTGCATCCCAGCTTGCGATGACCGACCTGGACGATATCGACCGCATCATTGCAGCCAACATCATAGGCAACCTCGACGACAACGGCTACATAACACGTGACCTGCAGTCTATTGCCGACGACATCGCCGCCGAGACCGATCTGCCGGTAGACACATCTCGCGTCAACAGCGTATGGCAACGTGTGCGGCAGCTCGACCCTGCCGGAGTCGGAGCCGTAGATCTGCGCGACTGCCTGCTGTTACAGCTCAGACGACTGCCACCCACATCCGACACCGTCCTGACCGCTACAGAGATAATCGCACACTACTTCGATCTGTTCTCAAAGATGCACTACAAGCCTTTGGCAACCGCTCTTGGCATTGACGAGTCTAAACTTAAAGAGGCTCTCGCCTTCATACAGCGTCTCAACCCCAAGCCGGGCGGAACATTTGCCAACGGCGGCTCGGACGATGACGCGCCACGGCATGTAATTCCCGATTTTGGCGTCGAGGTTGACGGCGACCGCCTGATTCTCGCAATGCTCAACCGCATCCCCGAACTGTCAATCGAACAATCCTTTGCCGAGGATACCCCCATCACCCCCGGCACACACCGTTCCAGGCGCGATGCCGCCAACCTTTTCATACGCAGTAAGCGCGAAGAGGCTCAGAACTACATCAAGGTATTGTCCATGAGACAGGAAACTCTATACCGTGTGATGCAGGCTATCCTCAAAATGCAACGCGACTTCTTCCTCACCGGAGACGAACGTCTTATAAAACCGATGATACTAAAAGACATAAGCGAGCTGACCGGCTATGGACTGTCGGTAATCTCACGTGCTACCGCAGGAAAATATGTAACCACCCCACATGGTACATATGCATTGAAGTCCCTGTTCAACGAACGTCCCAAAGAAGACAACGATACATCGTCACATGAAATTTTCGCCGCCATGCGCCAACTTATTGAACAGGAAAACCCGGGGCATCCGTTAAGCGACGAACGACTTACCCGACAGCTCTCCTCGATGGGCTACGACATAGCTCGCCGTACAGTGGCCAAATACAGGGAAAAACTCGGGTTCCCGGTCGCAAGACTACGCAAGAAGATCTAACCGGGCGATACAGCGCCCCATATAACGGCTCATAAATGTTTAATCACCACCAATAAATGGAAAAGACAATCACACTGATATCGCGCATCATCTCGGGACTCACTTTCCCGCTTCTCATGCCTACATATGCAATGCTGGTGGCTTTCGCCACGACATTCCTGTTCTTCCTGCCGGGCCAGCCAATTCTCACAGTGTCGCTGGTGACGCTCGGCATTACAGCCATGCTACCTATAATCGCCATCTACTTCCTGCATCATACAGGCATCATCTCCGATCCTCTGCTCAACAGCCGCCTCGACCGTACAATACCATACATTGTCACGATTCTCAGCTACATAAGCTTAGGCGCATATCTGTGGAAAATCAGCGCTCCATCCTGGATGACAGCATTCATGATGGGTGCCGCCGCGCTTCTTGCCATAATCCTGTTCATCAACCTCGTATGGAAAATAAGCGGACACGCCGCCGGTATGGGTGGACTCACCGCATTGTCGGTATTTCTCGTATACAAAGGTTACTGCATACTGCCGTCCCTATGGCTACCGTGCTTGATAATAATCATCTCGGGCTTAGTGTGCAGTGCCCGCCTGCTTTTAAACCGACACACACTCGGACAGGTTGCAGCCGGCTACACACTCGCCTTCACCGTCATATACCTGAGCATGCTTATGTCGTGAACAGATTAGGCATCATGTCAAATGAACGAGACACACATGTGTGTGTGTGATCGAAACGTATTTTTGACAGCCGCCTACTCTAAAATCGAAATAATTTCATAAATTTGTAGTCGCGCGCGACGAGGGCACCTACATACCCGCATGACGACGCGACCACTCAACATGAAACTATTTACTACTCAACAGATAAACGATATAGAACGCTACACACTCGAGCATGACGACATGTCCATTCTCGACATGGTGGAGCGTGTCGCCGAAGGCGTCACATTTGAGATCGAGGCACGATGGAAACCAGGGAAACCGGTTGTCGTGTTTGCCGGCTGTGAGAACAACGGCGCCGAAGCCCTGGCTGTGGCCCGCATACTGGCCGAACACGGATACCGCCCCGAGGTCTATCTCATCAACGTAGGAGGCAATGCCCTTAACTCGACATGCAAGGCGTATAGGGACGCTCTCATTGCACTCGATACCGATGTGTATTTCAATGAGATCGTCAAGGAATTCGCCATACCCAAACTTAACGAGAACCATCTTGTGATCGACGGATTGTTCGGAGCCGGCATACGCGAGAACATAAAAGGCGGATACCGCACTCTCATCCAGTATATCAACGACTCGGGCGCCACAGTGGTATCCATAGATGTACCGTCAGGCATGTGCGGCGACTCCAATCCCTTCGCCGTAAACCGCGACATAATACATGCCGATCTCACGCTGGCCATCCAATTCCCGCGTATAGCCTTTTTCAATCCCGACAATGCCGAGCTCGTTGGAGAATGGAAAATCATCGACATAGGACTGAGTGACACTGCGATTCACAACACGCCGGCCCGCAATCACCTTATTGAAGTCGACGAGGTGAAGAGCCTGCTCAAGCCACGCCCGCTCCACTCGAGCAAAGCCGACTTCGGTGCAGGAATGCTCGTAGCCGGCTGTTACGGCATGATGGGCGCGGCTGTGCTGAGTGCCAGGGGCGCCATACGCGCCGGCATAGGAAAACTCACTGTGGAAGCTCCTAAATGCGGCTACGAGATAATGCAGACATCGGTGCCCGACGCCATGTATCAGTACAATAAGGGAGACTATTATATCACCAGGCTCGAGATAGAAAAACCTTATGATGCCATAGCCATAGGTCCCGGCCTCGGGACTAATGACGCCACGCTCCAGGCTCTCGAGAACTTCCTGCTGTCACGCACCACCCCTGTTATACTTGATGCCGACGCCCTGAACTGCATCGCCCGCAAGCCGGCCTTGCTCAACAGCGTGCCGGTTCTCTCCATCATAACGCCGCATGCCGGCGAGTTCGACAGGCTGTTCGGCCAACACACAAGCAGTGAACTGAGACTGCAGAAGGCGATCGAGATGGCTCGGTTCTACAATATCATAATCGTGCTTAAAGGACACTACACCGCCACCGTGCGGCCCGATGGCATCGTATGCTTCAACTCGTCGGGAACACCGGCCATGGCTACAGCAGGCTCGGGTGACGTACTCACAGGCATAATCCTCTCGCTCATGGCCCAGGGCTACAAACCCGAGCAGGCATCGATGACCGGAGTGTATATACACGGCATAGCCGGCGAACTGGCCGCTCGCGAACAAGGCGAATACGGCGTAACCGCATCTGACATAGCAGCAAATGTGGGGCGCGCCATAATGACAATAATGAATCATAAATCATAGACAGAGACCATGAAACGACCCGCAATCACCGCCGGCATAGTTCTGGCGCTCGCATCATCGGCCGCGACAGCACAGACGGTCCAAAAGTTATCGGCATCCAAGGCCAACGAGTATGGATTATCCTATTCACTGCCTGTCACCGTTATCGACATAACCATCGAGACCGAGACCACCGTCTGCAAACCGGGCGAATTCTACAAATACGCCCGCAGATACTTTAACATCAATGACCCCATCACCTCAGAGTCGACACACGTAGAGGTCAAAAGCATTACAGTCGACACACACGGCGAGAGTGATCCCAATGAGCGATATATAGTGTCGTTCAAGCCTGGATACACACCGTTCATGATGATAGGTAGCGACGGTATTCCACTGGCAATCAACACCGAGAACACATTCTCCCCCGAGAAGGCATCTATTCCCGAGCCTGTAGCCGCACAACCCACCCCACTCGAGACTCCTGCCGCACGCCAGGCCATGAGTGAGGAGATAATGCAAAGCCAGTCGACCGCAAAACGCGCCGAGCTGGCCGCCGCTCAGATATTCGCCCTGCGCCAAAGCCGCAATGACCTGATCACAGGCCAGGCCGACCAGATGCCACCCGATGGAAAATCAATGGAGTTGATACTCAACAACATCAATGCACAGGAAGCTGCATTGATGGCAATGTTCATCGGAACAACCCAAACCTCGACCGATGTCGTAACCCTTGCCTACACACCGCAGGGTGACACCGACAGCGAGTCCCGCCGTGTTATCGCCAGGGTATCGTCCATCAGTGGCGTAGTCCCGGCCGACGATCTGTCAGGAGCACCTATATACCTGACAATCAATGCAACCGACCATCCAACAATGCCTGTCGACCCCAAAGGCAAGACCATTGAGATACCGCGTGACGCTTTTATCTATACCATGCCCGGCAAAGTCGACATCGATATAGAGTATAAGGGCCAGTCTATGACCCAGGCTACCGTCGAGATGTCACAGTTCGGCATAAAGTATGGCCTCAAGCCCAATACATTCACCGACAAGAAAGCTCCGGCCTATGCTGTCTTCGATCCATCAACAGGTGCTATCATAGAACTTGGCACCGTACAGTAAACAGGATTCACAAGACACGCTCCATTTTACCATCAGGAATACGGTGCAAACCAAAATATGACCATGAACAAGATTTTAGAAAAAGAACATTTCTCGGCCAATGTCGTTAAACTCGTCGTAGAGGCTCCTCTGATTGCCTCTTCGCGTCGCCCGGGGCACTTTGTAATTGTAATAGACAACGACCACGGCGAACGAATCCCGCTTACAATAGCCGACTCTGACCCGGCTCGCGGAACAATCACGCTGGTAATTCAAGCCATCGGAGACTCTACACGCGCCATATGCGGGAAAGAGCCCGGCGACTACCTCCATGATGTGGTAGGCCCCCTGGGCCGCGCCACCCATATCGAGAAATTCGGCACCGTAGTATGTAGCGGCGGCGGAGTAGGAGTAGCCCCCCTGTTGCCAATCATAAAAGCAATGAAGGAGGCCGGGAACCGCGTCATATCAGTCCTGGCCGCACGCACAAAAGACCTCATAATTCTTGAAAACCAAGTAAGGGAATACAGCGACGAGGTGATCATCATGACCGATGACGGCTCATATGGAAACAAGGGACTCGTCACCCAGGGCGTCGAGAGCGTGATACAACGCGAACATGTCGACATGGCTGTTACAATAGGCCCAGCCGTGATGATGAAGTTCGTAGCCCTTACCACAAAAAAACACAACGTGCCAACGCTCTGCTCGCTCAACACCATCATGGTCGACGGCACCGGCATGTGTGGCGCCTGTCGTGTAACCGTAGGAGGCAAAATGCGCTTTGTGTGTATCGACGGTCCTGAATTCGACGCCCACCAGGTCGACTTCGACGAAATGATGCTACGGCTGAGATCCTATAACTGATAACCCCTGTCACATACCTTAAAGTAAGAAAATGACCATATCTCCACGTAATGCCAAGTGGCGTGAAGAACTACGCCTGGCCCACAACGCAAAATACCGCACCTCAATACCACGGGCCATGATGCCCGAACTGCCGGCAGGCTATCGTGTGACATGTAGCAGTGAAGTCAACCAGGGCCTATCCGCCGAAATGGCAGTACTCGAGGCTACGCGATGCCTCGACTGCCCAGACCCGCAGTGCGTGACCGGATGTCCTGTCGGAATCAACATACCGGGATTCATCAAGAACATCGAACGTCGCAATTTCAGAGATGCCGCCGCCGTGCTCTGCGAGACCAGCGCCCTGCCTGCAGTATGTGGCCGCGTATGCCCCCAGGAACGTCAGTGCGAGTCAAAATGCATCTACAATAAGATGCAAAAACCTGCAGTAGCAATAGGATATCTGGAGCGGTTTGCGGCCGATACCGAGAACATGCGGGACCACAGCCATGACACTGTCACCCGCTCCAAACCCAACGGAAAGAAGATAGCCGTAGCAGGCTCGGGACCCGCCGGGCTATCGTTTGCAGGCGCGATGGCAAAACTTGGATATGATGTCACCGTCTATGAAGCGCTTCACGAGATTGGCGGAGTACTAAAATACGGCATTCCCGAGTTCAGACTCCCCAACCGGATAGTCGATATCGAAATACAATCGCTCGAACGACAGGGAGTCAAAATGGTAAAAAACTGCATTATAGGAAAAACTCTTAGCTACGATACGTTGCTCGGGATGGGATATGACGGCCTGTTCGTCGCATCTGGAGCCGGCCTTCCACGATTCATGGGCATACCCGGTGAAAGCCTCGTAAACATCATGTCTTCAAACGAGTATCTCACACGTATCAATCTTATGCACGCCGGTGTACATGGATATGCCACTCCCGTCCCGAAAGCAGACTGCGTAGCCGTAATAGGAGGCGGAAACACCGCCATGGACTCCGTACGCACAGCCCGACGCATGGGAGCGTCAAAGGTAATGCTCGTATATCGCCGGAGCGAAGACGAGATGCCTGCACGACTTGAGGAAGTCAGACATGCCAAAGAGGAAGGTGTCGAATTCCTGACACTCCACAATCCGGTGGAATACCTGGGTGACGACAAAGGACGTGTACGTTCCATGCGTGTGCAACGCATGGAACTCGGAGAGCCCGACGAGTCGGGACGGAGGTCACCAGTGCCTGTACAGGGAGCCATTGAAGAGATTCAGGTAGATCTGGTTATCGTAAGCGTGGGAGTATCACCCAACCCACTCATTCCCAGCACAATCAAAGGACTCGAGGTAACACGTCGAGGAACAATCTCGGTCGACGACAACATGCAGTCATCAATACCGGCAATATATGCCGGTGGAGACATTGTGCGCGGGGGCGCGACGGTTATTCTCGCCATGGGTGACGGACGTCATGCGGCAGAGGCCATGCACAACTATCTGAACAAGACTCTCCCAACAGACACAAAACAATAACGACACATATCCATACTTGGTCCCAAAGAATGAACAAAGGCAGGACACTACCCGAACTTGTCGCCGAGGTAACCCACCCCGGCGAAAGTTTTCTTGTCACACTTAGCGGAGGAGCCGACTCGGTGGCACTGCTTGTGGCATTGACATCGCTTGGTCACCGATGCCGGGCGATACACTGCAATTATCACCTGCGCGGTGACGAGAGCGACCGTGACGAAATGCATGCAAGTGATGTGGCACGCCAGTGTGGAGTCGAAATCGACATCATACAATGTGATGTCAGCACCTATCGATCGACACATCCGGGTCAATCGATCGAGATGGCCTGCCGGTCAATAAGGTACGAGGCATTCGAGCGACTGAGAGCAAAACATGCGCTCGACAGTATAGCAATAGGCCATCACCTGGAGGATAATATAGAGACAATGATGCTCAACATGTTAAGAGGTACCGGCATTAAAGGCCTGGCCGCCATGAGACCCCGCCGGGGTGTTTTTGTAAGGCCCCTGCTCAGATGTACCAAGCCGCTTATTGTCAGCTATCTGCAGGAAAAAGGAATAGGATATGTCACCGACTCGTCCAACCTGAGTAACGACTTCAGGCGTAACGCCTTGCGCAACGATATCCTGCCGGCCATCAAAAAGTATTTTCCGGATGCTCTCACCGGCATGTCACATACCCTTGACGCTCTGTCAAACCAGCGCAATATACTCGAAATCACTATCGATGAGGAATATGAACGTTATTGCAAAGCTGACGGCACAATTGAGCTGGAACGCTTACTTAACGAGACACACTACCCCACGGATACACTGCTCTTTGAAATACTCAACCGGCCTGATTATCGAGGATATAATCTTGACACTGTGGCCAATATCATTCGAAGCGCCGGAGCTTCGGGATTGAAATTCGGTGGAACCGACGGCTCCTCATACCTGCTCGACCACGGGAACTTAGTACCTATAAATGAAGACATTAATCCATATCAAGAGATTGCAATCGATATCAGTAACCTACAGTCATGGCCGTCATTTATCAAAGCCGATATAATAACCCACGACGAGTTCAGGCCTAAACGGAACCCGATGACAGCATATTTTGATGCCGATGAACTTAATAATTGCAAATATATTATACTGCGACATCCACGACCCGGCGACAGGCTTCAGCCATGGGGGATGAAAGGGAGCAGACTACTCAGCGACATTTTTACCGACATGCATTACACTCATCGTCAACGCAATATGTCGTGGGTACTGGAGGCAGACGGCAGGATACTCTGGCTCGTAGGCATCAGGGCGTCACGTCATGCCACAGTGACAACAAAGACAGGACGTATACTGGCCGTCAGACAGTCTTGTTCACACACACGTATATAAATTATCAATAACCCGAGCATATCACATGAACAAACAAGATAAAATATCTGTAATCATACCTGTATACAATACCGCCGAGTTTCTTGAAGACTCGGTAAGGAGCGTTATGAATCAATCGTATCGCAATCTGGAGATTATATGTGTAAACGACGGTTCGACCGACAATTCACCGGATATACTTAAGAAACTAAAGGATGAGGATGACCGGATAATAGTCGTCGACAAACCCAACAGAGGATTGGGAGACGCGCGCAACCTCGGCATCAAACATGCTACTGCCGAGTGGATTACATTCCTTGACTCTGATGACAGCCTGGAACCGGAGACATATAAGACTGTAGCCGAACAGGCATTTCCTCTGAATCCCGACATGATACACTTCGGCGTCAGTATGATATACAAAGATAATGTGGGAAACCGCAAGATGGATGAAAATTACTACTCAATAAGATATGAGGGACTTGTTGAAGCCGATAATAAAACAAAGGCGACTGACGATTGTGCGGTATGGAACAAACTGTTCAGGAAATCAATTATTGACAAATATGACATCCACTTTGAAAAAATACTGTATGAGGATTATCCCTTCACTATGCAATATCGGAGTGTCATCGATAAGATATTTTATATAAAGGATAAGTTTTACAGATATTTAAGACGTGACGGGTCAATAATGGCAAAGACATTTGAAGGCACACCACGCTCGATCGACCATATGTATGCCGCGGGATTTGTAGCTGATTTCTGTAGACGGAACAATTTACTGGAGAAGAATGCCGATATAGCCGGCCTGATGTTCAGCTACTGCTACACATTTGCCTTAAAACATGCCTCAGAGTCGACAAAGCCGTCAATAGCAGAGTATGCCCTGAAACTTCACAATGAGTACAATATATTCTCAGAAAAGATTGAAATAAACCGAAGTCACGGGACTATTCTATTCACCAACCGTGATTTAAAACACAAAACTTCGACCCGGGTGCTGGAATCGATATTCACAATCAAAAAGGAATACTACAACTATCAATTGTATAAAGTCCTCAAGATATTTTCACTGACTATATTTAAAACACGATGTAAGTAACAGCCGTGAGACATGCGGCTTACATTATTATAAAATTCATTGTCAGATAAACATTTTTTGAACCTACAAAATTAGGACTGATTCTTGCCAAGACAAGCGACTAAAGTCGATTACCATTGGCAAGAATACAGCCCTAAAACATCATCGACACGGCCATGGTAAAATGGGCATTGAGCGTGTTGCAAACTCCCGGTCACGCCTGAAAAAGACGTCAGATACCATCCGTTCCCGGCGCAGACAACATCCGCATCGGCTTAACCGTTTAAGACAAGCCCGAAGGCCCTTTCAAAGACATGCTCGGTACAACCGATTGTCAATGAGATTGTCAACGGGGTACAACCGATTGACCTATATGTCTTACACGATACCGACACATCATGCTACTTGTACCACGTGTGGCACGGGGACATTGCAACAGGATCAAGATGTCGGACTATTTAAGCCACCTCGTACCATTCCACGACTTAGACCCAGTTCCCCACCCCAATATTTGTTAACGCAGTACCGAAGAGTAACTATCACTTACAACGATTACGTCAAGGGAGCGTACATGTTGATTAAAGACGGGAATTACCAACGATATAAAGCTACGGTCAGTTCTTATCACCGACTGACGGTGTATTATCGCAGCATACTCAGGGCTGAGGCATAGTCGGGTTCATCGGTTATCTGGTTAACAAGTTCACGATATATGATACGTCCATCCCTGTCAATGATAACAACAGCACGGGCCAACAACCCCTTGAGCGGACCATCAATCAGTCTCACGCCATAATTGCGCTGAAAATCCTCCTCCCTGAATGCCGATGCCGGCGTCACATTCTCAATACCATTGGCCGAGCAGAACCGGCCTGCGGCAAAAGGCAGATCGACCGATACAGCAAGTACCACCGTATCCTTAAGCGAGGCCGCCTCCTTATTGAAACGTCGCACCGAAGCGGCACAAACATCAGTATCGAGACTTGGGAAGATATTAAGAACAACCCGCTTGCCGGCATAGGTAGTCTCAGTTATCTCGGCCAGCCCTGGGGTCACAAGAGTGAATGACGGGGCCGTTGTCCCGACTGACGGAAGATTGCCGGCCGTATTACATTGTGTGTCTTTAAAGTATACAGTTGCCATTTTATATTGTTTAGAATTAGAAACTCAATGTCGATGTCTGTATAACAAGTTCGGTAAGATTTTTGTTGTAGCCAAGTGTGACATCTTTTACTATGCCGTCACGACCCACATACAAAAGAGTCGGATATGCACTTACGCCACAGTCCCGCGCGAGCGACTTTGCCTGCGTCAGCAATCTCTCGCCAGAGTGAAGTCGCCCTACCTTGTCGGCTGCCTTCTCCGGGTCTCCGCTTACAAATGCTATAATCAGGTCAAACTGGGTCGGTGATATCTCTACTGCCCTGCGGGTATCCTCTATAGCGGCTGTCGTATTGGCACCCGAATCGTCTACAAGCATTATGACAGCCGGATTATCCAGTGATTCACCCCGATGATATACAAAACGTTCGCCTGATCCTGACATAGGCGCAGTGAACGTCGGCAACTGAGTGCCAGGGAGATTCTCTACCCTGAAATTACTTTCTCGATATTTCTCGAACACCTCGGGATACATCGAGACAAGACTCTCCTCACCTCGCACAGGAAACTCTGACGATGAATTGCCGGTATATCGTATCGACACCGACTGCTCGCTTATAGAGCCAGGATTATTCTCCAGCTCCACAGCTACCGGCATCAAAGTGGCCGGATCGAGAATATATGTCGACTCCTTGCTCACATACCCGTGATACATCATTTTCCCCTCAATGACAGCCACATGCACACCATTATACATCGTATCGGGAGTAAAAGTATACACAAAATTACTGTCGGAGACAAGACGATCAAGATCCCGCCCCATGAACTGCGGCAACACGTCGACAAACTGGGCATTACACTGCACTCCACCGTTGCCGGCAATGAACGGAATCGAGTCCCAGGACACATGGTACTCCTGTAACCTGTTGTCTCGATATCGATAATGGTTACCGTCAATATAAGCGGCAAATCCCGATCCTTGATCTACCCTACCCGGCTTCCATTCTATAAGATAACGGCATGGAGCAAGAGTGTCACCTACGTTAACGGTCGAATTGAGTGTAATATCATACGTGACCGGCTCCTCGGCCTGTGGCAATAATACCGAGTATTTCACACGGCCATGATAGTCATGCAGATTTCTCAGATGATCGATATACTGTCGTGGCGATGATGCCGACAAGCTACACGGAATGACAAATGCAAGGATCAACAGCGTTCTCATTGTCAATATCATATTGTTGTGATGAATTATACATATACACAGGTGGTAATTATTGTTGTCACCTGATAATTAAACAACTTAAACGCTACATCAGTTCGTTACAACAACGTTATTTTTCATGAGATAATTAAAATAAAAGGTTTGTCTCACGACAAACCTTTTACATAAACCTTTATCTTAATCTAATACTATGAAAAACACACATGCAAAGGAACACATTTTAATTATTCTATGCAAGTAAATGACTCGTTAAAACAGTTTATTTAACATAAATTCATCAAACACATTCCGATAAATACCATATAGTTGTATATTTATACAATCACAATTTCCCGGCTACGGGCAAGTCGATACGAAAAGTCGTGCCATGTCCGGGCTCCGACTCCTTGACATATATATGGCCTCGATGATACTGGTCTATAATGCGGCGGGCCAAAGCCAGCCCCAGCCCCCATCCTCGTGTCTTGGTTGTATATCCGGGATTAAATATCGTATTGAAGTTCTTGCGGGAGATTCCCTTACCGGTATCGGCCACCGTAACGAATCCCTTGTTGCCATCACGTCCAACAGTTACAACAATAGATCCCGTTCCTTCCATAGCATCCACAGCATTCTTGATCAGATTCTCCATCACCCACTCAAACAAAGGCGCCGACATCTCGACCGGCACCGGGCTTGAAGAGGGCACAACCGAGAACGAAATACGCCTGGAGATACGCGTCGACATATACTCACACGCATGCACTACAACCGCATTCAAATCATCCGGGTCCATCTGCGGTCTCGAGCCTATCTTGGAGAATCTCGAAGCAATGGTACTCAGACGATTCACATCCTTGTTCATCTCATGGACCGTATCAGGATCGACCCCAAGCGACTCCAACAGTTCCATCCAGGCCATTAGCGACGAGATCGGTGTGCCAAGCTGATGGGCTGTCTCCTTCGACAATCCTACCCATACTTTGTTTTGCTCGGCACGCTTGGTCGATGACAGAGCATAATACACGACAGCGATGAACACAAGCATTACAAGCACCTGGATGTAAGGATAATAACCCAGGCGTTTCAACAATTTGGAATCATCGTAGTAAACATACTGACTATTGTCGGCCGAAATCACAATCTGGATTATGTTATTTCCATGACGAAGTTGTTCAAGCTTATCATAAAGATAAGCCATATTTGCCTCTGACAGTGAAGCGAGCGAGTCGACCGGTTCGGGCAAATCAAAGTTACGCTGATCAATAATAATGCCTTTATCGTCGGTCAGCAACACCGGGATTGTGTGATTACCGGCAAGAATGCTCAGCAGAAACTCGATATCGTCAGCCGCCAAAGCATCATTGCCTGCCCAGTCGCTGTCCATAGCGGCAGTAGTCACCTTGGCCATCTGTCTTGTCGCTCCGGCCCACACCTCCATACGCTCACGTTCCTGAACAGTAAGATCATTTACAAGCCTGTTAGACACGAGCAGAAAAAATCCCACCATCACCATAGCGACAAACAGCAGTACCCAGGTACCATAGCGTCGTATGTCATATATATTCATAATTCAAATTGAGCCATATCAACCGGCTATCAAGCACAAAGGTAATCAATCCCATCCGATCTGACAACATCCCCGCTCCTCCCCTCCCCGATAGATTCAAATGCAAGTACTACATCGCCGGTCATGCCGCTGATGAAGCCGAGATGGCCATTGCCCGGGAACCGGAGACAGAATATGGCTCACCGGACACTACCGAGCCAGACTACATCGAGTAGCCTATATGCCTATAGATATCACGGGCTACCGAGTCGGCACTATTGGGGCCCGTCACCCTGGTAGCGGCGGCCTTTACTTCCGGGAAGGCATTGGCCACAGCCACAGCCTCATCGGCTACCGCCATCATCGACAGATCATTCAGATTGTCACCATACACCACGATATGGTCGGCACCAAGCTTTCCGGCAAGCCTCTTCACGGCATCGGCCTTTGAGACTCCAGGTGCAAATACCTCGATAAGAGACCGCGATGGGGACAATATATCAGGATAGAAGGATATAGAGCAATCGGCACGATCCTTCAGAGCATCGGCAACTTTGGCTACACGCACTGTATCACCGATCCCGAACATGAGTATCACACGCTCCATCTCGTCAGACGATGGTCCATGCGGCCCAAGGTGAAACTTCTTGAGCTCAAGATAACGTCGATCCATATAGAATCGTTCCTCTCCCGGTGACATCACTGCTCCATGATACACATCAAGGTGGGTGGGAGATGCGACCGTATATATGAACGGATCAAGCGAAACTCCGGCAAAAATACATCTTATCTCTTCAGCCGACACCGGCGACAGAAACCTCATATCAGACATCCTGCATGTTTTACGATCCCACAGCGCCGCCCCGGTCATAACGATCGCCGGACAACAGGTATAGGTGTCGCGCAACAGCGGTTCAACAGTAGCCGGTGTCCTGGCCGTAGCCACTGTAATAAGATGTCCCTGGCGAGAGAGGCCACTTATGATTTGGGCCGACCTTAAACTTACCCGACTGTCATTGTCAAGCAATGTCCCGTCCATATCACTTACATACAGTGTCTTCATAAATTTCTTCCAGACGTTTTTTTAACAGATTTACAAACTGATAGTTCTTTAACCCCCAACGCGGGGCGATAAGCAACTCGGCCGGCGCCGAAGATGTAAAACGTTCGATAGCGATGCTGTGAGGTACAATTTCAACAATATCGGCACACAAATCGATATAATCGCCGACAGTGAATGTTCTTAAACTGTCGGCCTTGATAGCGAGACGGGTACCACGCAGTATCTGCAACTGATGAAACTTGAGCACATCAACCGGCAAGGCACATACGTGCCTTACAGTCTGCAACATCATGTCGCGAGTCTCGCCCGGCAGTCCCATTATGAGATGAAGTCCGACATGTATGCCGGCCCGGTGTGTGCGCATCACGGCATTGACAGTATCACTCCACGTATGACACCGGTTAACCAGCCCGAGCGTAACATCATGGCTTGACTCAGCCCCGTATTCGATCATGACATACCGTTCACGCCCAATCTCGGCAAGACGGTCAAGCAACGCCTGCGGCATCATGTCGGGACGCGTGCCTATCACCAATCCAACAACTCCATCGACTGAGAGAGCCTCCTGATACAGGTCAATTAGACGTTCAATATCTCCGTAGGTACTCGTATAGCTCTGGAAATATGCCAGATATTTCATTGACGGATACTTGCGCCCGAAAAATCGTTTGCCGGCCTCAATCTGACCGGTGACAGAGGAGTCATGGCCGGTTATTGCCGGCGAGAACGATGCATTATTGCAATAGCTGCACCCCCCACGCCCTTTCGAGCCATCCCGATTGGGACATGTAAAGCCGGCATTGACCGTGAGTTTCTGCACCTTGCCGTCAAAGTATCGTGCAAGGTAGGAAGCATAATCGGTATATGGTATCATATACGGGAGGTCTTGTTCATCAACCAGGCGTCAAGCAAAGTCATAGCCGCCATAGCCTCGACGACAGGCACTGCACGCGGCACAACACATGGATCATGACGGCCGCGCGCTTTAAGAACAGCCCGGTTACCGTCACAGTCAATGGTCTCGACCGGCTTGAGCAGAGTGGCCACCGGCTTGAACGCAACGCGGAAGTATATGTCGGCTCCGTTGGAGATTCCTCCCTGTATGCCACCCGAATGGTTGGCCGATGTACCGATCCTGCCGTCAGGTGAGACCTCAAACGGGTCGATCATCTCACTGCCGCGATGGCGGGCTCCGTCAAACCCCATTCCGATCTCAAATCCCTTGGCCGCATTGATCGACATCATTGCCGAGGCGAGCGTAGCGCTAAGACGGTCGGCCACAGGCTCTCCAAGACCGGCTTCCACACCGCCTATAACACATGTCACCACACCGCCGATCGTGTCTCCGGCGGCTTTAACCTGTTCGATAAGTCCATACATCGATGCCGCGACAGCACTGTCGGGACATCTCACGGGGTTGCTGTCGGTCATCGACAGGTCAAGATCGTGATAGTCGGTATCAAGAGATATTGACCCTACCGCACTGGTATAGGCACGTATTGTTATACCCATTGACTCAAGAATCTGACGGGCTACAGCTCCACCTACGACACGGCAGGCAGTCTCGCGGGCCGATGAACGTCCACCGCCGCGATGGTCGCGCAAACCATATTTGGCCGTATACGTATAGTCGGCATGTGACGGTCTGAACACTCCGGCCATATTGTCATAATCGCCTGAATGCTGGTTGGAGTTAGGAATCACGAACCCTATCGGCGTACCTGTAGTCACTCCATTCATGACCCCCGACAGCAACTGTACGGTATCACTCTCCCGACGCGCTGTCACGATAGCACTCTGCCCCGGGCGACGCCTGTCAAGTTCGTGCTGTATGGCTTCTGTATCAAGCCTGAATCCCGCCGGGACCCCGTCTATCACCCCGCCTATGGAGGGGCCGTGCGACTCACCGAATGTCGTGAGCCGGTATATGTGTCCGAATGTGTTACTCATCGTTGTCGGATGTTGCTATATCGGCGACAGTGGCGCCTACATATTCTATAAGTTGCCTGGGATCAATCATCAGCTGGAGTCCACGTACACCGGCGCTGACATATATATTGTCAAAATTCATCGCCGTGTGATGGAAATATGTCGGGAACGGTTTACGCATTCCTATCGGCGAGCACCCCCCACGTATATATCCCGTCAGCGGCAAGAGTTCCTTCATGGGGATCATTTCTACCTTCTTCATTGAAGCGGCGCGGGCGGCCTTTTTCAAATCGACCTCAGTATTGCCAGGTACAACGCACACGAGATGGGCGCCCTTGTCGCCTTGCAGTACAAGAGTTTTGAATACTCGGTTTATATCCTCACCCAGTTCGGCGGCGATATGTCCGGCAGCAAGGTTATTCTCATCGACAGTGTAAGGTACAAGCCGGTACTGAATACGCGCCTTGTCAAGAAGACGCGCCACATTGGTCTTTGACGGTGACTTCATATGACTTTCTTGTTTTGCCAGGTATAATGTTGATATTGATTATGGCGTGATGCCAGACGATAGTGCAGATTATGTAACGGGAGCCACAGTAATGCCGGCAATACCTTCCAGCCGCTTACCGGAATACCCACAGCCCTGGATGCGTGGCTCCAGGCACGGCCAATTACAATCCATTGAGTGAGCAACAACAGTGCAGATGATGCTATAACAGTCATGTTCGGGTAAGCCATCCATGATCCAGTCACTCCAAGCGCAATGGATAGCCACAGCAGGACAGGCGCGGCCGACATTACCGGATGACTCGGCAGATGACGAGCCGTGAAGGCATGACTTATCTTCTGCTCACGGTAAAGACGGCGAGGATCGCTTGTAGTGATATCCACAATTGTATCGGACGATAATACCACAACAGTATTGTCTCCCGACGCCACCTTGTTGACAAACAGATCATCATCACCGGCCTGAAGATTAAGACTGCCCGAGAAACCGTTATTCTTAAAGAAAGTCTCTGTCTCATAGCCAATATTGTAACCATTGCCACGGAACGGCCTGTGACGCTCGGCCGCACCTATCCATGTAATGGCAGTATCGGCTTCATCAAGACGCATCATCAGTGGCAGACGGCCGCCATCGTCGGCTTTGATGACAGCCTGGCCAAGTATCACACTATCAGGATGAGCCATCATGCCTGATAGCCAACGGCGCGATGCAAGACGGCACTCGGCGTTCAACAACAATACACGCGGCGTGCGGGCAGCCTTGAGTCCGAGCGTGATAGCCAACTTCTTGTGAGACAAATTATGAGCCTTCTCAGGTACAAATGTCATGCGCAGATTACTGTGTGTGAGAGCAAGCCTGGTAACAATATCACTACAAGAATAGCCACCGCAGTCATTTACTACAATCACCTCAAATCCGGCAGGATAATCCTGGTCAAGAAGCTCCTCAAGCAATCTCTCCAGCCTGGCCGAGTTGTCTCTGGCATAGACCACGACCGATACAGGTTCCTGTCTCCCGGTGTCCTCGGCCTGCGTCTGATGACGCTGACGACACCTGACAGGCAGGCGCAGGCGGCTTCGATATACTGTAACAAGAAACAGAGTCATCATAAACAGCGCACCTAAAACCGAGAGCACTACCGTCGATATGTCAAGATCAAAATAAATCATCCTATCACAATGTCTATACCACAAAGGTAAAAAATAAAATTGAAAAAACCTAAGCGGGCACCCCACCTTTGGGATGCCCGCCACGGTCTATTGTATGGTTAAGACTGTCGGTTTATGCCTGAGGCATTTTGGTCTTTTTGCCCCAGCCGTAAGCGGCGTTGGCTCCGAGCTCTTCCTCGATGCGGAGGAGCTGGTTGTACTTGGCCATACGGTCAGAACGGCTTGCCGATCCGGTCTTGATCTGTCCGGCATTGGTAGCCACGGCGATATCGGCAATAGTAGCGTCCTCGGTCTCACCTGAGCGGTGCGAGATAACAGCGGTATAGCCGTTACGCTGAGCGAGCTCTACGGCACGGAGAGTCTCGGTGAGCGAACCGATCTGGTTAACCTTGACCAGGATCGAGTTAGCGCAACCCTCTTCGATACCACGCTTCAGATATTTCACGTTGGTCACGAACAGGTCGTCACCTACGAGCTGACAACGTCCGCCGATCATGTCGGTAAGGATCTTCCAGCCTTCCCAGTCGTTCTCGGCCATACCGTCCTCGATCGAGTCGATGGGGTATTTCTCTACGAGCTCCTTGAGGAACTCAGCCTGCTGCTGAGAAGTGAGCTTGGGAGCATCGGCACCCTGCTTCCAAGTGTAGTCGTATACACCATCCTTGAAGAACTCGCTTGAAGCGCAGTCAAGACCGATGGTGATGTCCTTGCCGGGCTTGTAGCCTGCAAGCTCGATAGCCTTGATGATTACCTGGAGAGCATCCTCGGTACCGTCAAGTGTGGGGGCGAAACCACCCTCGTCACCTACAGCAGTCGAGAGATTACGCTCTTTGAGCACCTTCTTGAGGTTGTGGAAAACCTCTGTGCCCATACGGATACCCTCGTGGAACGAGGTAGCACCGATAGGACGGATCATGAACTCCTGGAAGCAGATAGGAGCGTCAGAGTGAGCACCACCGTTGATGATGTTCATCATGGGAACGGGGAGCGAGTATGAGTTGCATCCACCGATGTATTTGTACAAAGGAACGTCGAGGTAGTCGGCAGCAGCCTTGGCTACAGCGAGCGAAACACCGAGGATGGCGTTGGCACCGAGATTGCTCTTGGTGTCAGTGCCGTCAAGAGCGAGCATTTTCTCGTCGATAGAGATCTGATCGAGAGCGCTCATGCCTACGAGAGCGTCGGCGATGGGGCCGTTTACGTTAGCCACAGCCTTGAGAACACCCTTGCCCATGTAACGGCTCTTGTCGCCGTCACGCAGTTCGAGAGCCTCATTGACTCCGGTAGAAGCACCCGAGGGAACAGATGCGCGGCCACGTGCACCCGACTCAAGAATTACATCAACTTCCACTGTGGGATTACCACGTGAATCAAGAACTTCGCGTCCGATGATTTTTTCAATTTTCATTTTGGTTTATTTTTTAGAAGCTAAATATTTAGGTTAATTCAATATCATATAATGTCCCGGGGTACATATCCCGTTAGCGTATTGCAAAGATACAAATAAGTCAAGAGCAATAGCAAATTTATTTAATGATTGCCGAGCGTAAATATCTACGTCAGGTTAAAGTTTATCGGGATCGAGGTTGTCCTTTTCTATATCCTTGAAATAGCGGTAAGTGTCAACCTTGAGTTCTCCACAGGCAGCTTCGTCGGCCACAATGATAGCCTTGGGGTGCATCTGCAGGGCACTGATTGTCCACATCTGGCTTATGCCACCCTCCACACCATGCTTGAGAGCGCGGGCCTTGTTGTGTCCGTTGACAATAAGCATCACGCTACGCGCGGCCATCACGGTCCCCACACCTACGGTCAGGGCCGTCTTGGGCACAAGATCAACGTTGTTGTCAAAGAAACGCGAGTTGGCGATGATAGTGTCGGTGGTAAGGGTCTTCATGCGGGTCTTGCTTGTAAGCGATGAACCGGGCTCGTTGAACGCGATGTGTCCGTCAGGGCCTACTCCGCCCATAAACAGATCTATACCGCCGTATGAAGCGATTTTCTCCTCATATCTGCGACACTCTTCGTCGGGATCAGCCGCATTACCATCAAGAATATTTACATTCTCGGGGTTGATATCAATGTGGTTGAAAAAGTTGTTCCACATAAAACTGTGATAGCTTTCCGAGTGCTCGCGAGGAAGGCCGCAATACTCATCCATATTGAATGTCACAACATTCTTGAACGACACCCTCCCGGCCTTGTTCAGCTCTATGAGGTGACGATACATGCCCAGAGGCGAACTGCCGGTGGGACAACCCAGAACGAACGGGCGTTCGGGAGTAGGACACGCTGCGTTGATACGAGACGCCACATAGTGTGCTGCCCAACGCGATACATCGTTGTAATCTTTCTCGATTATTAGTCTCATTGTTGTGCGTAATATTATTATGTAAGTGGGTTTCTTTGCTTACAGGTCACAAAGATAATGATTTTTTTTGGGTCATAGAGTAATCTGTTTGCAGTTTATGTGAATATTTCAGACATATCTCAGATGAACGCTTTGACCAGGCACGATATTTCGATGTTTTTCGCTACCTTTGCAATGAAATGAAGATAGGAGATATAGACTTAGGAAACCGTCCGGTGATGCTGGCTCCGATGGAGGATGTCACCGACGCATCGTTCAGGCTCATATGCCGTGAACAGGGTGCCGACATGGTATACACCGAGTTTGTTTCGGCCGACGCCCTCATACGCAATATCGCGTCAACCACTCGCAAACTGCACATCAACGACAGCGAACGTCCGGCCGCAATACAGATATACGGCCGTGACATAGACTCGATGGTGGAGGCGGCACGCATTGCCGAGCAGGCAGGCCCAGAGATCATCGACATAAACTTCGGATGCCCGGTAAAAAAAGTAGCTGGGAAAGGAGCCGGCGCCGGAATGCTTCGCGACATTCCACGCATGCTTGCCATAACCCGTGCTGTGGTCAATGCGGTCAAGTTGCCGGTCACGGTGAAAACCAGACTTGGATGGGACCATGAATCACGTATCATTGTCGAACTCGCCGAGATGTTGCAGGACTGTGGTATACAGGCTCTGACCGTACATGGACGCACCCGATCCCAACTATACACCGGACATGCCGACTGGGATATGATATCACGGGTAAAGGCCAATCCGCGACTCACCATCCCGGTCATAGGAAACGGTGATATAACCAACGGTGACGATCTCGTAAAAGCATTCGAGACATCGGGGGTAGACGGCATCATGGTAGGCCGCGCGTCAATAGGCCAGCCATGGATTTTCAACGAGATGAAACAGGTCTTGAAATACGGGCACATAGCCGAGCCTATGCCTACCGAAAAGAAGTTCGAACTACTACGCCGTCAGATCAACGAGAGCATTGACCGCATTGACGAGTATCGTGGCATACTGCATATCAGACGCCACCTCGCCGCATCACCATTGTTCAAAGGCATACCCAACTTCAGGGAGACGAGGATAGCGATGCTGCAGGCCAATACGTACAGCGAACTCGATGCGATACTTACACGCATACAAAACGACATATTACCCTCACTATCCATCAACACATTATGAAACATACCATTTCAACAATCCTGATTATGCTTGCCGCCATAAACGTCGCTATGGCACAGGAAATACAACGCCATGTTGTCAACGTCGGAGACTTCACGAGTCTGCGAGTGGCCAAAGCAATCAACGTCGACTACAAGTCAGATCCCGATTCGGCCGGGATAGCCGTATTCCGGGCACCGGTCGACCTTGTCAACGCCATCATGTTCACCAACAACGACAAAGGCCGGTTATCAGTCGAGATTGACTTGACCGAGACCAACTCCCGCCATCTCCCGACGGTCACTGTGTACTCTAAATTCCTGACATCTATAGAGAATCTCGCCGATTCGACAGTCAGGGCATTCAACATCAATGCCGGGCCAAAATTCAAAGCCCGTCTTGAAGGAAACGGCCGCCTGTCGCTCAGAGACATTGATACCGATGAGGTAACAGCCAAAGTATTCACCGGACGAGGTCAGCTCGCCATAGACGGAAGGTGTACCAAGGCTTCACTCTCCTGTACAGGCCCCGGCTCCATCCAGGCCGACCAGCTCTCGTCCGACAAGGTTAACGCCACCCTGACAGGCACCGGATCGATAGGCTGTAACCCTACGGCCGAGCTAACAGTCAAGGGAACCGGCCCGGGCACCGTATATCACACCGGAAAGTCTGAGATAAAGAACCGCTCCATAGGCTGTAAAATTAAGAAAATAGGAGAATAGCGGTTTCTTGCCATCCTCCTCCATCTCCTCTATTCACCCACTCAAAAAAATGGCGCAAGATCTGAAACGTCTCACAGCCCGGTCGGTCAAATGGAACCTGATTGACCGCGTGGCCTCGATCGTGTTGTACACACTCATAGGTATCGTGCTGGCACGCGAACTCGACACCTCCGAATTCGGACTCGTGGGCACCGTGCTGATGTTTCAGGCATTCGCATCACTGTTTGTAGACAGCGGATTCTCATACGCCCTCATACAGCGTAAAGCCCCCACACGGCTGGATTACTCCACAGTGCTGTGGTTCAATATCGGAGTATCGCTTGCCGCATACACTCTGCTGTGGTTCGCATCGCCGGCAATCGCCCGATGGTATGACGAGCCCGAGCTCATATCCATCGGACGAGTCACTTTCCTTGCTTTCATCTTCAACGCCGCCTCGATCGTTCAGACCAACCGGCTCATGAAGCAAAAGAACGTAGCTCCTGTCGCCATGGCCAACACCATAGGCCTGGTGGCCGGCGGCATCGTAGCCGTATACCTTGCGGTCACTCTCGAGCCAGGCAATAAAGTGTGGGCAGTGGTGTGGCAGACCAACATCCTCAACCTGGTGCGTTGCCTGGTACTGTGGATTCACACCGGGTGGATCCCGGTATGGAAGTTTTCGTGGCAAGCTCTGAAATCTTTTTTTGCCGTCGGAGGTAGCATGATGTCGATATCGTTGCTTAACACAATCTTCCAGAATATCTATACATTCGTGATAGGCAGTTTCACAGGCATGAGCAAACTCGGATACTACACCCAGGCCGACAAGTGGAGCAAAATGGGAATCTCGTCGCTCACACAGGTAGTGACTTCATCATTTCTGCCCACACTGAGCGATGTCCAGGATGATCCGGAGCGCTTTGCCAGAGCTTCAGTAAAAATGAACCGAGCCGGCAGCTATATGCTTGTAGCGTGTATGGGCATGGCTATCGCCATTGCCGAACCTCTGTTCCATGCACTGTTCGGGACAAAATGGGACGCCGCCATACCATTGTTCAGGATTCTGGTTCTGCGCGGAGTATTCACCTCGCTCACTGCGCTCTACAACAACTACATTATCGCTACCGGGCGCCCCGGGATGATCGTTGCCATGGAACTCGTTCGCGACATCACCACCGCACTCGCACTTGTGGCGTGCCTACCATACATAGACATATCCACAGACGGCAATATCGTGTGGGGAATAGAGATCCTGCTATGGGGCCAACTGCTCGCGTCGACCTTAGCCTGGGGAGTGACTATATGGTACACAGCTCCGGTATGCAGACGTAACAGGCTGTCGTTTATCGGTGACACCCTGCCATACATGGCAATCACGACGATAACCATGTCCATAATGTGGCTGGCCGGTAAAGTCTTCACCAACGACTGGCTCACATTGGCCCTAATGTCAGCGACAGGCATAGCAACATATCTGACTCTTAACGCCATAGCCGGATCGCACATACAACGCGACCTGATAGCGTATCTTAGGAACCGGCTTTGAACCCAAGGTAGCTCATTTATTACTCATACATTAAAATTCACTGCACCCTCACAGCATCTCGCATGTGTCTTGATATTCCCAGCCACCAACTTCATCTTTCGGCCGCAACTTGCGGTTACAATATGGAGAACCATCACAATGCCCTTGCAGATGCTGAGGCCTGTGCATAGATAGCAATAAAATTAATAAAATAATTAGATTATGACAGAGAACATTATTGGTCTTAAGTCAGTTCGGGAATTACTTGGGCTAAACTTCTTTATCCCCGATTATCAACGAGGATATCGTTGGACATCACAACAAGTCGAGGATTTACTAAATGATATCAAGGATTTCAAATCGAATAATCTTCAGAATTATCAGTTTTATTGTGTACAACCGTTAGTTGTACGAATGATGTCTGACAATGAAACAAGTGAAAAGAATTTAGGTGAAGGCATATGGTATGAGGTAATAGACGGGCAACAGCGTCTTACTACAATATATCTTATACTTCGAGCATTAAAAGAAGAATTAAATAAAAAGCACTTCCCTCAGCTATATTCACTCAAATATCAACGAAATAACAAAGTTGAGTCCTTTTTTGAAAATCCACAGATAAATGATTCTGAAATAGATCTTTACCATATCTCCAATGCTTACACAACGGTAGAATCTTGGATAGGCAAATATTGGGATTTTGACACAAAATTATTAGAAGCACTTATAAGTTGTGATATAGATGAAGATGGGCGCGACAAAGCAAATAATGTACGTTTCATTTGGTATGAATCAGTTAATGAAAATCCAATCAAAGTATTTACCCGTCTTAACATCGGTAAAATATCGCTGACAAATGCTGAGTTGATAAAGGCGATGATGCTAAATCGACATAATTTCACAAAGAAAAGCATCAGCGATATAACCTTGCGTCAACAAGAAATAGCAAGTGAATGGGATGCCATAGAGTACCAACTGCAAAAAGATGAATTTTGGCTCTTCTTGAATAAGCCCGGGTATGAAAATCCAACCCGAATAGATTACATATTCAATCTCATGTGTGAAAACAATATATTGCACCTTGAAGAAGAAATATACAGGCAAATCGGCAATGACAAAGACCGTATTTTTCGCTATTTCTATGAATATTTCAAACTAAGGAATAGTGATGTAAATGTTTGCTGGGGAAAAGTCAAGAAATATTTCAATACATTCAAAGAATGGTATGATGACGTGTATCTTTATCACTATATAGGATTCTTGATTTCTCAAGGCAGCGATGCTTATACACTGAGTGAAAAATGGGATAGATCTTCAACAAAATCTTCATTTATAGATGATTTGAAAGAACAAATCAGAGAGATTGTGACAAAGATACCTCTTTGTTTTCAATATGACGAGGACGGTAAAGACAAATGGGAATGCCGTCCAATCTTGTTATTTCATAATATACAAACAGTTATCAATAGTAATATCGCACAAAAAGAAAACGACAAATACAAATTGGCTGTATTCTATAAGTTCCCATTTCACTTGTACAAATTAGAAGGATGGGATGTGGAACACATTAATTCAAATACTACAAATCCAGAGCGAGACTCCGCTACTCGTAAAGAATGGTTAACGAATATTTATCTAAGCCTTTCAGCCGAAAGTCAAGAGAAAATTAAAGAGTACTTCACCATTACCAATGAGCAAAAAAAAGAAACAATATATTCCGAGATAAAGTCTTTAATGCCATCAATCAACGATTGGCTACAAGAGGAAAAGAACCAAATATGGAACTATACTCTATTGGATTCTTCAACCAATCGTGGCTATGGAAATGCCATTTTTTCTGCAAAACGCCGCATAATCATAGGGAAGGATAAAGGTGAATTATTGAAAATACCTAAAATTACAGCCGAAGGGCTTGCTATGGTTGATGCCAATAAAGGCAAATCTTCTTTTGTACCACCATGTACTAAAAATGTCTTTCTCAAATACTATTCTCCCTCCGTAAGTGAGAATAATTATTGGACGATTCCTGATGCGAAATATTATCTGGCGGACATTGAACATTGCATACAGCAATTAAATAAACCTACAACAATAGAAAACGAAAATCATGGCAACAAATAAAACTACATTTTGGAAACTGCTACAGAATAACAGTATCGAAATACCTATAGTACAACGAGATTATGCACAAGGAAGAGTTGGAAAAGAATATCTTCGCAAAAATTTCCTTACGAGTTTAAAACAAGCTTTAGATGGAGAAATTCTAAAACTGGATTTTGTGTATGGCTCGGTTGAAAACAATACACTCCAACCTTTGGATGGTCAGCAGCGTCTTACCACATTATGGTTGCTCCATTGGTATATAGCTTTGTTTGCTGACAAACATGAAGAAGCTTTCAGTATTCTTTCCAAGTTTTCATACGAGACTCGAATATCTTCCCGAGAATTTATACAGAGCCTTTGTAATCCTGAAAATTTTACAAGCTTCGATAAAAAGGATGTTGTAAAATTTATCAAGGATGCGACTTGGTATTATTCTGCATGGAATCAAGACCCTACCATATCTTCAATGCTGAGAATGATTAAAGGATCAGACATTGGAGATAAGAGCGGAGAAGATATTATTGACGGATTGGAGGGATTGTTTACCAATACAGATAAAGATGTTTTTGAAAAATACTGGGAACGCCTTACGGAGACTGATGCAATAGCCTTCTATCAACAACCACTTGAAGATTTTGGACTATCTGACGACCTCTATGTTAAAATGAATGCTCGTGGCAAACAGCTAACCTCCTTTGAAAATCTTAAGGCCGACATCATAGGTTATCTTCGAGAACAAGAAAGGAATTCTGAACAAGATAAAATCCTGAATAATAGATGGAAAAATCTGCTTGATATCAGAAACGGAATACCTATCAAGATTGACATGGAATGGAATCAACTTTTTTGGAACAACCGCTCGGAAGACCACAAAATAGATGACATATTCTTTGCCTTTGTCAATCGATTCTTTTGGAATGAATTGTTTACGGCTAAGGATGACAATGGGAATTATATTTTGGCATTATCATCTACATTGAAAAATCCTTCATACGATTATTTTAATGCCGATGACTCATATAAATATACAGGTTTTGACCCATATAAATATTATATGGATTCTATCCCTGTGTCATTTTTTGAAAAACTCAAAACCATTCTTGACAATTATTCTTCATTTCAGGGTATTATTCCAACACCAAGATGGATGAAAGGATTCAATTTCATACCCACTTATAGGAATAATAAAAATGGTAAAGATGAGAAAAAAGAAATTTCAGGCATTAATCAACTGCAAAGAATCGTTTTTTTTGCTATATGTAAGTATTTCTGCGAAGGAGTTCCCAACCAACAGTCGTTGAACAGATGGATGCGAGTCGTTTATAATTTGATTTCAGGAGTCGATAGGACAGGTAGCCCGGAGATTCGTGACGTTGAGACTGTGAGAAAAGCTATATCTTACCTTGATACCATTGACAGTCACGATACCATTAGCAGTCTGGCATTCAATAAAATGGATGTCGCAGAAGGTGGAGAGCCGTCCACTTCTGCATTAACTCGCAGATGGAATGAAGAAATAGCCAAGGCTATTCAAATAGATAATAATTCAGATTGGGAAAATCGAATCATTGAAGCAGAAAATTATTCTTTCTTTCACGGATCAATACGTTTTTTGTTTCAAGATGAAGAAGGAAACACCGATTGGACGATGTTCGACGAAAAATGGAATACTGTACAACGCTTCTTCGTAAAAGACGAAAATCAAAACAGTGTAATGAATGAGAGTTATCATAATACAGAATTGCTTAAAACTCTATTCAGCCGATTTACCACAGAAAATTTTTGGAAGAATTTATGGTGGCATTACCGTACATTCAATAATAAAGCTAATACTTGGATGTATTACCTTCTTTCACCTGACCTGTGTTCTCCGATTCATTATTTATTGCTTGGGTATCCACGTAGTACTCAATGGCAACAAAGTTATCAGGACGATTTTGCTAAACACACATTGTTTCTTCTTACCCATACCCAACTGCTTGATTATGTCAGAAAAAAAATGAACAATTCGTGGATTAGAGAGCATTCGAAGCATAAAGCAATTTACCCAAGCTCTACAGGTGTTTTCTTGAATGCAACAGTTAGAGATACGTTTCTGCTAAACTCGGATGGCACCCAAGTCGATGACACCGCAAAAATTCCCGGCACTCCCTTATTATATGGCTGGAATATTAATTTTCGCTATAAACAGCATAATTTTCAATGGTATCGAACAGATTATGTATACCTGATGGACTCCAATGACAGTAATGTTTATGTAGAAAACAATGTTGAAGGAATGACAGAGGAAGAAAAGTACTTTTGTTTTAAATGTGCTGATCGCATGTCAAAAGAAGCCATCCTCTCTCGGTTAGACGAACTAATTCTTAGACATAAAACATGTCCACTTAAAGCAGAATCCAATGAAAAGCTATCGTTTTAGACTTCTTTCAAAAGCTAACAAAAGGTAAGATAATTGGTGAGGCCGTTCTCCAACTCATCTTTCAGCTTCTTCTGTTTACTCTCTGAAAGTGAGTTGATATATTGTTTCACTGATTCCACAACATCATCAAACGATAATCGAGCGGCATTGAATTGTGGGATAAAATGAAGTACTGATGTATTTTTCATATAATTGAGTCGTTGTCGGGGTTCTGCTGATGCCGAAGGTAATTCTGACGCGCGGAAACCGGGGATGTGTTGGCGTAGCAGTATGCGCATCCGTGCGGGCAGGTATTGTATGTTCCGATATCTTTTGACGTAATACAGCCGCATAGTGAGCGTTGACCTTTGTCTGTTTTAGAATTGCGTATCAAAGGTTCTAATTCCGGCGATAATCGGCATATCAGTTCCGGGTCTATGCAGCGGTTGTGATTGATTCCAAATTCTGACAGATCAACTTTTTCGGCACAGGTCGCAAGTTCGAGACCGAGCTTCATATCTGCCAGTTTGCGTGAAAATTCAACCATTTCGTCCTCCGACCACTCATGATAGTTTATCCCTGCATCGGAAAGATTCCGACCGACTTTGCGATACGAGGATATATCAGCAAAACTAAACACCAGTTTCTCGACATATCCGCGTAATTCGCCTGCTATATTGCTGATTTTATGCAATAAATCCTCTGTGGAAATTCTGTCTGTCAGAATCAACGGGTCGAATCGCCAGACAACTGAACCTAAGCCCAATTCGTCAACCAGCCGTTTGAATGTTTCAATTCGTCCGGAGATGGGAGGAACACTCGGCTCTAATCCCTCGGCGTAGTAGTTGTTAAGTGTATATTGGACGTAACATCCAATCCCTTTTTGCTTTAAGATTGGGAGAAACTGCAATAGCGGCGCAGGATTCTTCGACCAAAATACTATGAATTTGGTGTTGTCAAAAGAAACATATAAATCCTTGCCATTGTAGGGGTTACGCCATCTTACATAACCTTTGCCGAGACGATTGAAAAACCACTGGCAGTAAAACGCCGGAATGTCGGTGGCACGGCTTGCTGAAACAATCAACGGTACCTGTGCATCGACAAGAATGCCATTGTCTAACGCCAGTTTTGTCTTTTCGTTTTTCATGGAGCAAATTTAATGCCGAGGATGAGCAATAATAAAGCTCACTATTGTCAGTAAATATAAAGTATTGTTTTGGGCGATTCTTGTTCTAATCGGTAACACTGACAGTTATCAGCATTAGGCGTTCTTGTAAGATTTAAGTTTTATCGTTCAGTGATTACTTGCCGATGCACACTATATAATCAATTAATAAACAGTGAGTTAGCCTCTTGAAAGGTACAGATGGTGGATGT